>NZ_CP151273.1:2435182-3043978 GCF_038237375.1 Alcaligenes sp. SDU_A2 | reverse complement strand
ATCACGCTGGCTCCGGTTCCATCTACCCCTGTGAAGTAAAGAACACTATGACTCGTGACATCAAAGACCTGATCGTTGCATTGGACATCGGCACCAGCAAAGTTGTTGCTGTGGTGGCTGAAGTCCTGCCGGAAGGCCGGTTTGAAGTGCTTGGTCTGGGACAGCATGAGTCCCAGGGCATGCGCAAGGGGGTGGTTGTCAATATCGAGACGACGGTCAACTCCATCCAGCGCGCGCTGGAGGAAGCCGAACTGATGGCTGATTGCAAGATCCGTGAAGTCTATACGGGCATTGCCGGCAGCCACATCACCAGCTTTAATTCCAGCGGCATGGTGGCCGTCAAGGACAAGGAAGTGACCGCCACCGATGTGGCACGCGTGATCGAGACGGCCAAAGCCGTCAATATTCCGACCGATCAGCAAGTGCTGCATGTGCTGACCCAGGAGTTCATCGTGGACTCGCAGGAAGATATACGCGAGCCCATCGGCATGAGCGGTCTGCGCCTGGAAGTGCGCGTGCATATCGTGACCGGTGCCGTCAGTGCCGCCCAAAACATCGTTAAATGCGTGCGCCGTTGCGGCCTGGAAGTGCAGGATCTTATCCTGCAGCCGCTGGCCTCCAGCCTGTCGTGTCTGACAGCCGACGAGAAGGAACTGGGCGTGGTGTTGGTCGATATCGGCGGCGGCACGACCGACATTGCCATTTATACGGGCGGTGCCATTCGTCATACGGATGTGATCCCTATCGCCGGCGACCAGATCACCAGTGATATTGCCGCCATGCTGCGCACGCCCACGCCCGATGCCGAAGAAATCAAGTTGCGTTTTGGCGTGGCCAAGCAATCGCTGGCCCATCCCGAGGAAATGATCGAAGTGCCCGGACTGGGCGATCGGCCTAATCGTCAGGTCAAGCGTCAGGCCCTGGGCGCGGTGATCGAGCCGCGCGTGGAAGAACTGTTTACTTTTGTGCAGCAAAGTCTGCGCGAGTCGGGCTACGAGGACCTGCTGTCCTCGGGCGTGGTCTTGACGGGCGGCACGGCGATGTTGCCCGGCATCGTGGAACTGGCCGAGGACGTGTTCTTGAAGCCGGTGCGGGTCGCCGTGCCCAGCTACGAGGGCAGTCTGGCCGATGTGATGCGCAATCCGCGTTTTTCGACGGTCATGGGCCTGTTGACCGAGGCGCGTTTGCAAAGTGCGCGGGGCCGCAAGGTTGCCCAGCAGAAAGGCAGTGTCAAAGGCCTGCTGGCGCGCATGAAAGAGTGGTTCATGAATTAAAGGCATGCAGATGCCTGAAAGGGGTGGTCCGCAAGGGCTGTCCGGGAGGCGATTCAAACCGGTTGCGAGCCCAGAGGCTGGCAGGTGTTTTGAGGCGATTCCAAATCGAAGCTGTATCGGGGAAGCGAGTTGGAAATTTACTAATTTGTGTTTGAGTGGGAGTCAATCATGATGAACTTTGAAATGTTGGATACCAGCCGCAACGGCACGGTTATCAAGGTGGTCGGTGTGGGGGGAGCGGGCGGCAATGCCGTCACGCACATGATCCATTCCGGCGTGCAGGGTGTGGATTTCATCTGCGCCAATACGGATTCGCAGGCCCTGGCCAGCAGCGAAGCCCCCATCCAGATCCGTCTGGGCCGCACCGGCCTGGGTGCCGGTGCCAAGCCCGACCAGGGCCGTGCCGCCGCCGAGACGGCGCGCGAGGAAATCCGTGCAGCCCTGAACGGCGCGAACATGGTGTTCATTACGGCTGGCATGGGCGGCGGCACCGGCACGGGTGCCAGCCCTGTCGTGGCCGAAGTGGCCAAGGAGCTAGGCATTCTGACTGTGGGCGTGGTAACCAAACCATTCTCTTTTGAAGGCAATCGCCGCCTGCGTATGGCCGAAGAAGGGATCGAAGAGCTGAGCAAGCACGTCCATTCCCTGATCGTGGTGCTGAACGAAAACCTGTACGACCTGATGGACGAGGACGCGACTCAGTCCGACTGCTTCAAGGCTGCCGACGATGTGTTGCACAATGCCTGCGCGGGCATTGCCGAGATCATCAATGTCGAAGGTAATGTGAACGTGGACTTTGAGGACGTCAAGACCATCATGGGCGAGCAGGGTCAGGCCATGATGGGCACGGCGGTCGCTTCGGGCTCGAACCGTGCCCGCGAAGCCGCCGAGCGCGCCATTGCTTGCCCGCTGCTGGAAGGCGTGGACCTGCACGGTGCCCGTGGCATGCTGGTTAACATCACCTCCTCCGCATCGCTGAAAATGCGCGAAACCCGCGAGATCATGGATACCATCCGCAGCTATGCCGCTGAAGACGCCACCGTCATCTTCGGCACGGCCTACGACGAAGCCATGGGCGACAGCCTGCGCGTGACCGTGGTTGCGACCGGCCTGGGCCGCAAGCAGTCGCGTCCGCAACTGGTGCAGAACAACGAGGAAGTGCTGCGTACCGGTACGGACAACATGCCCGTCATCGGTGCTGATTACGCCAATGCGGATGTGCCTGCCGTGATCCGCAATCCACGCAGCCAGGCTTCGGCCCAGGTGCGCGCCCTGGAAACCGCCGGTATGGATCATTTCGACATTCCGGCTTTCCTGCGCAAGCAAGCTGATTGAGTCAAATCAGGCGATACCCGATTCGCCTGTTTGATTTCTCCCACACTCCCTCCCTGGCGTTCGCGCCAGGGAGGCGTTCTTGTTTCGGGATTCTGTTGCAAACGATCGCTTGACAGCAAGGTGTAGCAACACAAAACTTATAGTGGATAACCCGCAACGCGGTTACAATCCTCTGTACGAACAACGATTTACAAGTACAAAAAATACCATGCTTCGCCAGCGCACCATCAAGAACATTATCAGTACCAAGGGAGTCGGCCTGCACTCCGGCCGTCGCGTGGAAATCACGTTGCGTCCCGCGGCGCCTGATACCGGTATTGTGTTTCACCGCGTTGATCTGCCCGAAGTCGTGGACCTGCCGGCCCAGGCCGACAAGGTCGGCGGCACTCGCATGGCCTCTGTGCTTATCAAGGATGATGTGCGCGTCTCCACCGTCGAGCACCTGATGTCGGCCATTGCCGGCCTGGGCATCGATAATCTGCATGTGGATCTGACCGCCGAAGAAGTACCCATCATGGACGGCAGCGCCGGTACGTTTGTGTATCTGCTGCGTTCGGCCGGCCTGCAGGAGCAGGCCGCGCCCAAGAAGTTTCTGCGCGTGCTCAAGCCTATCGAAGTTTCCGAAGGCGAAGGGCAGGATATCAAGTGGGCGCGCCTGGAACCGTACGAAGGTTTTTCTCTGCAGTTCTCCATCGATTTTCACCACCCGGCCATTGATGCGACCGCTAATTTTGCCGAAGTGGACTTTGCCCGCGACTCTTACGTCAAAACCATCGCCCGTGCCCGTACGTTCGGTTTTGCCAGCGAAGTGGAAGCCTTGCGGGCGGCCGGGCTGGCCCGTGGGGGCAGCCTGGACAATGCCATCGTCATGGACGAGTACCGCGTGCTCAACAGCGATGGCCTGCGTTACGAGGACGAGTTCGTCAAGCACAAGATACTGGACGCCATCGGCGACCTGTATCTGATCGGCCATCCGCTGATCGCCCGCTACGTGGCCTGCAAGTCGGGTCACGGCTTGAACAACCAGTTGGCCCGCGCCTTGCTGGCCGCCCAGGATAGCTGGGAACTGGTCTCGTTCGAGTCGGCCGCGGCTGCGCCGCGTGCCTATACCAGCGAGTGGAAATTCGCCTGATTGCGGTGCGCCGCCCGCTACGGCAGGCGGCTCAGCCGCGATGATGTCGCAGCAGCCTGGCGACAGCGTCGGCCAGCGGCCCCTGTGGCAGAGCGTCGCGCAATTGCTCGAACGACGCCAGGGCGCGTTCGTCCAGTGGCTGGATCTGTCGCTCGGGCTTTATTGTCTCGCCGGCGAACAAATGGGCTTGTACATGCACCAGCGCATCGGTAATGTTCCAGCCAGCGGCATTCAAGCGCCGCATGACAGTGGGCAGCAACTGCCGCAGCTTGGCAGCGTGCGCCGCGCTGGGAACTGCCAGCGTCAATTGTTGTCTGTCTATACGGGCCACCTTACATGCCTTGCCCAAAGCGGGTGGCAAGGCCTTGCTGACATGGGTCTGCGCCGCCATAAGCTGCCGGGCCATTTCCAGAACCTGGGAACCCTGCTGGTCACCGGCCAGCCAACCCAAGGCGTGGCTTTGGCCACCGCCGCGTTTGCGAGTCGCCGATGGTGAATGCGGATTCCAGGTCATGTTCGAGGTTTTACCAAAGTGAATCGAAAAAAAGACAAGAAGTCCTTGGATTCTAACGCCAAAGGCTTGCGGCAGGCGCTGATCGCCATTTTGGCCGCCGCTTCGTTGGGGGTGTCGGCAGGTGCCGGCGCCTGGGTTCAGTCGCACTGGAGCGAACGCGATGCCGTGTCCGGCCAGGATGCGGGCGCGCATGCCAGCCAGCAGGCGCGCAGCGATGCCATGCAGGACAATGTGAACCGGCTGGCCGAAAAGGTGGGTGATCTGCAGGCCAAGCTGATCGAGATGGATGGGGTCAGCAAGCGGGTCGCCAAAGCGGCCGGCATTGCTTATACCGATCCCGAACTGGCCGATTCCATGCCTGCCCAAGATGCCGACCTGGCTTCCAGCCTGGCCGGTACTGATCTGGGCTGGAGCGCGGATCGCCTGGGCGAACAACTGGATCATCTGGCCAAGCAGATGTCCGAGCAACAGGATTGGTTCACCATGCTTGATTCGGTGCTGACTGAGCGCACGGGCAACGAAGCCCGCCTGCCTAATTATCGACCCATCGATTATGACGAAGTGGCTTCTTCCTTCGGTTGGCGTCGGCATCCGGTCACCGGTCGGCATGCCCTGCACGAGGGACTGGATTTTCCGGCCCCCAAAGGCACGCCCATCTATGCGGCTTCCGGCGGCGTGGTGTCCGAAGCCCGCTATGTGCCTGGCTATGGCAAACTGGTGGAAATCAATCACGGCAATGGCATGAGCACCCGTTATGCCCATGCCTCTTCCATCGTCGCCAAGCTGGGCGATGTGGTAGAAAAAGGGCAACTGATCGCTCGTGTCGGTTCCACGGGGCAGTCCACCGGTTCGCATCTGCATTTCGAGGTGCGCATGGCCGGTCATGCGCTGGACCCTAACTTGTTTTTGCCGGCGCGCGAGTACATGGACAATCAGATCGCACAATTGGAGCCGGGCAAGTAGTTGCTCTGGACGCATGTGCGTTAAACTGTATTGTTTTCTTGCGCTTCCCTTTAACCTGATATAGGAATGGGGTATTGTTGCAAGCCCTTGCAGCCTCGCCCACATTGACGACACAAGAATGGTTTCATTGCTGAAAAAGCTTATTGGCAGTCGCAACGACCGATTGCTTAAACAGTACCGCAAGCTGGTCGCACAGATTAATGCGCTTGAACCCTCCCTGAAAGGGCTCAGCGACGAGGAACTGACTGCCAAGACCCAGGCGTTTCGCCAGCGCGTCGCCGATGGTGCTTCCCTCAATTCCTTGCTGCCCGAGGCCTTTGCCGTTGTGCGCGAAGCCAGTATCCGCGTGTTTGGCATGCGCCACTTCGATGTGCAGATGCTGGGCGCGATCGCGCTGCATAACGGCAAGATTTCGGAAATGCGTACCGGCGAGGGTAAGACCCTGACCGCTACCTTGGCTGTCTACCTGAATGCGCTGGCCGGCAAAGGCGTGCATGTGGTGACGGTCAACGATTACCTGGCCCGGCGCGACGCCGGCTGGATGGGGCGTTTGTACAATTTCCTGGGCTTGAGCGTGGGCGTGGTCGTGCCCCAGCAGGACAATGCCGAGAAAATCGCCGCCTATCAGGCCGACATCACCTACGGCACCAATAACGAATTCGGCTTCGACTATCTGCGCGACAATATGGAATATCGCGCCGAAGACCGTCGCCAGCGCAGCCTGTTCTACGCGATTGTCGACGAGGTGGACTCCATCCTGATCGACGAGGCCCGCACGCCCCTGATCATCTCCGGCCAGGCCGAAGACAATACCGAGCTGTACGTGCGCATGAATGTGGTCCCGCCCATGCTGACCCGCATGACACAGGAGCCGCGCCCCACCGAACCGGAACCCGAAGGCGATTTCTGGGTCGACGAAAAAGGCCAGCAGGTCCATATTTCCGAAGCCGGGCACGAGCGTGCCGAGCAGATTCTGACCGAAATCGGCCTGCTGCCAGAAGGCGAGTCCCTGTACGAGCCGCGCCATATTTCCCTGATGCACCATCTGATGGTTGCCTTGCGGGCTCACAATCTGTTTTTCCGCGATCAGCAGTATGTGGTGCAGGATGGCGAAGTCGTCATTGTGGACGAGTTCACAGGCCGCCTTATGGCCGGTCGCCGCTGGTCCGACGGCCTGCATCAGGCTGTAGAGGCCAAAGAAGGCGTTCGTATCCAGAACGAAAACCAGACTCTGGCATCCATTACCTTCCAGAATTACTTCCGCATGTACGAAAAGCTGTCCGGCATGACCGGCACGGCCGATACGGAAGCCTACGAGTTCCAGGAAATCTACAGCCTGGAAACCGTCATTATTCCGCCGAACCGTCCCCTGGCCCGTAAGGACCAGAATGATCAGGTCTTCAAGACGGATGACGAAAAATTCAATGCCATTCTGAAGGACATCCAGGACTGTCACGAGCGTGGTCAACCTGTGCTGGTGGGAACGACCAGCATCGAAAATTCCGAGCTGATTTCCACGCGCCTGACTGCCGCCGGCGTCAAGCACGAAGTTCTGAATGCCAAGCAGCATGCCCGCGAAGCTGACATCGTGGCCGAAGCCGGCATGCCCGGGCATGTGACCATCGCTACCAATATGGCCGGTCGCGGCACCGATATCGTGCTGGGCGGCAGCATCGAACGTGCGATTGCCCAGGTTCGTGAAGACGAATCCCTGAGCGCCGAGCAGAAAGAAGCAAAAATCCAGGCTATCCGCGCCGCTTGGGAGCCGTTGAATCAGCAGGTCAAGCAAGCCGGCGGCTTGCGTATCATTGGCACGGAACGCCACGAATCACGTCGTATCGATAATCAGTTGCGCGGTCGTGCCGGCCGTCAGGGCGATCCTGGCTCGTCGCGGTTCTACCTGTCGCTGGAAGACTCGCTGATGCGTATTTTCGCGGGCGACCGCGTGCGCGCCATCATGGAGCGTCTGCGTCTGCCCGAGGGCGAACCCATCGAGGCGCGCATGGTCACCCGTTCCATCGAATCGGCCCAACGCAAGGTCGAGGCCCGCAACTTCGATATCCGCAAGCAATTGCTGCAATACGACGATGTGGCCAACGATCAGCGCAAGGTCATCTACGCGCAGCGTAACGAAGTTCTGGAGTCGGCCGACATTACCGAGACCGTCGCCAGTCTGCGCGAAGCGGCCGTCAGCCGTCTGTTCCGCGAGTATGTGCCTGAAGAGTCCATGGAAGAACAGTGGGACATTCCTGGCCTGACCACGGACTTGGCCAGCACCTTCCAGATCGAGCTGCCATTGGCCGCCATGCTGGAGCAGGAATCCAATCTGACCGACGACGATCTGCATGATCGCGTGCTGGAGGAGTCCCGTCGTCTGCTGCAGGCCAAGATCGATCAGGTCGGACAGGACAACTGGGGTAATTTCGAGCGCGCGGTGTTGCTGCAGTCCATCGATACGCAGTGGCGTGGCCATTTGCAGGCTTTGGATCATCTGCGTCAGGGTATTCATCTGCGCGGCTATGCTCAGAAAGATCCCAAGCAGGAATATAAGCGCGAAGCATTTGCTTTGTTCTCCGATATGCTGGATCGCGTGCGCGACGAAGTCGTCAAGGTTCTGATGACCGTGCGCATTCAGTCACCCGAGCAGGCCGAAGAAGTGGCCGTTGATACGCCGCCGCCCGTCAACGTGCGTTTCCACCATTCAGATTACGACGCCGCCTTAAGCGGCGAGGACCCCGGCCTGAACGAAACACCCCAGGGCGAGGTGCCGCGCGTAGGCCGCAACGATCCTTGCCCGTGCGGCAGCGGCAAGAAGTACAAGCAGTGCCATGGCCGTCTGGCATGATCGTTGCCAGACTTGCCTGAAAGGGTAAGTGCGACTTTGATAAGAAACCCACGGATTTCGGTCTGTGGGTTTTTTTTACGCTCTCTCTTGTTTGTGCCTCATTCGTCCGTCTGTGCGTCAGGCCAGATGCTAACGGCATGAGTATTGGAATGTCACAGCGGCTTTAGGCGTGATGGCGTCGCTTGGCTTATTTAGTTTTATTTTTATGTCTCATTGATTATGTCTTCCCAATTGGATCGTATTGCCTTGATTGGTGCGGGCGAAGTTGCGCGCGCATATGGCCCTGCTTTGAAAGCCGCTGGACTGGAGATCCCCTTTCTATTGGTACGGCGCGCAACACCACAGGCGCAGGCGTTGGCGCAGCAGGTGGGGGCGCAACTGTGCATGATGCCGACCGATGGTTGGCGCACGGTGGGGGGCGTGTTGTGTGCTGTCACCGGGGCGCAGGCCAGCACAGTGGCGCAGGCCATATTGCCCTGGCTGTCGGGCGGCACCCTGTATATGGACGTGTGTACGGGCGAGCCTCAGACGATGGAGGACATCGGGCATATGGCCGCGCAGCATGATATTGATTTTGCGGACATCGCCATTATGGGCTCGGTGCCCACCACGGGCGTACATACGGCCCTGATTGCCGCAGGGCAGGGGGCTGGCAGGGCGGCTGCGCTTTTAAGCGTCGTCGGGGCTGCTGTGCGGGTTCTGCCGGGTAAGGCGGGTGACGCCATGCGCTTAAAACTGCTGCGTAGCCAGATGACCAAGGGGCTGGAAGCCCTGGCCATCGAAAACCTGATGCTGGCCGAGCGCCTGGGCTTGCGTGCCGAGCTGTACGAGGTATTGCAGGATCTGGATCATCATGGCCTGCGCCACTTCATGGAGTTGAGCGTGCGCACGCATCTGGTGCATGGTGTGCGTCGGCGTGACGAAGTCGTGCAGGTCAAGCAGCAGATGGAGCAGGCCGGTCTGCGGCCCAGGGTCATGAACGGCGTGCTGGATTTTTTTGAGCACACAGCCGCCACGCCGCGCTTGCAGCATAGCCATGCGCTAGGTGTGCCAGAGAGCTTGCAGGTGCTGTTGGAGGATGCCGATGCGACGGATGCATCGGGACATTGAGAGGCGTGCCCACTGCCGCTGAAGTACGACTGCCCGCGGCAAACCGTCGTACCCGTCTGTACGGGACCTGCACATCAGCGGATCGCTCAATGCGTTTCTTTGCCGAAACAACTCCATGCATCATCAGGGCAAAGCGTGAGCGGCCCAGCCCCGGAATGGAACGGCGGTTTCTGGGGTTCGTATTCTGTTCATGAATGAACAGTGGTTCCCGGCAATAAGCGATAAGCCGTTTTTTTGCACAGGCTACAGCAGAAAAACGGTCGCCAGCCCCAGAAACAGCAGAAAGCCCAGCGAATCGGTGGCAAAGGTCAGCAGCACCGACGAGCCCACAGCAGGGTCATTGCCGAAGCGGTCGCGCAAGATGGGGATCAGTACGCCCAGGGCTGCGCCCAGCAGCATATTGCCTATCATGGCGGCCATCATCACCGCAGCGATGGCAATAGAGTCGGAAATGAACCAGGCAAAGAAAGCCGTGACAACGCTACCACAGGCACCCACCAGGAACGTCACCAGCAGTTCGCGCTTGATCAGCGGCACGATATTGGCACCCGAGACACGACCGGTCGCGATCGCGCGGATAATCATGGTCATGGTCTGGTTGCCGGAGTTACCGCCTATGCCGGCCACAATCGACATCAGAAAAGCCAGTATCACAATATGGCTGACGGTGTCCTCGAAGCGCGATGCCACGAAAGAGGCGGTAGCCGCTGTACACAGATTGATCAGCAGCCAAGGCGCGCGGTTGCGGATGGCGGTGCGGATGGGCGAGAAGATGTCGTCTTCTTGCAGACCGGCACGCGATAGGGCTTGTTCCTGTGAATCTTCCTGCAGCACGTCCACCACCTCGTCGATGGTGACGCGGCCGATCAGGCGGCCCATATCGTCCACGACCGGCGCGGACACCAGATCGTAGCGCTCGAAGGCTCCGGCGGCGTCCGAGTCCGAGTCCAGCGGGTTCAGCGTCAGGTAGTCGGTGGACATGACCGCCGATACCAGTGTTTCAGGTTCACTGACCAGCATGCGCGTCAGCGACAGCGTGCCTTGCAGCTTGTCGGCACGGTCCACCACGAAGATCTGGTCGGTATGATCGGGCAATTCTTGCAGGCGGCGCAGATAGCGCAGCACCACTTCCAGGGTGACGTCCTCGCGTACCCGCACCATGTCGAAGTCCATGATGGCACCCACGGTGTCTTCGGGGTAGCCCATGGCCTCGATCAGTTGCGCGCGCTCTTCGTCCGTCAGACCGCGTTGCACGGCGGCGACCACATCCGGCGGCAGGTCCGGCACCAGATCGGCGATTTCGTCGGCGTCCATATTGCCGGCGGCGGCAATCAGATCGGCCGAATCCATAGAGCGGATTAGCGATTCGCGTGCCCAGTCGGCCACTTCCAGCAGAACGTCGGCATCGTGTTCGGAGCTGACCAGTTGCCAGACGGCCTGACGTTCCAGCTCGGGCAGCGATTCCAGGATGAAGGCAATATCGGCCGGATGCAGGTCGTTGATAATGCCTTTGATCTCGGCCTCGTGCTGGCGGTGGATCAGGCCTTCGAGCAGGTTGGAGCGGTCGTCGTCCTCGAATTGACGCTGAGCCAGGGATTCGACTACTTCCTGGCGCTTGAGGATGTTCTGCAGGCGATGCAGGGCTTGCTGTGCGTCTTCCGGCTCCAGCCGGCGCGGTGTGGGGCGAGGGTCGGAGGGGGAAACCGGGTGTTCCTGCATAGGCCTGCCTGTTGCTGTTGCTTAGAGAGGGGGCAGCGGACGGCTGCGGCGCTCGTCATCGGTGGCCACATAGGTCAGTGTGGCTTCGGTCACTTTGACGGTTTCCAGCTGCAGGCGCTTGCGCTCTGCGTAGACTTCGACCGAGACCGTGATGGACGTGCGGCCTGTTTTGATGATTTCCGTATAGAAACTGAGCAGATCACCTACAAAAACGGGCTGTTTGAAGGTGAAGGCATTGACCGAAATCGTGGCGACCCGGCCCTGGGCGCGTCGTGTGGCCGGGATGGCACCGGCGATGTCCACCTGGGACATGATCCAGCCACCGAACACATCGCCATGGATATTGGCATCGGTGGGCATGGGCATGACGCGCAGCGTAGGCGCGCCGTCGGGCAACTGGGAGAGGGTGCTGGGGGTACTCACGAAAACTCCAGTGGTACGGATTGGCGGATAAACGCAGTGCACAAGCGGGCCGCACACGGCAGGCAAAGCAACAGGCATTGTAACGGCAAGCCTTGTGCCCGCCGTTAAACATTTGTTAAAGGTTCAGCGATGGTGTCGTAGCCAGTCCAGCGCCAGCTTGACCCAGTAACTGGCCCCGACCGGAATCAGCGTGTCGTTGAAGTCGTAACTGCCGTTGTGCAGCATGCAGGGTCCCAGGCCGTGTCCGTGGCTGCGATGATCGCCGTCGCCGTTGCCCAGCCAGACGTAGCAGCCGGGCACCTCTTGCAACATGAAAGAGAAGTCTTCCGCTCCCATGGAAGGCCGTATGTCCTGGCGCAGGCGCTCTTCGCCCACCAGTTCGCGGATGACCTGAGCGCAGAACGCGGCCTGGGCCGGATCGTTGAGGGTGGGCGGGTAGCGGCGATCGAAGCTGAATTGGGCGCGGCAGCCAAATGCGGCGCAGGTGTGCTCGGTCAGCTCACGCATGCGCTGCTCTACCTGCTCCAGGGCTTCGTTGGAAAATGTGCGTACGGTGCCGCTCATCAGGGCGTCGTTGGGGATGACGTTATCGGCCGAGCCGGCGTGGATCTGCGTGATGCTCAGTACCACGGGTTCGAGCGGGTCCACATTGCGGCTGACGATGCTTTGCAGACTTTGCGCCAGTTGCACGGCCGTGACAACGGGGTCTACGCCTAGATTGGGCATGCCGCCGTGTGCTCCCTTGCCTTCGATGCGAATCTTGAAGGTGTTGCTGGAGGCCATCATGGCACCCGGACGCACGCCAAAGGTGCCGGCCGGCATGCCGGGCCAGTTGTGCAGGCCAAAGACCGCCTGCATAGGAAACTGCTCGAACAGACCGTCGTTGATCATTTCGCGCGCGCCGCCAAAGCCTTCTTCGGCGGGTTGGAAGATCAGGTAGACGGTGCCGGCGAAATCGCGGTGTTCGGCCAGGTAGCGGGCCGCACCCAGCAGCATGGCGGTGTGGCCGTCGTGACCACAGGCATGCATTTTGCCGTCATGGCGGCTTTTGTGGTCGAACTCGTTCAGCTCCTGCATGGGCAGCGCGTCCATGTCGGCGCGCAAGCCCACCGACGGCCCGTCGCCGCCGGTGCCGCGCACAATGCCGACCACGCCGGTTATGCCCAGGCCGCGGTGCACAGGGATGCCCCATTGCTTGAGCCAGTGTGTGACCTGGTCGGCGGTTCGGGTTTCCTCGAAGGCCAGTTCGGGATGGGCGTGAAGATCGCGGCGTATGGCCGTGATTTCGTGGGACCAGGCGGAAATGGGTTCGAGCAGCTTCATGATGCAGTCCTGTTCGTGTGCATGAACATTAAGGTAGAGTAAAGTTAACCATAAATAAACCAGAATTAGGTGACAAGCTCTTGGATACTCAGCAAAAACCATGGCTGGAACATTATCCGCCTTCGGTCCCCCGGGATATCCGGCTCGATCCCGAGCAGACCTTGATCGATTGTTTGGATGCCGCCATCAAGAAGCACAAGGACAGAACGGCGTTGACCTTTATGGGTTACGACCTTAGCTACGGGCAGTTGGACCGACATGCCGACGCGTTCGCCGCGTGGCTGCAGTCCCGAGGGCTGGAGCCAGGCAGCCGGGTTATGCTGATGCTGCCCAATGGCCTGCCGTTTTTGATGGCCCTGGTCGGCACGCTGCGCGCGGGCATGGTTGCAGTCAATACCAATCCGCAATACACCGAGCGCGAGCTGGAGCATCAACTGGCCGATAGCCAGTCTGATGTCATCGTCATCCTGGAAAACTTCGCGCATGTATTGCAGCAGGTGCCCAAGCCGCTGCAGCCGCGCCATGTGCTGATCAGCACGGTAGGCGACTGCATGGGGTTTAAGGGGACGATGCTTAATCTGGCCGTGCGCTATCTGAAACGCATGGTGCCCGCGTATTCTTTGCCGGGCGCGTTGCGCCTGCACCAGGCACTGGAGCAAGGGGCGGATCTGCCGTTGCGCCGTAGGCCTGCGCGACCTGACGATCTGGCTTTGCTGCAGTACACCGGCGGCACGACAGGCCGCCCTAAGGGGGCCATGCTCAGTCAGCGCAATCTGATGGCGAATGTGCTGCAAGTCGAGGCGGTAGGTCATCCGGCCCTGGGCGATTTCAAAGGGCCGGCTTACACCATGATGGTGGCTTTGCCGCTTTATCACATCTTTGCGCTGACCGTATGCGGCTTATTTGCCTTGTATGCCGGCATGCATCTGGTGCTGATCATGAATCCGCGCGATCTTAATTCCATCTGCAAGGCCTGGAAGCGCAATCCGCCCGACATCGTCCCGGCGGTCAATACGCTGTTTAATGCCTTGGCCAATCATGCACCGTTCGGCAAGCTGCCGTTTGCTCAGCTCAGGCTGTGCCTGGCCGGCGGGGCCGCATTGCAAAAAACGGTGGCCGAGCGTTGGCTGGCGCTGACCGGTAGCGCCCTGATCGAAGGTTATGGCTTGTCCGAGACCTCGCCCGTGGTGGCCGTTAACGTGACCGACTCCAAAGTCTATAGCGGTACGATAGGCTTTCCTTTGCCATCGACCGATGTGATCTTGCTCGACGATCAGGAGCGGCCAGTTGCGCAAGGCGAGCAGGGCGAACTGGCGGTCAAGGGGCCACAGGTGATGTCGGCCTATTGGCAGCAGCCCGAAGAAACGGCCAAAACCTTTACCGCCGATGGTTTTCTGAAAACGGGCGACATTGGCATTATGGACGAGCAGGGCCGTATCCGGTTGGTGGATCGCAAGAAAGATTTGATTCTGGTGTCGGGCTTTAATGTCTACCCGAACGAGATCGAGGACGTAGTGGCTTCCCACCCCGATGTGCTTGAGGTGGCTGCCGTCGGGGTGCCCAGCGAGCACAGCGGCGAGACCATCAAGCTGTTTGTGGTGCGGCGCAATCCCGCCCTGACCGAAGATGAGATCAAGCGCTGGTGCAAAGAGCGGCTGACGGCCTATAAGCGACCGCGCATCATCGAATTTCGGGATGAGCTGCCCAAGAGCAATGTGGGCAAGATTTTGCGGCGCGTCTTGCGTGACGAAGAGGCCAGGAAGGCACCGGTGGCCTGACCTCTTGGCCGCTGTTCAGGTGCCGCAGCCGTGTCGGTGCACCTGCCCGGCCAGACAAGTTCCGGCTGGGCAGGTGGGGGCTTAGAGGTGTGGGATCGTCAGGTGGGGGCCGGTCATATCCAGCAACTGTGCCGCGATCTGGGGATTGCCGGCATACACATAGCCGTCCATCGGCCAGGGTTGTTGCTGGTACAGATCACCGCATATGCCCTTGGCTTCGCGCACCAACAAGGTGCCGGCGGCCACGTCCCACGGTGCCAGACCCATTTCCCAATAGCCGTCGTAGCGGCCGCAGGCTACCCAGGCCAGATCCAGCGCGGCGGCACCCATGCGGCGCACGCCACGACTGCCGGTAATGGCAGCGTGCAGGGCGGGCATGTATTGGTCGGCAAATGAAAAATCCCGGAAAGGAAAACCCGTGGCCAGTACCGAGTCCGCGATGGTCTTGGCCTGCGAGACCTGGATGCGGTTGCCGTTCAGCCAGGCACCGACGCCGTACATGGCGGTAAAGAGCTCTTCGCGGTTGGGGTCGTAGACCACGGCGATCACGGGTGTGTCTTCGCTCAGCACGACGTTGTCCATCTGTGTGCCGGCAGGGGCGATCAGGGCGACGGAGACGGCGTACTGGGGAATGCCGTGCAGGAAGTTAGTGGTGCCATCAAGCGGGTCGATGTACCAGGTAGGCTTGCCTGTGCTGACGCCGCCGCTTTCTTCTGCCACGATGTCCATGTCTGGCGTACGCTCGCGCAATACCGCGATGCAGGCTTGTTCGGCCTCGCGGTCGGCCTGAGACACCAGATCGTTGCGCATTTTGCTGGTCACGACCAGTTCGCTGCGATCCGAAGCGTAGGCTTGTAAAATAGCGGCAGCGGCATGGGCCGCCGTAACGGCGGCGTCCAGGCAATCGCTGAGCGGTAAACGTGGCAATGGCATAGTGATTCTGTCTCGATAGTAAAAGTGCGAAGCGAATTCTTTCATTGTACGTGCTTCTTTATGCCAGTTTTATGAAGCCCCGGCCAGTAAAAATGGCGGGTGTATGGCGGGTCTTTTTTTCAGGCGATTTTTTCAATGTCTGCAGCAGCTTGCGAGCCGCTAGTGCCAGCCCGGCTGGAGTTCACAGCGCAGGGCGTGCCTTTCAGTTCGATGTACCAAGATGCCTATTACCCGTCGGGCGGCCCGCTTGCTCAGGCCGAGCAGGTGTTTTTGCGCGGCAATGATTTGCCTGAGCGCTGGCGGGGGCGTCGTCAGTTCACGGTTTGCGAGACCGGGTTTGGGTTGGGGGCCAATTTTCTGGCGACCTGGGATGCCTGGCGCAGCGACCCGAATCGCAGCGAATATCTGCATTTCGTCTCGGTCGAGGCACATCCCTTCAGCCAGTCTGATCTGGCGGCCGTGTATTCGTGTTTTCCGCCTTTGCTGCAGCCGTTGGCGGCGCAGTTGCTGGAGGTCTGGCCTATTCTGGTGCCCGGCGTGCATAGGCTGGAGTTGCAGGGTGGGCAGGTGACGTTGACTTTGGTGTTCGGGTCGGCCCAGGGCATGATGCGTGAATTGCAATGCCGAGCCGATGCGTTTTATCTGGATGGCTTTGCCCCACGGTGCAATCCGGATATATGGTCGCGGGCGGTACTGGGGCAACTGGTGCGGTTGGCCGCGCCGGGCGCGACCCTTGCTTCCGGGTGTTGCGTGGGGCAGGTGCGGCGCGATCTGTCCTCTGTCGGTTTCGAGGTGCGCAAGACACCGGGCGTGGGCGGCAGGCCTGCTTTGCAGGCTGTGTTGCGGCCTCATCTGGGGCATCGCGATGCCGTGCCGGCACCGGGGCGCGTGGCGGTGGTTGGCGCGGGATTGGCAGGGGCGGCGTGTGCCTGGGAACTGGCCCGGCGCGGTCAGTCTGTGCTGGTTTGCGATCCGGTCTTGCGTCTGGGGCGTGACGGTTCTCATCAAGGGCATAGGTTGGCGGCTATTTCACCGGTGTTTGCGCTCGACGACGCGCCGCTGGCGCGTTTGAGCCGCAATGGCGTATTGCGTGCCTGGCAGGGTTGGAAAGACTTGCCGGAGCCGGCCCGGCCGCGTCGCACGGGAACGCTGTTGTTCGGCCAGGCCGGCAATTCCGATGCCGCGATCCAGGAGGCCTTGATGCGTTTGCAACTGGCTCCGGAATGGGTGCAATGGTGGGACAGGCAGCAGGCCTCGCAGGCGGCCGGCGTGTCGCTTGCGCGCGGTGGCCTTTATTTTCCGCAAGGCATGGTGGTGGACCCTAGGGCGCTGGTGGCGCAATTGCTCAATCATCCCTTGATCGAATGCGTGCCCGAGCGTGTGCAGGTATGGTCTGCGCCTGAGCCGGGGTACTGGGACATCCACCGCGAACAAGGAACGATTCTGGAGCGTACCGCCCGTGTCGTGGTGGCGGCGGCGGGTCGCAGCATGCAGGCGCTGCATTCCGATGTGCTGGCTGCGCGTGTGTTGCCGCGGCTTGTGGCTATGCAGGACTTGGCCGGCCAGGTCAGTTATTTGCCGGCGGATCGGCCTTTGGTTGGTGCTGGGCCTACGCTGAGCGGCATGGGTTACGTATTGCCTGCGGACCAGTACGGGCAAGTCATTGGCAGTACCTATTTGCGTGATGGTCAGGAGCCGGCCGTCACGCAGGAAGGTCACGCCGATACGCTCTCCAAGCTGGGTCAGATGCTGTCGCATCAGGCGGATTTATCCGGCTTGACGCCTTGTTCGGGGTGGGCCGGATGGCGGGCTGCCTTGAACGACCATCTGCCCGTCATGGGCGGCGTGCCAGGGCATCCCGGCTTGTTCATGGCTGCTGCCTATGGGTCGCGCGGCCTGACCTGGAGCCTGCTGGCAGGGGGGCTGTTGGCCGCCCGCTGGATGGAAGAACCTGTCCCGTTGGAGCGGCGTTTGGAGCAGGCTGTTCGACCCCGATAGTTTGTTTTTTTGTTTTTATTTCCGGCCATTTTTAACGAGGGTTTTCCTTTGTGGCGCAAATACGTCAAAATAATGGCCTTGTTTAGTATTTTGGGCGCAACCCTGCGTTAAGCATCGTGCCGGCCCTTCCACTCTGACGACGTGACACAATTGTTTAATCATCTGAGTTTGTTGACGGCGAAATCCGCCTATGCGGATTTCGCTTTTGTCGAAACCGATTATGTGCTTCGCATCGAGGCGCATGCGCCGGGCGTATTCCGTTTGCGTTGCTTGCCTGGTTCCCAGCTTGAGCGCGAAAAGCCCGGCGTTCGTGCCAAGGCTTTGGGCGATATGCTGTTGGCGCGCCACGAAGCGGTCAGCGAGTTTCAACTGGAGCCGTCCCCGCAAGGCTGGCGTATCGAGCAGGGCGAGGCGATTGTCCACGTGCAGGCGCATCCGTGGCGTTTTCAGGTCTTGCGCGGCGAGCGCCTGGTGCTCTGTAGCGGCGAGCAGCCCTTGACGCTGCAACAGGACGGAGCCGCCTGCTGGCAACTGGACTTGGCCCTGGCCGAGGACGATGCGCTGTATGGCCTGGGCGAAACCCTCGATGAGCTGGACCGGCGCGATCAGGCCGTCGATACCGACCGTCCCCAGGACCGCAGCCTGCCCTTGTTGTGGAGCACACAGGGCTGGGGGCTGTATATCAATACCTTCGAGCGGGTAGAGCACGACCTGGGGCGCGAGCAGCAAGACCGTTTGCGCGCCCGTATCCATACAGCCGAACTGGATGTGTTTTTGTTCGTGGGCGAACCTAGCGAAATCATCAATCAGTATTCCGCTTTGACGGGGCGCGCAGGTCAACCGGGAGTCTGGCCCATGGGGCTATGGCTGGACGGCGTGGCCGGTGCCGATATCCAGGCCTTGCGCGAACAGGTTCGTCTGCTGCGGGAACAGGGCATAGGCGTGGATGCGGCGGTATTGCCTGCACCGCAATCGTATGGATTCCAGGACGACAAACCCATGCTGGAATGGGATGCGACGCGCCTGGCCGACCCGCGCGAGACCTTGGCCGGGTTGCATGCCGAGCAGGCGCAGTTGGCGGCCTGGACGCGTCCTTGTGTGTTGGCCGCAACAGCCTTGTTCGACGAATGGGAAGATCGGGGCTGGCTGCTGATCAACGACGACGACGGCAGCGCTTATGTTTTTGAAGGCGACGAGCTGAGCGGCGGTCGGGACTATGGTTTGCTGGACCTGACCCATAAAGACGTCTTTCGCATGTGGGTGGAGCGTCAGCGGCAGATGGTGGACGATGGTTTGGGCGCGGTGCTGTGCAACGCGCGTTTTGCCATTCCGGATACCGTCACCAGTCGGGGAGGGGAGTCCGGCGCTTTGTTGCGGGCCATTTACCCCGTATTGGCGCGGCAGGCTCTGTTCGATGCCGTGGCCGGACACAAGACGCCGCAAGAAGGCATCGTCGCCAGCCGTGATCTGTTTCCCTCCGCGCAGCGTTTTGCCTGGCAGTTGGGCCCGGCGGTGGATAATTCCTGGGCCGGTCTGGAACAGACACTGAAGTCGGCGCTATCCACCGGCAACAGTGGCGTGCCGATTCAGATTCACGCTCTGGGCAATGGCGATGCAGACACATCGGGCATGAGTGCCGAGCTGTATCTGCGTTGGCTGGCCATGGCGGTCTTTTCGGCTAACTTCAGCCTGCAAGGTGTGGCGGCGCTGCGCCCGGACGCTTTTGACGAGGCGACCCAGGCGCTGGTTCGCCACTGGATGGAGTGGCGCTTTCGCCTGGTGCCCTATGTGCTGGGCATTATCGAGGATGCGGTGCGCACCGGCCTGCCGGTGCAGCGTTCTATGGCTCAGGCGTTTCCGGCCGATGAGCAGGCCCGACTCTGGGATACCCAGTATTTGCTGGGCCCGGCCTTGTTGGTAGCGCCCATTATGCAGCCGGGCGAGGACGTCCAAGTGTATTTGCCGGCGGGCGAGGCATGGTGGGATTTGAGCACCGGGTGGCGTTACGAAGGTGGTACGACTTTGCAGGTCAAGGCCGGCCTGGACCGTTTGCCGGTCTTTGGCCGCGAAGGCCACATGTTGTGCCTGGGGCCGGTGGTAGGCCATACGTCCGAGTTCAACTCGGCGCGTCTGCTGGACGAGGTCTGGATGTTTGGCATGCCCGAGCACAGCCCGGTGGTCATGCGCAACAAGATCCGTGTCATGCAGATGCAGGGCTCCAGCTATATCAAGGGGTTGGAAGGGCTGAAAATCCTGCCATCCGAGGGCCTGGAAGTAAAACGCCGGGGGGCCGAAGTACGCATTTCCCGGGCACGTTGAGCGCCACGTTACAACAGCTACAGACTGTTCAGCCGCCCTGCCAGGCCTTGCGCCTGCTCGGGGCGGTTTTTTTATGTGGGGCCTGGTGTGTGAGTGTGACCGAAAGCACGGCAAAGAGCGGGGTTTGGGCGCATAGCGATCTTTTTTCAGAAAATAGCGCATCGAATGCTTGACAGGTACAAATTATCCGTGCAATAATTCTATCTTTCAGTCGGGGGTCGTTAGCTCAGTCGGTAGAGCAGCGGACTTTTAATCCGTTGGTCGCGCGTTCGAGTCGCGCACGACCCACCACTTTAGCTGAAAACAGAAACAAGGCCGCTTTCAGCGGCCTTTTTCTTTGCGTGTTTATTTTGTGCCGCCTAAAGCCGAGTCGGGTTGGAGCAGAGACAGAACCATTGCCATACGTGGCCGGTATCAATCTGTTTTCATATTTCCTTTCGCTATATGCATCTGCCTATGCCGGATTTGCTTTATGGTAAATTTCGCTCTCAGGTCAGGCGCTTATAACTCGACTGACTAATGTATTTAGGCTGAGCCCACTTTGATTCGTCTCGAAAACATTTCCAAAACCTATACGTCGGCGGGCAGGACGGTTCACGCTTTGCGCGATATCTCCTTGCAGATTCGCCAAGGCGAGGTTTTCGGCATTATTGGTCGCTCTGGAGCGGGTAAAAGCACGCTGATCCGCATGCTGAATTTGCTGGAGCAACCCAGTACCGGTCAGGTATGGGTGCAGGACCAGGACATAACCCGTTTTTCCGATGCCCAACTGCGCGCTTTTCGTCAGGGCGTGGGTATGGTGTTTCAACATTTCAATCTCCTGCATTCGCGCACGGTTCTGGACAATGTCTGCTTTCCCTTGCGCCTGGCCGGGGTGCCGCGCGCCCAGCGTCAGCAGCGCGCGCTGGAGGTGCTGCATCTGGTCGGGCTGCAGGATCATGCCCATAAGTATCCCCGTCAGCTCTCGGGCGGGCAGCAGCAACGCGTCGGTATTGCGCGTGCTTTGGCCAATCGGCCGCAGCTTTTGTTGTGCGACGAGGCGACCTCGGCGTTGGACCCGGAAACCACCCAATCGATTTTGCGTCTGCTGCGCGAGATCAACCAGGAATTGGGGCTGACGATTGTGTTGATCACCCATGGCATGGATGTCATCCGTTCGGTCTGCGATCGTGTGGCGGTCATCGACGCTGGCCAGATCGTAGAAATGGGCGAGGTGCTGGATGTGTTCCTGCATCCTGGGCATGTCACGACCCAGTCTTTGCTGAGCGAAAGCGGCGTGGATGCCGATGGTTGGCAGGATCTGGCGGGCAGCGTGGGCGGGCGTTTGTTGCGTT
Organism: Alcaligenes sp. SDU_A2; assembly: GCF_038237375.1. Taxonomy (NCBI): domain Bacteria; kingdom Pseudomonadati; phylum Pseudomonadota; class Betaproteobacteria; order Burkholderiales; family Alcaligenaceae; genus Alcaligenes; species Alcaligenes sp. SDU_A2. The sequence goes on along the minus strand of NZ_CP151273.1, from coordinate 3,022,978 downwards.
TGAGCTTTCGCGGTGCCGCCACTACGCAGCCTTTGCTAAGCAGAGTTACGCGCGAACTGGGCCTGGATGTCAGCATTTTGCAAGGATCGGTCAGCCGCATTAAGGACGAACCATACGGGCAGTTGGTGGTGGCAGTGGAAGGCGATGGGGCTTCGCAGGACAGACTGCACGCCTTATTGGCAGAATTGAATATCGAATCCGAGGTGCTGCGACCATGAATTTTTCCAATTTGGATTGGGCGCTGATCGGCGAGGCGACCATCGATACGTTGCTGATGACGGGCATGTCTTTGGTCTTTACCGTCATCATCGGATTGCCTTTGGGCGTGCTGCTTTTTCTGACCAGCCGCAAGCAGATGCTGGACAATAGCTGGATCTACCAGACCTTGTCTCTGGTCGTGAATGTATTGCGTTCAGTGCCGTTTTTGATCTTGCTGATCGTCATGATTCCGCTTACCCGTTTGTTGGCGGGCACGTCTTTGGGGGTGCAGGGCGCGATTCCGCCGTTGGTGCTCAGTGCCGCGCCTTTCTTTGCTCGCTTGGTGGAGAATGTACTGCGCGAACTGGACCCAGGCGTCAATGAAGCCTGCCGCGCCATGGGGGCCAACTCCCGGCAGACGGTGCTGTGGGCCTTGCTGCCCGAGGCCACGACAGGGATCGTGGCGGCAACTATCGTCACTGCGATTGCGCTGGTTGGCTACTCGGCCATGTCCGGGGTGATCGGCGGCGGCGGCCTGGGTGATCTGGCTTTGCGCTTTGGGTATCAACGCTATCAAACCGACGTTATGGTCGTGACCGTAGCGATTCTGGTGGTGTTGGTGCAGCTTTTGCAAGTATTCGGCGATGCTCTGGTGGCCAGGCTGAGTCGAAAGTAAAACCAGGCTGCTGCAAGGCCAAACAGGCCCTCCCGGTAGGGACGGCGAACGGGCGGCGCAGCGTGGATGTGTGTGTTTTCGCCGGGCTGCCTCTAAGGCACACACCTTCTTTGGAGGGGGTGGGCCAAGGGCGCGGCGCGGTTTTTTTACTGTGATTGGAGTCTTACATGTCTTTGAAGAAATTCGTACCTGTTCTGGCACTGTCCGTATCGGCACTGTTTGCCTCCACAGCCCATGCCGCCGACAAATTGTCCATTGCCGCGACGCCCGTGCCCCATGCCGAACTGCTGGAATTTGTGAAGCCAGCCTTGGCCAAGGAAGGCGTAGAGCTGGACATCAAGGTGTTTACCGACTATGTGCAGCCTAACCAGCAAGTGGCTGACGGTCATATCGATGCCAACTTCTTCCAGCACAAACCTTACCTGGATTCGTTCAACGCGCAGCACAAGACCGACCTGGTGTCCGTCGGCCTGGTGCATGTGGAGCCTTTCGGTGCCTATTCCAAGAAAATCAAGAGCCTGGACGAGTTGAAAGAAGGGGCGTTGGTCGCTATTCCTAACGACCCATCCAATGGCGCACGGGCCCTGTTGCTGCTGCAAAAAGCCGGCGTGATCACGCTCAAGGACCCTGCCGACATTCAGGCCACGGCGCGCGACATTGCCCAGAATCCCAAGAAGCTGAAATTCAAGGAACTGGAAGCCGCGACCTTGCCGCGCGTGCTGGCGGACGTGGATCTGGCCTTGATCAACACCAATTACGCTCTGGAAGCCGGTTTGAATCCTACTAAAGATGCGCTGGTGATCGAAGGTGCCGATTCGCCATACGCCAATCTGATCGCCGTCGCAGCCAAGAACAAAGATGATGCGCGGGTTGCCAAGCTGGTTAAGGCGCTGCATGGCGAAGATGTCAAAGCATTCATCGCCGACAAGTACAAGGGTGCGATTGTGCCGGCATTCTGATGGTCTTTGTTTGAACAGTAAAACCTCGGGATTTCCCGAGGTTTTTCTTTTTTTAGGGCACCGGAATGCGATGCGCAGGGCCGCTTCGGGTACGATAGCTTTACGTCGACGCAGGCCACGAGCCCGATGTCGATTCAGGCGGAATCATCGAACCGGCCTGTTGCAGGCCGGAACCTAGAGAGGAGTTGTAGATGTTCAATAAGAAAATGAAGACACTGATGGCCGGCCTGACATTGGCCTTGGCCTTGCCCGCTGGACAAGCCTTGGCGCAGCAGGGCAAAGAGCTGGTCGTGGCGACCGACACCGCCTTTGTGCCGTTCGAGTTCAAGCAAAATGGCAAGTACACGGGTTTCGATATTGATCTGTGGGATGCCGTGGCCAAGAAAGCAAACTTGAACTACAAGCTGCAGCCTATGGATTTCAATGGCATTATTCCCGGCCTGCAGACACGCAATATCGATGCCGCTCTGGCAGGCATCACGATTCGCGATGACCGCAAGCAAGTCATCGACTTTTCCGATCCCTACTACGAAAGCGGTCTGGCCATTCTGGTCAATATGGACAATAAAGACATCAAGTCGGCCAAGGACCTGGAGAACAAGACGGTCGCCGTGAAGATCGGCACCGCAACGGTGGATTACATGCAGCGCTCGGTGCCTTCGGCCAAGCTCAAGCTGTTTCCCAATATTGATAACGCCTTCCTGGAACTGGCTACCGGCCGTGTGGATGCCGTTGTGCACGATACGCCCAATGTGCAGTACTACGCCCAGACAGGCGGCAAGGATCGTGTGAAAGTCACTGGTGCTGTCAAGAGCGGCGACTTCTACGGTATCGGCTTCCCTAAAGGCAGCGAACTGGTGCCTGTTGTCAATCAGGCTCTGAAAGACATTAAGGCGGATGGCACGTACGACAAGATCTACGAAAAGTGGTTTGGCAAGCAGCCTGACTAAGTCAGGCCGGGAGCTGTCCAAAGCGGTGATCTCGTGCCAGTCGCGGATCACCGCTTTTTTTTTCGCCGCCTCGTGCGGCGTGTTACGTAATGCAAAGGTAGCATCGTGAATTTTCAATGGGACGCGATCTGGGGGGCTATGCCCAGCCTCCTGGAAGGGACAAAAATGACGCTGTTCATCACCCTGCTGGGGTTGGTGGGCGGGGCCGTACTGGGTTTTCTGGCGGGAGTCATCACCACGTATGTGCGCGTACCGGTGAGCCTGCGCAATGCCGTGCTGGCTGTGCTGGGGTTGATCGCCTTCGCCTTGGCGGCGCAAGGAGCGTCCTGGATGGCGGGTAATTGGTTTGGCGGCGTGCCGGATTGGGCATGGACTGTTTTGCAGGTGCTGATCGTGTTGGCCTTGCTGGCCCGTTTCCGGGCGCACCTGATGGTCGTGCTGTCGTTCCTGTGCCAAGTCTATGTGCTGGTCATACGCGGCACGCCGATTGTGGTGCAGGTCATGTTTATTTATTTTGCCTTGCCCATGCTGGCGGGCATCAGGATTGATGGTCTGACGGCGGCGATCTTTACACTCATGATCAATTCGGGCGCGTATATTTCCGAGATTGTTCGTGGTGCCTTATTGTCGGTCTCCAAAGGGTTAAAGGAAGCGGGCGAGGCGATGGGGTTGCCGTTTCACAAAATCCTGATTCACATCATCGGCCCGGTGGCGTTTCGCCGGATGATTCCCGCTATGGGCAATCAGTGCATCATCAGCCTGAAGGACTCTTCGCTGTTCATCGTGATCGGGGTGGCCGAACTGACCCGTCAGGGACAGGAAATCATTGCCAATAACTTTCGTTCGGTCGAGATCTGGGGAGCCGTGGCGGTCATTTATCTGATTCTGACCGGCCTGATCGCCCTGACGCTGAAGTTTATCGAGCACCGCATGAGGATAGTATGAGCATTGTCGAGTTCAAGAATGTGACCAAACGCTTTGGCCCCAACACGGTGCTGGACGATATCAGCCTGAGCATGGAAAAAGGCGAAGTGGTTGTGGTGGTTGGGCCGTCGGGGTCGGGTAAGTCGACCTTTCTGCGCTGCATCAACAAACTGGAGGACATCCAGTCCGGCGACATTGTGGTCAATGGTCTGAGTGTCAATGGCACGCCTGCACAGGTACGTGAACTGCGCCGCGAAGCCGGCATGGTGTTTCAGCAGTTCAATTTGTTTCCACAGATGACGGCGTTGGAGAACGTCATGTTCGGCCCCATCCACACTCGTGGAAGCGGACGTGCCGATGCGCGCGTACTGGCGCTGGACCTGTTGGCTAAAGTAGGGTTGGCCGAGCGCGTGGACCACTACCCCAGCGAACTGTCCGGCGGGCAACAGCAACGAGTAGCGATTGCGCGCGCCCTGGCGATCAAGCCTAAGTTGATGCTGTTTGACGAGCCAACGTCCGCTCTGGACCCGGAGCTGCGTCAGGAAGTATTAAAGGTCATGCAACTGCTGGCTGAAGAGGGCATGACCATGGTGGTCGTGACCCACGAGATGGATTTTGCTCGGCGTGTGGGCAGTCGTCTGCTGTTCATTGATCAGGGCAAAGTCGCCCACGACGGCCCTCCGGCCGAATTGCTGATCAATCCGCCCAGCCAGCGGCTCAAGGACTTTTTGCAGCACGTGGTGTAGGGGGGGCTGCTTTACACGAGCAGCACTGTTGCTTTTGGCTCAAGTGGCAGAAAGCCGTCGTTTTTCTTCGTAGTGGGCGGGTCGTTTGGGACAAGCGGACAGAACCTCGGGTTCTCGCCAGGCCGACCATAGCGGGCCGGCTGGGCTGTGTCCTTCGCCCGCGCTGCGCGCGGGTCCCCTGGTCAGGATACCGGGGTGGGCGGGGCGTGAACTCGCAGGGTGATTCGTCCACTGGACGAATCACAAGCACCCTGCTCGAACAGCACGCCCCTTGCTTCCCGCCCCGGCATCCTGCCTGCGGCGAAGGCCCTGACTCGCCCGCCGTCCCGCTATGGTCGGCCTGGCGAGAACAGCACCGCTGTGTTTGGCCCAAACGGCGGGACGTCCGTGTACGCTGTACCAGGCATCAGCCATACGCTCAATGTTCTGTTGGGTATGTATGGCCCAGCCATGCGCCCCGACCAGGGCGCTGGAGCAACGCTCCGGCAAGCCATCAACCCTGTCCGAGCGTGCTGCGTCTTGAGTGGCATTTTCAAAAATCCAGTTCGTCATCGATTGGGTAAATTGGCGCTCGGAATGCTTCGAAGAAGCAAAAAAATGCCAGTCAGCATTGAGCTGACTGGCATTGAGCCCGCAGGCTAGTGTTCCTGGCTGGAAGGCGGTTTCAGCGCGAGACGAAAATAGTGCGGGTGGCGCTGACGCGCTCCGAACCTTCGGCTTTGATGCGTATGGTGATCTGGCGCGGGGTAAAACCGGCGGGCAGTTCGGACTGCCCGTTAATATACGCGTAGCGTTCTACGTCGAATGTTGTGGAGGGCAGGTCGATGCTGCCGCTGCGACCATTGCTGTAGCGCCCGGCGGCCACCATTTCCATGGTGCCTTTGAATGTCGTGTCCTTGCCCTTGTCCTGCATGATCAGCACAAAATGGCGCAGTTGGCCGTCGCTGACGGTAAATTCGGCGGAGCGGATGCCGGGCGAGGTGCCGCGCGGATCGGGGGGCATGGCATCGGCGAACAGGGCAATGTCTTTTTCCAGTTTGTCTACCTGGGTTTGCAGCGTTGCTACGCGGCTATCCAGTGAACCTTCTTTCTGGCGTGTGTCCTCCAGATCACGGGTGACCTGGTTAAGCTGGCCTTGCAGGCGCTGTTTGTCGACATTGGCACTGTTCAGGTCGTAGTGCAACTGCTCGGACTGCTCGACAGTCAGTCGCGGCGGGCCATAGCTTTTCTGCAGAAAAAGCAGACCGCCCGCTCCTAGGGCGATACCAGTCAGCAGCAGTACAAGCCAGCGTGGTACGCGGCGCTTGCGCCGGCTGGAGCCGTAGGCGGTGGGTTTGAAGACGGCGCGTTTGGAGGAACCAAGCATGAGGACAATTGTTCCTGTCAGACAGACGGACTTGCGCGATGGAAAGTCCTGTTTACAAAACCAGACAGCATAGTCTTGATTCGTGGCACAAGGGCAGGAGCGGCCGGCTTTGTTGCTCTTTGTTGTGCCTGGAAACGATTGCTGCGCTGACCCGGAAGTTCAGTTTACCGTGAGCCCGGCAGCGATTCCAAGTGTTGATTCAGAACCTGCAGGCGTTCGGGGGTGCCGACATCCATCCAGAAGCCCTGATGCAGGCTGCCCAGGACAAGCCCGCGCGCAATGGCAGCATGCAGCAGGGGGGCGGACTTGGCTGCCTGACCTTTGGGGACCTGTGCAAACAGTTCGGGTTTGTATACGCCCAGGCCGCTAAGGGTGGCGCTGCGTGCACCGGGGGCGTCCTTGGGGCACAGCAAGGTTTGTCCGGCCTGCATGCCAAAATCGCCTTCGGGGTGGTGGGGAGGGTTGGGGGTCAGGACCAGCCAGGCCTGCTCGGGCCCCTGACGTAGGCGTTCGGCCATGGCGTGGGCCTGGGCGGGGTCCCAGTCGCTCCAGACATCGCCGTTCAAGACCAGAAAAGGCTGGTCTTGAAAGAAGTCCAGTGCCTGAGCGATGCCGCCGGCTGTCTCCAATGCGACGTTCTCCGGCGAGTAGCTCAGACGCAGGCCCCATTGGCTACCGTTGCCCAAGGCGGATTCGATTTGCGTGCCCAGCCAGGCATGGTTAATGATGACCTCGTGTATGCCGGCCCGAGCCAGTGCCTGCAGATGCCAGACGATCAGAGGTTGGCCGCCGGCCGGAATCAGGGGTTTGGGGCAGGTGTCGGTCAGGGGGCGCATGCGTTCGCCCCGACCGGCCGCCAGAATCATGGCCCGCATCAGACAGTCATTCCCAGTATGGTCTGGCGTCCTTCCAGACGGTTCAGCAGGCGCAGCAGGCCGCTGAATGTCTGATAGCGACTGGCCACTTGATGGACATACTGGAGCAAGCGCGGCATGTGATCCAGATAGTGGTGCTTGCCGTCGCGCAGCGACAGGCGCGCGAAAACGCCCAGAATGCGCAGATTGCGTTGCAGGCTCATCCATTCGTATTGTTGGTGAAAGACGGCGAAATCGGCGGGCACATCCAGCCCGGCTTCAACCGCTGCCTGCCAGTAGCGTATGGCCCAGTCCAGTTGCTGTTCTTCGGGCCAGGTATGGCGTGCGTCCATGACCAGGGAAGCAATGTCGTAGGTGATAGGGCCGGCCAGGGCGTCCTGGTAGTCGATGACACCCGGCTCGGACTGGCCGGGCAAGGGCATCATCAGGTTGGGGCTGTGAAAGTCGCGATGCACCAGCACGGTGGCCGACTGGACATTGGCTTTGGCCAGCTCGTTGAAGGTGACGGTGAGCATGGTTTTTTCTTTGTCGCTCAATTCGATCTGACGATAGCGTTGCACATACCATTCAGGAAAGACCTGCAGTTCTTCGAGCAGGCGCGCTTCGTCATAAGGCGGCAGGCCGGTGATGTCCGCTTGCTGCATTTTGACCAGCGTCAGCAAGGTGTTGCGATACAGTTGGTCCAGAGCCTGTTGTTCCATGGGCGCTTGCAGGGCATGGTAGAAATTGTCCTGGCCTAGATCGCTGAGCAGCATGAAACCGTGTTCACGGTCGACGGCGATAATGTCGGGCACATGGATGCCGGTGGGTGCCAGCAATTGTGTAACGTGTAGAAAGGGGCCGCAGTCTTCGGTGGCGGGCGGGGCATCCATCAGGATCAGGCTGCGATCTGCGGCCTGCAGGCGGAAGTAGCGCCGGAAGCTGGCGTCGCTGGAGGCCGGCTGCAAGGTGTCCAGTTGCAGGCCGTGACGGTCTTTCAGAGGGGTTAACCAGGCGATGGCTTGCTGCAGGCGTTGGTCTGCGGTAGAAGGAAATGGAACTGACATGAGATGATTCGGTGCAGAAGATCGTAACGGTTTGATGTTTTAGCAGTGCCGCTAAACGGCAGGCTTCTCTATAATACCGGGTCGCCAGGGATTTCATCATCTGGTGTGGTCAAATGTGCAGCACACAATTGGAGGCGCATTCTTGGTGCGAGTCGCGGCGTGGTCTTTCGTCTTGATGACAGCTGGCTTGGGCATAGCCCAGGCGCAGTCGTCTGTCCGTCCGTCTCTGCAGACGTCTCCGAACCTGCAGGTGCGCAAGCTCCAGGAAGAGGACATGTCCGTCTACCTGATCGGGGATGACATGCAGGCCAACGAGAACGGTACCCTGCGTCTGCAGGGCAATGCGCAGGTGCGGCGCATCGATTCGGTGGTCAAGGGCGACCGGATCGACTACGACCAGAACACCGGGCAGGTGCATGTGCGCGGTAACGGGCTGATCATGCGCGATGGTTCTATCGCGCACAGTCCGGATTTCGAGTACAACCTGGATGCCGAAACCGGCCGCATGAGCATGCCCGAATTCTGGCTGGGAGCCTCCGGTGGCAGCGGCACGGCCGAGCGGGCCGATATTCTCAGCAGCAATCATATGCGGCTGTCCAAGATGGTGTATTCGGGTTGCCCGTGTCCGGAGCCGGCCTGGTACATCAAATCCCCCAAGGTGGACCTGTATTCCAAGGAAAACGAAGGGGTGGCGCGCAACGGGGTACTGTATTTCAAGGGCGTGCCGCTCTTGTATTCCCCCTACCTGACGTTTCCGTTGCGTAAGGAACGTAAATCCGGCTTTTTGCTGCCCACCTACGGCATGTCCACGCGCAGCGGCATGGATATTAGTGTTCCTTATTACCTGAATCTGGCCCCCAATTACGACGCCACCCTGACTCCGCGCGTCATGCTCAAGCGCGGCGCGATGCTGGGCGGCGAGTTTCGTTATCTGGGCGATGGTTTTTCAGGCGAGCTGACCGGCAATTATTTGCCGCATGATCGCGATCTGGGCTTTAAACGTTGGTTGTTCATGGGGCAGTACCGCCAGAGTCTGCCGGCTAGTTTCTATCTGAACGCCGATATACGCCGCGTTTCTGACGACGATTATTTCCGTGACTTCAGTACTTTCGGTTTGAATGACTCTACCGTTCAGGACCTGGCTAGTACAGTAAGTGTTGGATGGGGTGGGTCAAAATATTTTCGGGCGCATTTAAGCGCCACTCGTTATCAAACTCTGCAGGATGCCTCGGCTGGTTATCGGCAACCGCAGTACGACAAGCTTCCTGAGCTGTATGTCGGAGCGTCTCGCTATAACTGGGGCGGTCTGGATGTGGTCAGCGACAACTATGCCACGCGTTTTCGTCTGCCTTTCTATAGCGGCAATCTAAAGGAATTCGATGCGTACCGGGATCGCCGCCTGGCACCGGACGGCACCCGTTTTTCCTCGTACACCACGGTGGCTTACCCCATTGTGCGTCCGGGCTGGTACATCACGCCCAAGGCGGGCCTGCACATGAGCCAGTATTCGACTGACTGGTATCCTAGCGAATTGCCTTGGTACGCAAACCGCTCCAAGACACAGAGCCGGGTGCTGCCCATTTTGTCGTTGGATTCCGGCATGACGTTCGAGCGCGATACCACCTTGTTCGGCAGCCAGTCCATTCAGACCCTGGAGCCGCGAGTCTATTACCTGTATGTGCCTTATCGGGATCAGTCCACGCTGCCCTTGTTCGATACCGGCCTGGCCAGTTTCAACTTCGCTCAGGCATTTAGCGAAAACATCTATTCGGGGGGCTGGGACCGCATCTCCAATGCCAATCAGGTGACACTGGGTCTGACGTCCCGCTGGTTGGATGCCGATACCGGGTTCGAGCGGCTGGTATTGCAGGCGGCGCAACGTCTGTACTTCGAGGATCAAAAGGTTACGCTGGGCGAAAAACCCCGCACCAGCACGCGTTCCGACTATCTGGTGGGAGCCAGCGCCGCGCTGACCAACACGCTGTCGGTCAATTTCGATGCTCAGTTCAACCCAGAAGAAAGTCGTCGCAACCGCATGTCGTCCGGCTTGCGTTGGCGGCCCAAGCGCCTGGCGACCCTGGGCGTGACCTATCGCTACGAACGCGACCCGCGCCAGGTTCTGGACCCGACCTTTCAGCCTGACCCTCTGGACATGCGCGGTAAGGAGTCGATTTCCCTGACCGGCCAATGGCCGTTGACCAACAAGTTCTATGCGGTCGGGCGTTACGATTACTCTATGCAAGAGCGGCGCGGCACGCAGTCCATTCTGGGTCTGGAGTACAAAGGCGACTGCTGCTGGACCGCGCGTGTCGTCATGCAGCGTTACGTGGTCTCGGCCAAGGAAACAAATAAAGCCTTGTTTTTCCAGCTGGAGCTCTCCGGGCTGGGCGGCATAGGCAACGACCCCATGCGTTTGCTGCGCGACCGGGTAATAGGTTACGAGCCCGTGTCCGAGCCCGTGCCGGAAAAAACGATCTACGAGAGGTATGAATAATATGCGTTTCAGCTTGAACAACCGTACCCTGGCGCTGGCTTTGGCAGCCGCCCTGGGCCTGGGCGCGGCCCAACCTGTCTGGGCGCAGGCCAAGCAAGCCAAAGCGGCGCAGTCCACCGCTCCGCAGTTTGTGGACGGTATCGCCGCCGTGGTCAATGATGAAGTCATTACCTTGCGCCAGGTCGAGCTAGAGGCGGCGCAGGTGCGTGCGCAATTACAGCATCAAAAGATTCCAGCTCCTGATCAGGACGTGTTGCGCAAACAAGTGCTGCAACGCCTGATCAATGAGCGCCTGGAACAGCAGGAGGCGCGTGTACTGGGTATTCGCGTGGCACCCGAGCAGGTGACCGAAGGCGTGCGCCTGATCGCCTCCCGCAACAAAATGACCGAGGCCCAATTGCGTGCCGAAGTCGAAAAAAATGGTATCAGCTGGGATCAGTACCTGGTCAATCTGCGTCAGGAGATCCTTTTGGATCAACTGCGCATGCGGGCCGTGGACAGCTCCATCAACATTACGGATGCCGACATCGATACCTATCTGCGCGCGCAGGGTGGCGGCGCAGGGCTGGCCTCCTTGGGGCAGCCGGCCGCCCAGCAACAGGACGGGCCGGTCACGCTGGCTCAGATTCTGGTTCGGGTGCCCGAGAATGCCGATGCCAGTGAGCAAGACCGCTTGCGCCGCAAGGCTGAAGGCTTGCTCGCCCAAGCGCGTTCGGGCGCGGATTTTGCCGGTCTGGCTGCGTCCAGCTCGGACGGTCAGGAAGCCTTGAGCGGTGGTGTGTTGGGGACCCGTTCGCAGTCCGACTGGCCTGATTTGTTTGTACAGGCTATTCATACTTTGGAACCCGGGCAGGTTTCGGGCTTGGTGCGCAGCGGACAGGGTTTCCATATCCTGAAACTGCTCGAGCGCGGCTCTACCGGTGCGCCGGTCACCACGACGCAGGCACCAGGTGCCGGCGCGGTGCAGTCCGGTCCCATGATGGTTACCCAGACGCACGCCCGCCATATCCTGGTCAAGCTGTCCAAGGTAAGGACCTCGGAGCAGGCGCGCCAGCGTGTGGAGCAATTGCATCAGCGCTTGAACAACGGCGAGTCCTTCGAAGCCTTGGCCAAGAGCTATTCGGAAGACAGCAGCGCGCCGCAAGGCGGCGATCTGGGCTGGCTGTCGCCTGGCGAGACGGTGCCTCCTTTTGAGCAGGCCATGGACAAACTGGAACCGGGCAAGATCAGCGGTCCGGTGCAGTCCCAGTTCGGCTGGCACCTGATCCAGGTGGTGGAGCGCCGCACCCGCAACATGGAAAACGAATACAAGCGCATGCAGGCGCGCCAGATATTGTTCCAGCAGCGGGCCGAGCCGGCGTTCGAGGACTGGCTCAATGGTTTGCGCGGCCGCGCTTATATAGATAATCGCCTGGACCCCGAGTCCAGCACGCGCAAACGGTAAGGATCACTATGGCGCAGCATCAGGCGCGCAAGCGTTTTGGACAGAACTTTCTGGAAGATGAGGCCATCATCGACCAGATCATCCGGGCCGTTGGCCCGCGAGCCGTCGACAATCTCGTGGAAATTGGTCCGGGCCTCTCGGCCCTGACCCGGCCGCTTAGCCAGGCGGTCGAACATTTGCGCGTCGTCGAGATTGATAGGGACTTGGCGTCGCGCTTGCGCCATCAGTACTCCCCAGACAAGCTGGAAATCATCCAGGCCGATGCGCTGACGGTGGATTTTTCGGCCCTGGGGCCGCAATTGCGGGTGGTGGGCAATCTGCCTTACAACATCTCCAGCCCTTTGCTGTTTCATTTGCTGGATCATGCCGATGCGGTGATCGATCAGCATTTTATGTTGCAGCGCGAGGTCATCGATCGCATGGTGGCCAAGCCTGGCTCATCCGACTACAGCCGTTTGTCCGTCATGCTGCAGTCGCGCTATCGCATGACTAAGCTGTTCGAGGTGCCGCCCGAGGCGTTCAACCCGCCGCCGCGCGTGGTGTCGGCCGTGGTACGCATGGTGCCTTTGCCGGCGGACCGTCCACAGGCAAAAAGCGCCGCTGCTTTTGGGCAAGTGGTCGCCCGCGCCTTCGCGCAGAAACGCAAGATGTTGCGCGGTGGACTGGGCGACTGGGCCGCCAGCATTGACTGGGACGCCCTGGGTATTGCCCCTACTGCCCGTCCAGCAGATTTGTCTTTGCAGCAGTACATCGCTTTGGCCGACCACTTGTTGGACAAGGGCGTAGTACGCGCCGCCTGATCATCCAAAAAACCAGTAGCACACGCCAATAGAGGCCAGCACGCCTGCCAGGTCCGCCACCAGTGCGCAGGGTACGGCGTGCCGGGCGCGCTGTATGCCTACCGCGCCAAAATAGACCGCCAGCACATAGAAAGTGGTTTCCGTGCTGCCTTGTACGGTAGCGGCCAGCAAGGCGGGAAAGCTGTCTACACCGTGGTGCTGCATGGTTTCGATCAGTAATGCGCGGGCGGCCCCACCCGAAAAGGGCTTGACCAGGGCCGTGGGCAAAGCATCAATGAATCGGGTATCCAGGCCCGATAGGCCCACCAGCCAACGTATCAGGTCCAGCACGATGTCCAGCGCACCGGAGCTGCGCAAAATGCCTACTGCGCACAGCATGGCGACCAGATAGGGGAGCAGGTCGCGGGCGACGGCAAAGCCTTCTTTTGCGCCTTCCACAAAGCTGTCGTACAGCGGCACCTTGCGTCGCCAGCCTATCAGCAGAAACAGCCAGATAATGCCCAGCAGGGTCAGATTTCCCAACAGGGACGAGAGGGTCTGAATGGCGGCCGAACTCAGTGTGGCCAGCAAGGCCATGAACGTGCCCAGCAGCACGGCCAAGGCGGCGAACCACAGCATCAGGACCGGATCAAGTAGTCGCAGGCGTTGAGTCAGGGCAACACAAAGCAGGCCGGTCAGCGATGACGCGGTGGTGGCCAGGAGAATGGGCAGAAAGATCAGGGTCGGGTCTGCCGCGCCTTGTTGGGCCCGGTACATGAATATGCTGACCGGCAAAAGTGTCAGCGAGGATGCATTGAGCACCAGAAACAGGATCTGCGCGTTGGTGGCCGTGTCCGGGCGCGGGTTCAGGCTTTGCAAAGCCTTCATGGCACGCAGGCCAATGGGGGTGGCGGCATTGTCCAGGCCCAGGCCGTTGGCGGCGAAATTAAGGGTGATCAGACCCAGCGCGGGATGACCGCGCGGGACGTCGGGCATCAGGCGGGCAAACAGCGGCGTCAGCCAGCGGCCCAGCACGTCGATCAACCCGGCCCGTTCGGCGATTTTCAGAAATCCCAGCCATAGCGTCAGGGTGCCGAACAGCAGCAGCATCAGTTGTACGGATAGGGCTGCCATGTCGAACAGGCTGCGCACCATGTGCGCAAAAATATCCGCCTGTCCTTGGACCAGCCATTGATAGAAGCCGCTGACGGCGGCGATCAGAAAGAAAATCAGCCAAAGTGTATTGAGCATGTTGTCGGCAGCGCGCCAAGAGACCGGGAGCCAGGCAAGATTGTCGCAGACTCGGGGTATTAAGGTGATAATGAAGCTTGAGTGCCGCATCATGTTTCGGAGACATTATGGACTGGAAAGCCTGGCGTAGAAAATGGTTGACTATCCCCTTGTATCGCATGGGACAGAATGCCTTGCCACGCTTGTCCGCCACCGAGCGGCAAGCCATCGAGGCGGGCGACGCCTGGTGGGAGGCGGAGCTTTTTTCCGGCCGCCCTGATTGGCAGAAGTTGCTTGCAGTGCCACCGGCCCGGCTCGATGCCCACGAACAGGCTTTTATCGATGGTCCGGTCGCGCAGTTGTGCAAAATGCTCGACGAATGGGACAACCAGTGGCATAGGGGTGATCTGCCCGCCGAGGTCTGGACTTTTTTGCGCGAACACGGCTTTTTCGGCTTGATCATTCCGGCCGAGTACGGAGGCTTGGGGTTTTCGGCCTATGCCCATTCCGAGGTCGTGCGGCAGATTGCTGTGCGTTCAGTCACGGCGGCAGTGACCGTCATGGTGCCCAACTCCTTGGGACCAGGGGAATTGTTGCTGCAGTTCGGCACGGACGAGCAGCGGCGTCATTGGCTGCCGCGCCTGGCCAGTGGCGAGGATATTCCTTGCTTTGGCTTGACCAGCCCCGAGGCGGGCTCGGATGCGGCCGCTATGCTCGATACCGGCGTGGTGTGTCGCCAGGACGTGGATGGTCAGTCTGTGCTGGGCATCCGGCTGAACTGGGCCAAGCGTTACATTACCTTGGCTCCGGTGGCCACGGTGCTGGGGCTGGCTTTTAAGTTGCAAGACCCGGATGGCTTGTTGGGTGATGATCCTGAGCCGGGTATCAGCGTGGCGCTGGTCCCAACCGATCTGCCCGGCATTACCATTGGGCGGCGTCACTTGCCGGCCATGCAAGTTTTTCAGAATGGCCCTACGCAAGGGCGCGATGTATTCGTGCCACTGGATGCCTTAATCGGTGGGCCTGCCCAGGCTGGAAAGGGATGGGTTATGTTGATGAGTGCGCTGGCCGCGGGCCGGGGCATTTCCTTGCCGTCGCTGGCCGCGTCGGCATGTTTGTTTGCTGCCCACACCAGCGGCGCTTACGCGCGCGTGCGCACTCAGTTCGGTATTCCTATCGGCAAGTTCGAGGGCGTACAGGAGCAATTGGGCCGTATGGCAGGCAATGCCTATGTGGTCGAGGCCGCCCGGCGTATGACCTGCGCGGGGCTGGATCAGGGCGTCAAACCGGCGGTGGCGTCGGCCATCATGAAGCTGCATTGCACCGAGCGCATGCGGGAATCCGTCAATGCTGCTATGGATGTGCATGCGGGCAAGGCCGTTATCGATGGCCCGAGCAATTATCTGTCCGGCCTGTATCGCGCCTTGCCGGTCGCCATTACGGTCGAGGGTGCCAATATTCTGACCCGCAGCCTGATTGTTTTTGGCCAAGGAGCGATTCGTTCGCACCCCTGGCTGATGCAGGAGGTGCAGGCGCTGTCCAACCCGGATTCGCAACAGGGCGAGGATGATTTTGACGCCGCCATCTGGCGACATCTGGGCCACAGCGTGCGCAATGCCCTGCGTGCTACCGCTCTGGCTTGGACGGGCGGACTGGTGGGGCGCTGGCCTCGTCAGGCCGGAGAAGTTGCACCTGTCTACCGGCGGCTGGATCGCTACAGCGCCGCTTTTTCTCTGGTTGCCGAATGCGCGTTGCTGTCTTTGGGCGGCAACCTGAAACGCAAGGAAATGCTGTCCGCGCGCCTGGGGGATATGCTGGCCGAGTTGTTCTTGTTGTCGGCAGTGCTCAAACGCTGGAATGATGAAGGCCGGCACCATTCCGACCTTGCGCTGGTGCATTGGTGCGCGCAGGACAGCTTGGCGCGGTTGGACCGGCGCATGGACGAGGTTTTGTCCAATTTGCCGTCGCGTCCTCTGGCCTGGGTGTTGCGGGTTTTGTTGCGGCCCTTCGGCTTGGCGGCCCGAGGCCCAAGCGACGATCTGACCCGTAAAGTGGCGCAGGTGTTGCTGGAGCCATCTGGTTCTCGGGATCGTCTGGTGGGGGCCGTCTGGGAAGAGCATGACACGGCATCGGTGACTTTGCTGGAGCGGGCGTTCAGCCTG
This sequence comes from Alcaligenes sp. SDU_A2, assembly GCF_038237375.1. Taxonomy (NCBI): domain Bacteria; kingdom Pseudomonadati; phylum Pseudomonadota; class Betaproteobacteria; order Burkholderiales; family Alcaligenaceae; genus Alcaligenes; species Alcaligenes sp. SDU_A2. The sequence continues at coordinate 3,007,129 of NZ_CP151273.1, read as the reverse complement.
GCGGTTCAGGTGCAACCGCTGCTGGATCAAGTGCGCAAAGCCGGACTGTCTGATTGGCGCATCGCCCGCGACAAAGGGGCGATCACAGCCGAGCAGGCCCAGCAGATCGAAGCGTATCAGCAGCTTGTGGCCGAGGTTATTGCCGTGGACGATTTCCCATCCGGCGTTTTTGGGCATCCCCATGACGCACAGGACGATGCCGATAGTCAAGAGCACCGTCCTGCCTGATCTGCCTTCGTGGGCAGCAGCATGCGTGTATCGCCCAAGGGCGCGGTTCTAGCATGGCTGCTGCCCTGCAGAGGGCTTTGATGCAGGATTATGGCTGGGATCAGTCCACGCGGCCCTTGGCCTGGATCAATTCGATCTTGTAGCCGTCCGGATCTTCGACAAAAGCAATGACGGTGGTGCCGTGCTTCATGGGGCCGGCTTCGCGCACGACCTTGCCGCCGCGTGCCTTGATGTTTTCACAGGCTTTGTAGGCATCGTCCACTTCCAGGGCGATATGGCCATAGGCATTGCCCAGCTCGTATGAAGTGGTATCCCAGTTGTGAGTCAGCTCAAGCACGGCACCGTCGGCCTCGTCCTGGTAACCGACAAAGGCCAGGGTGAAGCGGCCATCGGGGTAGTCTGATTTGCGCAGCAGTTTCATGCCCAGAACGTCGGTGTAGAAGGCCAGGGATTGATCCAGATTGCCGACGCGCAGCATTGTGTGCAGGATACGCATGTTTAAAAGCTCCTAGAGATTGGTCTGTGCCCTTGCTGTAGAAAAGACAGCATTTCTACAGCAAGGGCAACGTGCCCGGATCATGTTGCCGTAATTGATTACGGGCATGCATGAAATCGGGATAAAGTGCTTCGACCAGGGCCCAGAACCGAGGGCCGTGGTTCATTTCTTGCAAATGGGCCACTTCGTGCGCCACGACGTAGTCGATGATGGCCGGCTCAAAGTGTATCAGCCGCCAGTTCAGCATGATGGTTCCGTCGCTGCTGCACGATCCCCAGCGTTTGGCAGGTGCGGCCAGGCGCAGTCTGCGGGCGTTCAGGCCTGCCATCTGCTGATAGTGTTCCAGTCTTTGCGCGAACCAGTGTGCGGCTTGTTGCTGTAGCCAGGCTTGGGTCAGCTCTTGAACACGGCGTGAGTCTGCGCTTAGGGGCAAAGGCAGGTGCAGGCGGTCACTGTTGCGGGGGGCCAGGGCCTGGCCGCTGAAACTGGCTTGTTGTGCGCTTGGGTCCAGGGTCAGCTGGATCGATGCGCCCATATAGGGTAGGCAGTCGCCATCTTGCCAACGCAGTGTGTTCAGCGCCAACTGTTCACGGCGTGCCTTGTATTCTTGCAGTTTACGCACGATCCAGGCGGCTTTGTGTTGCAGGGCCTGTTCGGTTTGGTTGAGCTTGACCCAGGCTGGCACCGATACGGTCAGGCCGCTGTCGTTGATGGTCAAGCCGACGGTGCGTCGCCGGGAGCGCTTGAGTTGATAGCCGATGGTGTGGCCATCGAGCGTAATGTAGTGCCACTGCACCCCGGACGGCAGGGTCTGGGGGCGTATAGTCAGCGACTCGGTGGCGGGCAGGCGTGCTTGGCCGGCGAGCGGCGTGGGCCGCTGCGCCGGGTGCGGGAAGGCGGTGTCAGGAAACAGCGCCAGTTGCGGTGGTACCGGCATAGCGTTCGGGGTTCAGCACGCGCATTTCGGCCTCGATCCAGTCTTGCACGCGCTGGTTTAGTTCTTCGGGGGTCAGGCCCGTGGGATCGATGGGCGGGCCGAAGGAGACGGTGACCATGCCGGGCGTTTTGACGAAAGCATTGCGACGCCAGCATTCGCCCGCATTGTGGGCCACAGGAACGACCGGGGTGCCGCTGCGGCTGGCCAGCAGGGCACCGCCCATTTTATAGCGGCCTGTCGTGCCGGGAGCGGTACGCGTGCCTTCGGGAAACAGCAGCGGCCAGCGCCCTTCGTTGATGCGTTGCTGACCGACGCGGATGACCTGCTCGAACGCATCCCGGCCTTTGGCGCGGTTGATGGGGATCATGCGCAGCAAAGCCAGCCCCCACCCGAAAAAGGGCACGCGATGCAGCTCCTTTTTATAGACGAAGCAGACCTGGCGCGGCATATAGGCGGGGAAAAACAGGGTTTCCCAGGCGGATTGGTGCTTGGACAGGATCACGGCATGGCCGTCGGGCAGGTTTTCCCAGCCCTTGGTCTGCCAGCGTATGCCCAGAATCGTGCGAGCCCCCCAGACAGCCAGACGCGGCCATCCGGCCGTCAGTCGGTAGCGCCAGTCCAGCGGCAAAGGAGCCCAGAGGATGCAGGCAAAGGCGTAAGGGATGACGGTGACCAGCAGGAAAAGCTGGTAGAGCGTGGCGCGGATGATGCCCATATCAGGTCTCGGTGAGCCATTTGTCGACAACGGCCGCCAGGTCGGCCTCGATGCGGGTGTTTTCGGGCAGTTCGCCTTTTTCCTGGGTGCGCAGGCCCTTGCCGGTTTGTACCAACCAGGGCACGCAGCCCAGGGCGGCGGCGGCTTGCAGATCGCGCAAGGAGTCGCCGACGGAAGGAACATTGTGCAGGCTGATTTCGTAGCGTTGCGCAATATCGCGGAACATGCCCGGGGCCGGTTTGCGGCAGGCGCAACCGTCGTCCGGGCCGTGGGGGCAGATGAAAATGGCATCGATCAGACCGCCGTGCAACGCCAGTTCACGGCGCATCTTGGCGTGGATGGCATTGAGCGTGGCCATGGAGAAAAAGCCGCGTGCCAGTCCCGACTGGTTGGTGGCGATGACCACCTTCCAGCCGTTCTCGGTCAGGCGCGCCAGTGCTTCCAGGCTGCCCGGAATGGGAATCCATTCGTCCGGACTTTTGATGAAGGCGTCGCTGTCCTGGTTGATGACGCCGTCCCGATCGATGATGGCCAATTTCACTATCGTGCCAGCCCCGAGATGTCCGCCACTTGGTTCATCAAAAGGTGCAGCTTGTGCAGCAGTGCCAGGCGGTTGGCGCGTACGGCGGGATCGTCAGCCATGACCATGACATCCTGGAAGAAATTGTCCACGGCGCTGCGCGCTTGGGCCAGGGTAGCCAGGGAGGCATCGAATTCGCCAGCTTCAAACTGCTGCTGGGCGACCGGCTGCAACAAAGTGATCTGCTGTGCCAGTTCCCGTTCGGCCGGCTCGACCAGCAAAGCGGTATCGAGCGCGGGCAGATTGCCTTCGGCTTTCTTGAGCAGATTGCTGACGCGTTTGTTGGCGGCAGCCAGGCTGTCGGCTTCGGGACGCTGCGCGAATGAGGTGCAGGCCTGGATGCGGGCATGCACCTGTTCCAGGGGCGGCTGCAAGGCCAGCACGGCATCGACCACGTTGCGGTCGTAGTCGTTGCCCAGTTGGTTGCGGTAGCGTTCGTAGATGAAGGCTTGTACCGCCGCTACGGTATCGGCGGCCAGCACGCCTTCTTTGAACAGAGAGGCGGCAAAACTGAGCAGTGCGCCCAGATCCAGGCGATGGTTGCCGAAGTAGCCGCCGCGTTCCAGTTGTTCGTAGGCGCTGATCAGGCCCAGCGCTGCGCGGCGCAAGGCGTACGGGTCGCGTTCGCCCGTGGGAGCCAACCCTATGCCCCAGATGCCCACCAGCACTTCGGCGCGTTCGGCCAGAAACAGCACGGCCTGGGTCAGGGTGCGCGGATGCACAGGCTGGTCCAGGCGATGGCGGTATTGCTCGCGGATGGCCAGCACGACATCGTCGGCTTCGCCATCGGCCTGCGCATAGTAGGCACCCATCACGCCTTGCAGCTCGGGGAATTCGCCCACCATATTGGAGTTCAGGTCGGCCTTGGCCAGCAGGGCGGCGCGCTGGGCGTGGGTTTTGTCTGCGCCAAGCTGATCGGCGATGTAGCCGGCCAGCGTTTGCAGGCGCTCGATCCGGTCCAGTTGCGACCCCAGTTTATTGTGGTAGACGCTATTGGCTAGCGTGGCCACGCGTTCGGCCAGGGCTTGCTTGCGATCGGTCTCGAAGAAGAACTGGGCATCGGCCAGGCGCGGACGCACCACGCGTTCGTTGCCTTCGATGATGTTGACCGGATTGTCCACGCGCATATTGCTGACGATCAGAAAGCGATTGGTCAGCGCCTGAGAGCCTGGGTCGAACAGCGGGAAGTATTTCTGATTCAGACGCATGGTCAGAATCAGGCATTCGGATGGCACTTGCAGAAATTGCTCGTCGAACTGACCCACGTAAATAGTGGGAAATTCGACCAGCGCGGTGACCTCGTTCAGCAACGCCTCGACTTCGGGGTCCTGGCCTAGCGTGGCGTTCAGGGCGCGGGCCTGGTTTTCCAGATCCTGCCGGATCTGTTCGCGGCGCTCGTCAAAGGAAGGCACCACTTTGCCGTGTTCCAGCAACTGGTCGGCCCAACTGTCGGCACTGTGGATGGACAGCGGCGTATCGCACATGAAGCGGTGGCCGTGTGTCTGGCGGCCGGCGTGTAAGCCCAGGGCGCTGACCGGCACGATGTCCGATCCCCACAGGGCAAGCAGGCCGTGGGCAGGACGTACAAAGCGTACGCTGGTCACACCGTCGGCCAATTGATAACGCATGACCTTGGGAATGGGCAGGTGGGTGATGGCCCACTCCAGGGCCTGTTGCAGGCCGTCAGCCAAGGCGGCACCAGGGGCGACGCCCCGGGCGTACAGATAGTCCTGCTTGCCGTCGGATTCGCGTACCAGTTCGGCGGCGGTGATGTGGCCCAGGCCCTTGGCGTCCAGGCGCTTGGCCAGGGCGGGGGCGATCTGACCGTCGTCGGTCAGCCCGATATGAGCGGGCATCAGCTTTTCGGTGTAGGGCTGATCGTCGGCCTGCTTGCGCACGGCGCTGAACCAGGCGGCCAGGCGGCGTGGCGTGGCGTAGGCGCGCAACTCGCAGCCCTCGGCCAGCAGAGCCTGTTCGCCCAGGACTTTCTGCAGGCCTTGGGCAAAAGCCTGGCCCAGTTGATTCAGGGCCTTGGGTGGGAGCTCTTCAGTAAACAGCTCGACCAGTAAAGGCTGTGTAGGGGAGGCGGTCATTCGCTGGCCTCCTGGGTGTTCTTGTTCAGCATGGGGAAACCTAGGCGTTCGCGGGAATCGTAATAGGCCTGGGCCACGGCCCGCGACAGATTGCGGATGCGGCCGATATAGGCGGCGCGTTCGGTGACGCTGATGGCGCCGCGCGCATCGAGCATATTGAAGGTGTGGGCGGCTTTCAGGGTCTGTTCGTAGGCGGGCAGGGCCAGCGGCACGTCGATGATGCGCTTGGCTTCGCTTTCGTAGTCGTTGAAATGGGCGAACAGCATGTCCGTGCCGGCATGCTCGAAGTTGTAGGTGGATTGCTCCACTTCGTTCTGGTGGAACACATCGCGGTAATAGATGCGCTGGCCGTTGTGGCCTTCGGTCCAGACCAGGTCGTAGACGCTTTCCACTCCTTGCAGGTACATGGCCAGGCGTTCCAGACCGTAGGTGATCTCGCCGGTGGTGGGCGTGCAGTCCAGCCCGCCGACTTGCTGGAAGTAGGTGAACTGGGTCACTTCCATGCCATTGAGCCAGACTTCCCAGCCCAGCCCCCATGCCCCCAGCGTGGGGTTTTCCCAGTCGTCTTCGACAAAGCGGATGTCGTGCGCCTTGGGATTGATGCCCAGTGCCTCCAGCGATCCGATGTACAGATCCAGGATATTTTCAGGGGCGGGTTTGAGCACGACCTGGAACTGGTAATAGTGTTGCAGGCGGTTGGGGTTGTCGCCGTAACGGCCATCTTTGGGACGGCGCGAAGGCTGGACATAGGCGGCGCGCCAGGGTTCGGGGCCGATGGCGCGCAGAAAAGTCGCGGTGTGGGACGTTCCGGCACCGACTTCCATGTCGTAGGGCTGAAGCAGCGCGCATCCGTGCTTGTCCCAGTATTGCTGGAGCGTAAGTATGATTTGCTGAAAGGTGAGCATGAGCAATGGCCAGTAAAGCGAGAAGCCGCAAAATTTTTCCATTTTAGCGTGAACTGCGCGCTTGCAGCATAAATAGGCCGGTCGTGGTCATCCCCAAGCCCATTGCGCGCCGCTGGGCGGACTGCCACCGGTCCTGCGGATAGCCCAGTTTTAGACGTATGATATGCGTTTGTTCAAACTTTGCTTATTTGCCGGCCGTATCCGGGCCGGCGATCCAGGAGGCCATATCCATGGGTGAACTCGTCAAGCTCGAACGCATCGGCAAGGTGCTGCTCATCACGCTGAACCGTCCCGAGGCGCGTAATGCCATTAATCTGGAGACGGCTCAGGAACTGGCCCAGGCGCTGGACGAGCTGGACAACAGCCCGGATGTGGCGGTGGGAGTGCTGACCGGTGCCCATCAGACGTTTTGCGCTGGCATGGACCTGAAGGCCTTCGCCAAGACCGGACAGCGTCCCTATGTCGACGATCGCGGCTTTGCCGGCATTTGCGAACGGCCGCCGCGCAAGCCCCTGATTGCTGCCGTGGAAGGGTATTGCCTGGCCGGCGGTTTTGAAATTGCCCTGTCCTGCGATCTGATCGTGGCGTCCAGCCAGGCTATGTTCGGCTTGCCCGAGGTCAAGCGCGGCATCGTGCCCGGCTCGGGCGGCATGATACGTTTACCCAGCCGTGTCCCTTACCACGTGGCAATGGAAATGGTGCTGACCGGCGGCATGTATCCTGCTGAGCGCATGGCCGAGCTGGGCTTGGTCAGCCGTCTGGCCGACGAAGGCCAGGCCCGCGAACAGGCTTTGGAGTTGGCCGCGCAGATTGCGGCCAACGGCCCGTTGGCTGTGCAGACCGCCAAGCAGGTCATTGCCGCGTCGCGCGATTGGCGTCAGGACCAGATGTTTGATCTGCAGCGTCCGCGCATTGCCAATATCTTCACGTCCGCCGATGCCAAGGAAGGTGCCACTGCCTTTGCCGAAAAGCGCGAACCTGTCTGGCAAGGCAAGTAATTCCCCCTCGTTTCACTCCGTTAAATAGATGCCACCATGACCACGATCAAAGAAGACGATCTGATTCAGTCCATCGCCGACGCGGTGCAGTTCATCAGTTACTACCATCCTACCGATTACATCCAGCACCTGGCCCGCGCCTACGAGCGCGAGCAAAGCCCGGCGGCCAAGGATGCGATCGCCCAGATCCTGACCAATTCGCGCATGTGCGCCGAAGGCCATCGCCCTATCTGTCAGGATACCGGCGTGGTCAATGTGTTCCTGAAAGTGGGCATGGGCGTGCGCTTCGATACACAGCGCTCCTTGCAGGAACTCTGTGACGAGGGCGTGCGTCGTGGCTATCTGAATCCGGATAATCCGCTGCGCGCCTCCATCCTGACCGACCCGTTGTTCACGCGTAAGAACACGCGCGATAACACACCCTGTATTGTCAACGTCGAGCTGGTTGCGGGCGACCGGGTCGACGTTCAGGTCGCGGCCAAGGGTGGCGGCTCGGAAAACAAGAGTAAGTTCGTCATGCTCAACCCCAGCGATTCGCTGGTGGATTGGGTGCTCAAGACCGTACCCACGATGGGCGCGGGCTGGTGCCCTCCGGGCATGCTGGGCATTGGGGTGGGCGGCACGGCCGAAAAAGCCATGCTCATGGCCAAAGAAGCCCTGATGGAAGACATCGATATGTACGATCTGCTGCAACGCGGCCCGCAGAACAAGCTGGAAGAGCTGCGTATCGAGCTGTACGAAAAGGTCAATGCCCTGGGTATCGGTGCCCAGGGCCTGGGCGGGCTGACGACCGTGCTGGATGTGAAGATCAATACCTTCCCCACGCACGCGGCTTCCAAGCCCGTTGCCATGATTCCTAACTGTGCCGCCACGCGCCACGCACATTTTTCGCTGGACGGTACGGGTCCGGCCGCTCTGGTGCCGCCGCCCTTGTCGGCCTGGCCTGATATCCATTGGGCACCGGATTACAACAAGTCGCGCCAGGTGAATCTGGACACCTTGACCCCGGCTGAAGTCGCTTCCTGGCAACCCGGCGAAACGCTGCTGCTGTCGGGCAAGATGCTGACCGGGCGTGACGCCGCCCATAAGCGTATTCAGGACATGCTGGAAAAAGGCGAATCTTTGCCGGTGGATTTCACCAACCGCGTTATCTACTACGTTGGGCCGGTTGACCCTGTCCGCGACGAGGCCGTGGGCCCGGCCGGTCCGACCACGGCAACGCGCATGGACAAGTTCACCGACATGATGCTGGAAAAAACCGGCTTGATCGCCATGATAGGCAAGGCCGAACGCGGTCCTGTGGCCATCGAGTCCATTCGTGCCCACAAGTCGGCCTACCTGATGGCCGTGGGTGGTTCCGCCTATCTGGTGTCCAAGGCGATTCGCAGTGCCAAGGTCGTGGGCTTCGAGGACCTGGGCATGGAAGCCATTTACGAGTTCGACGTCAAAGACATGCCGGTAACGGTGGCTGTGGATGCCCAAGGTGTATCGGTGCACAACACCGGCCCTGCACACTGGCGCAAGATCATTGCCGAGATCCCACTGGTCGCGGTGTAAGACGTCAAACGGGAAGCTTCGGTTTCCCGGCGCATAAAGCGCGAAACCCGCATTGAGTGTTGCTGGCTCTGCATTAACAAGCCGATCAGCAACGCTCCGTGCGGGTTATTCCTTATTGGTGACCAGGAGCAGCACTGCGACGATGAGTGTCAGAACTCCTTGAAATATTCTGTACATCGTTATGTTGTACGGTGTAGGGATGTTTTCTGGCTGACCCTCCGTATGGGCACACAACGTCGGTATGGGTGGTCTAATTAAAGGCCTTGTATGACGCAACTTCAGCGCTCCACAACGATTCCGCAGTTCAACCCCACTATTTGGAACACGCTTGAACTTGTGCGCTTACGCCAAATTCCCTGGCACAAAAAACAAGCCGTTTTTGAACAATTACAGCCTCTGGGATTAATCCAAGCCATTCCACAAACGACGCAGACTCCTTCCCATTTTCCCGCTCCCTTGATTGCCATCTTGACCGAAGAAGGGCGGCAGTTGTTGGAAGCCCGCTCCAATCAGCAAGAGGCCTTGATCAAGCAGTTGGGCGTTTGATTTTATCGCTTGAGCGTGTTTGGCGGATGCCCCTCGTGTGCGCTGCGTGTACAGCCTGCCGTTCGTCACGACCCGCTGCTAAGAAGTCCTGACAGCGGGTATCAACTCAGCCGCTTAATTTCCTGGTCGTGTACTTTGACCAGCAATTCGCTCAGGCTACCTTGGGCCAGTTCAAGTTCAGGGGCCAGATCGGCCAGCGGAACCAGCACAAAAGCCCGCTCATGCATGCGGGGATGCGGTACGGTGAGCCGTTCTGTATTGATCTGTTCTTGCCCGTAAAGCAATAGGTCCAGATCCAAGGTGCGAGGAGCATTCCGGTACAGGCGTGTGCGACCATGCTCGTGTTCGATGGTTTGCAGACAGTCCAGCAAGGTTTCGGGGTCCAGCGAACAGGTAAAGCGGATGACCGTATTGACATAGTCCGGGCCGCTGGAGTCGACTGGGGCGGTGCTGTAGAAGTGGGCCAGCGTCAGATCCTGGATACCGGTAGTAGCGGCCAGTTCAGCCGCTGCTGTTTCCAGGGTCTGTCGTGCTTCGCCCAGATTTGCGCCCATGGCAACAAAAACGGTGGTGTTGCCTGGAATCACGATTCGCTTGCGCCTGCTGCGTTGCTGCGTTTGGCATTGGAGCGGCGGCGGCGATTACGGCGCTGGCCGCTGCGCGGCGCGCCAGTCGCGCTGGTGCCGGCTGGTTTGCGCACGGCAATCATTTCGCTGCGCTCGTCATCGCCGGCATTGGCCAGATCCATCCACCACTGTGCTTGCACGCTGTCCACTTCCTTGGCTTCCGCACGCAGCTGCATGAAATCCACGGCGGCGCGAAAACGTGGCTGTTCGGTCATGCGCCAGATGGCCCGGTTCGCGATCCGCTCGAAACGCGGCTGCATGAACCAGATTTCGCGCATGTCCGACTGGAAGCGTTTCTGGATGGGCATGATGCGGGTCTGGCTTTCGATGACGGCGTCGGCCGCTTCCAGCAGCGCTTGCTGGGGATGTTCGCCTTTATCGCAGCGCTGCTGCCAGTCTTTCTGAACCAGTTTCCAGAGCAGGCAGGCATAGATAAAACTGGGGCTGGCGGACTTGCCGGCGCGCACCCGGCTGTCGGTACGGGCCAGGGCCATCTCCAGGAAGGCCTCGCCGCCGGGCAGGCGCTGCACGGCGGACACCATAGGCAGCAGCTTGCTGTCCAGGCCTTGGGCCTGCAGGCGACGGATGCAATCCATCGCATGGCCGCAGCTCAACAATTTAAGTGTTTCATCGAAAAGGCGCGATTCGGGCACGTTTTCGATCAGGCGCGCCAGGGGCTGGATGGGGGCCTTGGTCTTGCTTTCTATGGTGGCGTCCAGCTTGGCGGCAAAGCGTACGGCGCGCAGCATGCGTACCGGATCTTCGCGGTAGCGGGTTTCCGGGTCGCCGATGATGCGTACCAGACGCTCTTTCAGGTCGGCCACGCCATTGTGGTAGTCGATGACGGTTTCGGATAGTGGATCGTAGTACAGCGCGTTCAGGGTAAAGTCGCGGCGCGCAGCATCGTCTTTCAAGGTGCCGAACTCGTTGTCGCGCAGGATACGGCCGTGTTCGTCGGTTTGTTTGCCGCTGTCGTCGGCCCGGAAGGTCGAGGTTTCGATGACCTCCTGGCCAAAGACCACATGAACCAGCCGAAAGCGCTTGCCGATGATGCGCGCGCGCCGGAACAGCGCACGGATCTGCTCCGGTGTGGCATTGGTGGCTACGTCGAAATCCTTGGGCTCCAGGCCCACGATCAGGTCGCGCACGGCTCCCCCGACCACGTAGGCCTCGTAGCCTTGCTGGCTGAGGACTTCGCAGACCTTGACGGCATGGCGCGACACCAGGCGGCGATCGATGCCGTGCTCCTGACGTTCGTAGCGGCGCGGTCCGCTGGAGCGGGTGCGCTGCGATGGATTCAGGAGTCGGTTGACGAATGTTTTTATTGTTTGCTTGAGCATGCGTGTGATTTTACGACTTGCTGTCCATCATGTCAGCGAACAGATCAATGATAGACCAGCCGCGCTCGGCAGCCACGGCCCGCAGCCGGTCGCTGGGGTTGGTGGCGACGGGATCGCTGACCACTTCCATCAAGGGCAGGTCGTTGGGCGAATCGCTGTAGAACCAGCTGCGCTCGAAGTCGGTCAGGGACTTGCCCATGCCGTCCAGCCACTGGTTGACGCGGGTGATCTTGCCGGCCTGGAAGCTGGGCACGCCTTCGATCTTGCCGGTGTAGCGGCCCTCGTGCATTTGCGGCAGGGTGGCGATCAGGTGCTGCACGCCCAAGGCGGCGGCAATGGGGCGGGTGACAAATTCGTTGGTGGCGGTCACGATGGCCACCAGATGGCCCTGGTCCTGGTGGTGGGCCAGCAGTTCGCGCGCTGCCGGGGTGATGGATGGCAGGATAATAGCCTGCATGAACTCGTCCTGCCAGGCCAGCAGTTCCTCTTGTGTGCCTCGGGTCAGCAGGCCCAGCATGAACTCGGCCGATTCTTCGGCGGTCAGCAGACCCTGGTTGTAGCGCTCCATCAGGTCTTCATTGCGACGTACGGCTTGGACAGGGTCGCCGGCACGGCCTGTGCGGGCCAGAAAGTCCGCCCATTGATAGTCGCTGTCCAGGGGAAGCAGGGTGTGGTCCAGATCGAAAAGGGCGATAGAAGAAGATGCAGTCATGACTCAGGAAGAGGAGTGGGTCTGGCTGTTGGCCAGCAGTTCTTTGAGCAGGGGTAAAGTAATGGGGCGTTTCTTTACCAGCGAATAATTATCCAGCGCATCGACCAGAGCGCTCAGGCGGTTCATGTCGCGTGCGTAGTGGGTCAGAATCCAGGTGACGACCTCGGCCTGCAAATGCAGGCCGCGCGCCTGGGCCCGCTGTTGCATGGCTTCGGCGCGATGGGCGTCGGACAGGTATTCCAGCCGAAAAACCAGGTCCCAGCCTAGCCGGGTACGCAGATCTTCGCGCACGGACATGGCCTTGGGCGCACGGTCCCCTGAAACGATCAGGGTGAACGCGTCTGCGCGGGTGGCCGACTCGCGCCAGCGATTGTACAGTGCAAATATGGCAGCCTGTCCGGGTGGGGTAAAACGTTCTATATCGTCTACAGCCAACAGGCGCGGTGGGGGGGCATCGCCGGTGGCGATGCGAAGAATGGGTGCGGGAGGATCATCTGCACTAAAATAGCGGCTATTGTCCCGACTGGCCATGGCTTGCAGCAAGTGCGTGCGGCCTGCGCCGGGCGGCCCCCACAGATAGACCGCGCGTCCTGGAGCGCACTGGCGCAGGGCCTGCAACGCAGCCTGATTCGCTCCGGCAACAAAGTTGTCCAGAGAAGCAGGCGGCGCTGGAGATATATCCAGAATCAGTTGCTCGGTCATGTGTCGTACAATTTCGTCCAACTCGCAATTTTCACATATCCCACGGCTTTTCTCATGAAAAACAATACTTCTGTTTCCTTGACCTACCGCGATGCAGGCGTGGATATCGACGCGGGCGATGCCCTGGTCGATCGTATCAAGCCACTAGCTGCCAAGACCATGCGCGCGGGCGTCATGGCTGGAATCGGAGGCTTTGGCGCGCTGTTCGAAGTGCCTACCCACCTTAAAGAGCCGGTGCTGGTTTCAGGAACCGACGGCGTCGGCACCAAACTGCGCCTGGCATTTGACTGGCAGCGCCATGACACCGTGGGCATTGACCTGGTGGCCATGAGTGTCAATGACATTCTAGTCCAGGGCGCAGAACCCTTGTACTTTCTGGACTATTTTGCCTGCGGAAAACTGTCGGTGGACACGGCGGCCCAGGTTGTCGGTGGCATCGCCAAGGGCTGCGAGCTGTCCGGTTGCGCCCTGATCGGCGGCGAAACCGCTGAAATGCCCGGCATGTATCCGGAAGGCGAATACGATTTGGCCGGTTTTGCGGTGGGCGCGGTGGAAAAATCGCGCATCATTGACGGTAAATCCATTGCCGCTGGCGATGTGGTGCTGGGCCTGGCTTCCAGCGGCGCACATTCCAACGGCTATTCCCTGATCCGCAAGATTCTCAAGCACGCCAATGCCAAGCCCACCGACGAGTTGGATGGTCGTCCCTTGGCCGATGTGGTCATGGAGCCCACCCGCATCTACGTCAAATCCGTTCTGGCCGCTTTGGCCGAGCACGGCACTGACATTAAAGGTCTGGCGCATATCACCGGCGGCGGCTTGCTGGAAAATGTGCCGCGCATTCTGCAGGATCACCTGACGGCCCGCCTGCGCCGCGATTCCTGGACCATGCCCGCCTTGTTTCAGTGGTTACAGGCCAATGGCAATGTGGCTGATGAAGAAATGTATCGTGTCTTTAACTGTGGCATTGGCATGATCATTATTGTTCCCGCCGACAAGGCCCAGGCCATCAGCGCCACGTTGCAAGCTCAGGGCGAACAGGTCTGGTCGCTGGGCGAGATCGCGGAGCGCCAAGAGGGGCAGCCGCAGACAGTGGTCGCCTGATTCGCCGGCCCAGAGAACTCCAAAAAAAACCCGATGCCAAGGCATCGGGTTTTTTTTGTTTGAAGGCTGGGTAAAGCGTTGCCTGTCGCGGATCGGGCATGTGTTCAGTACATGCCGCCGTTCATTTCTACATTGCTGCCTGTCAGATAGGCAGCTGGTTCACTGCAGATGAAGGCGACCAGCGCGGCGATTTCGGCGGGTTGACCCAGCCGGCCCAAGGGGATTTGCGGCAGGATCTGGCTTTCCAGCACATCGGCCGGGACGGCATCGACCATCGGCGAGTCCAGGTAGCCGGGGGACACGGTATTGACGGTGACGCCTTTGCGGGCCACTTCCAGCGCCAAGGACTTGGTAAAGCCATGTACACCGGCCTTGGCTGCGCCGTAGTTGGTTTGCCCGAATGCGCCTTTAAAGCCATTGACCGAGGAGATATTCACGATGCGGCCCCAGCCTTGGTTGACCATGCCCTCGATCAGGGGCTGGGTCATGTTGAACATTGAGTCCAGATTGGTGCGCAGAACTGCGCTCCAGGATTCGCGCGGCATTTTACGCAAGCTGGCATCGCGGGTAATGCCTGCACCGTTGACCAGGATATCGACACTGTGGCCGTCGGCGACTAGTGTATCGGCAAGCTGACGGCAACTGTCATAATCCGCGACATCGACGGCGTACAGCAAAAAGGGGCGGCCCGCTTCTGTGTGCTCGGTGAGCCAGGCTTGTTCAGCCGGGCCGTTTTGGCGGCAGGTAACGATAACCCGATGGCCGGCATCGTGCAGGGCCAGGGCGATGGCCTGGCCCAGTGCGCCTGTGCCTCCGGTAATCAGGGCGGTGCGTGTGCTATTCATGGCGGTACTCCGTGCTATGGCTAAAAAATGGCGCAAGAGCGGGTCTGTTGCCGCTTGCGCCCATGCGGCAAGGCAGGGGCCGGGCTCAGGCCATCTGGCTGAGCGTGCGGCGGAAACGTCTGAGCGAAACGGCAAACAAGGCACTGCCGATCAGCAGCAGCGCCAGGAACGGCAGCCAGACCACATCAATGCCGGCACCCCGGTACAGAATGGCCTGTCCCAGTTCGACAAAGTGCGTGGTCGGCGCGGCCAGCATGATGTCTTGCACTAATTGCGGCATGCTTTCGCGCGGCGTATTGCCCCCCGAGAGCATTTGTAATGGCAAGAGCACCAGGACCAGCAACATGCCGAACTGCGGCATGCTGCGCGCCAGCGTGGCCAGGAAAATGCCCATCGATGTGGTCGCGAACAGGTGCAGTGCCGTGCCGGCCAGAAACAGCGACACCGAGCCTTCTATGGGCACCTGAAGCAGGCCGCGTACTACCAACACCAGGGACAGGCCGGCTGCCGTCAAGACCACCAGTCCCATGGACCAGATCTTGGCCAGCATGATTTCGGTGGGGGTGACCGGCATGACGAGCAAGTGTTCGATCGTACCGTGTTCACGTTCCCGGATCAGGGCGGCGCCGGTCAGGATGATGGACAGCATCGTGATGTTGTTGATCAGTTCGGTCATCGCGCCGAACCAGGATTGCGTGAGGTTTGGATTGAAGCGCAAACGTATGGCCTGGGCGACCGGCGGCGGATCGATGCTGCGATAGCGGCGCAGAAATTCGTTAATCTCGTCGTTCAGCATCTGCTGGATGTAGCCGCTGCCGGTAAAGGCTTGAGACATGCGTGTGGCATCGACGTTTAACTGGATTTGCGCCGGCTTGCCGGCCAGCACGTCGCGTTGAAAGTTGGGCGGGATGGTCAGGGCAAAGGTGTAGTCGCCCTGATCCATGCCGGCATCCAGCTCAGTCGAGGTAATGATGACGGGCGGCAAAAAATGGGGGGGGAAGAAGGCGGCGGCCAGGCGTTGCGACAGGGGCGATACATCTTCGTCCACAATCGCGATCGGGGCCTTGTGCAAGGATTCGGGCATGGCCGTGGCCGCCGAGTAGATCATCAGCGTAAAAGAGACCACGATCAGGATCAGCATCATGGGGTCGCGCGCCAGACTCCACAGCTCTTTGACGCCCAGGCGATAGATATTGGCAAGATGGCGGCCCATGGTGTCAGCTCTCTTGTTTGCGCAGCAGCCAGACAGCCGCGCCCAGAATCAGGGGGACGGAGGCCATCATGGGCCAGAACTGGCTGCCCAGGTCGGCCAGCGTCAAGGCCTTGCTGAAGATGCCTCGGCTGATGGTCAGCATATAGGTGGCCGGGTAGATTTCCCCGATCAACCGGCCACTGCCTTCCAGCGACGAGACAGGATTGAGCAGGCCAGCAAACTGAATGGCCGGCATCAGCGTGCCCAGCATGGTAAAGAACAAGGCGGCAATCTGGCTGCGCGTAAAAGACGAGGCCAGCAGGCCGATGCCGGTGGCCGCGACGCTGAAGATCAGCGCAGCCAGCAGCAAGGCGGGCACGCTGCCGCTGATGGGAACATCGAACACGGTTACGGCCAGCAGAACCATCAGCAGGAAGTTGGCCATGGCCAGCACGATGTACGGGGCTTGTTTGCCTAACAGAAATTCCAGGCGGGTGACCGGGGTGACATACAGGTTGATGATGGAGCCCAGTTCTTTTTCACGCACTACCGACAGGGCGGTCAGCATGGCTGGCAGCATCAGCAGCAGTAAAGGGATGATGGCCGGCACCATGGCCGGCAGGCTGCGCACATCCGGGTTGTAGCGAAAGCGGGTTTCTATGCTGGCTGGTGGGTTGAATGTGGTTCCATATTGTTGACGTGCCTGCTCCATCAGCCAGTTTTGGTGTATGCCTTGCGCATAACCCCGGACTGTTTCGGCGCGCTGGGGCATGGCACCGTCGATCCAGACACCGATCTGCACCGGCAGGCCGCGCTGCAGGTCGCGGGCAAAGCCGGGGGGGATCTCGATGGCCAGGGCGAGTTCGCCTGAGCGCATGCGGCGGTCCAACTGGGTGTAGTCGGTAATGGGAGGCTGTTCGATAAAGTAGCGTGAGCCGGACAGGTTCAGAGCGTAGTTCTGGCTAAGCCCGGTCTGGTCGCGGTCCAGCACGGCATAGCGCAGGTCTTCGACGTCCATGCTGATGCCAAAGCCCATGACGAACATCAAAAGAATCGAGCCCACCAGTGCCAGGGTGGCGCGCACAGGATCACGCTGCAGCTCCAGCGCTTCGCGCCACATATAGCTGGCGGCACGGTTCAGGCTAAAGCCTTTGTGGTGTTGGGCAGAGGGCTTCGCGTGTTCCTGCGGCGCGGCGGTGTTCGGAGGGGCGGGCGGGGTACCGGCTCCAGCTTGCAGCAGATGGTCAATAAAGGCCTGTTCCAGGGTGGCGGTGCCGCACTGGCGGGTAATGTGTTCGGGCGTGTCGCTGACCAGCACACGTCCGGCATGCATCAGCGAGATGCGGTCGCAGCGCTGGGCCTCGTTCATGAAATGGGTGGAGATGAAAATCGTGACCTTGTCTTGGCGAGCCAGTCGGATCAGCAGGTGCCAGAAATTGTCGCGCGCTACCGGATCGACGCCGGATGTGGGCTCGTCCAGAATCAGTAGCTCCGGTTTGTGGACCATAGCCACTGCCAGCGATAGCCGCTGGCGCACGCCCAGCGGCAGTTTTTCGGGCAGTTCGTCCATGACCTGGACCAAATCGAAGCGCTGTGCCATTTCTTGGACGCGGGTGTCGATCTGCGCGGCGGGCACGTGAAACAGGCGGGCGTGCAGCACAAGGTTCTGGCGTACGGTCAGCTCGCCATACAAGGAGAAGGCTTGCGACATGTAGCCCACGCGCCGGCGCGTGTCGATGTCGCGCGGGTCGACCGGGTGGCCGAACAGCCAGGCCTGCCCTTCGCTGGCAGGCAGCAGGCCGGTCAGCATTTTCATGGTGGTCGATTTTCCACAGCCGTTCGAGCCCAGAAAGCCGAAGATTTCACCACGTCGGATCTGGAAGTTCACGTGATCCACGGCAATAAAGTCGCCAAAGCGCATGGTCAGGTCCTGAGCCTGGATGGCGATCTCGGCTGAATCGTCCAGCTCCAGAGGCACAAACTCGACGGGGCGGTGATCACGGGTTTTTTCTTGGGGCAGCAGGGCGATGAAAGCCGCTTCCAATGAGTCGCAACCGGTGGATTGCCGCAGTTGATCGGGGGTGCTGGCTGCCAGAATACGGCCGGCGTCCATCGCGATCAGCCAGTCGAAGTCCTGTGCCTCGTCCATATACGCGGTGGCGACGATGACGCTCATGCCTGGACGGTCCTGGCGTATGGCGCTGATCAGTTCCCAGAACTGGGCGCGGGCCAGGGGATCGACGCCGGTGGTGGGTTCGTCCAGGATGAGCAGGTCCGGATCGTGGATGAGTGCGCAGCACAATCCCAGTTTTTGCTTCATTCCACCGGATAGTTTGCCGGCCGGGCGTGCCAAGAAGGCGGACAGTCCCGTGGCTTGAGTGAGCCTGTCGATGCGTTGACGGCGTTCGGCGGCATCGTGGCCGAACAGGCGACCGAAGAACTGCAGGTTTTCTTCGACTGACAGGGTGTGATAGAGGTTTTTTCCCAGGCCCTGGGGCATGTAGGCGATGCGGGGGCAGATGGCTTCGCGGTGGCCGACATTGGCCATATCACCGCCTAGTACCCAGACTTTGCCTTCATGGACGGCGCGTGCGCCTGCCAGCAGCGCCAACAAGCTGGATTTACCTACTCCGTCAGGACCGATCAGGCCGACCATGCAACCGGATGGAATGCCTTGGCTAAGGGTATCCAAGGCAAGAGTCTGGCCATAGCGCAGCGTTACGCCGTCAAGCCGGGCCACCTCCATCAGGGCACCCGAATTTCAAGATCGGATGGCCACGCGGCCTGGTCATCCAGCTTGATCCAGGCCATGCCGGGCAGGCCGGTCTTGACCTGGGCCAGATGTTTTTGCAGCAGATCCGCATTGATCTGAGCTTTGACGCGGAACATCAGTTTCTGCCGTTCGCTGGCGGTTTCCACCGTTTTCGGCGTGAACTGAGCCGTGCTGGCCACATAGCTGACGGCGGCAGGAATGACATACTGTGGCGCAGCGTCCAGAACGATGTGGACCTCGGTGCCCAATGCCACCCGGCCAACGGCTTGTTCGGGAAGAAAGAAGGTCATGTAGACATCGGCCAGATCAACCAGATTTAATACCTTGCCTCCGGCAGCCAGCACTTCGCCGCTATGGGCTATCAGGTATTGAATACGTCCGGCGCGCGGCGCGCGCAGTTCGCTGTCCCGGATGTCGGCCTCGATGCGTGTAATGCTGGCCTGTGCAGCACCCACGGCCGAGCGAGCGCCGATTTCCTGTGCCTGGGCGGCCTGTATCGCGGCCTCGGTAGCGGCCACCTGGGCGCGGGCGGCCGCAACGGCCGCCGTGGCGCTGTGCAGGCGGGCGCGGTTGTCGTCCAGTTCCTGAATGGACAAGGCTCCTTCTTGCGCCAGCGTCTGGGATCGCTTCAGGCGCCGCTGCGCCGCATCCAGTTCGCTGTTGCGTTGCGCAACGACGGCCTGGGCAGCGACTTTGTCGCTTTCACGCAGAGCGATCTGGGCCTTGGCGCTGGCGGCGGCATGCACGGCTTGCTGATGTTGAGCCAGGGCTTCGTCGCGCTGCGCATTAAGTGTATCGACCTGCATGCGCGCCAACGTCTGGCCGGCCGCCACGAACTCCCCTTCCTTGACCAGCACGTCTTGAATGCGTCCGGGCAGTTTGGTGGCAATGTCGATTTCGGTGGCTTCGATGCGCCCATTGCCGCTGACAAAACCTTCGCCGGGACCGCGATCCTGCAAGGCGTGCCATCCATAATAGACGGTCAGAGCCGCGATCAGGACGATGGCTGGAATCAGATACTTGCGGGCCGTCATCAAAGGTGTCCTTGCAGGGGTTGGGATGGTCGTAAAGACACAGGCCGATCACACGCAGGCCGCGAAAAGCGAACCGGGAAAGATAGGCCGTGTGTGTGGGTTCAGTCGAGTACGTAGGTTCCGGGTGCCGGGCCGAGCGCAGGATAGCCGGCGTCGGGAGCGCCCAATGTAGGCGCAGGGGCGGTGGCCGGACCGGAACGGGTCGCCAGCCACTGGGTCCAGGCCGGCCACCAGGAGCCTTCGTGTTGCGGGGCCTGTTCCAGCCACTGCTCGGCAGGGATGCCGGGGGCGTTGGCGGCGCGGCACTGCATACGATAGTTGCGGCGGGGATGGCCTGGCTCGCTGACGATACCGGCGTTGTGGCCGCCCCGCGTCAGCACGAAAGTCAGTTCGGCGGGGCTTAGAAAATGCAGTTTGTAGACGGAGCGCCAGGGTGCGACATGGTCGGTTTCCGTGCCCACCACAAACAGCGGCATCTGTATTTGCCCCAGGGTCAGGGGACGGCCATCGACCAGATAGCGGTTCTGGGCCAGATCGTTGTTCAGGAACAGGCGGTGCAGATATTCGGTGTGCATGCGTGCCGGCATGCGCGTGGCATCGGAGTTCCAGGCCATGAGGTCCGACATGGGATGGCGCTGGCCAAGCAGATATTCGTTGACCAGGCGCGACCAGAGCAAGTCGTAGGAACGCAGCATTTGGAAGGCACCGGCCATTTGCTCGGCGCTAAGATACCCTTTGCGTCCCATTTGGGCCTGCAGCATGTGGATCTGGCTGTCGTCGATGAACAGGCTAAGCTCGCCAGGTTCGCTGAAATCGGTCTGAGCCGTGAACAGCGAGAGGCTGGCCAGGCTGGTGTCGCCGTCGCGCGCCAGGGCGGCCGCGGCAATGGCCAGCAATGTGCCGCCCAAGCAATAGCCGGTGGCGTGAATTTTCTGCTTAGGCACGATGTGTTGGATGGCGGTCAGCGCCGCGCCTATGCCGTCGCGCAGATAATCGTCCATGCCAAGGTTGCGTTCGGCGGTTCCCGGGTTTTTCCAGGAGATGCAAAAGACGGTAAAACCTTGACTGACCAGATAGGCAATCAGGGAGTTGTGCGCGGACAGGTCCAGAATGTAGTACTTCATGATCCAGGCCGGCACGATTAGAACAGGCTCCGGATGGACTGTGGGCGTGCTGGGCGCGTACTGCAGCAGTTCCATCAGGGCGTTGCGATAGACGACCTGGCCTGGCGTGACGGCAACTTCGTGGCCCGGGCGAAAGTGTTCGGCCCCGGCCGGCGGGCGTCCGCTGACTTGTCGCAGTCCGTCGTCCAGCGCATATTGCGCGCCGCGCAGCAGGTTCAGGCCGCCTTCTTTCAGGGTCTGGCGCAGTACTAGCGGATTGCTGAATAAGCCATTGCCCGGAGAGAACATGTCCAGCCACTGGCGGGCGGCAAACGCGGTGACTTGCGCATGATGCGGCGCAACACCCGGTACTTGACGCGTAGCCGCTTCCCACCACCGCTGGGCCGAGACAAACTGCTGATGGTAGAGGTTGAAGGGCCACTGCTGCCAGGCGGGATCAGCGAAGCGGTGGTCCGGTTCATGGTCGTGAGCGGTGCCTAGGGTCAGGCTTTGAATCAGCTGGGCTGCTTGTCGCCATGCCAGATCGGCCAGCGCCAAGCGTTTGCCGGGCGCGTTGGCCAGATGGCTGGCCCAGTCCGTCCAGGCCAGCAGGCCTGCCGCGGGCGAAAGCGACCCGGTCCAGCGTGCCAACGCTGCCGCAGCCGCGTTGTCCAAAGCCTGCGCCGCTTGATCCAGCGGCCTCGTTCTGCCATTGCTCATTGATGCCTCACCGTGTTACTGGCGCCACTACATGAACGTACTGAATTCCCTCTTGAATCGTCTCACGAATCCCGTCATTGCTCAAGCGCGTGTGCAAACGCGGCGTATTCAGGCAATAGGAAAAAGTGCCTGCCCGGCAGGCAGGCCAGGACTCAGGGCCGCGGCCAGTAGCGTTGCACAATGTCCACGATTTGCTGCGGTGCGTCAGAGGCCAGACAATCCACGTGGTGACGGCCAGGTTCGCTGCGCAGCCAGGTCAGTTGGCGTTTGGCTAATTGGCGTGTGGCGGCAATGGCTTGATCGATGGCATTTTCAAGGCTGATGGCACCGTCCAGGTAGTCCCATATCTGGCGGTATCCGACACAGCGTACCGAGGGCAGTCCGGCATGCAGGTCGCCGCGCGCGTACAGACGGCGAACTTCGTCCAGCAATCCCTGCTCCAGCATGCTGCGGTAGCGCTGTGCGATGCGTCCGTGCAGTTGCAGTCGGTCCGATGGTTCCAGGCTCAGGGTGATGTAGCGCAGTCCGTCGTTCTGTGCTGGGCGCTGTTCTTGCAGCCATGCGCTCATGGGGCGTCCGCTGGACAGGTAAATTTCCAAGGCACGTTGAATGCGTTGGCTATCGTTAGGAGCCAGCCGGGCTGCGGTGTCGGGGTCGACCAGGGCCAGGCGGGCGTGTACGGCGGGCCAGCCTTCTTGACGGGCGTGTTCGTCCAGTTGGTCGCGTATGGACTGATCCGCGCCGGGCAGTTCATTCAGGCCTTCGCGCAGGGCTTTGTAGTAGAGCATGGTGCCGCCGCACAGCAGCGGCAGGTGACCGCGCGTACGGATATCCTGAATCAAGGCCTGGGCGTCGGCGGCAAATTGCGCCGCGCTATAGCGTTCGGCCGGATCGCGTATGTCCAGCAGGTGATGGGGGATGGCGGCCTGCTCCTGCGCCGAGGGCTTGGCGGTGCCTATGTCCATGCCACGGTAGATGGTGGCCGAGTCCATGACGATGATCTCGATGGGCCAGTGCTGCGCCAAGGTGTGGGTTGTGGCGCTTTTGCCGCTGGCGGTAGGGCCGGCCAGACAGAGTATGGGTAGTTCGGTCATTGTCCACGCATAAAGAGTTTGTCCAGCTCGCCCAGCGTCCATTGAAACCATGTGGGGCGGCCATGATTGCACAGATCGGCGCGGTCTGTCTGCTCCATCTTGCGCAGCAGGGCGTTCATCTCCGGAATGGTCAGACGGCGGTTGGCGCGTACGGAGCCGTGGCAGGCCATGGTGGATAGCAGTTCGTTGCGTTGTTCGGCCAGATGGCGTGACGAGCCTACCTGGGCCAGATCGCGCAGCACCGCGCGCGCCAGTGATTCGATGTCACCCTGCGCCAGCAAGGCCGGCACAGCGCGTACGGCCAGGGTGGCGGGACCAGCTGGACTTAGAGTCAGCCCAAGGTCGGCCAGGGTGTGCTGGTGTTCGTCCACCAAGGCGATGTCGCTTTCCGTGCAGGCAAATACCACCGGCACCAGCAAGTCCTGGCGGGGCAGTTCACGCCCGTCCAGCGCTTGTTTAAGCTGTTCGTAGACCACGCGTTCGTGCGCGGCATGCATATCCACCAGGATCATGCCTTGGCGGGTCTCGGACAGGATGTAGATTCCGTGCAACTGGCCCAGCGCCATGCCCAGCGGAAACTCGTCGGACTGGTTGGCATCCATGCCCGTCTCGCCGGTCGGTATATTGCTAGCGTGGGTGTCGATGGGACGATACAGGCTTTTCCAGTCTGCTCCGTAGCTGTTGCTGGGTTCGCGCAGGTTGAAGCTGGATTGCCGGCCAGGGTGGGTGGGCGGCGTGTAGGGCAGGCCGCTTGCCATGCCCGGCAGGCCTCTGGCAGGCGCTGCTGAATTTTCCTGATCTGGCATGGACGGTTGAACAATGGCCCCGTTGGGCAGGGGCATGGCTCCGATAGGCGTCTCTCCGGCCATGCTGCCCTGTGCCAGAGCCTGGCCCACCGTTTGCAGTACGAAGCGGTAGACGGCTCCGCTGTCTCGAAAGCGCACTTCGTGTTTGGCCGGGTGAACATTGACGTCCAATGTGGCTGGGTCTATGTTCAGAAACAAAGCATAGGCGGGCAGGCGGTCGCCATGCAGCACATCCGCGTAGGCGCTGCGTATGGCGTGCGCGACAGTACGGTCGCGCACAAAGCGGCCGTTGACGAACAGGAACTGTTTGTCGGTGCTGGCGCGGGCGTGTGCCGGGTGAATGACCAGGCCACGCAAGCCGATCAGCCCTTGTTCCAAGGCGACGGGCAGGCTTTGGTCCACGAAGTCCTTGCCCAGAATATCCAGCAAGCGTTGTTCCAGTGAACCGGCGCGCCAATGGCGTTGGGGTTTGTCGTTGTGGAATAGACGAAAGGCGATCTGCGGCTGAGCCAGGGCGATGCGCTCCAGGGCGGTGATGCAGTGACCATACTCTGTGCCTTCGGTGCGCAGGAATTTGCGCCGCGCGGGAATATCGTCAAAGAGCTGGCGTACGTCCACGCGGGTGCCGATCTGCCCGGAGGCGGGTTCGGCGGCAGGCTGGCCAGGAATATATTCCCAGGCGTGGGCATCGTCCTGAGTGCGGGAATTTAAGGTCAGGCGAGCAACCGAAGCAATAGAAGGCAGCGCTTCGCCGCGAAATCCCATGGAGACGACGGACTCCAGCTCGTCCAGGCTGCGAATCTTGCTGGTTGCGTGTTGCTGCAGCGCCAATGGCAGCTCCGCCCGGGGGATGCCGTGTCCATCGTCACTGACGGAGATACGGCGTATGCCGCCGCCGTCCAGGCGGACTTCGATGGAGCGCGCGCCGGCATCAATGGCATTTTCCAGCAATTCTTTCAGCACGGAAGCAGGGCGTTCGATGACTTCGCCGGCGGCGATCTGGCTTACAAGCAGCTCGGGGAGTGGGATAATACTGCGGCGTGAAGACATGGAGCGGGTCGCCTTGTGTGGATCTGGACAGGGACGGCGTTATGCTGGCCTGTCGGGTTCAAACGGTCAGCCTGTATTTTACCTGCTTGTGCTTGCGTGTCCGTATGGTCGGCGCTGTGCCGGGCCGGCGGTTTTTTTGGTATTGAACTATGCCTGATCTGCTCAGCATGATCCTTCACATCGACCAGTATCTGGGAATCTGGGTCGAGCAATATGGCTCGTGGATCTACCTTATTTTGTTTTTGATTGTATTTGGCGAAACAGGTTTTGTTGTTTTGCCTTTTTTGCCGGGTGATTCCTTGCTGTTTATTGCCGGCGCATTTGGCGCGTCCGGATTGCTGGACCCGGTGTTGCTGGGTGGCTTGTTGATCGTGGCGGCCGTGCTGGGCAATACCGTCAACTTCGGCGTGGGGCGGTTTCTCGGTCCCAAGGTGTTTACGACGGATTCGCGGTTTCTGGACCGCAAGGCGTTGATCAAGACGCACGCTTTCTACGAAAAGCATGGCGGCAAGACCGTCGTCATTTCTCGTTTCCTGCCGGTGTTTCGTACATTTGCGCCGTTTGTGGCAGGGGTGGGGCGCATGAACGTTTGGCGGTTTCAACTTTTTAATGTTACCGGTGCAGTGCTGTGGGTAGGCAGTCTGGTGACTCTGGGGTATTTCTTTGGCAATGTGCCTTTCATCAAGGCGCATCTGAATACGATTGTGCTTGTGGGCGTGGGCGCAGCCGTTGTGCCGGTGGCCGCCGGGGCGTTGTGGAAACTGTTCAAGCGCAAACACAAAGGTGACAGCCGCTTGCACTGACGGAACCGTCTATCGCAGGCCACGGTGCCCCTGGGGCGGTAATAGGCTTTTGTACTTAGAAAAGGTTCTTCGAGAGGTTTCGGGGGGCCTCGTATGGGGTAGGTCGTTTGGGCTAAGTGGAAAGAAATCCGGGTTCTCGCGAAGCAAGACGGGACGGGTTGGCTTGGCTGTGTTTGACCCAAACGGCGGGAAGTCCGCGTACGTTGTATAAGGCATCAGCCATTCGCTCAATGTTCTGTTGGGTATGGCTATGTATAGCCGCAGCTATGTCATCGGTGTTTTGAGCCATTCAAGCCGTCAGCCCCCTCCGATCTGCTTACGCCTTAAATGGCGTCTTCAAATAGCCAGTTCCTTATCGGCTTGATAAATTGGCGCTCGGGGTTCTTCGAGGAGCCTTATAAAAACGGATTCTGATTCGACACGGAATTTTCTTGCATTGTGCAGAAACAAAAAATGCCAGTCAGCATTCATCTGACTGGCATTGGGTTTGTACGTCGTTTCTTACGACTGTGGGGCCTTAGCCTCGGCTGGCCAGGGCTGGAAATTCGGCGAAGTGGTTGCGTATGCCCGACAGTAATGCCTGGGCAATTTTGTCTTGATGCGAGGAGCTGCGCAGCAGACGCTCTTCTTCAGGGTTACTGATGAAAGCCGTTTCGATCAGAATGGATGGAATGTCCGGGGCCTTGAGCACGGCAAAGCCGGCCCGTTCCACGCGGTTCTTGTGCAACCGATTGATCTTGCCGATTTCACCCAGGATGCGTGAGCCAACCTTGACCGAGTCGTTGATCTGCGCGGCCGTGGACATATCCAGCAGGATCTGGGCGACCTGGCGGTTGTGCGTGCCCAGATTGATGCCTCCGATCAGGTCGGCGTCGTTTTCCTTCTTGGCCAGCCAACGGGCGGCGGAACTGGTGGCTCCGTTCTGTGACAAGGCATAGATAGAAGAGCCGCGTGCGCTGGGTTTGATCCAGGCATCGGCGTGGATACTGACGAACAGGTCGGCTTTGACGCGTCGCGCCTTTTGCACGCGTACTTGCAACGGTACGAAAAAGTCAGCATCGCGCGTCAGGTAAGTGCGCATATTAGGCTGGCTATCGATCAGGCGCTTCAGACGCCGGGCGATGCTAAGAACCACATCTTTTTCGCGTGTGCCGCCCGGGCCGATCGCCCCGGGGTCTTCGCCGCCGTGTCCGGGGTCCAGTGCGATCAGCAAGGGGCGGTTCGGAGCCCGGGGCGTGCGACCATTGGAAGGTGGCGTTGGGACTGCGACAGGCGGTGACGGCGTGCGCGCTACGGGAGGCAAGGATTGTCCCTTGACGGTAGGCACAGGCGCATCGGGAGAATTTTGGGCCAGGCTTTCCAGCACCGAGGCCAGGGGGTCGTTATCGTCCTGAATCTGCAAAGCCAGCAATGGGTCCTGCGCAATGCGCGGATACAGATCCAGCACCAGACGGTACTTGTATTCGCCCACCGGTTTGAGGGTAAAGATCTGGGGGGCGACGGCTTGTTTCAGATCCAGCACCAGACGCACCACATCGGGCCGGTTCTGGCCTACCCGCACGGAGCGGATATAGGGATCGTTGGGGCGCACCTTGGAAACCAGCTCTTCGATGGTGCGGTTCATGGTCAGGCCCTGAATGTCCACCACCATGCGGTGAGGGTTTTCCAGGGTGAAGTGCTCGGCCTTCAGTTCGCTGTCCATCTCCAGCGTGACGCGGGTGTATTCATCGGCGGGCCAGGTGCGTACGGCCACGATCGTGCTGGCTTGGGCAAGCCGGGGGATTACCGGGAGCAGGAACAGGGTCGTGGCCGTAGCGACGAATCGGCGACGGGCCTGGCCGGCGGTGCCTACTTCTGCTGGCTGGGGGCGAGTGTCGTAATCCATAGCGTTCCTTTGGCGCTGTGTGCATTCAGGGTGGCCAGACGACCGTCGCCACAATAATCCAGGTGTAAATCCAGATCGGGCGCGGGCAGTAAATTCCCTGCTTTTTCAGGCCATTCGATCAATACGACCGTGTTGTCTTGCAAAATATCACGAAAACCAGCGTCTACCCATTCTCGTGAATCGCTAAATCTATAGAAATCAAGATGATAGAAGTATAAGCTAGAAACTTTATAACTTTCAAGCAGCGCGTAGCTGGGGCTTTTGATTCGACCCGTTACGCCGCAGGCGCGCAACAACGCCCGCACGAAGTGCGTCTTGCCCGCTCCCAGGTCGCCATGCAGGTGGATGCGCCCGCCTGGCTGCGTGCCTGGCCGCTGACCGGTCAGAAGGGGGGCGAAGCGCTCGGCCAGGGCCGTGGTGGCGTCCTCGTCCGGCAGGCTCAGCGTCAAGGTGTTCAGTGTCATGGCAGTTACGCGCAGATCAGCCGGCCACGGCCAGCCAGAAAGGGATGGTAAAGCCCGCTAGTATAGTGCCGATCGACATGGTCAGCGCGACCAGGCGGCTATCGGCGCCCATGCGCGCCGCCAGCACATGCGCCGAGGATGCGGTGGGCAGGGCGGCAAAGATGAGTAGCATCTGATGCTCGATGGGACTGAGCTGCAATAGCCAGCCGGTCAGCAGGGCGACGAGCGGTAGAGCCAGCAGCTTGATGGAGGCCATCCAGGCGATCAAGGGCCCGGCCTGACGCGCGCCCTGCATGGACAGGGTTGCCCCCACGCAGAGCAGGCCTATGCCCAGCGCGCAGGCACCCAGGCGGTTCAAGGCTACGCCGATCGGAGCGGGTAGGGACAGGCCCAGCAGGTTCCAGGCCAGGGCCAGCACGGTCGCCAGTATCAGCGGGTTTTTCAGCACTTCTTTCCAGATGCTGTTCTGTTGGCCGCGCGCCAGCACGCTGACAGCTACCATATTGGCCATCGGCACGGAAAAGCCGACCAGCAGAGCCATTACGGCAACTCCGTCCGATCCCGCCGCTGCGCCGGCTAGCGACATGCCCAGATAGGTATTGAAGCGAAATGCGCATTGTGTAACGGCGGCGTGTTGGCGCATATCGGGTTTCAGGATGGGCAGGGCCAGCCAGGCCAGCAATGTGCCGGCGGCAATCAATGCGGCGGCGGCCAGCAGCAGTGTCCATGCTTCGGACAGGCTGATCGGTGTGCGCGTGATGGAATGAAACAGCAGGGCGGGAAACAGGACGTAGTACACCAGTTTTTCCGCGCCACGAAAAAATTCGGCGCTGAAATGGAAACGGTGTAATAGCAAGGCTCCCAGGGCGATCAGCAGAAAGTCGGGCAGAATCAGCGAAAAAATGGCGGGCATGGCAACGAGTGCGTAGTCGGATCTATCAGGGATGTCCTGTATCAATAGACTCTACATTATTTGACGATGCTTTTGATCAGCTGCGCTACTATTGACACGCACCCCTTATCCAGGGGGAGGTACCACAAAAAGGTTTAACAGGAGAGACACCCTATGACAACGAAGCCCTATCGACGCTTTGCGCTCTTATCCCTTTGTGCAGGTCTGGCCGCCGTCGGTTTCAGTCAGTCGGTCCAGGCGGCTGAAGACTATCCTAAGCAGGCCATTCGGGTCATCGTGCCGTTTGCGCCCGGCGGCTCTACCGATATCGTGACGCGCATCGTTACCAAGGGCATGAGCGAGATCCTGGGCCAGTCCATGGTCGTGGAAAACAAGGGCGGTGCCGGCGGTGCGATCGGCGCGGCCGAAGCGGCGCGTGCCAAGCCCGATGGCTACACACTGTCCATCGCGACGGTATCGACGCTGGCTGTGAATCCAGCATGCCGCCCCAACGATCTGCCTTATGACCCCCTGAAGGATTTCGTGCCGGTCACCAATTTTGCCAATGTGCCCAACGTGATCGAGGTCAATCCTTCCTTCCCGGCCAAGACCTTCAAAGAGTTCGTGCAGCAGCTCAAGGACAATCCCGGCAAGTATTCCTACGGCAGCTCGGGCACCTGCTCGGTGTTGCACTTGTTTGGCGAGGCGTTCAAGCAGGCGACCGGTACCGACATCGTCCATGTGCCGTATCGCGGCTCGGGTCCAGCCGTTGCGGACGCCGTAGGCGGCCAGATCAACGCCATGTTCGATAACCTGCCGTCGTCGATGGGGCAGATCCAGGGCGGCAACCTGCGTGCGTTGGCCATTGCCTGGCCCGAGCGCCTGTCCAGCCTGAAGGATGTACCTACCTTGGCCGAAGAGGGCTATCCGCAGTTGAACAGCCCTGCTTGGTATGGCTTGCTGGCTCCCAAGGGCACGCCGCCCGAAGTCGTGGCCAAATTGCACGACGCTGCTGTGCAGGCCTTGAAGTCCCCGGAAATCATAGAGGCCCTGGAAAAGCAAGGGGCTGCTCCATCGGGCAACACGCCCGAAGAGTTCGGCAAGGAAATCAAGGAGCAGTACGACTGGGCACGTGACGTGGTCAAAAAGGGCAATATCAAGCTGGAATAAATAGTTGATGCGTTGCGAAAACCCCGGTTTTTAGTGAGTCAGGCAGTGTAAAAAATCGGTTTAAAGCCCGAATCCGGTTTGGCACCGGGTTTGGGCTTTTTAGTTGGGGGCCGATACGTTCGCGCTGCGGTTCGTAGACCAGAAACCTAGGGCGAGGACCGGCGGCAGAAAAAAAAGAAACAAGGTTTGAGGGGCGATCCAGGGTTCCAGCAGCCCTCCTAGCAGACCGCCCAGGATACCGCCGCCAGGTCCTGCTAGGGCATTGATGTAAGCGGCCTGGCTAAACCCAATTGACCGCCCCAGGTCCGCAAAGTCGGTCAGGTTAATGATCTGCAGCAGGCCCAGGCCCATTCCCAGGCCTGCGGCAGACAGATAGATCGTACTTGGGGTGTCGGCCACGGGCAGGCTTAGCAAAGCCAATGCCGTCAGTGCTAGGCCTGTCCGCCGACTGCCCATAGGATGGGATACCACACACTTACCGGCGCAGACCAGAGTGCCAACAAAGACACAGCCTTGTGTGGCGACAGCGATCCCGGCGACCGTTTCGGGCAGGTGCAGGTAACGCAACACAATAATGACGATGTAGAAAATAAAGTAGGCGTTCAGCGTTTGTATGGCAAATTCCCATAGCGCTACTTTGCGCACCAAGGGGATGCGCGTCAGGCTGACGTTGTTGGTCGGGGTTGTCGGAGTCGTGTGCGAACGCAAGGGTAGAGGGTGTCGGCCGATTCCTACGTGAAAGACTGCGATATTGAGCACAAAGATGAATGCGGCCAAGGGAAACGCGTAAGCGGCACCGACACGCGGAAAAACAAACGTAGCCAGCAAGGCCCCCATGAAGGTCATGCCGATAATGTGGGCAGCCCTGAACCAACCGGCTTTTTGTTTGCCCAGTGTCTCGAGCTGGCTCATGAATATCGTGTTGATGGACACAAAGCGGGGCGGCATCGCCAAACTACCCATAGCGGTCAATAGCGCCAGAGCGGCAACGGACGGAAACAGTGGGGTGGTCAGGCAAATGCCTAGACCCCAGAGTGACCCGGCCGTAAAGACCTTGTTCGGTCCTGTGGTATCAACCCAGCGGGCGGCGGTCCTTGCTAGGAGCAGCATACCGATGCTTTGCGCAAAGGCCACGATGGCCAGTTGCCAGCCATACGCCCCAAGCTCCACGGCGTACAGGGCTGTGATGACGCGGGTAAAGCCTATGCTCAGGCCCATCAGCAGGGCCAGGCTCAGCAGGGAGAGCCAAAATCGCTCTGGGCTCAAGACGAATGCGCCCGGCTGTGCGTGCCGTCGCAAGCGATAGGCGTATCGCCGGCTACGGTTACGCGACGCATTACTCGTTTCTGGTCGCCATAATCGTTGATGGCGTAGTGCTGAGTTGCCATGTTGTCCCACATCGCAACATCACCCGGAGCCCATGTCCATCGAATCGTGTTTTCCAGACGGGTGATATGGGCCTGGAATATTTCATAGAGTCGATCCGACTCATAGGTGTTGCAGTTGACGAAGCGCTGTGCGTAATGGCCCAGTAATAGGCTTTTTTCGCCGGTTGCGGGATGTATATGGACCAGAGGATGCTCTGTCTTGATGGTTTGAGCCGCGTATTGACGACGATAGGCGCGGGCCGTGTCATCGTGCAATAGCTCGACACGGCTGGCGGCGTAATCGAAATCGTTGCCGTGGACCGCCCACAGTGTATTGGCCAGCGCCTGGAGTTCACGGGGCAAATGCAGGTAGGCGGCGACGGTATTGGCCCAGACGGTGTCACCGCCATAGATGGGTAGTTGAACGGCGCGAAGAATAGAGAGCTTTGGGGGGCACAGGGTAAAGGTAAGGTCGGTGTGCCAGGAGTTGGCACGACCACCGCGGTGTGAGTCCAGTTCCAGAATCTGCGGATCAGCTGTGCTGTTGATGGTCGGGTGGCTAATGATCGTACCGAACTTGCGGGCGAAGTCCTGGTGAATGGCGTCGTTGACGGCATGTTGATTCCTGAAGAACAACACGCGGTGCTTTGTCAGGGCCTGGTGTATCCAGGCGATTTCACTATCGGGAATGCCTTCGCGAATCAATATGCCGTCGACGACAGCCCCGATAGTTCCCGAAATAGGTATGGCTCGATAGGCCGTCTTGGATTCTGGGAGATCGTTGATCTGCATATGATCCTCTGTAGATGAAATATATTGTTTACGCGTGGCTGGGTGTTTTTTGATTTTTCTGTTTTTTGCGTGTTATGGGATAGTAGGTTTTTGCGGAGATTTTTAAAAACAAAAAAGCATTATGAATTTCATAATGCTTTGTAATGATTTATGTGGTTTTTTCCTGTCGCCGCTCTATGGGGAAAGTTGTTCAAGCAAATAGTCATAGAGCCGGCGCGCTGAAGGGGATAGTTCCCGATTGGCCCGGGCCAAGCGCATTTCTGATGAAGGGAGTTCTGGGAAGCCGTCTTCGGTGCCCAGGGTTCGCAGCCCAGGCGTTTGTGCAATCGTTGTTTTCTGAAAAACGCCGACGGCCAGTCCTGCCAGTACAGACGCTTTTAATACGTCTATGCTTAAACTTTCTTGGACCAGTGTCCATTTTTTCCCGGCAGCTTTCAGGGCGTCTTCGGCCCATTGGCGCAACAGAGAGCCGCGCGGCAGGGTTGCCAGAGGCACGGGCGTATTCAGATGGGGCCGGGCGTGCTCGGCGATGGCCCAGACCACAGGGTCGCGGCGCAGCAGTATGCCTTGCGTTTCTCCGGGTCTGTAGGCATTGATGGTGATGTCGAACTTGGATCCAAGCTCTCGGTGCATGTCCTGTGCAATACCGACTTCAAGGTCACTTTGTATATGCGGGTAGCGCTGGGCAAATCTGGCCAAAATAGCCGGTAGGATCTGGGTCGCGTATACGTGAGTGGCTCCGATGCGAACCACGCCTTCTAGTGTGTCGGAACGCAATTGCGTGATGGCCTCGTGCTGTAGAAGCAAGAGACGTTTGGCGTAATCAAGAAGGAGCTGACCGTGTTCCGTCAGTTGTAATTGACGCCTGGAACCGTTGAACAGCGCAACCCCGATGCTGTGCTCCAGCTTGCTGATTTGCTGGCTGACCGATGCCTGTGTGCGATGCAGGTACTGTGCCGCTGCGGTATACCCTTGGCATTCGACTACGGCCACGAATGTGCGTAGTAATTCCAAAGATAACAGGCGCGAACGCAAGACATCCGTGTCGTGTCTGAAATAGGGCTGGGTTGGTGTTATATGTTTCGAAGGCATGGTTCATTCCAAGAGCCCGTTTCGTATTTTGGTTTTGACAGTCAGGATAGTGTATAGGGAATTCCAAATTATGCAGGAGATGGTTTTTCTATTTTTTGTATTGGCTTAATTGTTTCCGATGCATGTGATTAAAAAGAGAGAATAAAAAAGCCGGCCCAAAACGGGCCGGCTTTCCGATACAGCCTGTTGGTGCGAATTACACCCGATTAGCCTGCAGCACCGTCAAGGCGGTCATATTGACGATACGGCGCACGGTGGAGCTGTAGGTCAGGACATGGACGGGGGCGTTGGCTCCCAGCAGGAAGGGGCCGATGGCCACATTGCTGCCGGCGGCGGTTTTCAGAAGGTTGTAACTGATGTTGCCGGCATCCACATTCGGGCAGACCAGCAGGTTGGCTGCGCCCTTGAGTGTGCTGGTGGGCA
Organism: Alcaligenes sp. SDU_A2; assembly: GCF_038237375.1. NCBI lineage: Bacteria > Pseudomonadati > Pseudomonadota > Betaproteobacteria > Burkholderiales > Alcaligenaceae > Alcaligenes > Alcaligenes sp. SDU_A2. The sequence goes on along the minus strand of NZ_CP151273.1, from coordinate 2,974,085 downwards.
AGGTGCGATTGCGCAAGGCTTCGTCCAAGGCGCAGTCGGCATGCATTTCACCGTCTATCTCCAGTTCCGGTGCTTGTTCGTGCACCAGTTCCAGGGCACGGCGCATCTTGGGGCCGGATGAAGACGAGTCCGAGCCGAAATTCGAGCGCGACAGCAAAGCCACCTTGGGTTCCAGGTTCAAGGAACTAAGCATTTTGGCTGCTTCCACGGTGTATTCGGCGATCTGTTCGGCGCTGGGGTCGTCGTTGACGTGGGTGTCGGTCAAGGCCACGGTGCGTTCACCCAGCAACAGAATGTTCATGGCGGCATAGACGCTGGAGTCAGGCTTGCGGCCTATCATTTCGTCGATGTAGCGCAGGTGGGCATGGTAGGAGCCGATCGTGCCGCAGATCATGCCGTCGGCATCGCCCAGATGGACCATGGTTGCGCCGATCAGCGTCAGGCGACGGCGCATTTCTACGCGAGCCATTTCTTTGCTGATGCCGCGTCGGCACATTTTTTCCCAGTAGGTGGTCCAGTATTGATGAAAGCGATCATCCGATTCCGGGTTGGTCACTTCCACATCTACGCCCAGGCGCAGGCGCAGACCGAACTTCTTGATGCGCGAGAGCAGGACGGCGGGGCGACCGACCAGAATCGGGTGCGCCAGCTTTTCGTCCACAATCACCTGCACCGCACGCAGCACGCGTTCTTCTTCGCCTTCGGTAAAGACGATACGTGCTTTGCCGCCCTCGCGCACCATTTGCTTGGCGATGGCAAAGACCGGCTTCATGAACGCGCCGGAGTGGTAGACGAACTGTTGCAATTTGGCGATGTAGCCGTCCAGATCCGCCAATGGGCGGGTCGCCACGCCGTCCTGCATGGCAGCTTGCGCCACGGCAGGGGCGATGCGCACGATCAGTCGCGGGTCGAAAGGTTTGGGAATCAGGTAATCGGGGCCAAAGCTCAGTCCGTAGCCACCGTAGGCGGCGGCCACGGTTTCATCTTGTTCTTCTTCGGCCAATCCGGCGATGGCATGCACAGCAGCTTTTTCCATACCACGGGTGATGGTGGTGGCACCTACATCCAAGGCACCTCGGAAAATGTAGGGAAAGCACAGCACATTGTTGACCTGGTTCGGGAAGTCCGAACGACCGGTGGCCATGATAACGTCAGGACGTGCTTCCTTCGCCACTTCGGGGAGGATTTCGGGAGTGGGGTTGGCCAGGGCCATCACAAAAGGACGGTCGGCCATTTTTTTGAGCATCTCGGCTTTCAAGACGCCGCCGGCCGACAGGCCGACAAAGACGTCGGCATTGTCGATGACATCATTCAGCGTGCGTGCCTGAGTGTCCTTGGCGAAACGCGCCAGTTCGGGCACCTGGTGGCCGGGGCGGCCCTGGTAGACCACGCCGTCAATGTCGGTTACCCAGACATTTTCCTCGGGCAAACCCATGTCCACCATCAGATCCAGGCAGGCCAAGGCGGCGGCCCCGGCCCCGGAGGTCACGACCTTGATCGTTTTGATATCCTTGCCGACCACTTTAAGACCGTTCAGGAAAGCAGCGGTCACGCAGATGGCCGTGCCGTGCTGATCGTCGTGGAACACAGGAATGTTCATGCGCGCACGCAGCTTGCGTTCCACCTCGAAGCATTCGGGGGCCTTGATGTCTTCCAGGTTGATGCCGCCGAAGGTCGGCTCCAGACCGGCGATGATGTCCACCAGCTTGTCCGGGTCGGTTTCGTTGATCTCGATGTCGAACACATCCATGCCGGCAAACTTCTTGAACAGGACGGCCTTGCCTTCCATCACCGGCTTGGAGGCCAGCGCGCCGATATTGCCCAGGCCCAGCACGGCGGTGCCGTTGGAGATTACGCCTACCAGATTGCCACGGCCCGTAAAGCGGAACACATTCTTGGGGTCAGCGACGATCTCTTCGCAGGCGGCGGCCACGCCGGGCGAATAGGCCAGCCCCAGATCGCGTTGGTTGACCAGCGGCTTGGTGGCGGCAATCGTGACTTTGCCGGGAATGGGGAATTCGTGATAATCCAATGCGGCTTGGCGGTCTACCGTCGTGCTCATGGTGTCCTCTCTAACAAGAAGCCGGCGTACGTGCCGACCGAAGTGTCGGGGGCCGGCTAGCGCCGGCAGCAATCATTCAAGCAGTGTAGATAGCTGAGCGGCAGGTGCTATTTCGTTTTATTATTCCCCTATTAGTAAACACTTATGGGTTGATATGGCGGCTACGGACTCAACGGATTTGGCGCATCGATTGCTTAGTCGGCTCAAATTGCGCCACTTGTCCTTGCTGCTGCAGATTGACCGCCTGGGTTCGCTGACTAAAGTGGCCGAATATATGGCTACCAGTCAGCCTGCCGTGACCCAGGCATTGGCCGAAGCCGAACAGGTTTTTGGCGCGCCCTTGTTTTTGCGTTCTTCGCGGGGCATGACGGCCACCGACCAGGGGCGCATCGTCTTGCTGCGCGCGCGTGCCATGTTGCAGGATCTGGAACTGCTCAGTCTGGATCTGCAGGCGCATGCGGCCGGACGGCAGGCCCACTTGCGCCTGGGGGTGGTGCCTATGGTGTCGGGCAAGTTGATCTCCAGCGCCATTCGCGATACGCGTCCGCAAGATCAGGCCGTGTCCGTCAGCGTTCAGGAAGGTCTGACCGAAGAGCTGTTGGCGCAATTGCTGGATCATTCCTTGGATTGCGTCGTGGCCCGCATATCGCCCGGACTGAACATGAAAGGGGTGCGCCATGATGCACTGTATCTGCAACATCCGCGCCTGATCGCCGGTCGTGAACTGGCCGGCCGGCTGGGGCGGCGCAGACTGGACTGGACGCATCTGCAAGATCTTGACTGGATCATGGGGCCGCGCGGTACCCCCATGCGCCGCCAGGTCGTGGATTTGTTTCTGAAGGCCGGTTTGCTGGAGCCCGTACCCATTGTGGAGACGGCATCGCCCAAGCTGATCGGCGAATTGATCGCCAACAACCCCCGCGCCGTTTCCGTCGTACCCACGGAGATTGCCGAAGAGCTGGTGCGTGTATCGGGCGTGGCGATCGTGCCCTATTCGTTCGAGTGGGCCTTGTCGCCTGTGGCTTTGTTCACCCGGGAGCAAGGTCCCCATCGCCCCGTGGATCTCTTGTTTGGTCAGGCGCTCAAGCGCCTGTGTACGGATAAGACTGTGCCTTTGGAGCGCGGGGCGTTTTTCTATTGAGCATAGGCGAAAGCCCTGAACCGCCGGCGAATGGTTTCTTGCTTGAGACTTTCTTCGCATGCATCTAGCTGATACACTTTGCGCCTGCTTTTCTTCAGCGCATCGTGGTCGATAGAGACGACAATGCCGCTGCGGGCCCATAGTTAAATGGATATAACTTTCCCCTCCTAAGGGAAGATTGCAGGTTCGATTCCTGCTGGGCCCGCCATGCCTTCATGATTTCAGCGTGTGTACGTCAAGCTGGGCTTCTGCCCAGAATCGGCGTTCGTGCGCAGCGCAGGGTTGCAATGACACTTCAGGGTTGGAAACGCCGCGTGTTGTACGTGGGCTTGTTTGAGTTTTTCGCGATTGTTTTTTCGTCATTTCTGCTGGCGTATTTTGCCGGTGGGGCAACGTCCGATTCCGTGCCTATCGCGGTGGCGATTTCGGCGGTGGCCATTGCCTGGAACTATGTGTTCAACACCTTGTTTGAATTCTGGGAGTCGCGCCAGGCAGTCAAAGGGCGCAGCGTGCTGCGTCGCTGTGTGCATGCGATCAGCTTCGAGACGGGTCTGGTCCTGTTTATCGTGCCTATGTATATGTGGTGGTATCAGGTCGGATTCTTGGTCGCTTTGCAGATGGAAATAGCGATTCTGATCTTTTTTCTGTTTTATTCGTTTTGCTTCAGTTGGTCTTTTGACCGGGTGTTCGGCTTGCCGAGCAGTGCCACGTGATCGCAGGTTTTACCCGAATGAAAACAGGCCGCAATCGCGGCCTGTTTGTATTTCGGCGGCTTAGGCTGTCTGCATCTTGGCTTCGCGTATAGGCAGGTTTACCAGAGCGGCCATCGCTGCCAGAGCGATGTCGGCATACCACATCCAACTGTAGTCGCCGAACTCGGTCAGGGCGATGCCGCCCAGCCAGGCCCCCAGAAAACCGCCGATCTGGTGTGATAGCAGGGTCAGGCCAAAAAGGGTGGCCAGGTAGCGGGTGCCGAATAATTTACCGACGATGCCTGCCGTCGGCGGTACCGTCGCCAACCAGGTAAAGCCCAGGCCGATGGCAAACAGGTAGAACACCCAATCGGTCTTGGGCATCAGCAAGTACCAGATAATCAACAGCGCGCGCGAGGCATACATCAGGGCCAGGACATGCTTGCTGCGATAGCGGGCGATCCAGGAGCCGGCGGCGATGCTGCCGAAGATGTTGGACAGGCCGATCAAGGCCAGCGACCAACTGGCGACCGAGGGCGGCAGGCCGCACAGATCGATCTCGCCGGGCAGGTGGGTGACCAGAAAGGCAATGTGGAATCCACAGGTGAAAAAGCCCAGGTTCAGCAGCAGGTAGCTGCGGTCTTGTGCCGCTTCTTTGACGGCATGCCGCAAGCCCTTACTGGGCGCTGCTGTGGGATGTGAGGCCGGGCGCACGTTGTGGGCGCTGCTTAGCTTGCGGATCAGCGGCAACGTCAGCAGTGCCGTCAGCGCCAGCACCCATAAGGCCGACATCCAGCCAAACAGCTGAATCAGTTTCTGGACCAGGGGGGCAAAGACGAATTGGCCGAACGAGCCCCCCGCGTTGATCAAGCCGGAGGCCTGACCACGAGCATGGTCCGGCAGGCGCTGCGCAGCTGCACCGATCAGGGTGGAAAAACTGCCTGCGCCTGCGCCGATATTGGCCAGCAGACCCAAGGTGACCGTCAGGCCCAGGCCAGTGCCGATAAACGGGGTGGCGGCGCAGCCCAGCGCCAAAATAAGCAGTCCGGCCGCCAGCACCCGGTCCGGCCCCCAGCGATCGGCGCAGGCACCGGCAATAGGCTGAATGGCACCCCAGGCCAGTTGCCCGACGGCCATCGCGAAACTGATGGACATAATGCCCATGCCAGTGCTTTTGTCGATAGGGTGGATGAACAGTCCGAACGACTGCCGTATCCCCATTGTCACCATCAGAATGCCGGCGGCCGCCAGGGCGATGACCATCACCCCGGGTTGGCGCAAAGATTGAAACATGAAGCCCCCTCTTATATTTAGGCGTCAATTATCTGGTGAAAGGTGGTGACGGGCCAAGAGAGAGGGGCAAGTGGCTCATACGGCGTACGTTTGCCGTCGACAAAAGCAGGGAATGGGGGTGATCAGGTTTTGTCCAGGCTGGCCTGGACGCTGCGGGCTTTCAGCGTGTCGACCAGGGCTTGCGGCGACACGCCGACCAGATAGCCGCGCCGTCCGCCATTCACGTAGATGGTGTCGTAATCCAGCAGTTCGGCTTCGATCCAGATCGGCATGGCTTTGCGGGTGGCAAAAGGCGAGGTGCCGCCGACCATATAGCCGGAGTGACGCTGGGCGACCTCGGGCTTGCAGGGGGCTATTTTCTTGGCTCCGGTCTGGCGAGCCAGATTCTTGGTGGAGACTTCCCGGTCGCCATGCATGACGATGATCAAGGGTTTGGCGTTCTCGTCTTCCATGATCAAGGTCTTGGCGACCTGGTGGGGATCTAGTCCTAGCTGGCGTGCCGCTTCGCCGGCACCGCCGTGATCGATGTACTCGTAGCTGTGTTCGGTAAAGGGTATGTTTTGTTTGCGCAGCCACTGGGTGGCGGGCGTTTCACTGACGTGTTTTTCTTTGGCCATGATGAACAGGGCGCGTCTAGGCGCGCGGGTGGTGGGCGGCGTGTAACGCTTTCAGGCGTTCACGGGCCACATGAGTATAAATCTGCGTCGTCGAAATGTCCGCATGGCCCAACAGCATCTGGACGACGCGCAGGTCCGCGCCGTGATTGAGCAGGTGGGTGGCAAAGGCATGGCGCAACACATGGGGCGACAAAGGAGCTTGAATGCCTGCCCGCGCAGCGTATTTTTTGACGATCAGCCAGAACGACTGACGCGTCATGCAGGTGCCGCGTCCGGTGATGAACAGGAAGTCGCTGCGGCGCTGGCCGAGCAGGGCTGGGCGGGATTGCTGCAGATACCAATTGATCCAGTGCAGGGCTTCTTGTCCCAGCGGAACCAGTCTGTCTTTGCCGCCCTTGCCTTGGTCTATACGCACAATGCCGTCGCTCAGGCTCAGGTTCTGCACGGGCAGTTCGGTCAGTTCGCTTACGCGCAGGCCTGTGGCGTACAGCGTCTCGAGCATGCAGCGGTCGCGCAGGCCCAGTTCTGTGTGGGGGTCGGGGGCCGCCAGCAGGTGTTCCACCTGCTCCTCGGACAAGGTATGCGGCATGCGAGGGGCCTGGCGGGCACCGCTCAGTTCCAGGCAGGGGTCGTCCTGGCGCAGGCCTTCGCGCAAGACCCAATCGTAAAAACGGCGCAGCGTGGCCAGACGGCGGTTGGCGGTGCTGGCCTTGGTGTCGGTGGCTTGGCTGGCCATCCAGTCTTGTAGGTCAGTGGTAGCCAGTTGTTCGAGCGGGGTATCCGGCCGCCTGGACTGCGCCCATTCGGCCAGCCGCTCCAGATCCTGGCGATACGCTTGCTGTGTATTGGCGGCCAGGCCATCTTGTAGCCAGAGCATGGCAATGAAATCGTCAATGCGGGAAGGAGTCATGGGCTGGGGCAAAGAGTTGGAGGCAGAGGATAGCGGCCCTCCATTCGGTTTTCTGCCTATGCTATCACCGAGCGATGATGAGGATATTCCCGATGGCGGATTGACCATCGCTATATACCTATATATATTTCCTGATTGCACTTATCGGGCATTGCCTGTTCACGAGGAGAAAACCATGTTCAAACGCGTATTGTCGGCCGCTGCTCTGGCCTTGCTGGTGCAAGGCACCGCCCAGGCAGACGAACTGGTGGTGGCCGCTGCCGCCAGCCTGACCAATGCCTTTAAGGATCTGGCTACCCAGTTCGAGGCCAAGCATCCTGGCACCAAGGTGCTGACCAGCTTTGCCGCATCGGATGTGCTGCTGCAGCAGATCGTTAACGGCGCACCGGTGGATGTGTTCGCCTCGGCTGACCAGAAAGCGATGAACAAGGCCGAAGAGGCCAAGGTGGTCGATCCGGCCACCCGCAAGAACTTTGTACAGAATCAGGTGGTGCTGGTTGTGCCTACCGACAACCCTGCCAAGGTCGGCAATGCCGGCGATCTGGGCAAGCCCGAGGTCAAGCGCGTCGCCATTGGCAATCCAGCCACCGTTCCTGTGGGCCGTTACACGCAAGCCGCCCTGGAAAAGGCAGGGCAGTGGGAAGCGGTCAAGCAGCGCGAGATCCTGGGGCAGAACGTGCGCCAGGTGCTCGATTATGTGTCGCGCGGCGAGGTCGAGGCCGGTTTTGTGTTCGCTACCGATGCCGCTATCATGAAGGACAAGGTCACTGTTCTGGAAACGCTCAAGACGACCGAGCCGGTCACCTATCCGATCGCTTTGGTCAAGCGCGAAGGGCGCAATGACAAGGCCCAGGCTTTCCAGGATTTCGTTCTTTCCGAAACAGGGCAGCAAGTGCTGGCAAAATATGGTTTTGCCAAACCCTGATCGTTACGTAAGGACGGGATGACTACAATCTGGATTCCTCTCTGGTTGTCACTCAAGGTCGCCGGTTGGGCGACCTTGTTTGCTTGTGTGCTGGGCATTGCGGTAGCGTATGGGCTGTCGCGGTGGGAGTCGCGCTGGTGTGATCTGATCGACTCCATCCTGACCTTGCCCATGGTGTTGCCGCCCACCGTCATCGGCTATTATCTGCTGGTGCTGTTCGGGCGGCGCAGCCCGTTCGGACAGTGGCTGTCGCAGTTCGGCATCGAGCTGGTCTTTACCTGGCAAGGCGCGGTCATCGCCGCGACGGTCGTGGCCTTTCCCATGATTCTGAAAGCGGCGCGCGCGGCTTTTGAAGATGTGGATGTCCGGCTGGAAAGCGCCGCGCATGTGCTGGGCTTAACGCCTATGGCAGTCTTTTTTCGTGTCAGTCTGCCTTTGGCGGCGCGTGGCATTCTTGCGGGCATTCTATTGGCTTTTGCGCGTGCTCTGGGCGAATTCGGGGCAACCTTGATGATCGCAGGCAGCATACCGGGTCGGACCCAGACCATGTCCATCGCCATCTACGAGGCCGTGCAGGCCGGCGAGGACAGTCAGGCGCTGGTGCTGGTGGCTGTTATTTCGATAACCTGTGTGCTGGTGCTGTGGAGCGCCAGCGCCTTGTCGCCGCGACATGTGCGACGCCGGCGGAGTGTGCAATGAGCCTGACCTTGTCCATACAGCGCACCGTGCAGTCCCAGGCGCGTCAGTTCACGCTGGATATCGATATACAGACCGATGTTCGGCATATTGCCCTGTATGGCCCGTCGGGATCGGGCAAGTCCCTGACCGTGCAAAGTGTCGCTGGTCTGCTCAAGCCCGATCATGGGCGCATCAGCATTAATGGCCGGGTCTATTTTGATTCGCAGCAGGGCGTGGATCTGAAACCGCGTCAGCGGCGTGTTGCGTATCTTTTCCAGGATTACGGCCTGTTTCCGCATCTGACGGCGGCCCAGAATATCTGTTTTGGACTTAACACCGGTTGGTTTAACCGGCGTGTGCAGGATTTACCTGCGCCGGCACAGCGCTGGGCGCGGGCCTTCGAGCTCGAGCCGGTGCTCGATAGCTACCCGTCAGAATTGTCGGGCGGGCAAAAGCAGCGCTGCGCACTGGCGCGGGCGCTGGCTGTGGAACCCGAGATCTTGCTGCTGGACGAGCCTTTGGCCGCGCTGGATCAGGACTTGCGCATCCGTTTGCGGGCCGAACTGGCCCAGTTGCAAAGGCAGCTCGATATTCCCACCATCCTGATCACTCACGATCCGGAAGATGCCCGCGTGCTGGCGCAAGAGGTCTATCGCATCCGCGATGGACGTATTGTGGATTGCTGCCCCGCTGACGAGCTGGACCCATCGCACCAGTTGGATCTTATACCGTTGCAATCATGACGCTGGACGCTTTGAACAAGGCGTAGGCTTGCTGGCCGACTTCCAGCTGCAGGCGTTGCGTGCTGTCCAGGGTAATGGTCGCCGTCAGCGCCAGGCCTTGCGGCAGCTCCAGCCGTACTTCGGCATTGACCGCGCCGGGGATCACTTGCGTAATGGTGCCGGGCAACTGATTGCGGGCCGACAGGCTGGTGCGTGTGTCCGTGGTGCCGATCATGATGGACGAAGCTTTTAGAAAGGCCAGTACTTTCTGCCCTTCGCGTATGCCCAGGTTCTCGGTGCTTTCGCGTGTGATGGATGCCACCACGCTTTGTCCCTGGCCGATGTCCAGATGGATTTCGTCGTTGACGGCACCGGTCTTGACGGCGGTGACGATGCCGGGGAGTTGGTTGCGGGCGGAGGTTTGCAGCATCATGGTTTGGAGTAGCTCCATTTGGGTGGCTGCTGTGGGCATCAAGCGCCCGATACGCGCCATGAAGCGTTGGTGCAGCCGGTCGTAGGTCTGGTAAAGATCCAGCAGTTCTTGTGCTTTGGGCGTGAGCGTAGCGCCGCCGCCGCGATGGCCGCCGGTGCTGCGCAGCACCAGGGGTTCGCCGGCCATGTTGTTCATGATGTCGATGGCGTCCCAGGCAGCCTTGTAGCTGATGTCTATGCTGCGTGCGGCGGCCGAGATCGAGCCGTGCTCACCAATGGCTGCCAGCAGCGTCATGCGCCGTGCGCTGCCCCAGGTATGTTCGCCGGTGCGCAGCGACAGGCTGCTGGTGAATTCGGCTTGAGTTTCGTTTTTGCTGGACATAGGCCTCAGTGTAAGGTCGTAGGGCAAAGAGCAACAAGACGAATGCGATGGGTGACGGCTGAACCTGAACCGCCGGTCAGTCTGTTACCCGCTGTGTGTTTTTATGTCGAGAATAATATTACCTGATCGGTTACGGGTGGCAATGCCTAAAAGCTCTGGGGGAGTAGGTGGCGTGCTCTAATAACATCGGTGACCTTGCAAAGCAGGTAGAAAGCAGGCGGCGGAATCAGTTGTTTTTTTGGTGGAAAATCTGGTCTGGTATTTTTCTATTGAAATCAATGGTTTGTTTTTAGAGTGTTCCCCGCGTAAGCGGGGATGAACCGGTAAAAAAGATACGTCCACAATTGCTGGTAACGTGTTCCCCGCGTAAGCGGGGATGAACCGGATGTTGTTGTAGACCCGCGTTTGGCTGATGCGTGTTCCCCGCGTAAGCGGGGATGAACCGGGTCTGGCCAAATAGGTCATATTGGTTAGCGGGTGTTCCCCGCGTAAGCGGGGATGAACCGCAGGTCAATTGGTTTAACCCGGTGCTTTTGCGGTGTTCCCCGCGTAAGCGGGGATGAACCGGAATTTACCTTTGCTGAGGGCAGCCGCCACTTGTGTTCCCCGCGTAAGCGGGGATGAACCGCAATTTCTCGACTTTGTAGGTGCTGAGCAAAAGTGTTCCCCGCGTAAGCGGGGATGAACCGGGGATACCGCCTACCCGTTCCAGTTTGAGATCGTGTTCCCCGCGTAAGCGGGGATGAACCGCTGCATCATGACTCCACCATTGCCAGGGAAGAGTGTTCCCCGCGTAAGCGGGGATGAACCGGGCTTGGACGAGATGCGCAAGAACCTGGCGAAGTGTTCCCCGCGTAAGCGGGGATGAACCGTTTGCGCAACGGAAGCCGACCCGCCAGTATGGGTGTTCCCCGCGTAAGCGGGGATGAACCGGGTACCATTTCGGACATACGGCGCAGGCGTTCGTGTTCCCCGCGTAAGCGGGGATGAACCGTGGGCGACTACGAAATACCTGACGCCGACCCTGTGTTCCCCGCGTAAGCGGGGATGAACCGGGGGTGGAGCCATGAGCGGATTTTCTTACGTGGTGTTCCCCGCGTAAGCGGGGATGAACCAGGCGCGGCGTCATCTGCTTGAACCAGGTATTGGTGTTCCCCGCGTAAGCGGGGATGAACCGATTTCCGCTTCGCGCTGTGTGAGCGGTTCGGCGTGTTCCCCGCGTAAGCGGGGATGAACCGCTACCACATCGCGTACACGCCTAGTACATACCGTGTTCCCCGCGTAAGCGGGGATGAACCGTGTGCCCAGGTCGGGTTTACCGTGATGGAAATGTGTTCCCCGCGTAAGCGGGGATGAACCGCGCATAGTGGTGGCCGTAGATGTGCCAGAGGGGTGTTCCCCGCGTAAGCGGGGATGAACCGCTGACGCGCTCACAAGATCAGCTAGCCAAGTTGTGTTCCCCGCGTAAGCGGGGATGAACCGGGAATACCGCCACGGCCTTGACCAAAGTCTACGGTGTTCCCCGCGTAAGCGGGGATGAACCGGGAATACCGCCACGGCCTTGACCAAAGTCTACGGTGTTCCCCGCGTAAGCGGGGATGAACCAGGTCCAAGACTTTTCCTTGAGCGCCCGAGATAGGTGTTCCCCGCGTAAGCGGGGATGAACCGAAATGTTTATCCGCCAGGGTTACTATGGCGGTGTGTTCCCCGCGTAAGCGGGGATGAACCGTCACCCACGGCCATACCGGCCTGATCAGCAAAGTGTTCCCCGCGTAAGCGGGGATGAACCGGCGTTGGGTGTGGCCCTGCTTGGCATGCTCACGTGTTCCCCGCGTAAGCGGGGATGAACCGAGATAGAGTCGGTCTTGAGTAGCCCCGCCTTGGTGTTCCCCGCGTAAGCGGGGATGAACCGCGACTGCGCGTTGTCGGCAGCCCCTCGTTTGTGTGTTCCCCGCGTAAGCGGGGATGAACCGAATCAGAAAAGGGTTCGGGGATTCCTTCGTATTGCTTGAGCCGTTTAGGCCAAGCAGAGAGAACCTCGGGTTCTCGCCATGCCCGCCTTAGCAGGTCAGCTTGGCTGGGTCCTTCGCCCGCGCTGTGCGCGGGTTCCCTGGTCTGGATACCGGGGCGGGCGGGGCGTGAACTCGCAGGGTGATTCGTCCAGTGGACGAATCACACGCGTCCTGCTCGAACAACACGCCCCTTGTCTCCCGCCCCGGCATCCCGCCTGCGGCGAAGGCCCTGACTCGCCCGCTGACCTGCTAAGGCGGGCATGGCGAGAACGGCACCGCTGTGCTTGGCCCAAATGGCGGAGCGTCCGTGTACACCGTACAAGGTAACAGTCATCCGCTGATTTCCCGTTTGGCATGAAGGCGTATAGCCGGGGCGATGTCGTCGGAGTTTTGAGCCGGTCAAGGCGCAGTACGCTTGGACGGGGCGGGTCGGATGGCTTGCCGCAGGCGGGGCGCGGGGACGGGGTGCAAGCGTCGTTCTGTTCGACGGCGGCTTGCTTGTCCGGTGGACAAGCAAGCCGCCGGAGTTAACGACGCGCCCGGCCATGTGGCCCGACCAGGGCACCGGCGCGCAGCGCCGGCAAGCCATCAGCCCTGTTCGAGCGAGCTGCGCCTTGAATGGTGCCTTCAAAAAGCCAGCTCCTCATCGAATTAGTAAAAATTGATTCCCGGAATGCTTCGAAGAACCCAGAAAAGGGCCTGCTACGAGAAGAACAAGTGTTCCCCGCGTCAGCGGGGATGAACCGAAATACAGGTCACCCGACACGTTGCAGAGCAGGTGTTCCCCGCGTAAGCGGGGCTGGACTGATCCTGTCATTCTGCCTCGGGTTAAGATCGGGTCTTTCCCCATCGCGGGGTGTGGACTGGGTTGCGTGACGATGATCTTGATGTGTATTTCCCGTGCGAACGAGAGGGTGAGTCGATATGGATGACATCCCTGCTATTTCTCTGGCGCAGTTGCAGGACCTGGATAGCACCAGCACTGTAGTGCTGACCGTGAACAATCGCTATGCGCGTCGGCTGCTGGGGAGTTTGTCGGCTCGGCTGGCGCAGCAGGGCGGCACGGTGGCGGTGCCCGAGATTTTGCCGCTGGGAGCCTGGCTGGCCCAGGCCAGTGATCAGTTGTGCTTTTCCGAGCAATGGCAGCCTGCCGCGCACCATATGGACAAGTTCGCGTCCTTGCAGCGCTGGGAACACAGTATTGAACAGTGCGAACCGGATGGCTATTTTCTGGATATAGCCCAGGCCGCGCGTTTTGCCTGCGAAGCCGACAGCTTGCTGGACGAGTGGGACATACAGCTTGACCCTTCGGAAACGAGTGCGGATTACGAGCGTTTTTTGCAGTGGCGAAGCCACTATCAGAGTGGTTTGCAGCAAGGCGATCTGGACGATGCCAATCGTGCCGCCGGGAGGGTGGTGGCGGCGGTGCAGGCCGGTGTTTTACACCTGCGGCACACCCATCTGATTTTGCATGGCTTTCATGAACTATCACCACGCTTGCAGCGTCTGTTGGATGGCTTGCGGGCAATGGGCCTGTCGATTCAGCGACTGGATCAAGCCGATCCGCAGGCGACGCAGGTCCAGCGTGTTCAGGCGCAGGATGCCGATACCGAGTGGCGGCTGGCTATTCAATGGGCGCGCCGTCAGTTGGATCAAAACCCGCAGGCCCGCGTGGCGATTGTGGCTGCGCAGTTGGAAACCCAACTGCCCTTGGTTCACAGGCTGTTGCGGCAGGCCATGCAGACCGAGCAGGGGGTGTTGCCTTATAACGTGGCGGCAGCCCGATCCTTGGCGCAATGGCCGTTGATCGAAGGCGCGCTGGCCTGGCTCAAAGCCGTATTTACTTTGACGGCAAGTGGCAAGGCCGAGCCTGCTCTGCTTGGTCAGGCCCTGCGCTTGGGGGCCTGTCAGGCGGATCAGGCCGAGGCGGGTGGTCGGGCGCAAATCGACAAGGCCTGGCGCGACAATCGCATGACGGTGGTGCGCCGTAATGAATTCGAGGACATGCTCAGCCGTTATGCGCCACATTTGGCACAAAGTTGGGCAACGGCGATGGCGACGATGGCGGGTGTTCCCAGTGGGGCGCAGAGCGTGGATGTTTGGGCCAGCGTGATGCGTCAGTGCTTGCAGGCGCTGGGTTTCCCTGGCAGCGCCAGCTTGGACAGCGCGCAGTACCAGACGCTGGAAGCGTTGGAGCAATTGCTGTTGCGTTTTGCGCAGCAAGCGCCGGTGCTGGGCCGCATCAGTGCCATGCGCGCCCAGTCGGCCCTGGCGCGCATGGCGCGCGAAAGCCTGTTTCAGCCGCAGCGCGATCCGCGCGCGCGTCTGGATGTGCTGGGTTTTCTGGAGGCCGAGGGAGGCCGCTGGGATGCCGTCTGGGTGTTGGGGCTGACCGACGAGATTTTGCCTGCTGCGGTCAAGCCTAATCCCTTGATTCCTGCCCATGTGCTGCGCCGCGCCCAGGCACCGCGTTCAACGCCGGAGCGTGAACTGGAGTGGGCGCGTTGGATGATGGCAGCCTTGCTGCGCTGCGCGGATCAAGTCTGGCTTAGCGCCCCCTTGCAGGCAGGCGAGCAGGTGTTGCGACCCAGTCCGCTGATTGCGTCCTGGCCCTTGCAGCCGCTAGATTGGCTGGCACCGTCTGTGCCGGCGGCGGCGCTGGAAACCTTGAGTGATGAACAAGGCCCTGCATTGCAGGCCCAGGAGCGTATACGCGGGGGCATCAGCGTGCTCGACACGCAGGCACGCAGTCCGCTCTGGGCCTTTGTGAAGTTTCGTCTGCACGGACAGGCCTTGCCGGATTATGCGCGTCTGGGCGATATGAATACACGCGGGCTGTTTCTGCACCGCGCCGTCGAGCTGTTCTGGCGTACCGTGCAGGACCAGGAGGCCCTGCACGAGCACATGGCTCTGGGGACGCTGGACAGTGTTTTGCACAACAGTGTCGAACAGGCGGCGCAAGAAGAGCTGGCCGAGTACGGGGAGGTGTTGCGTGGGCTGGAGATGGAACGCGGCTTGCTGGTACTGGCCGACTATGCGCGGCTGGAAGCCCAGCGACCTCCTTTTGCTTTGCAGGCGACAGAAGAAGAACTTAACTGGAGCCGGGGTTTGCTGCGCTTGAGCCTGCGACTGGATCGTCTGGACAGCCTGGCCGGCCAAGAACGCATGCTCTTGGATTACAAAACCGGCATAGGCGAACTACGGCCTGAAAAAGACTGGTTGCGCAGTCGGCCGGTCAATCTGCAATTGCCTTTTTATGCAGCGGCCCTGCAAGAGCAGGGGCAGCAGGTCAGCGCTCTGGCCTTTGTGCGCTTGCATGCCCGGCAAGTAGCATATAGCGGCCTGGCCGCGCCGGGCACAGATATAGAAGGGATGATCGAATTGGACACCGAACAGCAGTGGCAGGCGCAGTTGTCGGCCTGGAAGCAGGCGGTACAGGAATTAGCCGATGAATTTGTGCAGGGACGGGCAGGCAATCGTATCTGGAATCGTAACGATCTGCAGTATTGCGATGTGCAGCCGTTCTTGCGCCTATTCCAACAAGAAGCCGGCCCCGATGGAGGGAGTGTGTGATGTCCATGTTGCCCAGCGATAGTAGTGCCCGCAGTCGGGCGCTGGACCCGGATCACTCGTTTCTGGTGCAGGCGCCGGCCGGTTCGGGCAAGACTGAATTGCTGACCGACCGGATATTGGGTTTGTTGGCTCGGGTAGATCGGCCCGAAGAAATTGTGGCCATTACCTTCACACGTAAGGCGGCGGCGGAAATGCATGCCCGTGTGTTGGAAAAACTGGCGGCGGCCGACCAGCCTTGTCCTGCAGAGTCGTACCGGGTGCGCAGTTGGGAACTGGCCAGTCAGGCCATGCGCCGCAACCGCGAACAGAAATGGGATCTGCTGGCCTATCCTGCCCGCCTGAGCATACGCACCATCGATTCGCTGTGCGCGCATCTGGTGCGGGCCATGCCTTGGGTCACTGGCTTGGGCGGCGTACCGGCCATTGCAGATAACGCGCAGGAGCACTACGAGGCCGCTGCCTGGGCCACACTGGAAATGGCGGAAAACACGCCCAGCGTCGCCCGCTTTCTGGAGCATATGGATGTCAACCTGGCCCAGGCCCAGGGGCTGCTGGCCTCCATGCTGGCCAGTCGCGATCAGTGGCTGCCGGCCTTGGGCGCGGGCGCAGATGTGACCTTGCTGCAAGACAGTCTGCGCGAGGTAGTGGAACAGCAGCTTGAGCAGTTGCGTGCCAGTTTGCCGCCGGGCTGGGCATCGACCTTGGCTCCGTTGGCGCGCTTTGCGGCTGCCAATCTGGGTGAAGGCGAGATGATGGCGCTAGCCGATTGGGGCGGCGAGCCGCTGACCCCGACAATGGACGAGTTGCCGCGCTGGCGCGGCTTGGCCGCTTTGCTGTTGACCAATGACGGCAGCGTGCGCAAAAGCCTGACGGTGCGCAATGGCTTTCCGCCCAAGACGATTCAGAAAGAGACGCTGGCCGATTGGCTGGGTGGTTTTATGGGTACCGAGGCGTGGGTCTCTCGCCTGGATAGTGCCCGTCAATTGCCCCAGCAGTATTCAGAACAGCAGCAGGAGGTTCTGGCCAATTTGATCCAGGTCTTGTGGTTGGCGGCTGCCCAGCTCAAGCTGCGTTTTGCGGAAAAGTCCGAAGTGGATTTTACCGAGATCGCGCAGCGGGCGCTGGAGGCTTTGGGCAATGCCCAGGAGCCGGGGGAGTTGTTGCTGCGCATGGACCGCTCCATACGGCATTTGCTGGTGGACGAATTTCAGGACACCAGCCAGTCGCAGGTGCAGTTGCTGGAACGCTTGACCAGCGGTTGGGAGCCGGGTGATGGCCGCAGTCTGTTCCTGGTGGGCGATCCGATGCAGTCCATCTATCGTTTCCGCAAGGCAGAAGTTGGTTTGTTTCTGCGTGTCTGGCAAGAAAAATGCTTGGGCGATGTGGAGCTGGAACCGCTTGCCCTGAGCAATAACTTTCGTTCTCATCCGCAGCTGGTCGAGTGGGTCAATCGGGTGGGGGCGCAGTTGTTTCCGCGCCAGTCCGATCCCGAGCTGGGCATGGTCACGTACGAACGCTCGACGGCGTTTAAGCCTGACGAACCGGGTGCCATGGTGAGTTTTCACCCCTCTTGGCATTTTCGCCTGGGACGCGGCGAGGATGGTGCAGCGGCGGAGCAGGCGGCGCAAGATGTCGCCGTTGAACAGGCCGTGCGCTGTGCCGGGCAAGCCTTGCAGCGTCATGCCGACAGCGCGCATCCGGTGGCCATTTTGGTGCGTGCGCGAGCGCACTTGAATGGCTTGGTGCGTAAATTGGGCGAGCAGGGCATACCGTGCCGTGCGGTGGAGCTGGAACCGTTGCAGCAGCGACCCGTGGTGGCCGATCTGGTGCAACTGGTGCGCGCCTTGGCACACCCGGCCGACCGCCTGGCGTGGTTGTCTTTGTTGCGTTCGCCCCTGATAGGGCTGCGGCTGGACAGTCTGTATCGCCTGTGCGCCTTGCAGCCACGGCAATCCATGCCCGATTTGCTGCGCGGCTGCGATGTGGCCGATTGGGAGCCGGACGAGGCCGAGCGCCTGCTGTTTGCCCGGCAAACCTTGCTGGATGTGGGTAATCGCAGCGGACTGATGCCGTTTGCCGCCTGGGTACAGCAGTGCTGGGCGCGACTGGGCGGCGAACACGTCTACCCGCTGGCCGCGGATCAGGCCGATGCCGAGCAGGTGCTGCGTCTGCTGGAGGAGCTCTGCCCCTATGGGCCGCCCGATCAGCAGCAGTTTCAGGCGCGTGTGGAATCCTTGTATGCCACCCCCCAAGGCTCGGGCAAAGCGGTAGAGGTCATGACGATCCACAAGTCCAAGGGCCTGGAGTTTGAAACCGTCATCTTGTTTGGATTGCACAAGCAGTCGGCTAACGATACCGAGCCGCTGATCCGGCTGGAGCATAGTGCCGAACGGCTGATTCTGGGGCCGATTACCCACAAGGCCAGTGAACAGCGCGATCCCGTTTCGCTCTTTCTGGCCGCTCGCGAGAAGATTCGGGCAGAGCAGGAAAGCCATCGCCTGCTGTATGTGGCCCTGACCCGGGCCCGGCAGGAATTGCACTTGTTTGCCGAACTGAGCGTGACCCAGGACAAGGGACTGCGCGATCCCGATGGGCGCTCTTTGCTTAGCCGTCTTTGGGCGGTCATCGATCCGCCTGCGGCACCGGCCTGGCAGGCTGTGCAGCAAGCGGCTGGGCAGGATGCGGTTCAGTTGATCGGACCGCCGCTGGTGCGCGTGGCCAGCGTGCCCACGCTGCCCGCACCCATATCGACACAGGTAGCAGCGGCGCAGCAGTCCTGGGAGTGGTCCTTGGACACGACGCACGAAACGGCGATTGGCACGGTTGCACATGCCTGGCTGGAAAAACTGGGGCGCGAAGGCGTGCAGACCTGGTCGCCGGAGCGGCTGAGCGATAGCCGGCCGGTCATGCGCCGTCAGTTGCAGCGCGCCGGCGTGCCCGCACCGTATCTGGATGAGGCCGGTCAAGCCTTGTTCGAGGCGGTCAGCGCGACATTGCGCACCGATCGCGGCCGCTGGCTGCTCAGCGCCGCGCGTGCGCAGCGGGAATGGTCGCTGCTCGATGTCAATGGTCGGGTGTCCATTATTGATCTGGCCATCTCCCAGGAGGATCACTGGCTGGTGGTCGACTACAAGACCAGTACGCCAGGCGCGACCGAAAACCTGGAGGTATTTGCGGAGCGCATGCGTCAGCGTTATGCGCCGCAATTGGAGCGTTATTGCGCGCAGGTCTCGGCGTTGGATGGGCGGCCAGCTCGCGGGGCGCTTTATTTTCCGCGCGTGGATCTGTGGGTGCCTTATTAGTGTTACACTCCTGGGTGGCGGGCCCCTCCGCATGGTTCGGCGGTGAATCTGGTCAGGTCGGGAACGAAGCAGCCACAGCCGTGCAGAATCAGTGCCGGAGTCAGGCTCGCCACCTCATCTATCTGCCGGGATCAGTGCGCCCGGTCTGTCTGCTCCTTTCGGGCACCGAATCCGGTACACTTTTCCTTTTGCTTATCTGTGTCGATGGCTTTGGCCGTCCGGAATTCGCATGACCTATCTTGTTCTGGCCCGCAAATGGCGCCCTCGCTCCTTCGATACCCTGATTGGTCAGGATCACGTGGTGCGCGCTTTGACGCATGCTTTGTCTACGCAGCGCCTGCATCATGCCTGGCTGTTTACGGGTACGCGCGGCGTGGGCAAGACGACCCTGTCGCGGATTCTGGCCAAGTCGCTTAACTGTGAAACCGGCATCACGGCCACCCCCTGCGGAGCGTGCCGTGCCTGTACCGAAATCGACGCTGGCCGCTTCGTGGATTATGTAGAGCTGGACGCCGCGTCCAATCGCGGCGTCGAAGAGATGACGCAGTTGCTTGAACAGGCGGTGTATGCGCCCAGTTCGGGGCGCTACAAGGTCTACATGATAGACGAAGTTCACATGCTGACCGGCCATGCTTTCAATGCCATGCTCAAGACGCTGGAAGAGCCGCCGGCGCACGTCAAGTTCATTTTGGCAACGACGGACCCGCAGAAGATTCCGGTCACCGTTTTGTCACGCTGTTTGCAGTTCAACCTCAAGCAGATGACAGTGCCGGCCATCGTGGAGCATTTGCAGGACATCCTGGCGCAGGAAGGCATGCAGTTCGAGGTGCCGGCGCTGCGCCTGCTGGCGCAGGCCGCTGCCGGGTCCATGCGCGATGCCCTGTCTCTGACCGATCAGGCCATTGCCTATAGTGCCGGCGACTTGAGCGCGCAGGCCGTGCAGGCCATGCTGGGCACCATTGATCAGCGCCATCTGGCGCAGTTGTTGCAGGCGTTGGTGGCATACGATGCCAAGGCTGTTCTGGCGGTGGCCGACGATCTGGCGCTGCGTGGCTTGTCCTACGCGGGGGCATTGGCCGATCTGGCTACCTTGCTGTCGCGCATTGCTATCGAGCAGCGCATTGCGGGTACCATTTCCGACGACGATCCCTTGGCGGAACCAGTACGTCAATTGGCTCCGACCTTGTCGCCGGATCATGTCCAATTGTTCTATTCGGTCGCCGTTCACAGCCGTCAGGAATTGACGCTGGCACCGGACGAATACGCCGGCTTCGTCATGGCTTGTTTGCGCATGCTGGCCTTACTGCCCGAGCCGGTCCCGGCCCAACCCGTACCGCCAACAGGATCGGGAAGCGCACAGGCTCAGCCTGTGCAGGCTGTCTCTAGGCCTGAACCGGCACAATCGACTGCGCCTGCCGCCCCAGTCGCTGATGCCGTCTCTGCGGCTCCGGCTCCGCCGACCGCAGCGAAGGCCCAGGTGGTCGCTGCCGTTCCAGCTTCTGCGCCGGCCTCGGAGGCATCAGACGCTGTTCAGACGCTTGCTTCAGACACGCGTGGCACGGACGAACGCTCGCCGGTGGCGGACAATTTTGTTCCAGCCTGGGAGGACGCGCCGTCAAGCAGTGCGCCGATGCCGGAGCCAGCGGCCTCAGCCCCCTTATCTGAGCAGACCGCTTCGCCGCCAAGTGCCCCTGGCGTAATCGCGACAGAAGTTGTTGCGGAACCGACCGCGACTCTTGCCCCGGTGTCGGAGCTAGCCTCCCAGGTGCCCGCCGAATCGGTTTCTGTGGCCGATGACGGCCCGCAGGAGCCCGCCTGGTTGTCCGAGGGCATGGACGAGGAGTTCGAGAACTACCAGCCTGCCGGCATGGATGCGGCGTCGGGAGGCGAGGACGATGGCGATGTACCGCCATTGCCGGCCTCGGGCAATTTCATGCCAGATGGCGAACTGGGGCTGCCGATTGTCGAGTCTGCTGCGGCACATGGCCGCGATGCTGGTAAAGCAGTGCGCTTGGGCGGCATGACCGCCGACAAGTGGCCCACGATCGCCGCCGCATTGCCGCTGAGCGGCTGGGCAGCGGAACTGGCCCGTCAGAGCGAATGGGTCAGTGTGCAGGGTCAGGAAATTCATCTGCGCGCCAAGATCAAGGCGGTGGACGGTAGCCAGGGCAAGGCCCGGCTGCGTACCGTGCTCACTGAATACTTCGGCCAGTCTGTGCAACTGGCTATCGAATACGGCGATACCGGCGATGCCACGGCGCATGCTGTGGAGCAGGCCAAGCTGGCCGAGCGGCAGCGGCAGGCGGAAGAGCGTGTCGCCCAAGATCCTTTTGTCTTGACCCTGATCCGGGAGTTTGGCGCCAGCGTCAAAGAAGGATCGGTCAAGGCGACTCCCTTGGTCCGGGTTGCCTGAGCGACCCGTGTTCAACTTATTTTTTCAGGAAATGACACCATGATGAAAGGTCAGATTGCCGGCTTGATGCGTCAGGCGCAGCAAATGCAGGAAAACATGAAGAAGGCGCAGGAAGCCCTGGCCGATATCGAAGTCGAAGGCGTGTCGGGTGGCGGTCTGGTCAAGGTCATCATGAATTGCCGTCACGATGTGCGCCGCGTCTCTATCGACCCCAGCCTGCTGGAAGACGACAAAGATATGCTGGAAGATTTGATCGCCGCCGCATTCAACGATGCCCAGCGCAAGGTCGAAACGACCTCGCAGGAAAAAATGGCTGGCGTGACCGCAGGCTTGCCTTTACCTCCCGGCATGAAATTTCCTTTCTGATGAACGAGCCGCAGATTGCCGAACCCGAGCCGCTTCGGGTTCTGATCCAGGCGCTGCGCCGCTTGCCGGGTGTGGGTGAGCGCAGCGCCCGGCGTATGGCCTATCACTTGTTGCAGCACGATCTGGTGGGGGCGGATCAGCTTAGCCGCGCGTTGGAGCAAGCCACCCAGACTTTGCGCCATTGCCGACGCTGCAATGGTTTTACGGTGTTGGAAATCTGCGAAACCTGTTCCAATCCGCGTCGTGATCCGGCCTTGCTGTGCGTGGTGGAAACGCCCGCCGATCAGAACATGATCGAGGCTACCCACGGCTATCGTGGCCTGTACTACGTGCTGATGGGGCGTTTGACGCCGTTGGAGGGCATAGGGCCCGATGCCCTGCAATTTGATCGCTTGCTGGAGCGGGCTGGCGACGGTTTGGTGCAGGAAGTGATTCTGGCCACCAACTTTACGGCCGAAGGGGAAACCACGGCCCATCATCTGGCTGAAATGTTAGGTAGCCAGGGTTTGAAAGTAACCCGTTTGGCGCGCGGCGTGCCGGCCGGCAGCGAATTGGAATATGTGGACCCCGGTACGATTGCCTGGGCCTTGATGGAGCGACGCGCCACGTAGCGCCCGGTATGCGCTGTTGTCTATGACAGCCGCACCGTTCGTTTGCTGCATACCCTTTCTGCGGTCATTTGGGCGTATCGTCGCCGGAAGCACTCCTTTTGGTAGTATAAGTATTAAGCTTTTACTTAAGACTACAACAACAGGAGGAGATTTCCATGACACTCACACGTCGTCATATGCTCAAGCTGGCCGGTGTGTCCGGTCTGGCCATGTCTCTGCCGTCCCTGGGGCGGGCACAAGAGCTGGAGAAAAAAAACCTTACCATTGCCGTGGGTGGCAAGGCGTTGATTTATTATCTGCCGCTGTCGATTGCGGAAGCCAAGGGGTTTTTCAACGATGAGGGCCTGGAGGTCAAGGTGGCGGATTTCGCCGGTGGCTCCAAGGCTTTGCAGGCGGTGGTGGGCGGCAGCGCCGATGTGGTTTCGGGTGCGTTCGAGCACACCATTAATTTGCAGTCCAAAGGGCAGTTTTATCGCGCTTTTGTTCAACAGGGGCGGGCTCCGGCCATTGTCTTGGCCGTTTCCAAGAAAACCATGCCCGACTACAAGAGTCCGGCTGATCTGAAGGGCAAGAAAATCGGAGTCACCGCGCCGGGCTCTTCGACCAATATGATGGTCAACTTCTTCCTGGAGCAGCATGGCCTTAAACCATCGGATGTGGCGTTTATCGGCGTTGGCGCAGGTGCGGGCGCGGTAACGGCGATGCGCACCGGGCAGGTGGATGCCATGGCCAATCTGGACCCGGTCATCGGTACGCTGGTCAAGGATGACGCCATTCAGATTATTGCCGACACGCGTACAGTGGCCGATACCAAAAAGATTTTCGGCGGCAATATGCCGTCGGCCTGCCTGTATGCCTCGCAGGAGTTCTTAGATAAAAATCCCAAGACGGCCCAGGCCTTGGCCAATGCCATCGTGCGCGCCGACAAGTGGATACAGGCCAACGACGCCGATACCATTGCCAAAACCGTGCCGGCTTCTTATCTGCTGGGCGATGTTGAACTGTACAAGCAGTGCCTGCAGGCCAATAAAGAGTCGCTTTCGCCCGATGGCCGGGTGGATGCGGATGGCCCGGCCACGGCGCTCAATGCCTTGGCTGCTTTCGTGCCCAATCTGGATGCGGCCAAGATCGATACGGGGAAAATTTTCACCAACGATTATGCCGATCAGGCCAATAAGAAGTATCCCAATGTCTGAAGCCGCGCTCTCTCTTGATAAGGTCAGCTGTGTCTTTGCCTCGCGCGACGGCAAGGGTTCGTATACGGCGGTGCGCGATGCCAGTCTGACGGTTGCGCCGGGCGAGTTCGTGTCCGTGGTCGGTCCCACCGGCTGCGGCAAGTCCACCTTGCTCAATGTGGGGGCCGGCTTGCTGGCCCCTTCGGCTGGTCAGGTGCGCGTGTTTGGCCAGGATCTGCAGGGCGTCAATCAACGTGCTGGTTATATGTTCCAGGGCGAGGCCTTGATGCCTTGGCGCAGCGCCGAATCCAACGTCATGGCCGGCCTGGAGTTCGCCGGCGTGCCGCAGGACGAGGCCCGCGCCCGCGCCCAGGACTGGCTCAAGCGGGTCGGTCTGGGCGGTTTTGGCGATCGCTATCCTCACCAGATGTCGGGCGGCATGCGTAAACGCGTCATGCTGGCGCAGACCTTGATTCGCGACCCGGACATCATCCTGATGGATGAGCCGTTTTCCGCCCTGGATGTTCAGACCCGGCAACTGATGGAAAATGAGGTGCTGGATATCTGGATGGCGCAGCGCAAGGCGGTCTTGTTCATTACCCATGACCTGGACGAAGCCATCGCCATGAGCGATCGCGTAGTGGTGCTCTCGGCCGGTCCGGGCACGCGCCCTATCGGCGAATTTCACATCGATCTGCCGCGTCCTCGCGATGTGGCCGAAGTCCGCAACCAGCCTCGCTTTGTCGAACTGCACTCGGCCATCTGGGCCGTGCTGCGCGACGAAGTCTTGAAGGGCTATGCCCAACAAAAGCGCGCCTGATATGTCCACTTCTACTCATCGTTCCCGCCTGACTTTGCGCGTCTGGCAAATCCTGCTGTTGGCCCTTATTTTGGCGGCCTGGCATTTCTTCACCCTGGACCCCAAGGTGGCGTTCTTTTTCGGACGACCATTGGACGTGGTCAAGGTCATCTGGGCCTGGTTCGTGACCAATGGCGATATCTACCAGCATCTGGGCGTGACCCTGACCGAAACCCTGCTGGCTTTTGTGATTGGTACTGTTGCAGGGCTGGCTTGCGGTTTGTGGCTGGGTCTGTCGCCCCGGGCGGCTGCTTTGCTGGACCCCTACATCACCGCAGCCAACTCCATGCCGCGCGTGATTCTGGCTCCGATTTTTGGCATGTGGTTTGGCTTGGGGATCTGGTCCAAGGTGGCGCTGGCCGTGACGCTGGTGTTTTTCATTGTCTTTTTCAATGTGTACCAGGGCGTGCGCGAAGTCAGTACGACCTTGCTGGACAATGCCCGCATGTTGGGTGCCAGCCGTCGCCAATTATTGCGTCATGTCTATATCCCTTCGGCAACCAGCTGGGTGTTTTCCAGCCTGCATACGTCGGTCGGTCTGGCCTTTGTCGGTGCTGTGGTGGGTGAATACCTGGGCTCGGCCAGCGGGGTAGGCTACCTGATCCTGCAGGCCGAAGGCACGCTGGACGTTAATACCGTGTTTGCCGGTATCGTGGTCTTGACCGTGTTTGCCTTGGTGCTCGATGGTTTGGTCAGCTTGTTTGAAGATCGCATGCTGGCCTGGCGGCCCAAGGGGGGCGAAACAGAAAAGCTTTGATTTTGCGTCGTGGTCTATCAAGCAGAACGGTTTTTTTTGCCAAGGCGTATATCAACAAACCTACCGCCGGTCATGGGCTGGCCCTGTGCGAGCAGATGGGTATCCATCCATTGCGATAAGGGATGCGTCATGACCGGCGGTTTGGTGTGCGCTTGCCAGGCTAGAGGCAGAGTGTCCTGTTGTGAATGGTGGCGTTCAGAAAGGGTTACTCGAATAGATCGGACAGCCATCGGGTGCCGAAATAAAGCGGCATGGGTGCGATAGCCAGAGCCAGACCCAGCAGATAAGGCAGTCCCAGCAAGCCATAGCCGAAAGGGGCAAATACCAGATTCAAGGTATATAGGATCATGCCGGAGCGATTGCTCATCAGTGAGTTGATCCAAGAGAAAATCAAAAAACCAATGCCCGTAAACGCCAGGGGCGTGGTGACGCTGACCCAGAAAGAGTGGCCGGTGGCCCAGCTCAGTGTGGGACCCAGGCCAAAAGCGCCGGCAATGCTGTTTGTCAGGCTCAAGAGAAGGGCACCAAAGAAGGTGATTTCCGGCGTGTGTTTGGACATTCTTATGCGTCAGGGGCAACGGAGTTTGCTCGTGGCCAATGCGGCACGGCGCAGTGCGCGAGATTCTACTGTTTTGCTTTGTTTATCGCTACGGTGCGCGTGGTCTTTGGGTGGGGTATTGTTGCTTTTACAGTAGCTGCGGTTCGGGGAATTCCACCGCCCGGGAGAGTGCCGGGTTTCTTGGCCGCCCGCATAGCGGGTGCGCATGCCACACAAAAACAGGCTGTATCGTGCTGATGCAGCCTGTTTTTGTAGGGGCCGCAAGGGGGTCAGGCGGTTTGGCGGGCTTGCTGTATCAAAGCGTCCAGCTTGATTGCATCGGCAGTGAACAGGCGTATGCCTTCAGCCAGCTTTTCGGTGGCCATGGCGTCCTGATTCAGTTCGGTACGAAAAGCCACTTCGTTGCTGGCGCGCCATTCGGGGGCAACGGTTTTTGCCTGCTCGACGGTCAGCGCGGGGGTCAGTTCGCCTGGGCTTGCATCCAATTGGCTCAGCAGTTCGGGGCTGATGGTCAGCAGGTCGCAGCCGGCCAAGGCCTGGATCTGGCCTATGTTGCGAAAGCTGGCTCCCATGACTTGCGTGGGGATATCGTAGGTTTTGTAGTATTCGTAGATGCCGCGCACCGAACGTACGCCGGGGTCGTTCTCGCCTTGATTGGCTTGCTCGTTCCAGTCGGCCCCGGCATTTTTCTTGAACCAGTCGTAAATGCGCCCTACGAACGGGGAGATCAGCGTGACTTTGGCCTGGGCGCAGGCGATGGCCTGGGGCAGGCAGAACAGCAGGGTCAGATTGCAGCGTATGCCTTCGGCCTGCAGTGCGCGGGCCGCCTGTATGCCTTCCCAGGTGGAGGCCAGCTTGATCAGCACGCGGTCGCGGTCTACGCCGGCACGCTCGTAGTGCTGAATGATGTGCCGTGCGCGCTCGATGCTGGCCAGCGTATCAAAGGACAGGCGCGCATCGACTTCGGTGGACACGCGGCCGGGCACGATGTCCAGGATCTGACGGCCGAACGCCACCAGAAGCAGGTCGCTGGTCTCGGCCAGGCTGGCGTGCGGATGATCGGCAATGACGCTCTCGAGCAGCGGACGATAGGCGGGCTGCTGGACAGCCTTCAGGATCAGGGAAGGGTTGGTGGTTGCGTCCGTCGGGCGATAGGCGCGCATGGCCTGGAAATCGCCGGTGTCGGCCACGACGGTGGTGTACTGGCGCAGGGATTCAAGCTGAGTTGTCATGTCTGTTGCAAGTCCATCTTAAAGCCATCAAACCAATCGGCAACTGTAGTCGATTTTGTAGGAAAACGCGCTTTTTTCAGTGTTTTTCCCGATTAACTTCCGGAGCAAGGGGTATTCAGCATATAATCAGAAGGTTTAATGTCAATTTCAGAACCGGGGTTTTTAACGTGCTGCCGTCTTTATTTCCTGAGGAGTCCCGCACTATCACTAGTGCTGTCCTAGCCCTGGCGGATGGAACCCTATTCAAAGGGGTATCAATCGGTGCCGAGGGGCACTGTGTTGCTGAAATCGTTTTCAATACAGCCATGACGGGTTATCAGGAAATCCTGACCGACCCAAGCTACAGCGGTCAAATTGTTACGCTTACCTATCCGCACATCGGTAATACCGGTGTCAATCCAGAGGACTCCGAATCCACCAAAGCCCACGCTGCCGGGCTTGTCGTTCGTGACTGTCCCTCCCGCCTGTCCAACTTCCGCTCCACCCAGTCCCTGCCCGACTACCTGAAGTCGCAGGGCGTGGTTGCCATCTCCGGTGTCGATACCCGCAAGCTGACGCGCATTCTGCGCGAAAAAGGCTCTTTGGGTGCCTGCATCATGGTCGGCGACGATGCCGAGCGCGCGTTGGAACTGGCCCGCTCTTTCAAGGGCATGCAAGGCCAGGATCTGGCCCAGGTCGTCTCTACCAGCCAGCCTCACGACTGGACCGAAGGCTCTTGGGAGCTGGGTCAGGGCTTTAGCCAGCCGGAAACCGGCCGCTTTCACGTGGTGGCCTACGACTTCGGCGTCAAGGCCAATATCTTGCGCCTGATGGCCGACCGTGGTTGCAAGGTCACCGTGGTGCCCGCCAAGACGCCGCTGGCCGATGTGCTGGCCTATCAGCCCGATGGCGTATTTTTGTCCAACGGCCCTGGTGACCCAGAGCCTTGCGATTACGCCATCGAAGCGTGTCGCGGCCTGTTGGAGCGCAAGCTGCCCGTCTTTGGTATTTGCTTGGGCCATCAGATCCTGGGCCTGGCCGTCGGTGCCAAGACGCTCAAGATGAAGAACGGCCATCACGGCGCCAATCACCCTGTGCAGGAACTGGCCAGTGGTCGAGTGTTCATTACCAGCCAGAACCACGGCTTTGCGGTGGACGCCGATACCTTGCCAGCCAATGCCAAGGTCACGCATATCTCTTTGTTCGACCAGAGCCTGCAGGGCTTCGAGTTGACGGATCGCCCCGCGTTCTGCTTCCAGGGTCACCCTGAAGCCACGCCCGGACCGCGCGATATCGCCTCGCTGTTCGACAAATTCATCAGCCTGATGGCTGCTCACCAGGCCAACAAAGCCGCGTAAGATCACTATCGCACTATGCCAAAGCGTTCAGACATAAAAAGTATTCTCATCATTGGCGCGGGCCCGATCATCATTGGTCAGGCTTGCGAATTCGACTATTCCGGTGCTCAGGCGTGCAAGGCCTTGAAGGCGGAAGGTTATCGGACCGTGCTGGTCAACAGCAATCCGGCCACCATCATGACCGACCCGGATACGGCCGATGTGACCTACATCGAGCCCATTACCTGGCAAGCCGTCGAAAAAATCATTGAAAAAGAGCGTCCCGACGCCTTGCTGCCCACGATGGGCGGGCAGACTGCGCTCAATTGCGCTCTGGATCTGGCCAAGTACGGCGTGCTGGAGAAGTTCGGTGTCGAGCTGATCGGTGCCAATGCCGCCGCCATTGAAAAGGCCGAAGACCGCCTGAAGTTCAAAGACGCCATGACCTCCATCGGTCTGGAGTCCGCCAAGTCCGGTGTTGCCCACAGCATGGACGAAGCCTGGGCGGTGCAAAAGCGCATTGCCGAAGAAATCGGCACGTCCGGCTTTCCCGTTGTCATTCGCCCCAGCTTTACGCTGGGTGGCACGGGCGGCGGCATTGCTTACAATCCCGAAGAGTTCGAGACGATCTGCCGCCGTGGCCTGGAAGCCTCGCCTACGAACGAATTGCTGATTGAAGAATCCCTGTTGGGCTGGAAAGAGTTCGAGATGGAAGTCGTGCGCGACCGCGCCGACAACTGCATCATCGTGTGCTCCATCGAGAACCTGGACCCGATGGGCGTACACACGGGCGACTCGATCACCGTGGCACCGGCCCAGACCCTGACCGACCGCGAATACCAGATCATGCGCAATGCCTCGATTGCCGTGCTGCGCGAAATCGGCGTGGATACCGGCGGCTCGAACGTGCAGTTTGCCGTTAATCCCGATAACGGCCGCATGATCGTCATCGAGATGAATCCACGTGTGTCGCGTTCTTCGGCGCTGGCTTCCAAGGCAACGGGCTTTCCTATTGCCAAGGTGGCTGCGCGCCTGGCCGTGGGCTATACCCTGGACGAGCTGCGCAACGAGATCACCGGCGGCGCAACCCCGGCTTCGTTCGAGCCCAGCATCGATTACGTGGTCACCAAAGTACCTCGTTTTGCCTTCGAGAAGTTCCCCCAGGCCGACTCCCGCCTGACTACCCAAATGAAGTCCGTGGGCGAAGTCATGGCTATGGGCCGCACGTTCCAGGAATCCTTCCAGAAAGCCTTGCGCGGTCTGGAAGTGGGCGTAGACGGCTTGAACCAGAAAACCACTGACCGCGAAAAACTGCAGGTGGAACTGGGCGAACCCGGTCCCGAGCGTATCTGGTACGTAGGCGATGCGTTTGCCCAGGGCTTCAGCCTGGAAGAAGTACACAATCTGACTAAGATCGACCCCTGGTTCCTGGCGCAAATCAAGGAAATCGTGGACATCGAGCTGGCGCTGGAACAAAAGACGCTGGCCGACCTGGACCGCGACACTTTGTTTGGCTTGAAGCGCCGTGGTTTTTCCGACCGTCGTCTGGCTTTCCTGCTGGACACGGTGGAATCGGAAGTGCGCAAGCTGCGTCATCAGCTTAACGTGCGTCCCGTGTACAAGCGCGTGGACACCTGCGCGGCCGAGTTTGCAACCAATACCGCCTACATGTACTCCACCTACGAGGAAGAGTGCGAATCCAATCCTACGGACAAAAAGAAGATCATCGTCCTGGGCGGCGGTCCCAATCGCATTGGTCAGGGTATCGAGTTTGACTACTGCTGCGTACATGCTGCCTTGGCATTGCGCGAAGATGGTTACGAAACCATCATGGTCAACTGCAACCCCGAAACCGTTTCCACCGACTACGACACTTCCGACCGACTGTACTTCGAGCCTCTGACGCTGGAAGACGTGCTGGAAATTGTCCACATCGAAAAACCGGTTGGCACCATCGTTCAGTACGGTGGCCAAACCCCTCTGAAGCTGGCTCGTGCGCTGGAAGCCAACGGCGTGCCCATTATCGGCACCAGCCCCGAATCCATCGACGTGGCCGAAGACCGCGAACGCTTTCAGAAGCTGTTGACCAAGCTGGGGCTGCGTCAGCCGCCCAACCGCACGGCCCGCACCGAAGGCGAAGCCATTGCCTTGGCATCCGAAATTGGCTACCCACTGGTGGTCCGTCCCAGCTATGTACTGGGTGGCCGTGCCATGGAAATCGTGCACGAACAGCAAGACCTGGAGCGCTACATGCGCGAAGCCGTCAAGGTCAGTAACGACTCGCCTGTGCTGCTGGATCACTTCCTGAATAACGCCACCGAAGTGGACGTGGACTGCCTGGCCGATGGTGAGCGTGTATTCGTGGGCGGCGTCATGCAGCACATCGAGCAGGCTGGCGTGCACTCGGGCGATTCTGCCTGCAGTCTGCCTCCTTACTCGTTGGACGATGCTACCGTGGCCGAAATCAAGCGCCAGACGGCACTCATGGCCAAGGCCCTGAACGTCAAGGGCCTGATGAACGTGCAGTTTGCTATCCAGGATGGCGAAGTCTACGTGCTGGAAGTCAACCCACGCGCTTCGCGCACTGTGCCTTTCGTCTCCAAGGCTACCGGCTTGCAACTGGCCAAGATCGCCGCACGTGCCATGGCCGGCCAGACCTTGGCTCAGCAGGGCGTGACCGAAGAAGTCACTCCGCCTTACTACAGCGTCAAGGAAGCGGTATTCCCCTTCGTTAAGTTCCCGGGCGTGGACACCATCCTGGGACCGGAAATGAAGTCCACTGGCGAAGTCATGGGCGTGGGCGAATCGTTCGCCGAAGCCTTTGTAAAGTCGCAGATGGCTGCCAGCGTGCGTTTGCCTGAAGGTGGTCTGGCCTTTATCAGTGTGCGTGCCCAGGATAAGCCGCAAGCGGTGGATGTGGCCCGCGGCCTGGTGTCCTTGGGCTTCAAGGTGGTCGCTACCCGTGGCACGGCCGCCGCTATCGAACAGGCAGGTTTGCCTGTGCAGGTGGTCAACAAAGTGACCGAAGGCCGCCCGCATATCGTGGACATGATCAAGAACGGCGAAGTCGCTCTGGTCATCAATACGGTCGAGGAGCGTCGCAATGCCATCGTTGACTCGCGTACAATCCGTACTCACGCGCTGGCTGCTAATCTTGCTTACTACACCACGATTGCAGGTGCATTGGCGGCGGTTCAGGGCTTGCAGTATCTGCGCCACGGAGATGGCTTGAAAGTTTACGCAGTGCAAGAGCTGCACGCCTTGCTCGCGAAACAATAAGGCTTATCAAGGTTGGAAGGGCGCACCCGCAGGTGCGCCCTTTTTCTTGCTGCCGACTCATTCAAGGCGAAAACGCATCGTGTGCGGATCGCAGCGGGGCGTCTGCGGATCGTGAGAGTTTTCTAGGAGATCATGCCGTGAAGTGGTTCATTCTTGCCGTGTTCATCGTCTGCACATTGGTGGTGCATTATCGGGGACGAGTACGTCATCGTTTTTCCCGTCAGGTGCTGGATCATTCTACGTTTACCGCGCCGCTCAATTGCTTTATGTACGCTTTTTCGGCGGTGCCCAACAAGCCTTACCTGGATTTGCAGAACTTTCCCGAGCTGAAAGTTTTGCTCGAACGCTGCGACCAGATCCGCGCCGAGGCGGAGCAATTGTTTGGCGAAGGTCATATCAAAGCGTCGGACAAATATAACGATGCCGGTTTCAACTCTTTCTTCAAGACCGGCTGGAAGCGCTTCTACCTGAAATGGTACGATGCCGACCATCCTTCGGCCCGTGAATTGTGCCCGGTCACCACCGGCCTGCTCAAAGATATTCCAAGCATCAAGGCGGCTATGTTCGCATCATTGCCGCCAGGCAGTCGTTTGCCGCGCCATCGGGACCCTTATGCGGGATCGCTGCGTTTTCACATGGGCTTGATGACGCCCAATAGTCCGGATTGCTACATCAATGTGGATGGTCAGGACTATTACTGGCGCGACGGCCAGGCTGTGGTGTTTGACGAGACGTTTATCCACTACGCCGAAAATAAGACGGATCAGAACCGCATTATTTTATTTGCGGACGTCGAGCGCCCCATGCGTTACCGATGGGCGCAGGCTGTTAACCATACGGTAGGCGGATTCCTGTTGCGCGCAGCGGCAGCGCCCAACCAGGAAGGCGATCGCACCGGTGGCATCAATCGCATTTTTGGCGTGGTTTATGCGGTGCGCCGTTTTGGCAAGGCCATCAAGAAAAAGAACGAAACCTTGTATTACGTGCTCAAGTGGGCGCTGGTGCTGGGCATACTGGCCTTGATTTTTCTTTGAGTGTGACGCAGGGCTAGGGGACACTGGCGCTGGAATGGCGACATGCCTTTTCGTTAGTCGCCATTTTTAGAGTCGGGCCGGTTTTATACCCCGGCGTTCTGGAGTGCATGACACATGCAGTCGGTATTTATTACTGGAGCCAGCAGTGGTTTGGGCCGGGCTCTGGCCAGCGAGTATGCGGCCCAGGGTGCGCGTCTGGGCTTGCTGGGGCGTCGCCAGGACCAATTGCAGGAGCTGGCCGCCACGTTGCCGGGTCAGCACCGCATTTACGTCGTGGATGTGCGTGATCGGCAGGCTTTGCATGAAGCGGCTGCCGATTTTCTGGCGTTTTGCGGGCAGAAGGTGGATGTGGTTGTAGCCAGTGCCGGCATCAGCGCCGGCACTCTGACCGAAGAGGCCGAGGATTTTGCGGTTTTCAAGGCCATAGTGGATACCAATTTGCTGGCCATGGTATCGACCTTTGAGCCCTTTGTCCCGGCCATGAAGGCCAATGGCGGCGGAGCTTTGGTGGGGATTGCCAGCGTGGCGGGCATACGTGGCTTGCCCGGAGCAGGGGCTTACAGCTGCTCCAAGGCGGCCGTCATCGCTTATTGCGAGAGCCTGCGGCTGGAGTTGGCCGGGCAGGGCGTGCGCGTGGTCACCATTGCGCCCGGCTATGTGCGCACTGCCATGACCGCCCACAATCCCTATTCCATGCCTTTCCTGATGCCGGCCGATGCCTTTGCCCGGCGTGCCGTCAAAGCCATTGCGCAAGGCGTATCGTACCGGGTCATTCCGTGGCCTATGGGCATTGTGGCGCGTTTGATGCGTTTGCTGCCCAATTGGCTGTACGACCGTCTGGCGCGCAATGCGCCGCGCAAGCCTCGTCAGGGAGCAGGTCGCAGATGTTGATGATGCAAGCGCTGTTCAAGGGTTTTGCGTTGAGTCTGGCTATGATCGTGGCTATCGGCGCGCAGAATGCGTTCGTGCTCAAGCAAGGGTTGATGCGCCGTCATGTATTGCCGGTGGTGCTGATTTGCGCTTTGTCCGATTTATTGTTCATTGTTTTGGGCGTTATGGCCGTCGGTGCCGTGATTGCGGCGCGTCCCTGGCTGGCTTTTGCTCTGACGCTGGGCGGAGGCCTGTTCTTGCTGGTGTATGGGGCGCGTTCGTTTCATGCGGCCTGGTATTCGCGCAGCAGCCTGCAGCTTGGCGCAGGGTCTGGCGGCGGCAGTCTGTGGGGGGCTTTGCTGGCGACGCTGGCGGTAACCTACCTGAATCCGGGCGTTTATTTGGATACCTTGTTGATCATCGGCGGGGTGGGGGCATCGTTTTCGGCCGAGCAAAAGCCGTGGTTCGTCGTGGGTGCGGGCTTGGCGTCGTTTATCTGGTTTTTTAGCGTGGGTTTTGGCGCGCGACTGCTTCAGCCCGTTTTTAAGCAGCCCCGAGCCTGGCGCATGCTGGAACTGTTGATCGGGGTGATTATGTGGTCCATTGCCTTGCCGTTGCTTTGGCAGTCTGTGGCTTTGGGGCGGTCGCTGTAGCGGCTTTGCTGCATGGTTGGGCAAACAGATCCCCGCCGGTGCCAGGCGCGGCGATATGTCGTGCGTTTTTTATGACCGCGCTGGTCTTTCAGGTCTAAAATTACGCCTCGATGCGTCTGTCGCCCTGCTGGGGCGACAGTCAGGCGCAGATAGTGCTGTCGTCTGTTTCGTCTTTTTCCTTTTGGAATTTCCCTTTATGTCTCAGTCCTACTTCCCGCGCTGGCGACGAGTGTCCGGCAGCGAGCCGGGTACGGTTGTGCAGCCTGACGAGTGCCTGGCCACGCCGCAAAATATCGCCATGGGCGCGCAGCACGTGGTAGCCATGTTCGGCTCTACCATTCTGGCTCCATTGCTGATGGGGTTTGATCCCAATCTGGCGATTCTGATGTCTGGCGTCGGTACCCTGATCTTTTTCGCTTTTGTGGGCGGGCGGGTGCCTAGCTACCTGGGGTCGAGCTTTGCGTTCATCGGCGGCGTCATCGCCGTAACCGGTTATGCGGGCAGCGGAGCCAATGCCAATATAGGCGTGGCCTTGGGTGCCATCATTATCTGTGGCTTGGTCTATACGCTGATCGGTCTGTTCGTCTGGATCTTCAATGCCCGCACCCAAGGCGGCGCGGCACGCTGGATCAACCACTGGATGCCGCCGGTTGTGACCGGGGCGATTGTGGCTGTGATCGGCTTGAATCTGGCCCCCATCGCTGCCAAGGGCGCGATGGGCGGCAGCACCTTTGATGCCTTGATGGCCCTGATGACGGTGCTGTGCGTTGGGGGAATTGCGGTCTATACGCGCGGCGTCGTGCAGCGCCTGCTGATCCTGGTGGGTTTGCTGCTTGCCTGCGTGCTGTACTGGTTGTTCACCAACGTCATGGGCTATGGCACGCCAATTGACTTCAGCGCTGTTCAGAACGCTGCCTGGCTGGGCCTGCCGTCTTTCTCTGCGCCGGTGTTCGAGCTGCATGCCATGACGGTCATTGTGCCGGTGGCGATTATTCTGGTTGCCGAAAATCTGGGGCATATCAAAGCAGTCAGCGCCATGACGGGGCAGGATCTGGACGGTTATCTGGGACGGGCTTTTGTCGGCGACGGGGTCGCTACGATGCTATCTGGCGCTGTGGGCGGCACGGGAGTCACTACATACGCAGAAAATATCGGAGTTATGGCCGCGACCCGCATCTATTCCACGCTGATCTTTGCCTTTGCCGCCGTCATTGCCATTTTCTTGGGTTTTTCGCCTAAGTTCGGCGCGGTCATCCAGTCCATCCCCGGTCCGGTGCTCGGTGGCATGTCGGTGGTCGTATTTGGCTTGATCGCCATTGCGGGCGCACGTATCTGGGTGGTCAATCAGGTGGACTTCAGCGACAACCGCAACCTGCTGGTGGCAGCCGTTACCTTGATTTTGGGCGCAGGCAACTTTTCCTTGCAATTTGGCGTGATCCGCTTGGATGGCATCGGGTGTGCGACCTTTGGGGCGATTATTCTGCACGCCTTGTTGCGTGGCCGAAGTCCTGCGCGGGGCTAAGCGGTTTCGGTCGGTCAGGCACGTGCGCGTCCTGTCTGCCGCTTTTCGGAGGGGCTTGCTATTTTCGGGCAGTTTGCCGACAATAGCTTGCATGGCCCCGGCTCTTGGCGGGGTTTTTTCTTGCCGCAGGGCGACCGGAGCACCGGGCCGCCCAAGGTAAAAAAGCCCCTTGTGGGCATCCAGGCAGGTTTAGGCCTGCGCAGCAGCAAGGGGCTTTTGTTCAGGTCGTACGGTCTACAAAGCATCACGCCAGTGGTGCCGGCCGCATCGGCAGGGCATTTGCCTTTGTCACCGTTCTCCACTATCTTCCAGGCGCTCCCGCTGCGGAGCGTCTTTTACTTGTTGAGCAGGAATACTATGTCTGCGATCCCATTGACTGCGCAGGGCGCACAACGTTTGCAAGTCGAACTACACCGCCTAAAGACGGTAGAGCGTCCCGATGTTATCAACGCCATTGCCGAAGCGCGCGCGCAGGGCGATCTGTCTGAAAACGCCGAGTACGATGCGGCCCGCGAACGCCAGGGTTTTATCGAAGGCCGCATCAGCGAACTGGAAGGCACGTTGTCCAACGCTCAGATCATCGAGCCGGCCACCTTGCAGGCCGACGGGCGTATTGTGTTCGGAGCCACGGTCGAGATCGAAGACCTGGAGTCGGGCAATACGGTAACGTATCAGATCGTGGGCGATGTCGAGGCCGACATTCGAGCCAACAAGATCTCGATTTCCAGTCCCGTGGCACGCGCCTTGATCGGCAAGTCCGAGGGCGATGTGGTGGAGGTCAAAGCACCGGCCGGCATCCGCGAATACGAAATCATTGGCATCAGCTACGTCTGATGCCTGCAGGCAGGCGGCTCTGCCGTTGGCGGCCCGAGGGTCGCCAGCCTCAAAAAGAAAGGCCCCTGCATAATCTGCGGGGGCCTTATAATTTACGGCGTCGGGATGGTTAGCGCTTGCCCGACGAGGGTCCACGACGGGCACCAGCCCTCAGGGACATGGCGCTGCCCGGACGGCGGGTGGCGCTGCGCGATGCCGCAGGTTTGACTGCATTGAATTTTTGTACGCTGCGCGCAGCGGCGGATGTTTTTTCTTCCTGGTTGCTGCTGCGTTCCGTGCGCATTTCTGCGCGGCGGGCGCGTTCGGAGCTGCGGGTGCGATTGACCCCTGCGGCTGCCAGCTTCTTGGGCGTGTAGGGCTCCGAAGGCTTGCGCACGGCGCGGGTCGGTTGTTCAGGGGCACCCAGCACATGCGGCCGTTCGGGATTGGGCCTGTAGATGGTCAGAATTTTGCCCAGATGGTGGACCGCGGCGGCATCCAGCGTCTGGCAGATGTGTTCGAGCATCTGCAGGCGGGCTTCGCGGTCATCGCCGGCCACGCGGATCTTGATCAGCTGGTGGGCCTGAAGGTGTACGCTGATTTCTTTCAGCACAGCCTCTGTCAGGCCGTTGTCGCCGATCAGAACGACAGGGCGCAAGGCGTGAGCGGCAGCACGAAGATCGCTGCGCTCATGAGGTGTAAGGTTTAATGTAGGCATAAAGAGATTGTACGGGAATGGCCAAGAAAAAATTCTCTAAAGATTGGGTTCATCAGCATATAAATGACCCCTACGTCAAACTGGCGCAACAAAAAGGGTATCGCGCGCGTGCGGCCTTCAAACTGAGTGAAATCCTGGATCTGGAGAAGATCCTTGTCAAGGGCAAAGTGGTCGTGGACCTGGGGTCCACGCCGGGCAGCTGGTCGCAACTGGTGCGCGAACGCATGGTCGGGCCCGGAGGGGTTCTGGACGGTCGCATTATCGCACTGGATATCCTGGAAATGGAACCCATTGCCGGGGTCGAGTTCATGCAGGGAGACTTTCGCGAAGAGCAGATGCTGGAGCGTTTGCATGCCAGTCTGAACGGTGAGCCGGTGGACCTTGTAATTTCTGACATGGCCCCCAACTTGTCAGGTGTGGCTTCGGCCGACTCGGCCCGCATCCAGCATTTGTGTGATCTGGCCATGGAATTTGCGGTGGAGCATCTGACCGCCGATGGTGTACTGATCGTCAAGGCTTTTCACGGTAGTGGTTTTTCCCAGATCGTGGAATCTTTCAAGCAGAAGTTTGTCAAAGTGATCGAGCGCAAACCCAAAGCGTCGCGCGATAAATCGTCCGAGACTTTTCTGGTTGCCCGGGGTCTGAAGGGCAGGTAATTTATGACTTGCCGGTCTCCGGATCGGGTAGAATGAACTAAGTATGGCGCTTGTTCAGGTATGTGTAAGCATGCATGGCAAGTTATCGCAATCGCAGGAGATTGGCTTTGAACAACTCGTTTTCCAAAGTCGCGATCTGGATGGTTATTGCGCTTGTGCTGTTTACTGTTTTCAAGCAGTTTGACGGCCGGCCGGCAACCACCGATGGCGTCACCTATACGCAATTCATGAATGATGCGCGCGCCGGTCGCATCACCAAGGTGGATATCCAGGGCGATACCCTGCATGTCACGCCTGATTCCGGCCGCACCTACACCCTGACTTCCCCCGGCGACCTGTGGATGGTGCCCGAGCTGGTCAAGTCCGGTGTGCAGGTTTCCGGCAAGGCCCGCGAGGAACCTTCCTTCCTGACCAGCCTGTTCATTTCCTGGTTCCCCATGCTCTTGCTCATCGGGGTGTGGGTGTTTTTCATGCGTCAGATGCAAGGCGGCGGCAAGGGCGGGGCATTTAGCTTCGGCAAGTCGCGTGCGCGCCTGCTCGACGAAAACTCCAATCCTGTCACCTTTGCCGATGTCGCCGGCTGCGACGAGGCCAAGGAAGATGTGCAGGAACTGGTCGATTTCCTGCGTGATCCCTCTCGCTTTCAGCGCTTGGGCGGTCGTATTCCCCGTGGCATCCTCATGGTGGGTTCGCCCGGTACCGGCAAGACCTTGCTGGCCCGAGCCATCGCCGGCGAAGCGAAAGTGCCGTTTTTCAGCATTTCCGGTTCTGATTTCGTGGAAATGTTCGTGGGCGTCGGTGCTTCGCGTGTTCGCGACATGTTCGAGAACGCCAAGAAACAGGCTCCCTGCATCATCTTCATCGACGAAATCGATGCGGTCGGCCGCCAGCGCGGTGCCGGCCTGGGCGGTGGCAACGACGAACGTGAACAGACCCTGAACCAACTGCTGGTGGAAATGGACGGTTTTGAAACCGGCCAAGGCGTGCTGGTCATTGCCGCCACCAACCGTCCCGACGTACTGGACCCCGCCTTGCTGCGTCCGGGCCGTTTCGACCGTCAGGTCGTCGTGGGTCTGCCCGATATCCGTGGCCGTGAACAGATTCTGAAAGTGCATATGCGCAAGGTGCCGCTGGCTCCCAATGTGGACGCTGTGGTGCTGGCACGCGGCACGCCGGGTTTTTCCGGTGCCGATCTGGCCAACCTGGTCAACGAAGCAGCCTTGTTTGCCGCCCGCCGCAATGGTCGTACGGTCGACATGCAGGATTTCGAGCGCGCCAAGGACAAGATCATCATGGGTGCCGAGCGCCGTTCCATGATCATGCCCGAAGAAGAGCGTCGCAATACGGCCTACCACGAAGCGGGCCACGCGCTGGTTGCATGCATGTTGCCCAAGACCGATCCTGTTCATAAGGTCACCATCATTCCTCGTGGCCGCGCATTGGGTGTCACCATGCAGTTGCCCGAGGGCGACCGCTACAGCATGGACAAGGAACGTCTGCTCAACATGATTGCCGTATTGTTCGGTGGCCGGATCGCCGAAGAAGTCTTTATGAATCAAATGACGACAGGTGCATCGAACGACTTCGAGCGGGCCACGCAGATCGCCCGCGACATCGTGACCCGTTACGGCATGACCGACTCTCTGGGGCCAGTGGTTTACGCCGAAAACGAAGGTGAAGTTTTCCTGGGCCGCAGCGTCACCAAGACCACGCACGTATCCGAAGCGACCATGCAGAAGGTGGATTCCGAGATTCGCAAGATCATCGATGAGCAATATAGCGTTGCGCGTACGCTGATCGAAGACAACCGCGATAAGATGGAATCTATGGCCAAGGCGCTGTTGGAATGGGAAACCATCGATGCGGACCAGATCGACGACATCATGAAGGGTTTGCCTCCACGGGCTCCACATATCCCGGGCGGCGATAACTCGTCCTCCTCCGACGGCTCTGTGCCACCGGCTACGGGCGTCAGCCCTAGCGGCGACAAGGGTACGGCGGCAACGACGCCTGTTTAATTTTTACTTAGGCACCGCCTATTTCATGAATCACGACCAATGGTCTTGTGGGCGCTTCCAGCTTGGGCTGGAGCGCCCTTTGCTTATGGGGATCGTGAATGTCACTCCCGATTCCTTCTATGACGGTAACCGGCATGCCGATCTATCCCGGGCCTTGGACCACGCCCATCAATTGATTGCCGAAGGTGCCGATATCCTGGATATAGGCGGGGAATCGACCCGACCGGGGGCCGAGCCTGTATCGCTGGAACAGGAAATGGAGCGTGTCATCCCCCTGGTGCAGGCCCTGCGCTCGTCGGGGGTGGCATTGTCGGTAGATACCTTCAAGCCGGAGATCATGCGTGCCAGCCTGGCCGCCGGAGCCGACATCATCAACGATATTTATGCCTTGCGCATGCCGGGCGCGTTGGAGGCTGTGCGTGATTCGGACTGTGGTCTGTGCATTATGCATATGCAGGGCGAACCGCGCACCATGCAGCAGGAGCCGCGCTACCAGGATGTGGTTGCGCAAGTCAGGGATTTTCTGCAAGAGCGTTGTGACCAATTGCTGCAGCATGGAGTGGCATCCAAGCGTATCATGCTCGATCCCGGCTTTGGCTTTGGCAAGACAGCAGCCCATAATTACCAGTTGCTGCGTGGGCTGGAGCAGGCCAGCGTGCCAGGGTATCCCTGGCTGATCGGTTTGTCGCGCAAGTCCATGATCGGATATGTCACCGGCAAAACGGCAAATGAACGTCTGATTGGTAGTATATCGGCAGCCCTGGCCTGCGTGGTTCGGGGTGCAAAAGTGATCCGTGTCCACGATGTCGCCGCAATGCGCGAAGCGCTGGATATCTGGAATGCGGTTGAATTTGGAGTCTCTGAATGAGCGATCGGAAGTATTTTGGCACCGACGGTGTCCGTGGCGAAGTGGGTGGCCCAACCATCAATCCCGAGTTTGCCTTGCGGCTGGGCTATGCCGCCGGCAAGGTGCTGGCAGGCCAACACCAGGGCAAAGGCCGTCCCACGGTCATTATCGGCAAGGACACCCGCATTTCCGGCTATATGCTGGAATCGGCCCTGGAGGCAGGGCTGTCGGCGGCCGGTATCGATGTGCTGCTGGCTGGCCCTGTGCCTACGCCAGCGGTCGCCTACTTGACGCGTACCCTGCGCCTGGCTGCCGGTATTGTCATTTCCGCTTCCCATAATCCCTATTTCGACAATGGCATCAAGTTCTTCTCGGCGCATGGCACCAAGTTGCCTGACGAGGTCGAACTCAAGATCGAACAGGCGATCGACCAGCCCATGCAGTGGGTTAAATCCGAGTCCTTGGGCCGTGCCCGTCGCCTGGAGGACTCCGCCGGTCGTTATATCGAGTTTTGCAAGAGCACCTTTCCCAACGAATTGGATCTGGACGGCCTGAAGATCGTGGTCGATGCGGCTCACGGCGCAGCCTACAACATTGCCCCCCACGTGTTCCGTGAGCTGGGTGCCGAAGTGGTGGCCATTGGCGTGCAGCCCGATGGCTTTAACATTAACCACGAGGTGGGGGCCACGTACCCCGAGCGTCTGGCCGAGGAAGTGCGCGCACATGGCGCAGACCTGGGCATTGCTCTGGATGGCGATGCCGACCGGCTCCAGATGGTGGATGCCGATGGTCGTATCTACAACGGTGACGAACTGCTTTACCTGATCGTGCGCGATCGCCAGCAGAGCCAGCCCGTGGAAGGCGTGGTCGGCACCTTGATGACCAATTTCGGCTTCGAGAAAAGCATGCGCGATCTGGGCATTGCGTTCGAGCGTGCCAAGGTGGGTGATCGCTATGTGCTGGAGCAGATGCAGCAGCGCGGCTGGCTGTATGGCGGCGAAAGTTCCGGCCACCTTCTGTGCCTGGACTGCCATACGACGGGTGATGGCATTATTGCCGCCTTGCAGGTATTGACGGCTTTACGCCACAGTCGCAAGAGCTTGTCCGAATTGTTGGTGGATTTGAAGATGTATCCGCAGATCATGGTTAATGTGCCTTTGCAGGCAGGTCAGAACTGGCAGGGACATGCCGGACTGGCCGCGGCCAAGGCGCAGGTGGAAAGCCAGCTTGGCGAGCGTGGACGGGTGTTGATCCGGGCTTCTGGTACCGAACCCAAGCTGCGTCTGATGGTAGAGGCCGAGGATGCTGATCTGGCGCAATCGGGGATTGATACCCTACTTGCAGTGGATTTAATGAAATAGTAATTTGGCTATCAAAAACCTGAAACATTGCTTGTGCATCATGCACTAAAGTTTTTGGAGTCATCACGATGCTAGATCTTGAGCGTGCACGATCCGCAGCCGACCTGGGCAATGCCTGGGCCGGCCATACCGTCGGAGGCTTGGCTTTGCGTCTGGCTCGCACAGACGAAGAGCTTGAAGTCCTGCAGCGTTTGCGGTTCCAGGTTTTTACCGAAGAGATGAACGCGGTATTTCCAGGCCAGCATAATGGTCTGGACACCGACCGTTTTGATCAATGGTGCGAGCATTTCATGGTGTCCGAGCCTGAACGCAACCGGGTAATCGGCACTTACCGTCTGCTGACGCCAGAAAAGGCCAAGCTGGCGGGCGCGTATTACTCGGAGTCCGAGTTCGACATCAGCGCTTTGGACGCCTTGCGTCCCAGCCTGGTCGAAGTGGGGCGCTCCTGCATTCACCCGGACTATCGCAATGGTTCGGCCATCATGATGCTGTGGGGCGGTATTGCCGCCCTGATGCGCATGGGCGGTTACCGCTATCTGCTGGGGTGCGCCAGCGTCAGCTTGCGCGACGATGGTGTCACGGCGGCCGAAGTCTGGCGCGTGGCCCGCAAATCCATGCAGGATCATCCCGAGGTGCCGCACGTCACACCGCTGAACCGCTATCCGGTCGAGCGGCTGGACAGCGACTTGCCGGCTCGTATTCCGCCCTTGATCAAGGGGTATCTGAAGCTGGGGGCTACTATTTGCGGTGAACCGGCCTGGGACCCGGACTTCAATACGGCGGACTTCCCGGTTCTGCTCGATTTGCAGGCTATGGATGAACGCTATAAGCGCCATTTTGGGCTGGTCTGATACGGCAGGCTTTCGGCAATAGGTATCAGGCATAGGTGCCGCAACGAAACGAACCCCCAATGCCGGAGCGGTTTCCGGCATTGGGGGTTCGTTTTTTTACTGCTTCTGTATCCCTCGTCTTATTGGCAGGCGGCCCGGCCTATTGATTCCGTGATGCTGCTAGACCAGCTCCAGGGTCAAGTCGTTGTGGTCGGTTTGCCAGGCCTGGACTTCAGCCAGCAAGGAGGCCTGCGACAAGGGGTGCGAGGCCATCCAGGCTGTGTTCTGGTGAATAAGCACTTTCTTGCCTTGCAGCTCGACACGCAAGGGCAAGGAGTCCATGTCTTCGCGGCGGCGCATCAGAATGACGGCCAGACGCAGGCTCAGCAGCGTCAGCCACCAGGCATTGGTAGTTTCGTAACGCTTGAGTTTTCCCAGCTTGCCTTGGTGGCCCAGGCCCAGGAAACTGAGCATGGCCTGGTCATCGTTCGAGAAGCCGGGCATATCCGCATGTTCCAATACGTACGCGGTATGTTTGTGGTAGTCAGCGTGAGCGATGCTCAGGCCGACTTCGTGTAGATCGGCCGCCCAGCCTAATTGCCGAGCCAGCTCCTGGGCTTCGGGCGAATCGGGCAACTGCAGGGAGCGCAGCAGGGCCAAGGCGGCATTGCGCACGCGCTGCGCCTGGCGAGTGTCGATGTGATAGCGCTTGACCATTTGCTGCACAGTCTGGGAGCGTTGGTCGTGCTCGGACTCCCGGCCCAGCATGTCGTACAGCACGCCCATGCGCAGAGC
The DNA here is from genome assembly GCF_038237375.1 of Alcaligenes sp. SDU_A2. Classification (NCBI taxonomy): domain Bacteria; kingdom Pseudomonadati; phylum Pseudomonadota; class Betaproteobacteria; order Burkholderiales; family Alcaligenaceae; genus Alcaligenes; species Alcaligenes sp. SDU_A2. The sequence goes on along the minus strand of NZ_CP151273.1, from coordinate 2,930,660 downwards.
GCCTTCGCCGGGCATCATTTGACGTATTTTCAGTTCCTGGAAGGCGGCCATCATGATGGCCAGGCCTGCGGCCAGCACCGGTGCGCGATGCGGCTTGATGCCGTGCAGCAGACGCATGTCCACTTTGCCGTCCTGCACCAGGCGCTTCTTGAGCAGCTCCATGCCTTCCAGCGTGATGCCCTTTTTGGACATGCCGTTTTCTTGCAAGATGGCGAATAGGCCTTTGGCCGTGCCGGACGAACCATAGGCTTCCTGCCAGCCGGTCTTACGGTATTGGCGCGTAATGCCTTCCAGTTCGCGGCGTGCTGCCAGAATGGCTTTTTGCATGCGTTCTTCGGTAATCGCGCCGTCGGCAAAGAACTTGTCGGTATAGCTCACGCAGCCCATGTACAGCGAGGACAGCAGCATGGGCTTGAGCCCCTTGCCGATGATGACCTCAGTCGAGCCGCCACCTATGTCTATCATCAGCCGACGATTAGGCGAAGGGGGCAGTTCGTTACTGATCCCCGAGAAAATCAAGCGCGCCTCTTCGTGACCGGAAATGACTTCGATGGGAAAGCCCAAGGCCGCCTCGGCGGCCGGCAAGACTTCGCTCAGGTTGCGTGCCACGCGAAAGGTATTGGTGGCGACGGCGCGGACCCGATTTGGGTGAAAGCCTTTCAGACGTTCATTAAAGCGCTGCAGAATGACGACTGCGCGCTCGATGGCATCCGGGCTGATGCACTTGTCCGGCCCCATGCCGGCGGCGAGCCGGACGGATTCATTCAGGCGGTCTATCGCGTAGATCTGGGCATGGCCATTGTGCTGGACAACACGTCCGATGGACAGGCGAAAGCTGTTGGAGCCGAGATCCACGGCGGCGAGTAGTTGTTCCATGAGGAATCGCTGAGGGTGAATACTGTGCGATTATAAGGACATTAATCGTGGGTTTTGTTACATAAACCTGAAAATTCACAAAAGATGCCTATCCACCTTGCGGCCGTGTTTGGCTGTGCTTTTCAAGATGACAGGTTTGTGTATAAGGACATAGGGGCCAGGAGCGGAGATCTTGTATTCATAGAACAGTAATATTCATGTAGTAAAAGAGTCCGGCGATCTATTTTTCCACTGTTGGATAACGACCTCACCATGCTGCCTTCTCCCGATTCCACTTTGCTCAACCGCGAATTGTCGCTGCTTAAGTTCAATGAACGTGTTCTGGCCATGGCCGAGAACCCAAGCACGCCTTTGCTGGAGCGCTTGCGCTATATCTGTATCGTCAGCTCCAACATGGACGAGTTCTTTGAGATCCGCATCTCCAGTCTGAAGGAGCAGATTCATCAGAATCCGCATCAGGTCGGCGATGACGGCTTCCTGCCCCAGGAGGCGTTCGAGCGTGTGCAGCGGGCTGCGCATCAGTTGATTGACAGGCAGAACAATCTGTTGATGCAGACGGTGCTGCCCAATCTGATGGAAGAAGGCATAGGGCTGTTGCTGCCGGCCCGCTGGACCGAGGCGCAGCGGGAATGGGCCTACCAGACTTTCCAGCGTGATGTGATGCCCTTGTTGACGCCTATCGGCTTGGACCCGGCGCATCCGTTTCCGCGCGTCTATAACAAAAGTCTGAACTTTATTGTGGCGCTCAGCGGCGAAGATGCGTTTGGGCGCGCCGGTACGATTGCCATTGTTCAGGCCCCGCGAGCCTTGCCGCGCGTGATCCGCGTGCCGGACGATATTGCCGGCATTCCGCAGGGATATATGCTGCTGACCTCGTTGATCAGCGTGTTCGTCAACGAACTGTTTCCGGGCATGGACGTCAAAGGCTGCTACCAGTGGCGGGTGACCCGTAACAGCGATTTGTTCGTGGACGAAGAAGAGGTCACCAATCTGCGCTCGGCCTTGCAGGGCGAGCTGTCGCAGCGCAATTTCGGCGCGGCGGTGCGGCTGGAGATCGATCAGTCCACACCCGAGAGTCTGGAGCGTTTCCTGCAAAGCGAGTTTTCTCTGGAGGGGCCGGATACGTATCGTGTGCGCGGTCCGGTCAATCTGTCGCGCCTGATGCAGCTATGCAATGTGCCTGATCGGCCCGATCTGCTGTTTTCGGACTATCGGGCTCCTATTCCCGCTCCCTTCGATGGCTCTTTTGACACCCCGGCCCAGTTCTTTGCCGCCATCAAGCGCAAGGATCAGCTTTTGCACCATCCCTACCAGTCGTTTCAGCCTGTGCTCAGCTTTTTGCGCGCGGCAGCGGCCGATCCGGCGGTGGTGGCCATCAAGCAGACCATTTACCGCACAGGCGAAGACTCCGAGCTGATGAATATCTTGCTGTCGGCGGCCCGCGCCGGCAAGGAAGTAACAGTGGTGGTGGAGCTGATGGCCCGCTTTGACGAGCAGACCAATATTAACTGGGCGGCCAAGCTTGAGGAGGTGGGCGCGCATGTCAGCTATGGTGTGGTCGGGCATAAGACCCACGCCAAAATGGTATTGGTGCTGCGCCGCGAAGACGGCTGCATCCGCCGTTATGGACATCTGGGCACGGGCAATTATCATCCCCGCACGGCGCGTCTGTATACGGATTTTGGCCTGCTGACGGCCAATCAGGATGTGTGCGAGGATATGGACAAGGTGTTTTCGCTCTTGACCGGGCTGGGTGCCTGGCGTCCGCTCAAGCTGTTGCTGCAGTCGCCGTTTACCTTGCACGACAGCATGATGGCGCGCATTCAGACCGAAACCGAAAATGCTCTGGCCGGCAAACGGGCGCGCATCATGGCCAAGATGAACTCGTTGTTGGAGCCTAAAATCATCCAGGCCCTGTATGACGCCAGTCAGGCTGGGGTGAAGGTAGATCTGGTGGTACGTGGGGCGTGTGCGTTGCGGGCCGGCGTGCCTGGTCTGTCCGAGAATATCCAGGTGCGCTCGATCATTGGCCGCTTTCTGGAGCATTCGCGGGTATTTTATTTCTATAACGAAGGGCAGGAGGATGTATTTATTTCCTCGGCCGACTGGATGGACCGCAACTTCTTCCGTCGCGTGGAGCTGGGCGTGCCGGTGCTGGACCGCAGCCTGAAGAAGCGAGTCATCTCCGAAGCCTTCACCTTTGCCTTGCGGGACAATCAATTGGCCTGGAAAGCGAATTCCGACGGTACGTACAGCCGTATCCGCAGCCGTCGCACCGCATTCAACCTGCATCAGTTTTTGATGCATCGTTTGGGCGGTGTTTGAAATAACAACATTGTCACGAACATGTCATAAAGTCTGTTTAACATGTCGTGACATACAGGGTGGGCCTGTCTCTGACTATCATCAAGAGGATTTCTCGATGTTGAAATGTGTATTTAACAAGGTAACCATTGCTCTGGCGTTCAGCGCATTCGCCGCTTCCGCCACTGCCGCCGACATCACCGGCGCGGGCGCCTCCTTCCCATACCCCATCTACGCCAAGTGGGCTGCGGAATACGCTAAGCAAACCAACAACCGCGTCAACTACCAGTCCATCGGTTCGGGTGGCGGTCAGCAGCAGATCATCGCCAAGACGGTTGATTTCGGTGCGTCTGATGACCCGATGAAGGGCGACGTGCTGGCCAAAGAAGGCCTGATCCAGTTTCCGGCCGTGATCGGCGGCGTTGTGCCAGTGGTCAACGTCGAAGGCGTCGAGCCCGGCAAGCTGAAGCTGTCCGGCAAGGTGCTGGGCGATATCTTCCTGGGCAAGATCACCAAGTGGGACGATCCAGCCATCAAGGCTCTGAACGCTGACCTGACCCTGCCTAGCGCCGATATCGTCGTGGTTCACCGCTCCGACGGTTCGGGTACGACGTTCGGCTGGACCAACTACCTGTCCAAAGTGTCGCCTGACTGGAAATCCCAGGTTGGCGAAGGTAAAGCCGTCAAGTGGCCTACCGGCCAGGGTGGCAAGGGCAACGAAGGCGTGGCCGCTTACGTTCGCCAGCTGAAGAACTCGGTCGGCTATGTCGAGTACGCCTACGCCAAGCAGAACAAGCTGGCCTGGACGCAACTGCAGAACAAAGACGGCAACTTCGTTCAGCCTAGCGAAACCAGCTTTGCCGCTGCCGCCGCCAATGCAGACTGGAAGAGCGCTCCCGGAATGGGCGTGATCCTGACCGAAGAGCCCGGTGCCGAATCCTGGCCCATCACGTCGGCGACGTTCATCCTGATGCACAAGTCGCAGGACAAGCCTGAAAACGGCAAGGCCGTGCTGGACTTCTTTAACTGGGCGTTCGAGAACGGTGCCAAGTCCGCTCAGGAACTGGACTACGTTGCTCTGCCTAAGGACGTGACGGATCAGATCAAGGCTGCCTGGGCTGCCGAGATCAAGACCAAAGACGGCGCTGCGGTCTGGAAGTAAGATTCGTGTTCAAATACAGGTCAGTTGTAAATTGATCTCCCGAGACGGCCCACCATTAGGTGGTGCCGTCTTTGTTATGTAAAAATTACGGTTTTGTCTTGAACGTTCGGCGCATCCGGCGGTCTCTGGCGGCAGTCCATCCAGTTGGCCTAGGACTCAAAGCACAGCGTCTGTTCGTTTGTCCCATTCCGGCCTGACACTTCATCTGTCTACATGAAATCAAATCAGAACGCCCTTATGGATGGCATATTCAAGAACATGACGCGCTCATTTGCGTTTTTCGTGTTCATTTTGCTGGCTGCCATCTCCATTTCCCTGATCTACGGAAGCCGGGAGTCCATCGCCGAATACGGTTTTTCCTTTCTCTGGACGGATAACTGGGACCCCGTCAATAATCAATATGGTGCGTTGGTACCTATTGTCGGCACCTTGCTGACTTCGTTCATTGCGCTCTGTATCGCGGTACCGGTTTCGTTCGGTATCGCCATGTTCCTGACAGAACTGTCGCCGACCTGGTTGCGTCGCCCCTTGGGCACCGCCATCGAGATGCTGGCGGCCATTCCGTCCATCATCTACGGGATGTGGGGCTTGTTTGTCTTTGTTCCTTTGTTCCAGACTTATGTGCAACCCGGCCTGATTTCGCTGTTCTCGGGTGTGCCCGTGTTGGGCTTCATCTTTGCCGGCCCTCCCTTTGGCATTGGCGTGTTCACGGCCGGACTGATTCTGTCCATCATGGTGATCCCGTTCATTACCGCCGTGATGCGCGATGTGTTCGAGCTGGTTCCGCCTCTGCTGAAAGAATCGGCCTATGGACTGGGCAGCACGACCTGGGAAGTCATGTGGCGCGTGGTTCTGCCATTTACCAAAAATGGCGTCATCGGCGGCATTATGCTGGGTCTGGGGCGTGCCCTGGGCGAGACCATGGCGGTCACGTTCGTCATCGGCAACTCGTTCAATCTGCCCAACTCCTTGTTTGCACCGTCTAACTCCATCGCCTCGGCGCTGGCCAACGAATTCAACGAAGCGGGCGGCATGCAGAAGTCTGCGCTGCTGGAATTGGGCCTGATCCTGTTCCTGATCACCACTGTTGTGCTGGCGATCTCCAAATTGCTGTTGCTGCGTCTGGCCAAGAACGAAGGTTCGTCGCGCTAAGGGTCATACTTATCATGTTCGATAAAAAATCCGCTATCAGTCTGGACAACCCCATCTATAAGCGTCGGCATATTTTTAATCGCCTGATGCTGGGTGTGTCTTTCGCAACCCTGATCTTCGGCCTGTTCTGGCTGTTCTGGATCATCCTGACCCTGATCGAAAAGGGCAGCAGCGCCATGGCCTGGTCCCTGCTGACCGAAAGCACCCCGCCGCCAGGTGGCGAAGGCGGTTTGCTCAATGCCATTGTGGGCAGTGTCATGATGGCCGCGGTCGGCACGCTGATCGGCACGCCCATCGGCATCATGGCCGGCACGTACCTGGCCGAATACGGTCAGCGCGGCTGGCTGGCACCGGCCACGCGTTTTCTGAACGACGTGCTGCTGTCGGCCCCGTCCATCATCATTGGTCTGTTCATCTATGCCGTGCATGTGGCGCAGGTGGGGCATTATTCCGGCTGGGCCGGTGCTCTGGCCCTGGCCATTTTGGTGATTCCGGTGGTGGTTCGCTCGACCGACAATATGCTGATGCTGGTCCCCAACAGCTTGCGCGAAGCGGCTGCCGCCTTGGGATGCCCCAAGTGGAAAATCATCATGGCCGTGTCGTATCGCGCGGCGCGCTCGGGCATTATTACCGGCGTGCTTTTGGCTGTTGCCCGTATTTCCGGCGAAACCGCGCCGCTGCTGTTTACCGCCCTGAACAATCAGTTCATGTCCATGAACATGAACGCACCTCTGGCCAACCTGCCGGTGGTGATCTTCCAATACGCTGCCAGCCCCTTCGAGGACTGGAACCGTCTGGCCTGGGCCGGCGCGGTCCTGATCACTTTGCTTGTGCTGGGCATCAATATTCTGGCCCGCAGCCTTTTCCGCAATAAATAAATTTCACGGAGCGCCCTCGTCGGCCTGATTGCTATGAGTCAAACCACTATTTCTGCCGAAAAGACCAAGATCGAAATCAAAGATCTGAATTTCTACTATGGCAAATTCCATGCGCTGCGCAACGTGAACATGTCCATCAAGGAAAACAAGGTCACCGCCTTCATCGGTCCGTCGGGCTGCGGCAAGTCCACCTTGTTGCGTACGCTGAACCGCATGTACGAGCTGTACCCTGGGCAGCGCGCCGAAGGCGAGATCTTGCTGGACAACGAAAACCTGCTGACGTCCAAGCAGGATATTTCGCTGATCCGTGCCAAGGTCGGCATGGTGTTCCAGAAGCCTACGCCTTTTCCCATGAGCATTTACGATAACGTGGCTTTTGGCGTGCGTTTGTTCGAGCGCCTGAGCAAAGGCGAAATGGATGAGCGCGTGGAATGGGCCTTGTCCAAGGCGGCCTTGTGGACCGAGGTTAAGGACAAGCTGCACCAAAGCGGCAACGGTCTGTCCGGCGGCCAGCAGCAGCGCCTGTGTATTGCGCGCGGTGTGGCCATCAAGCCTGAAGTGCTGCTGCTGGACGAACCCTGCTCGGCGCTGGACCCGATCTCCACCGCCAAGATCGAAGAGCTGATCGCCGAACTTAAAACGGACTACACCGTGGTCATCGTGACGCACAATATGCAGCAGGCGGCCCGTTGTTCGGATTACACAGCGTATATGTACCTGGGCGAATTGATGGAGTTCGGCGAAACCGACCAGATCTTCGTCAAACCCGCCCGCAAGGAAACCGAAGACTACATTACCGGCCGTTTTGGTTGATGTCTGTCGACTGGCGGCCCTGCCGTCAGTTCGGTTTTTGGGTAAAGCCCTGTCGCACTGAGCGGCAGGGTTTTTTTATGGTTCTTCACGAGATTTCGGGGATTGCTTCGTCGTGGGTAGGCAGTTTGGGTCAAGCACAACGGTGCTGTTCTCGTCAGGGCACTCGTAGCGGGACGGTGGGCGAGTCAGGGCCTTCGCCGCAGGCGGGATACTGGGGCGGGAGGCAAGGGGCGTGCTGTTCGAGCAGGGCGCTTGTGATTTGTCCAGTGGACGAATCACCCTGCGAGTTCACGCCCCGCCCGCTCCAGTATCCTGACCAGGGAATCCGCACGCAGCGCGGGCGAAGGACCCAGCCAAGCCGGCCCGCTACGAGTGCCCTGGCGAGAACCCGAGTTCCTTTTCGCTTGGCCTAAACGGCAGAACGTGCGTGTCCGCCGTACAAGGTGTCAGCCATCCGCTGAATGTTCTGTTTGGCACGAGTGCGTAGAGCCGGGGCGATGTCATCGGCGTTGCCGCAAGGCATGTCGTATTACTTTGCCGGTGGCGGTCATGGGCAGCGAGTCTACGAATTCGATGATGCGGGGGTATTCGTGGGCGGCGACGCGGCGTTTGATGTGCTCCTGGATATCTTTGATCAGTTCGTCTGACGGTTCCACGCCGTCCTTGAGCACAATGAACGCTTTGACGACCTCGGTGCGTTCCGGGTCGGGAACGCCGATGACCGCTGCCAGCGCAACGGCGTGATGACCCAGCAGGCCATCTTCGATGGGGCCGGGGCCGATACGGTAGCCGGCGCTGGTGATGACATCGTCGTTGCGGCCGACAAAGCGGATATAGCCTTCTTCGTCCAGCATGCCTTTGTCGCCGGTCAGCAGCCAGTCGCCTACAAATTTCTCGTTCGTCGCTTCCGGACGTTGCCAGTATTCCAGGAACATGACCGGATCAGGGCGCTGTACAGCGATATGGCCTTCCGATCCGACCGGCAGGATCTGGCCGGTTTCGTCCACAATCGCCACCCGGTGGCCGGGGACCGGCTTGCCGATCTTGCCCGCCTGGCCGGGAAACCAGGCAGAGCAGGAGGAGACGATCATATTGCATTCGGTCTGGCCGTAGAACTCGTTGATGGTGATGCCCAGTTCCTGGCGCGCCCATTGCAACAGTTCGGCCCCTAGAGATTCGCCACCGCTGGCAATGGACTGCAACTGCAGTGGCCAGCGTGTGCGTGGCGACGGACTGCGGCGCAGCATTTTCAAGGCGGTGGGGGGCAGAAAGGTGTGCGTGACACCGTGTTCGGACATCAGCGCCCAGGCTGCCTGGGCATCGAATTTTGGAAAACGATGGGCCAGCACCGGCATGCCGTGGTGCCAGGCTGGCAGCAGCACATCCAGCAGCCCGCCTATCCAGGCCCAATCGGCGGGCGTCCACATCAGCCCCTGACCGCGTGGTAGAAAATTGTGCGACATTTCTACGCCGGGCAGGTGCCCCAACAACACGCGGTGGGCGTGCAGTGCTCCTTTGGCCGAACCCGTGGTGCCGGACGTATAGATGAGTACGGCAGGGTCGTCGGCACGGGTCTGCGCGGGCTGGAAGTCGGTGCCTGTTGCGGATTCCAGAACGGGCCAGAATGCATGCTCGGTGGCGGTTGATTCGCTAGCATCGACGCTATAAATGTGTTGCAGGTGAGTGAGCTGATGCCGGATGGGGCGGAGCGTGTCCAGGCCGCTCTGGTCTGTGACCAAGGCGCAGGCCCCCGAGTCGTTCAGGCGATACATCAGCGCATCCGTGCCGAACAGGGTAAACAGCGGCATGGCGATGGCCCCGATTTTGTAGGCGGCCAGATGCGCCAGTGCGGTTTCCAGCCCTTGCGCCAGCAGAATGCCGATTCGGTCGCCGCGTTTCAGGCCTTGTATTTGCCAGGCGGCTGCCAGTGCGTCTGACCAGCGCTTTAACTGATCAAAGCTATAGCGATGAACCTGACCGTCCGGCATGTGTTGGATCAGCGCCAGTCGGCCAGAGCCGTCGGCCCATTTGTCGCAGGTGTCGGCGGCGATGTTGTAATGCTTGGGGACGAGCCAACGAAAAGACGAGTAGGTACTTGAATAGCCAGAGCCGGCGGACAGCATAAAGGTGGTTCCTTGAATCTGGATACAACAATCTATCCTAGCCGGTTCCGGGTGTTTGCCCCATCAGGGCTTATATGTAGGTTGGTGGCCCAGGGAATAGGCGATGGCACGCAGCGTCTCCGGGTCGGAAAGAAGAAATCCGGCGTCAGTGCGAAGCGCCGGATTGTTGTGCCGCTAGTACGCAAGGGGGAGCGTGGACATTAGCTGCTGGCTTTGTCGGTTGTCGTGGGGTGGTGTGTGCCTGGTTGGGACTCCATGTGGCCGCGATTATGCTGGCGTCTTTCTTTTTTGGGTTCCCAAGGTGTGAAGGCACCATTGTCGGCATCGCCCTGAACACGCAAGACTTTGCCGTCTTTGTCTACGACGGTGGCGATGACTTTGTCGTTGCGTTGCATGATGCTGCCGATTTTGGTGTAGCCGGCATCCTTCAGGCGTTGATAGACCGGGCCTATGTCTTTGATCTGTTCGGCTGTCAGGGCTTTATGGTCGCGCGCCGGGCGGGCTTCGCGGTTGGTGGTTTGGGACTGGGCCTGCGTGGAGGCTTCCTGGGCGATGGCGGCCGTGCCGCCCAGCAGGCCGGCGGACAGGAGAAGGGCGCTCAGAAGGGAGGTGCGTGTTGTCATGCGATGTTCCTTGGTGATGTTGCGGCTGGCCTGTGGCTGTGCCGGAGTCGAAGCAGAGGGTCAGGCCGTGCCTGGCCCTCTTGGTTTACACAGTAAACGTTCAACGGTGAGGGGCCGCTGGCTTGGCGGGCGCGGCGGGCTTGGCGGGAGCCGCATGAGCGCGGGGCATGGTTCCATGTTCTTTTTTGGCGGCCGGCGCTTTTACGGCGTGAGCAGGTTTGGTGGTGTGATGGGTCATCGGTTTGGGAGCCGTTGCGGGTGCTTGCGCCATCGCGGCCGTGCCCCCCAATACACCCGTAGTACCCAGAATGACTGCGTAAATCAATGTCGAGCGTTTCATGGTAAAGCTCCTTGTAGAGGTAGAAGTCAGGCCGTTTCGTATCAGCCTGGTGCCCATTATGGGCAGCTGCCTCTTAATCAAGTCTGAAGTGGCTGTTCATGTTATGTTCATCGGCAACTTGCTATACCGGGGGCGTGCTGCTTGTGTCTTGTCTTTTGCGATCTCTGTCGCTGCCTGTTGATGAAAATATTTCGCCACTTCTCGTTCTGCTGCCTATGCCTGGGCGCTGTGCTGTCGGCTTCTATGCCGTCGGCGTGGGCGCACTGTACCGATTCGCAGCGGCATGAGTCTGTGGAGCATGGCTGGCCTGAGCAGGATGCGGTGCCGTATCCGCCGTATTCCGCTTCCGATCCCGCGCCGTCCGAACGCTTCGGTCCCAGCCCGCACTGGCCAGCGGGGCCGGCGTACCGAGGGCACGATCAAGCGCGCGAAGCGGTGCAACGCGGTCAGGCGCTGCCGCTGCGCGAGGTGCTGCGGCGTCTGCGACCCGACTATCCCGGGCGGGTGCTGCGGGTTCAGTTTGAATACGACACGCGTTTCGAGGTCTGGGTGTACGACATTCGTATGCTGTTTGACGAAAGCCGTCTGGTGCGGCTTAAAGTCGATGCCTTGACGGCCGAGGTATTGGCTGTACGCGGCCCTCGGCGTGCCGGTAAGAAGGAGCATTGAAATGCGGATTTTGGTCATCGAAGATGAAACGACGCTGGCCGCACAACTGCAGCAGGCACTGGAGCGGGCTGGATATGTCGTGCAGGTGACGCACGACGGGCGCGAAGGCCACTACTTGGGCGAAGTCGAGTCATTCGATGCTGTCGTGTTGGATCTGGGCTTGCCCGGTATGGATGGGGTGTCCATTTTGCGGCGCTGGCGCGCAGCCGGCGTTGCGATGCCGGTGCTGATCCTGACCGCGCGCAACGACTGGCACGACAAGGTGGAAGGCATGGATGCGGGGGCGGACGATTATGTCGCCAAACCGTTTCACATGGAAGAGGTGCTGGCTCGTATGCGGGCTTTGCTGCGCCGTGCGGCAGGGCAGGCACACCCCCGGCTGCAATTGGGGGGGCTGGAGCTGGACCCGCGTGCCTCGACGGTCAGTTGCGATGGCATCGGTCTGGTATTGACCAGCCACGAATATCGCTTGCTTGCGTTCATGATGCATCATCCGGGGCAGGTCTTGTCGCGTACTCAACTGACCGAGCATATTTATGCCCAGGACTTCGAGCGCGACTCGAACACCATCGAGGTGTTTATTGTGCGACTGCGCAAAAAACTGCCGCCCGGCTATATCGAGACCGTGCGCGGCATGGGTTATCGTCTGGTGGACCCGGCAGCATGAGTCCAGGCCGCAGCTACACTGTCCTTGGTTCCTTGCGCAGCCGTTTGTTGCTGGGCACCTTGGCCTGGATCGTGGTCAGTATCATTTTGGCCGGACTGGGGTTGAACCGCCTGTTCCAGGACCATGTCTATCGCCAGTTCGAGCAGCGGCTGCAAACGCACCTGGATCAGATCATGGCCGATATCAATCTGGAAGGCGCAGATGCGCTGTCGCTGCAGTCCCGCCTGAGCGATCCTTTGTTCGAGCAGCCGTACTCGGGACTGTATTGGCAAATTGCGCGGCGTAGCGCCGACACCCAGGCCTGGGTAGTTGCGCTGCGCTCGACCTCGCTGTGGGATGAGGCGCTGGACGTAAATGCAGTGGGCAAAGCGCATGGTGCGTTCGCCTTGACTGGCCCAGGGCGGCAGCCTTTGATTGTGCTGCGTCAGGAGCTGGACGAGCTGAATGACTCGGGCCTGAGTCTGCAAATCATGGTTGCCGGTAATCGTCAATTATTGGCTGAGCCTTTGGCGCGTTTCGAGCGGATTTTGTTTCTGTCCTTGGGCGGGCTGGCGCTGGGCCTGATTTTGGCGGCGGTGTTGCAGCTTGTCTTGGCGTTGTATCCCTTGCGTTTGCTGCGCCGGCGGCTGCTGGATGTGCAGCAAGGGCGGCAGCCGGAGATCGATGGACGATTTCCCTCGGAGATTCAGCCTTTGGTCGATGACTTCAATGCCGTTCTGAATGCCAATGCCCGCATGGTCGAGCGCGCCCGGGCGCAGGCCGGCAATCTGGCTCATGCGGTCAAGACGCCCTTGAGCATCATGGGCAATGCGGCGGCGGCGGCCGATCCGCATCTGGCCGAACTGGTGGTCGAGCAGGTGGCGTTGGCGCAGCGGCAGGTCGATCATCATTTGTCCAAGGCCAGGGCAAGCGCCGTACGAGCCATCGGTTTGCGTACTGATGTGCGGGTCAGCTTGCAGACCTTATGTCGGGTGATGGGCCGCCTGCATACGGACAAGAGGATTGATCTGGATTTGCCCGATCAGGAAGTGATTTTTAAGGGCGAGGAGCAAGATCTTCAGGAAATGGCCGGCAACCTGCTTGATAATGCCTGCAAGTGGGCGGCGGGCCATGTATGGTGCCGTGTCAGCCAGGAAGACGGCATGTTGCGCATCGTGGTCGAGGACGATGGGCCGGGCCTGAGCGCCGATCAGCTGGAGCGGGTGTTTGGCCGGGGCCAGCGTGCCGATGAACGTCACCCCGGTTTTGGTTTGGGGTTGGACATTGTGCGCGAACTGGCCCAAAGCTATCATGGTCAGGTACAGGCCGGGCCTTCGGATAAGGGTGGCCTGCGTTTGGATCTGACCCTGGCGGCTTGACTGCCCGGTTCTGGCAGCCTTTCCTGACGGGGCCCGCCAGGAGGCGAATCAGTTCCAGGGGCCGCCGTTGCCGCCCACGCTGTATTTGCCGGCACCGATCAGGCCCACGGTCAGGCAGCCGATCAGGAACAGGCCTTGCAGTTCCAGGCTCCAGATTCCTTGGCCGGTAAAGGAAGTCAGTTGCGAGCTGTGCGCCAGCAGCAAAGCGATAAGCATATTCAGCGCGGCCACCAGACCTGCCGCACGGGCGTAGTAGCCCAGAATCATCATGATGGGGGCTAGAACTTCGCCCAGGTAAACGCCCCAGGCCACGACGGACGGCAGGTTGTTGGCTAGCACCAGTTTTTCTATGCCGCCTATGCCATAGCGGATCTTGGCGATGCCGTGCAGCAAAAGCAGCAGGCCAACGCCCGCGCGCAGAATCAGTTTTCCAAGATCATCCCGGGACATGACCAGTCTCCATCATTTGAAAGGTTCGCAACGTGGGGTATTGTAGGAGGTCTTGGGATCAACAAGTATGACGGAGCGTATCCATGACAGAAAAGCAGGCTGTGGCCGCAGAGCTGGCCCCCGCAGGTGTATTGCGCGTGGCGATCAATTACGGCAATCCGGTACTGGCGCAGCGCGGCGAACTGGAGCAGACGCCACGCGGGGTGTCCGCAGATCTGGCGCACAGCGTAGCCCAGGAGCTGGGCTTGAGTGTGCAGTTTCATTCTTACGATTCCGCCCAGATGGTTGTGGATGGTGTTTACAAAGACGAGTGGGATCTGGCTTTTCTGGCCATCGATCCCAAGCGGGCTGAAAAGATTTTGTTCACGCAGGCCTATGTGCACATTGAGGGGACGTATCTGGTGCGCTCCGATTCGGACTACCAGAGCGTGGAGCAGTTGGATCGGCGCGGTGTCTGCATTGCGGTCGGCAAGGGTGCGGCGTACGACCTGTTCTTGAGTCGTGCGCTCAAGCAGGCCGATCTGGTGCGCGCTCCCACATCGGCAGCGGCGATAGATCTGTTTGTGGAACAGGAGCTGGATGCGGCGGCGGGGGTGCGTCAGCCTTTGGAGCGCTATGCGCGTTCGCGCGATCGATTGCGGGTTTTGCCGGACAGCTTTACGGTGATCCGCCAAGCGATGGCGGTGCCGGCGGGCCGTACATTGGCCCATGCCTGGATGCAGGAATTTATTGCACGACAAAAAAACCAAGGCATGGTGGCACAGTTTCTGGCCGATAGCGGTCAGTCCAATGTTAGTGTGCCGCAATAGAGTTGGTTGGCTTACGGCCAAATACAATGGACGGCCAAACAAAAAGCCTTGCAGACGAAAAATCTGCAAGGCTTTTGAATTTTTTGGTCGGGGCGGCGGGATTCGAACTCGCGACCCTCTGGTCCCAAACCAGATGCGCTACCAGGCTGCGCTACGCCCCGACTAAGAAAAAAATTATATCTCCGGTTTTTGTTCTTGGCAAGCTGTGCAGAGTAAAAAGACGGTTTGTCGTGGGGGTGCGCTTTCCGTATATCTGGAAAAGACGGTTGGCTAAGCGCCAAAGAGGCTGTCTTGTAATTGCGGGCCGGCAAGCCGTCAGCCCCGTCCGATCTGCCTGCGCCTTGAATGTCGTATTCAAAAAGCCAGTTCGTCAGTGGCTGGGTAAATTGGCTCTTGGAATGTCTCGAGTAACCATAAAAAAAGCACCGCCAAGCGGTGCTTTTTTAAAATACATGGTCGGGGCGGCGGGATTCGAACTCGCGACCCTCTGGTCCCAAACCAGATGCGCTACCAGGCTGCGCTACGCCCCGACTAAAGACAGTAATCTTAAATTGAATTTAGAAACAAGTCAAGATGTGCGGGCGGACTCGCTGCCAGCCTGGCGTGTCTGCAGATGCGGCAGCGTATAGGCGTGTTCGTGGTAGACCCAGCTTGGCCAGAGCACATGGGCCAGTGCTTCCTGGGCCAGTTCCGGGTCGGGTTGTGCGATGGGCGTGTATTGGTCGGGGGCGGTGAATCGGTATTGCCCCGGTTCCTGGTGCGGGGTCAGTACCGTCAGTATGTCGCCTTTAAGATAACCATAGTTTTCGTAATACTGCATCATGGCCCGATCGCTGTCCTGGCGCGTCAGGTCACGTCCTATCATGGGGTGTTCGCTGTCTATGCCCATCAGCGAGAGCAGGGTTGGGGCCAGGTCGATCTGGCTGATGATGCGTTCGTCCTGGCGCTGGGGTACGCCCCCGCCCAGTATCAGGGCGGGAATATGAAAATGCTTTAGCGGCACCAGGCTGGCTCCACCTACGCGCGAATCGTGATCGGCCACGACCAGAAAGACGGTATTGTCCCAGTATTCGGCATTGCGGGCTTTGCGAAAGAAGTCGCCGATGGCCCAGTCCGCATAGCGTACGGTGTTTTCCACGGTGGCTGGATCGCCCTGAACCTGGATGCGGCCGGCCGGGTATTCCCAGGGGGAATGGTTGCTGACCGAAAAAGCCAGAGTCAGGGTGGGCTGTTCGCCATCCTGGCTCAGCAGTGTGTGCAGCTTGTTGAACATGTCTTCATCGCTGGCTCCCCAGGTGCCGACAAATTGCGGTGCCTCAAAGCTGGACTGCTCGTGCAGTTCGTCAAAGCCGTTACCCAGGAAAAAGCTCTTCATATTGTCGAAGTGGGCTTCGCCGCCATAAATGAAGCGTGAGCGGTAGCCCTGTTCCTTGAGCAATTGGGCCAGGGTAAAAAAGCGGCTTTGCGAGCCTGGCAGGCGCAGCACGGCATCGGCTACCGTGGGCGGAAAGCCCGCGCTGACGGCTTCCAGGCCGCGCACGGAACGGGTGCCGGTAGCGTAGGCGCGGCGAAAGTTCCAGCCTGTTTGCGCCAGTTGATCCAGTTCCGGCGTCAGGTCGGCACCGCCCAGGTTGCCGACATATTGCGCCCCCAGGCTTTCTTCCACGATCAGCACCAGATTAGGTTTGCGCGTGCGGGTCTGGCTGGCCTGCTGGCGGTGCAGGGTGGGCAGATTCTCCGGGCCGGGGGGCAATTGCGCAGCGGTTCGCACGATCTCGTTCATGCGCTGCGGGTCCATATGGCCGTAAAGATCCTGTGCCGAACGCTCATTTTTCATGCTGTAGATGGCGTAGGCCACGTTGTACAGCGAGTTCAGGGGCAGGGTGTTGACCATGCTGTCTCCGCACCAGGCTACGGTGGACGGATTGATGGGACGGTGCGCCAGGGTGCCGCGTATGGCCAGGGTACACAGCGCGGCGGCGACCAGCATCCAGACCGGACGCAGCCACAGATTCATGGCGGGGTCGGGGGTGGTGTGGCCGAACAGGCTCCATCCTGACCAGACGATCAGCGCCAGCCCAAGCAGCGCCACGGCAATCATGAGCTTGTAGCCTTTCCAGAGCATGCCCATGACCTCCTGGGGATGCTTCAGGTAGTCCACATAAAGGCGGTTGGGGCGGGTGTCGTATTCAATGATGAACTGCGGGGTGGAGACTTCCAGCAGGCTCAGCAAGAACCAGGCGAATGTGAACCACACCGCCGTCAACAGCGTGGCGGTTTCGTAGTGCCCGACCCAGGGGGCCAGCAGGGCGACCGGTGCACAAAGGGCTGCGATCATCAGGGCATCGATGCGCAGCCCACCTAAAAGAATGGGGCCCAGGCCGCCGGCTTGGCGCACCCGAGGCCATTTCCAGAATGCGAAGGCCAGCCTGAAGGCGGTCAGCAGGATGAAAGCCAGGGGAACAAACAGATAGATAAGGTGGCGCATAAGGTCGAATTTCGCGCCGGGCGTAGGGACACGGCCGGCGGCGAGGGTTGGATTCGTTTCGATTGTATGCCAGTTTGCGTAGGGCGCTGCGTTGCATAAAAAAGCACCCCGGCTTCGGTGAAAGCCAGGGTGCAGGGTGGAGCAAGGCGCGAATGGGCAGGCCTATATGCCGGTTCAGGCCACGTGCTGATGGGGCTCGGTGCGTGCGCGGAATTGACTGCGTTGCTGTTCGCGCAGCGCATAGGCTTTCAGGCGGCCGTTTTCCTTGACGTGGCCATAGCCGCGTATCAGCTCGGGATAGCCCAGCCAGCGTTGGGCGATGTCCAGATTGTCGATCGTCAGATGTGAACCGGCTTCGGCCAGGTCGGCCAGATAGTCCTCTATGCCCTGACGTTCGTGGCGTCGTTCCTGTGAGTAGCCGAATACATCCAGTGGTGTGCCGCGCAAGCCCTTGAGGCGGGCCAGAAAACGGAACAGGGTCATCGTGGACGGTCCGAACTGACTTTTGACGGGTTGGCCCTGGCTGTTTTTGCGGCCCAGGATGGGCGGAGCCAGATGATACTGGATCTGGTAGTCCGTCCCGGGTTCCCCCGCAAACTGGGCGCGCAGCTTGTCCAGAAAGGCCGGATCGGTATAGAGGCGGGCCACTTCGTACTCGTCCTTGTAGCTCATCAGGCGGGCCAGTTGAGTAGCGGCGATCCGGGTCAGCGGAAGGTTCTTGTCTTGTCCCAGTTCAGTCTCACGCTCCAGCAAGGGGCTGATCGCTTCCCGATAGCGCCGTGCCCATCCAGGGTTCTGATATTCGCTCAACAGTGTTTCCATGCGTTTGATCAGGGATTGCACGCTTTCAGGAAAGGTCAGAGCGGGCGCGGTCGACTCGGCATCCTCCATCAGCGCCTGCACGCCGTGCGCGGCTGCCAGCCGGCCCCATTGGAAGGCCTGACGATTGGCGTGCACGGCAACGCCATTGAGTTCGATGGCACGCAGCAGGCTGTTCATGTGCAGGGGAATCCAGCCGCGCTGAAATGCGTAGCCCAGCAAGATCGGGTTGGCATAGAGCGCATCGCCCATCAGGTGTACGGCCAGGGCATTGGCATCCAGATAGCGGGTGTGGCTGCCAATCGCATTTTCGATGTCGGTACAGGCCGTTTTGAGCGGGAATTTCCAGTGCGCATTGCCGATCAGATCGGATGTTGGGCTGGCGGCGGTGTTGACGATGGCACGGGTGTGGTCGCGACTGACCCGGCTAAGCACATCGGTGGAGGCGCTGACCAGCGCATCGCTGCCGATCAGCAAGGAAGCCTCGCCTGTCGGGACGCGGGTGGCGTGCAACAGATCGGGTTGGCGGGCGATCTGCACATGGCTGAGCACGGCACCGCCTTTCTGAGCCAGACCGGCCATGTCCAGCACGGTGACGCCCTTGTTTTCCAGGTGGGCTGCCATGCCCAGCAGGCCGCCTACCGTGACCACGCCGGTGCCGCCTATGCCGGCGATCAGGATGCCGTAGGTTTTATCCAGATCGGGCAGGGTAGGCAGAGGCAAATCAGCCAGATTGAACGATTCCAGCGAATGGCCTTTGGCTTGCGGCTTGCGTAGCTGTGCACCTTTCAGGGTGACAAAGCTGGGGCAGAACCCGTTCACACAGGAAAAATCTTTATTGCACGACGACTGATTGATAGTGCGCTTGGTGCCCAGCGGGGTCTCTAGCGGTTCGACCGACAGGCAGTTGGACTTGACCGAACAGTCCCCGCAGCCTTCGCAGACGGTGTCGTTGATAAAGGCGCGCAGGGCTGGGTCCGGGTACGTCCCTTTCTTGCGGCGACGGCGTTTTTCGGTGGCACAGGTCTGGTCATAGACCAGCACGGTTGTGCCGGGAACATCGCGCAGTTCGCGCTGCACCCGATCCAGTTCGTCGCGATGGTAGACAGGCGGATTGCCCGCCAGACTGACCCCTTTGAATTTTTCCGGTTCGTCGGTGACCACCACGATCTTCTTGGCACCTTCGGCATGCACCTGAGCGATCACGTCCGTGACTTTCAGGATGCCGTCCACCGGCTGGCCGCCTGTCATGGCCACCGCATCGTTGTACAGAATTTTGTAAGTGATGTTCGAGTTGGCGGCAATGGAGGCGCGGATCGCCAGAATGCCCGAGTGAAAGTAGGTGCCGTCGCCCAGATTGGCAAATACGTGTTTTTCGTTGGTAAAAGGCTGTTGGCCTATCCAGGCCACGCCTTCTCCGCCCATATGACTGAAGGTGGAGGTGCTGCGGTCCATCCAGATGGTCATGTAGTGGCAGCCGATGCCAGCCATGGCGCGCGAGCCTTCCGGCACACGCGTGGACGTATTGTGCGGACAGCCGGAACAGAACCAGGGCTTGCGCTCGGCGGTCACGCGCGGCACGCGGGCCTCGCGGTCTTTGGCGTCCAGAATGGCCAGGCGGGCCTGGATGCGGGCGCGCAATGGGTCGGGCAGCTCCATCGTGGTCAGACGTCGGGCAATGGCGCGTGCGATCATGGCGGGCGACAGCTCGCCTTGGGCAGGCAGCAGCCACGGCGAACGAGGCGTGGACCATTCGCCGCCGCCGTGTTCAGTTTCGTCGAACTTGCCGTAGATTTTGGGGCGCACGTCGTCGCGCCAGTTATACAGCTCTTCTTTCAGGGCATATTCCATGACCTGACGTTTTTCTTCGATGACGAGAATTTCCGACAGGCCAGTGGCGAACTGGCGCGCATCCTGAGCATCCAACGGCCAGATACAGCCCACTTTGAACAGGCGTATGCCCAGTTCGGCGCACAGCGCATCGGACAAGCCCAGGTCTGCCAGGGCCTGGCGGGTATCCAGATAGGCTTTGCCGGCCGTCATGATGCCAAAGCGCGCCTGGGGCGAATCGATTTCGATGCGATTCAGTTTGTTGGCGCGCACATAGGCCAGGGCGGCATACCATTTATGGTTCATCATGCGCGCTTCCTGAACCAGCGGTGGGTCCGGCCAGCGTATGTTCAGGCCATCGGCGGGCATGTCCTCGATGTCGGGCAGCACAATCTGTACCCGTTCCGGGTCCAGATCGACAGAAGCGTTGGATTCCACGACCTCGGTCACGCATTTGAGCGCCACCCACAGGCCCGAAAAACGGCTTATGGCCCAGCCATGTTGTCCGAAATCCAGGTATTCCTGCACATTGGCCGGATACAGGACGGGAATGCCGGCGGCGGCAAAAACGTGTTCCGATTGGTGCGCCACTGTGGAGGACTTGGCACCGTGATCGTCGCCGGCCAGCACCAGCACGCCGCCGTGGCGCGAACTGCCGGCCGAATTGGCATGCTTGAGCACATCGATGGAGCGATCCACGCCCGGCCCTTTGCCATACCACATGCCAAAGACACCATCGAATCGGGCCTGGTCGTACAGATTGGTTTGCTGGCTGCCCCAGACTGCGGTGGCGGCCAGATCTTCGTTCAGGCCGGGTTTGAACACGATATCGTGTTCTTTCAGGTGTTTATCCGCTTGCCACAAGGCCAGATCCACGCCGCCCAGGGGCGAGCCGCGGTAACCGGATATAAAGCCGGCGGTATTCAGACCGGCGCGCCGGTCGCGTTCTTTTTGCAGCATGGGCAGGCGCACCAGCGCCTGGGTGCCGCTCATATAGGCGCGTCCTTGTTCGACAGTGTATTTGTCGTCCAGCGACACGGATTCCAACATGACCTTGTGGGGCTTGTTGAGTGGGGCATTCATGGTTTTGTCTCCTGCAGGAATTGTGTTCGTGCAAGTTATCGTCGTTATGGCTTTAGTCTAGTGAAGCTTTTTGATATCGTAAAATCAAATTTACGTGTACCTGATATCTGAAAATCGGATGGCTATGAAACACGAAGTGACCTTGCGACAGTTCCGCTATTTCATCGCCGCTGCCGTCAGCGGGCAGTTCTCGGCGGCCGCCGAGGCAGAAAATGTATCCCAGTCCGCCATCAGCAATGCGGTGCAGAGTCTGGAGCGGCGCTTGAATCTGCCCTTGTTCGAGCGCCTGCCGCATGGTGTTGCCTTGACGCCGCAAGGTCAGGTGTTTTTTCATCACGCCCACCATGTGCTGGACGCGGTCAACGACGCGCTTAATCACTCGGACCTGAAGCGGCAAAATATCCAGGGTCGCATCCATGTGGCCGCCGGTTACACCGTGCTGGGTTATTTCCTGCCCGATCTGATCAGCCGTTTCAAGCACAGCTACCCCAACATCGATATCGAACTGGTCGACATGGAGCGCCCCGAGATGGAACAGGCGCTGCAGAACCGTGAGATCGATCTGGGTGTGGCCTTATTGTCCAATATCGAGTGTCTGGATCATTATGGGCATCACCGCCTGGCCACGTCGCGGCGTCGGCTGTGGGTGTCGGACCAGCATGCCTTGGCGCGCGAACCCAGCGTGACGCTGGAACAGATCAATGAGCAGCCTTTTATTTTGTTGACGGTGGACGATGCCGATGTCGCCGCTGCCCGCCATGCCCGGTCCGGCGGATTCCCGGCGCGCGTGGCCATGCGCACGCGTTCGCTGGAGGCGGTGCGCGGCCTGATTGCTTATGGCTTCGGGGTCAGCATTCTGTCGGATATGGTCTACAGGCCTTGGTCGCTGGAGGGCAAGCGCATTCATGCCATCAGCATCAGCGATCCGGTGGAGCCTTTGGAAGTGGGGCTGCTTTGGCCTTTGGGGCGCGAACCGGTGGGGCTGGTGGCCTTGTTTCAGCGCTTTCTGATCCAGGCCTGTGAGCAGGATATGGCGCGCGCCGGCCTGGCGGGCCGGCGCGGCGGGGGACTGCTTTAGCATTCCCCAGGCCGAGTCTTAGGGGACCAGCGCCAAGCCGATGCGAAATTGCGAAGAGCTGCGTTCGCGGTAGCCCAGCAGGGTTTGAGCGTAGCCCGAGAAATACTGACCATACAGATAGCCATTCATATTCAATGGCGTGCGCTTGAGCGGCCAGGCAATGGAAACTTCTTTTGTGTTCCGACCTTGAGACGCCTGGTTGTACATACCCGACAGTACCAGGCCGTTGTCCTGGGCATAGCGCAGACGCCAGTCCACCCGGCCACGGTAGTGCTTCCAGTCGGCGTTCTCGCCCATAAAGACATAGTGTTTGACGCGCGGCGCAAAGGTCAGCGTGGCACCGTGGTCAAAGCGATAGTTGAACTCCGGCTGGATGAATACGTCGTTCATGGACCGCGAGTCGTCGCCCGACTTGCCGTTGGAGGCGTGTTCGTACCCGGTGGCCAGTCCCAGGAACATGCGTTTGTGCTCGGACTCCCAGATGGCGTCTTTGCGCCAGAACAGGCTGGGGTTGTAGGTGGTGTCGACAAAGGGTTTGGAGTCCGAATGCAGGTCCCAGAGCGCCGTCTGCGTATAGCCTATGTAGAAGTGATCGAAAAAGCCCGGGTTGCTTGGGTCTGTTGGCGAATGCAGACGGTATTTGAAGCTGAGCTGAAAGCGTGCATTGCTTCCACCTTTGTTGCCGGCGATGAAGTAGGTCGGGTCATGGGCGGAGATGGCATTGCGAAAGCTGTCGAAACTGGAGCTGGCAGGCTGCAGTCCGTAGCCGCTGTTGATGGCCGGTCCTTGCGCGGCGGCACCGGCGGCGGCGACTTGGGCAGCCGGCAAGGCTGGATCGGGGGCGGACGGATCGCCGCTGGCTCCCGCGTTGACCACGGCGGCAATGGCCGGGCTGGACGTGATGGGGCTGTTGCCCTGAGAGTTCGCGTCCAGCGCCAGCATGACGCGTTCGCCTTCGATGTTGACGGCTTGCAGACCTTTTATGCCGTTGGGCACCACCGCGCGCCAGCTGTAGGCTGTAAAGTTATTGACCGGAATCGACGCCTGGGGGTCGCGTGTCTCCAGCTCGGCCAGGCTGCGCACCACATTGCCTTGGTGGTCGCGCCATTGCAAAACCAGGTTTTGCGGTGCGGTCCAGCTCATAAGGCTGCCTGTGTCGTTAAAGACCAGGGCATCGATATTGACGGTCTCTCCGGGGCCGGCATGGACTTGCCGCAGTTGATAGTTGACGCCGGCCTGGGCGGTATTGATGATTGCGCCGGACAGCATAAGCGGTGCCGCCAGCAAAAGCAGGTTCTTGTGTGGGGTCTTCTTCTGCATGAATATCCCGATGATTCTCATTTATCCGTACACGACTGTACCATTTGAGCGTGAAAATCGTATTTGCGACCATAATTTTTTACAGTATGGCGGCTTGCAGGGCCCGCTTCGCTATGCAAAAGTTGTTTTCGCGCTAAAATGGCAGATTACCCTTTGGCCGCGCATCCTGCCGGGATGCCTGCGCTGTAAAAGGGTAGTCTTTGTGCGATGCGCGCGCTGGCTTGATACTTGCGTCTCGCACATCCTCATCCTGGCGGGTGTAGCTCAGTTGGATAGAGCACAGGCCTTCTAAGCCTGGGGTCGGGGGTTCGAACCCCTCCACCCGCGCCATCTTAAAATCAGGGTCTGAAATTTGAGCTAAGGTCTTGAAGGGTAAGGAAAAATCGGGGGTTCTAAACCCCTGTTTTTTCGTGTACGCCAACCTCTCGGCAAACGCCAGTTTCAGCACGGCGCGCTTGTCCTCCAGACGCTCGGAACTCCATAAGATACAAGGACTTGCGAGGAAGTCGAAGGCGGTTCTAACTGTTTCTTCAAAGCTTCGCACCGGACGACCTGTAGTGCCGATCTTTTCCAGCAAAACCAGCTTGCGATCTTCCAGCGTCTTGATGCGCGTCTCATAGGTCGCAATCACCGATGGCACGGACGCATCGACGATGCGGTCAAGGAACTGATTCACCTGCTGCTCGACTTTGCCCAGCTCGACCTTGAGAGCTTTGGTGCGCTCCACGCCCATTGCCAGACGATGATCCCAGAGGTCTTTGAACATGGCGCGTGCTGCCTTGAACAAGGGTGCCGTCGGCTGCATGTTCTTGAGCAGGGTCTCGAACTCCCCTTCGATCACGTCGCGGCGAATCGACTTGCCGTAGTCTTCGCAGCCGCGCTGGCGGCACAAATAGTAGGGGTGATAGCTCATGCGCCCCTTTGACCAGCAAGCGGTCAAGGGCGTGCTGCAATGGCCGCACACGACCGCGCCGCGCAGCGGGAAATCAGCATTCAAGTCTTTGCGGTTGGGTGCACGCGCGCCGCCCGTCAAACGCTCCTGAATCTTCAGGTGCGTTTCATAGCTGATGAGCGCCTCATGGTGCCCCTTGCGCAAAGGCACATCCCAGTTCGGGGCTGAGACGTACCCGGCATAGACGGCACGGGTCAGAATGTCATTCACCTGCGTGAAACGTACTCGACCTTTGCGGTCATGCGGGAACTCCGGGTGTGACTCCAGAAAGCGGACAATTTCCGCCTGAATCTGAAAGCGTCCTGAGGCGTAGCCTTCCAAGGCTTCTTGCACGATAGAGGCCAGAGGCTCATTGCGCACCAGCACATTGCCATGGCCGGGTACACGCTGATAGCGAAAACCCACTGGGCAGGGGAACGGCCAATAGCCATTGAGCACACGTGCGCGCATCCGGTTTTTGGTTTGCTCGGCGTTCTTGCGGCGCTGGTGCTGGGCCACGGTCGCAAGGATGTATTCCTGCAACTCGCTGTCGGCATCTTCGCCAAACTCGACGCTGGGCGATTCCAGCACACCGCCTGCAAGGCTGATGGCAGCGCGCAGTTCGATATGCGCTTTCACGCCCCGTGCTAGGCGCGAAATATCGTCAATCAGCACCGCAGGCGCAGCGTGACGGTGCTTCCTGAGAAAGCCCAGCATGGCTTTCATGCCGGGGCGATCAATCAGGCTGCCCGAAGCATCGTCCATGAAGGTTTCGATGACCGTGTAGCCCCGCGCGTTTGCATACTCCGTGCAGCGCGCTTTCTGAGAGGAGAGGCCATCACCGCGCTTGGTTTGCGCGATGGTGGACACCCGGCAGTAAATGACTGCCAATTTCTGATCCGTGTCCATGCTTCACTCCTCTTCGTTCGTGCCGTCATCGACAGCGACATTGAATTCATGGGTGGGGGTGATTTGTTCTACCGCATCCGATGCATTCTCGGAAGCCTCTTTGAAGCGCGGCAGCACGGAATCCACATCGAAGCCAAGGCGCACGAACGTCGCCATGATGTCCCAGAGCACGCGCAGAAACTCTACTTTCTGCGCCTCGGTCATCTCGAAATCCTCGACATGTTCAAGGTACTTGCCTGCGTCAAAGGGCAGCACGCTCGCTACGGGCGGAATCGATGCCGGGGTGGAGGTCTTGTCGGTAGTCATAGAGCTTCCCTTCGCAATGAGCAACCAAGGGTTGCTCTAGTTTTAATAGTGCTACCGAGTCGATTAAGAATCGGTAAACACGGCCTGTAAAAAGCGCGGAAATCTGCGGGATTCATGGCGGCCTCTTTAATGCAGGGCGGTAGCCTTCGGGGTAGGCCCACATGCCCGTTTGATGCTGGGGCCACTGCGCCAGATCGGCGGGTACGTTCTCGCGTACCACGGGTGCCCATGAATTGCGCCATCGCCCGGCGATGGGAACACGATCCAGCGGCGGATGAAACGGATTGGGCAGATAGCCGCCCGCCATTTCAGGCTGCTTGAAGTAAGGGCGTTTGTGCGCCCGAATCGGCGGCAGGCCAAGGCCCGAGAGGAACAGAATTTGTTCGTTTTCCGGCATGTTCAACGCCTCATCCGGCGTGAGCAGCGCGCGGGCCTGCTTCTGGCGGTGTCGCGCTGCATGTTGGGCTTGCGCGATGCCCAGGCCCGCCGTGAAGGGGTCATCCCCCGCCATGACCTGATGAACAAGTTGCGCTGCCTGCGCCCGCGCGGCGTGCTGCTGCAATTCGGCATCGTAGGAAAGCGTTTGCTGGCCCAGCATCTGCGAGATCAGCCGTGCCGTGTCGAAGTCACGCACACCGAAGAACTGACGGCACTGACTGGAGCCGATAAACCCCGACAAAGCCGCGTGTCCGTAGTTGCTCGTGATCTGGCCGGGGTCTTGCCAGAATGACCAGGCACGCAAACCCATTCCCCGGCCATAGCTGTAGGCCCGCAGCAGTGCCTCGAAGTTACCAAGCTGCGCGGCCTCATCAACCACCAGCAGCACACCGGGTGCACCGGGGTGGCGGTTCTTGTAAAGGATGGCCGACCCGAATATCGCCCGCTGCACCGGGGCCAACATACCGAGGTATTCAGCCGGGATGACCAGATAGATATTGCAGTCCTGCTGGCACAAAGCTTCGAGCGATACATCCGATCCGCTCAAGGTCTCGCGCACTGCTGGATCGCTCAGGGCTTGTACCGCTTCATACAGACTGCCTGCAATGCCGCTGTATTCTTTGGGCGCTTCTTTGCGCTTGCTGTCCATCTCCTCGGCCACGCGGCGAATGTCGCCATCGGGCATGGCGGCCATACGCCGCACCAAGACATCCCAACCGGAAGGAACCGCCATCATGTTTACCAGCTCATAAAAGCTGGCAAGGCTGATAGCATCGCGGGTCTGGCTAGGGGGCATACCCGCCACATGCGCCTTGATTAGGGCTTCGGAGAGTTCGCGGGCACGTCGCCCGAAATAATCATCCCCCTGCGCGGGCAGCGGAATCAGATCAGCTACCAGCAGCTTGGTATCGGCATGGAACGTTGCCGAACCGGGCCGCAGGATGTTCCACGGATTGACTCGGTGGCGCGGCAGGCCGTGCAATCCATACGGGTTGATGCAGTACGCGGCCTTGCCCATGCGTATCTGGTTGCCGATGGAAATCGCCGCCAGTTCACCGCGTGGATCGTTGATGAGCATCCGGCGCGGTGCCTGCCATATGCCCTTGTGATCTCGCAAGCCGCACAGGTTGTAGGCCAGCACATCGCGCAGCTTGCCCGAACCCGCGCCGCCAAAAGTGATGATGGGTGCATCACCGGGCAGGCGCAGCGGGCGCTTTCCTGCGAAACCGATGAAGGGGCCGGAACTGCCATGCAACCCGGCGCGGTCGATTTGATTTGCGGTGGCCCATTGCGCACTGCCAAAACGAAATTCTTCGTGGAAGGAGGACATGACATCACTCCTTGAAACGGCGCATCGCCATCGACGTGAGCAGCCAGACCATGCCCGCTTTGAGCAAAAGGGCTGAGGCCGCGAAGATGGCGAAGGCTTCAACCCCGCCCATCACCCAGACCAGAAGCCACGCTAAATCTGCACCCCAGTGCGAGAGGAAATAGCGGTATAGCGGCCCCTTGGCCAGATCGAACACCAAGGGCGTGGCAAGGATGGCAATGGCAAAAGCCAGGACGCCGCCCAGCGAGGAAATGGCTTTGTAGAGGCCGGATGTGTCTTGGCTCATGGCAGCGCTCCTTTTCGAGGGTTGATCAAGGGCGGCACGCGGACAACAGGACATGTGTTGGAAGTACCGTGCGCCTTGTTATCTATTTGGTGCGAACTGGCGCTACTCAATAGATCGGGGATAGGTAGTTTCCCTGTGTGATCTTGCAATCGAAGCTAAGGGACGCACTTTGCGGGGCACATCAACGCGACAGCCTGATTGCTAGTAGCCTTCGACAATGCCTCGGCGTGCCTATGCGGGATGAGGTGCGGCTTGCTTGCGTACTAGTTGGGCGCGGTGCTTTGAGGTGCGTTTGGGGCGGCAAGCGGTAGCTGCTGGCGTACTACAAACATGCGCTTGCGGGTTGTTTGGGCGCTGACTGCAAGATGTGTTCTGTACTACGTCCAGAACCCACTTGCCAAAGGGAGCGTGCCGCCCCCTGTTGGATACCCCCTGCGGCTGGCGCGGCTGCGGCATCGAGCCTTTCCGCACCAGGGCAACGTCTGGCCGTTGCATCACCAGTCAGGGCTTTCATGCCCCGACACCCTGACCAAGCTCATCGCGCTTGGATTGCGACCGGGGAGACTGCCGCGCTCCCCGGAACCCCATCGGGCAAGGCGGAAACTTCGCTCTCCCCTTGCATCCCCATCGACCAAGGGGCGTGCCTGCCCCCTTGGAACCCAGCCGCTTCCAGCGCGGTTTTGATGCACGTTGCGCGCGAGGGCTGATGCCCTGGCGCGCAGGTGCGAAGCCGTCCGGCTCATGGCTGTGGGTAGCGAGAGGCAAGAACGCGGCGAATGTTCTCCCGCGTCTGCCGGGCGGTGGCGCGTTCTGCGTCGGAGCACTGCGTGCTTGCCGCGATGTCTGCGGCTTGGCGAAACATCATGCGCAGTTCGCTTTCGCTGTAGTGATCCAGTTCGTGGATGGTCGGGATATATGTGTTCATCGTTGCCTCCTTGGCTCGGAGGCCGCGCTTGTCGCGGCCTTTGTGAAGGCCGGAAGAAGCGCAAGGGGAAAATGGCAGCGGGCACCCGCAAGGGCCGCAACAAAGTGGAGGAACCGGAAAGGACTTCCGGTTTTCCAGTGCCATAGCCTTGTGCCAGAAACGGCGAGAAAAGGCCGTGCAGGCGGCGGCGGGGAGGCAGGAGGGGCGGGAACGCAGTTTATCTTGACGTGTACGGACAAATGGCGTACAGTGAAATGTGGAACGTGAACCCATTTCCCATGAGGTCAACCATGCTGCATACACCTGAAATTCAAGAAAAGTCGCGCAATGCGCGGCTGGAAGCGCGCGTGTCCAGCGACCAGAAAGACTTTTTCCAGCGTGCGGCCAACCTGACCGGGCGCACCCTGAGTGAGCTGGTCATCGACAGCACGCAAGAAGCCGCCGCGAAGATCGTGCAGGAGCACGAAGTTATCCGCCTGAGCCGTGAGGAACAGGTGGCGTTCGTGAGCGCACTGCTCACGCCTTCTGAACCGGGGCCGCGCCTGCAAAAGGCCGTCCAAAGCTACCGTCAGAAGGCGGGGTTTTGATTGGCGCTCCTCCTTACGCCGGAGCACATCAGCCCGCTGACCAAAACCCATGAACGCAAGTCATTCGATTGCGGCCAAGAAGACCTGAACCGTTATCTGCGTGAACAGGCGCGGCAGGACGCTGAAAAGCGCGTGGCCGCGCCGTTCGTGCTCACGCAGCCGGGCGATGCCAAGGTGCTCGGCTTCTACACCCTTTCATCCTCGATCATTCCCGTTGAAGAACTGCCGCCAGAGCTGATGAAGCGGCTGCCGCGCTACGGTCAGTTGCCCGTTACGCTGCTCGGGCGGCTGGCGGTGGATCGTTCAGCCGGGGGGCAAGGGGTCGGGGAATTCCTGCTGGTCGATGCCCTGCGCCGCAGCCTGGAGGCCGCGCAGCAGATCGCGGCCATGGCTGTGATCGTAGATGCCAAAAACGAGCAGGCCGAAAGCTTTTACCGGCATTTTGATTTTCAGCCGTTCCAGCAAACCCCGCTGCGGCTGTTTCTGCCCATGGGGCAGATTGCAAAGCTTTTCGCATAGCAACTTATCAGTAAATAATTGATTACCTCTCAGAAACATGGGAAACAATGAGGGGGAGAGGAATATCGTGTTTGAGCAAACCTTTAAGAATATCGATGACATCCTGCATAAAGATGCGGGCTGCACGAGCGAACTGGATTACACCGAGCAAAGCTCATGGCTGCTTTTCCTCAAATATCTGGACAATCTGGAATCTGACAAGGCCGCAGAGGCCGAATTGGAAGCGAAGACTTACCGTTTTATCCTCGATGAACCCTACCGCTGGTCGAGCTGGGCCGCCCCAAAGGGTGCGAACGGCAAGCTCGATCACAACATTGCCTTGACCGGCGATGACTTGCGCGACTTCGTGAATGGCACGCTCTTTCCGTACCTTGCGGGCTTCAAAGCACGCGCCAGCGGCCCCAACACCATCGAATACAAGATCGGCGAGATATTCGGCGAGATCAAAAACAAGGTGCAGAGTGGCTACACCCTGCGCGACGTGATCGAGCAGGTGGACGAACTGCAATTCCAGTCCCAGACGGAAAAGCACGAGCTGTCGCATCTTTACGAAGCCAAGATCAAGAACATGGGCAACGCGGGGCGCAACGGCGGTGAGTACTACACGCCCCGTCCGCTGATCCGCGCCATGATCCAAGTGACGAAGCCCCGTGTCGGAGAGCGCATCTATGACGGCGCTTGCGGTTCAGCAGGGTTCCTTTGCGAAGCCTTTGACTATCTATCAAACCAGCCAGGTCTGACCACCGCAGACCTCAAGACGCTGCAAGAGCGCACTTTCTACGGCAAGGAGAAGAAGAGCCTTGCCTACGTGATTGCGATCATGAACATGATCCTGCATGGTATCGAAGCGCCAAACGTGGTTCACACGAACACGCTGGCCGAGAACATTGCAGACATTCAGGACAAAGACCGCTACGACGTCATCCTTGCCAATCCGCCCTTCGGTGGCAAGGAGCGCAAAGAGGTGCAGCAAAACTTCCCGATTAAAACCGGGGAGACAGCATTCCTGTTCTTGCAGCACTTCATCAAGAGTCTCAAGGCCGGTGGCCGCGCTGCCATCGTCATCAAGAACACTTTCCTCTCGAACGCCGACAGCGCCTCGTCCAGTATCCGCAAGCTGCTGCTGGAAAGCTGCAACCTGCACACTGTGCTGGATTGCCCCGGCGGCACGTTCCAGGGGGCGGGTGTCAAAACCGTGGTCTTGTTTTTTGAGAAGGGCGCACCCACCCGCAAGGTCTGGTATTACCAGCTTGATCCGGGGCGTAATCTTGGTAAGACCAATCCGCTCAACGACGATGACCTGGCCGAGTTCGTCACGCTGCAAGCCAGCTTCGCTGACTCGCCCAAGAGCTGGTTAGTGGACGCAACCGCCATTGACACAAGCAACTACGATCTTTCGGTAAAAAATCCAAACGGCGGCGATGAGGTCGTGCTGCGCAATCCACAGGACATCCTCGATGAAATCGCTGCGCTCGACCTTGAGAGTGCTGAGGTGCTGGCAACGATCAGGGAGTTGGTAGCGTGATGGCACAGTGGCAAACGACATGTCTTGGGGATGCTTGTCAGTTCATCAATGGCTTATGGAAGGGTGATGTGCCGCCACTCGTTCGGGTTGGAGTGATCCGAAATACGAATTTCGCCAAGGACGGCTCCCTTGATGACTCCGATATTGCATATCTCGATGTGGAGGCGAAAAAATATGCAAAGCGTCGTCTTCAGTTTGGTGACCTCATACTGGAAAAATCTGGTGGAGGCCCAAAACAACCTGTTGGGCGGGTCATCTTGTTTGATAAGACTGAGGGTGATTACTCTTTCAGCAACTTTACTGCAGCGATCAGAATCAACGATCCGTTGACGCTAGATCACAGCTATCTTCACCGCTACTTGCACTGGCTTTACCTCTCAGGCGTGACTGAAGGGATGCAGAGTCATTCCACCGGCATTCGGAACTTGAACGGTGATGCCTACAAAGCGATCAACGTTTCTTATCCACCGCTTCTCGAACAGCGCCGCATCGTCGCCATCCTTGATGAAGCCTTCGACGCCATTGCCACTGCCAAGGCCAACACTGAGAAGAACCTTCTCAACGCTGTCGAAGTATTCAATCAACAACACGATATGGTCTTCGCGGATCATGCTGGCAGTCCAAAACGCTTTCGGCTGGGCGAGCTGGCTACGTTCCGCAACGGTGTCAACTTCACCAAACAGAGCAACGGCCAAGCTGTCCAAATCATCGGGGTCAAGGACTTCCAGAAGCATTTTTGGGCGCCGCTTGGTGATTTGGACACAGTTACGCTGGATGGTGACCTGAGTCCCATCGACGCGGTTTCCGAAGGAGACATACTCACGGTTCGTTCCAATGGCAATCCAGAGTTGATTGGTCGCTGCATGGTTGTTGGCAGCTTGACGGAACCTACCACGCACTCAGGATTCACGATTCGAATCAGCCTCGACCGCACCAAGGCAGCACCGACTTATGTTTGCCAGTTTCTGAGATCGCGCGCAGTGCGCCGCAAGTTGATTGATGGTGGTAACGGGCTGAACATAAAGAGCCTCAATCAAGGAATGCTTGCCGAGATCGCAGTTCCGCTGCCGCCGCTTGACGCGCAACATAAGATCGTCGCCAAGATCGAGGCATTGGCGACAGTAACTCACGAACTGGCCGACATCGCCACCTGCAAGGTCGCTGCTCTAGACGAACTCAAAAAGTCACTTTTACACCAAGCTTTCACTGGAAAGCTGACAGCTAAGACAACAGACAAACAAGTGGAAGCCGTGGCATGAACGAAGCAGAGACCCGCGCAGAGCATGTTGACCCCGCCCTGAAAGCCGCTGGCTGGGGTGTCGTTGAAGGCAGCCGGGTTCTGCGAGAGCATGGCATTACACAAGGGCGCTTGCAAGGGGGCGGCAAGCGGGCGAAGGCCGAGATTGCCGACTACGTTCTTGTCTACCGCAACACCAAGCTGGCCGTCATTGAGGCCAAGGCGTGGGGCAAGCCCTATACCGAGGGTGTTGGTCAGGCTAAGAGCTACGCTGCCAAACTCGCCGTGCGCCATACCTATGCGACAAATGGGCAGACGATCTACGGCATCGACATGCAAACGGGCGTTGAAGGTGACGTTGCTGCATATCCGAATCCTGATGAGCTTTGGAATCTGACATTCCCGGCTGCCAATGTCTGGCGCGACCGCTTCGCTGCTATTCCGTTTGAGGACAAGGGCGGGACATGGCAGGGCCGGTACTATCAGGACATCGCCATTGAGCGTGTTCTGGAAGCCATCGCGTCGGGGCGTGATCGCGTTCTTCTGACTCTCGCCACCGGCACGGGCAAAACGTTCGTCGCATTCCAGCTTGCTTGGAAACTGTTTCAAAGCCGCTGGAATGTCACCGACTGGAAGAGCGGCAGTGAGCCGACACGCCGCCCGCGTATTTTGTTTCTGGCGGATCGAAACATCCTGGCAGATCAGGCTTACAACGCATTCTCGGCATTCCCGGATGATGCGCTTGTGCGCATTGATCCCGCTGACATAAAGAAGAAGGGGCGTGTGCCGAAGAATGGCAGCGTTTTCTTCACGATCTTCCAAACTTTTATGAGTGGCCCCGGCGGCGCACCGTATTTTGGGGAATATCCGCCTGACTTCTTCGATTTCATCGTGATTGATGAATGCCATCGCGGCGGCGCGAATGATGAAAGCAGTTGGCGTGAAATTCTTAATTATTTTGCGCCAGCGGTTCAGCTGGGCCTCACTGCAACGCCGAAGCGCACCAATAACGCGGATACCTATGCGTATTTCGGTGAGCCGGTGTATATCTATTCGCTCAAAGAAGGCATCAATGATGGCTTCTTGACACCGTTCAAGGTCAAGCAGATTGCGACAACCCTTGACGAGTATGTCTACACCGCTGACGACGATGTGCTCGAAGGGCAGATCGAAACCGGAAAGCGCTACGAAGAAAAAGATTTCAATACGATCATCGAAATCAAGGAGCGTGAAGCGTACCGCGTCAAGCTCCTGATGGGCATGATTGATCAGCGTGAAAAGACCATCGTTTTCTGCGCAAACCAGACCCATGCACTCGCGGTGCGTGATCTGATCAATCAGATGAAAACCAGCGCAGACCCGCTGTACTGTGTTCGGGTTACGGCCAATGACGGTGCGCTCGGCGACCAGTATCTGCGCGAGTTCCAGGACAACGAGAAAACCATTCCCACAGTGCTCACCACATCGATGAAGCTCTCGACGGGTGTCGATGCGCGTAACGTGCGCAACGTTGTCTTGTTGCGCCCCGTCAAATCGATGATCGAGTTCAAGCAGATCATCGGGCGCGGCACACGGCTTTATGACGGCAAAGATTACTTCACGATCTACGATTTTGTGAAAGCGCATCACCACTTCAATGATCCAGAGTGGGATGGCGAACCTATCGAGCCTGAGCCGCCAAGGGGCGGTGGCGGTGGTGGTGGGCCTTCGCCTGAGCCACCTCCTGGGCCGTTGCCGGAGCCACCGGAGCCGCCGCGCCAGAAGATCAAGGTAAAGCTGGCAGACGGGAAGGCACGCAGCATTCAGAGCATGATGGCCACGACGTTCTGGAGCGCGGATGGACGACCGATGTCAGCAGCGCAATTCCTGGAAGTGCTTTACGGGGCTTTGCCTGAATTCTTCAAGGATGAAGATGAGCTTCGCAGAATCTGGTCGGTACCAGAAACACGCAAGGCACTGCTGGTGGGGCTGGCGGAAAAGGGGTTCAGCAAAGAACCTCTTACCGAGATGCAGAAAATCATCGAAGCCGAGAACAGCGACCTCTTCGACGTTCTTGCATTTGTAGCCTTTGCCATGGAACCAAAAACCCGCGAACAACGTGCCGACGCGGCGAAAGTTGCCGCCGCACAAGGTTTGACAGACAAGCAGCAAGCGTTCGTTGATTTCGTTCTCGCGCAGTACGTGAAACAAGGCGTGGACGAACTAGACCAGGAAAAGCTATCGCCGCTCCTGCGCCTCAAGTACCGCGCACTGCCCGACGCATTTGCCGAACTTGGTAAGCCCGATCAAATTCGCCGCGTTTTTGTGGATTTCCAGAAGTATCTTTATTCGAACTAGGCTGAACAGGGAGGGGTCGCTGTATGAGCGTCTTGAAGGAGGTCTTGGGGTGGTCTGCTGATCGTCCGGCGTGGCAACGCGACGCCTTGCGCCGTCTTGTCGAGACGGGCGAAATTGCAGACGGCGACATCCCATTATTGGCTGAGATTTGCAAAAGTAGTTACGGACTGGTGGAGCCGAATCCGGGTGATCCGTTGATAGCCCATCACCTGCCCAATGAAGACACAGCCCTTGGAATTGTTTCCCTCGATTCGATTTATCACGACAAGGGTGTGAACGCACTGGCAGAAGCACAGACATTGAAGTTCGGCCCGCGTCTTACCGTTGTCTATGGTGACAATGGGGCGGGTAAGAGCGGCTACACCCGCATCCTGAAGAGCGCATGTCGCGCCCGTGGTCGAGAGCAGATTCTTGGCAACGTGGTATCGGGTGTTGCACCTCTGCGCCCCGCAGTCTCCATTAAGTATCAAGTTCAAGGTGAGGCTGAACTGCGAGAGTGGGGTGGGCAAGGCGACGATGAATCCATTGCCAGAGTAAGTGTCTTTGATACTCAAAGTGCTTCGGTCTATTTGACCGAGAAGACAGACGTTGCGTTTCGGCCCTTAGGCCTTGATCTCTTTGACAAGCTCGTTCAGGCTTCTAAGGCGGTTCGTGCTCACCTAGAAGCCGAGCAGCGCGCGCTTGGCGGGGTTAAGACGGCGCTTCTTATGCAGGAGGTGCCGCCGGGAACAGCCGTAGCGAAGATGCTCACTGCCCTGTCTGTGATGACGAAGACGGAAGCCGTCAAGGCGCTTGCCACACTCACTGACGATGAAAAAGCCCGGCACGAGTTGGTTGAGAAGTCACTTCTCGATTTACAGGCCAACGATCCAGCCAAGCTGGCTCAACAATTAAAGCTGCGCGCCGCACGCATCCAGACACTTGCTCAACATATGCGCAGCGTTGAGATGTCGCTTTCGCCTGCGGCAGTGACCGCTGCCTTCGATGCAAGAGATGCCCTTCGCCGGAAACATGCGGAAGCCAAACGCCTCCGCGCTGCCACGTTCCCAGAAGGTCTTCTTGATGGGACGGGATCAACTGAGTGGAAAACACTTTGGGAGGCCGCAAGAGCGTTTTCCCAAGAGAAAGCTTATCCGCATCACAGCTTTCCTCATGTTGGAGAGGATGCGCAGTGTGTCTTGTGCCAACAGGGGCTGGATCACGAAGCGAGCCAACGACTTGAGCAATTCGAGGCGTTCATTGCATCGGCCACGGAGCAAGAACTGCGGGAAGCCAAAGCGCTTTTCAACGAGTCGGCTAAGGCGTTCTCTCAACTGGTTGTGCGGCCTGATTCAGTAGTCGAAGCTGTCAAAGAGCTGCGACTCGAGAGCGAAGCCATCGCTGATCAAGTTGAGACAACCCTTGGTGCCATTGAAGAGCGTCGCAAACAGGTTGCTGACACATTTGCGGCTAATGCCGATCTACCGCCGGGCCTTCCTGAGTTTCCAAGTGTTCATGCTGAGGTGTCTGCATTGGCTACTCAGCTTCAAGAGCGCGTAGCGACATTGAGCGCGGATGCCGCCGTGGAGAGGCGAAAGCAACTGACGGCGGAAGCCCAGGAACTTCGCGCGCGCATTCTGCTTTCCAAAAATGAGCAACTCGTTCTTGACGAAATCGATCGCCGGAAACGAGCCGCAGCGTATGAGCAGGCCTTGGGTGAAACGAAGACCGCAGCCATAACGAAGAAGAGCGGAGAGGTTACTCGTGCAGTTGTGACGCAGAAACTCAAAGAGAGTTTCCAGACTGAGTTGCGCAATCTGGCCTTTCAACACGTCGAAGTCGAGTTGAAAGAGGTTGGCGGTGCGGAAGGGGTGCTTTACCACAAATTAGCTTTGACGCGCGCTCCGGGAGTCGATTTGCCCAAGGTTGTTAGTGAAGGAGAGCAACGTTGCCTCTCCATCGCCGCATTCTTTGCTGAGTTGAGCACTGCTAACGATGCTTCCGGCATCGTATTTGACGACCCTGTGTCTTCGCTTGACTATCGTTGGCGCGAAGGCGTTGCACGCCGCTTGGTAGAGGCCGCCAAACAGCGGCAGGTCATTGTCTTCACTCACGATGTTGTTTTTCTTCTTTTCTTGAAGCAGATCGCCGAAGAACAGCAGGTTGATCAGCTTGATCAGCATGTCCGTCAATTACATGCGGGAGCCGGGGTGACTACGGATGAGTTGCCTTGGGTTGCTATGCCCATTAAAGGCAAGATTGGCTACTTGAAAAAAGAACTGCAAGGCGCGGAGAAGCGACATCGTGATGGTGAGCAAGCTGCCTACGAGCGTGATGCGCAATATATATATGGTCTCCTGCGAGAGGCGTGGGAGCGGGCGCTTGAAGAAGTGCTGCTTTGCAAGATCGTCGAGCGCTATCGGCCAAGCGTCCAAACGCAGCAGATCGCCAAGATCGCTGATGTGACCGATGAAGATTGCCGTCAGCTTGAAATTGGTATGACCAAATGCTCGCGCTGGTTACCCGGACACGATCAAGCTGCCGCTGCCCGCGCCCCCATCCCTGATCCAGACGAACTGAAGGGCGACATTGAAGCTCTTGAAAACTGGGTGAAGGTTATCAATAAGCGCAGAAATTGACCTGATGCGGTCAGGCAGGGCGAGCCGCTGGCGCGGCCAGGCTCTATGCGCTTGTCGGCGCACCGGGCCAGTGTCTGTCCCGGCCATCCGGTAACGATCCCTCTCGCATCAATCCTTTAGTCAGCAGCGGCAGGCATAGCCTGTCGCTCAAGTCGAGCGCCTGCCGGGCTTTGGCCCCGCAGGCGCTTTTCTTTGGTGACAGGGGTAAGCGGCTTTGCCGCACACCCCTGTTTGTGGCTTGGGGGCCAGCCCCACCAGCGCAGGACAAGGGTAAAGCCAAGGGCAAGCCCTTGGCCGGATGGAGCGGTATCCCCGACCTTCCGCGCCTTCGGCTTGTGCAGGCCGGGTGATCCCCCTCCGCTCCATCCGCCCTTGTCCTTTGCACCCCCCGGTTTCGCCAACGGGCAGGTTTGCAAGCGCGCCTTGCAAACCAAACCCTAAAGGAGAAAACCATGAAAGCCGAGAGCACCAAAGCCGATGTCTATACCCGCGTCACTGACAAAATCATCGCCAGTCTGGAGGCCGGAACCCGCCCATGGATGAAGCCATGGCAGGCGGGAGGCGGTGCCCCGTTTCCCCGGCGTGGCTGCGGCCAGCCTTACCGGGGTATCAATGTCTTGCTGCTGTGGGCTGAAAGCGTAGAGCGTGGTTATCGGGCCAGCACTTGGATGACCTACAAGCAGGCCGCCGAACATGGGGCGCATGTGCGCAAAGGCGAGAAGGGGGCGATGGTCGTTTATGCCGACACCATCCACCGTATCGAGACCAACGACAAGGGCGAAGATGTAGAACGCGCGTTTGGCTTTATGAAAGCCTATACCGTGTTCAACGTAGAGCAGATCGAAGGGCTAGACGCGGGGGTTTATCCGGCGGGTGCTGCGGATGATGAAGGCCAAGCCGTTGACCTGATAGAACACGCGGAAAGCTTCTTTGCCCGCACCGGGGCGGTGTTCCGGCATGGCGGATCGTCAGCGTTCTATGCGCCGGGGCCGGATGTGATCCAGCTTCCCCCGGTACCGTCTTTCCGCGACGTTGAAAGCTACACCGCGACCAAAGCCCATGAATTGATCCACTGGACGGGCCATCAAGACCGCATGGCGCGGGAATTCGGTAAGCGTTACGGCGACCGGGCCTATGCGTTTGAGGAACTGGTGGCCGAGATGGGCGCGGCGTTCCTGTGCGCCGATCTTTCCGTCACACCGGAACTGCGCGCCGACCATGCGGACTATCTGGCCTCATGGCTGGAAGTGATGAAGGAAGACAAGCGGGCGATCTTCGCCTCCGCCAGTCATGCGCAAAAGGCCATGGATTATCTGCACGGGTTGCAGGCGAAAGCACCAGCGCCGCAAGAGCAGCTTGCCTTGTTCGCAGCATGAGCGAGAAAGCAGAAGCGCCGGGTTTCCCCGGCGCTTTTCTTTGTGTGGCCCATCTTGGCAGACGGGCAATTCGCGCCCCCGGCTGATGCCGCCCGCGCCCCCCGCCCGGATGGGGAAGCCTTGCGCCCTTTGCTAGGAATCCGCTGTGGTGCAAGGTCAGTTCATTTCATCCGAGAACCAGTGAATCCCCGCCCGCACGCCCCAATACTGCATTTTGGTGAACACGGCATGGGCTTCACGGAAGCGGACACCCGCAAAACACTGGGCAAAGCGCATGAAGCTTTGCGCCGATGCGTTGAGAGAAACCCATTCCGGGTACTGGTCACGCACTGCTTGCATGACCGTTCCGAGATCAGGGTAATCCTGTTCCATGACGGGATCATTCCAGCCATCGGTGCGCCCGATGAAGAACTCAAAAGCTTGCCATACCGGAAGCAGCTCGGCCCACCGCGCGGGGGAGATGTTGAACACTTCGGACTCTTCGGGTGATAGTTCGCACCAGTCCCAGCCCTGCCAGTGCTCGGGATCGGCGCGATACTCCGTGAGGCTTCGTGCCATGGCATCTTGGAGAATGATTTTCAGCATGTGAACTCCTTTCTGGCCTTGCGGGCCTTGTTACAGGGAAGGGATCAGGGTTCGCGGGACAGGCCTCTATCGCGTCCCCGCTCAGGTATGCGTTCACTGGCGCGCTCAGCGCCGTCTCGGAATTGGCCTTTCAGGTCAGGCGGTGTTTTGCCATCTTGTTGCTGATAGGCCGCGATGTCGCGGTGCAGTTGCTCCATGTCTTTGTCATGGGCCTGCTTTTGCTGGCGGGCCATCAGGTGCAGGCCTTCACGTTCTTCGAGGTGTCGGACGATCAGGGTGTCTTTTTCTCGTCGGTCACGCTGCCATGCGGTCAGGGCTTCCTGTTCATTCGCCTTGGCCTGTTTGGCGTAGCGGCCTGTGATCCGATCCCACAGGCCGCGCACGCCCCGGTTCAGGCGACTGGTGCGCTCGGCTCTTTCCTTGGTCTGGCGCTGTTCCTGTGCGGCGGCAAGGTCAGCACGTTCTTTGCGCTGGCGCTGCACCAGTTGCGCCCGCTGCATGGCAAGTGCGGCCTTGTGCTTCTGGCGCGCGGTTTCCGCTTCGGTGACATAGGCCCGCAGCGTTTCGGTCATGCGGGCGGAAATCTGAGCTTGCGCCTGCTCGACGCTGGGCAGGTTTTGAAGGCCATCCAGCCGTGCGCGGACATCCTTGGTCTTGACGTTTGACCACTTGGCAATCGCATAGACCTGTCCCCGAAAATCCACCGCGACAAAAGCGCGGCGATCCCCTTGCGCGAGGGTGTAGCCCTGATGCGCCAAGGCGTGCGCGTAAGCCTTGCCCGAATCTGCCTGTTCCCAGCAGCGCTGAAACATGGCTTTGAGGGCTTTCGGGTCTTGCTTCGCCTGCTTGGCCTGTTCCCATTCGCTGCGGGTGAAGTTCAGCGGGTCACGTTGCGCGCCAGCAACCAAGCCGCGCGGCATATTCCACCCGTGTTCCCGGTACAACTGGCGGGAAACGTCTTGCAGCTTGCGCTTGAAGTGGGGCAGGTTGACCGCCTTCATGTACTCAGAATCAATCCGCGACCACACGACATGCGCGTGGCGGCGGCCTTCTTTCTCGTGGAAGACGATGGCGCGGGGCTGGCCTTGCAGCCCCAGCTTCTTTTCTGCCGCCTCGATAGCGGCTTCAAAGGCTTCGGTGCTGATATGTTCGCGTGGCGGCGGGTTCAGGCTCAGGGAGAACAAAGGCTGTCTAGCCCGTGTTCCCCGGCTGGTGGCCTCGATTTCCTGAAACGCGCCATGCAGATCATCGGCGCTGAATCCGCGCAGTTCATGCACCTCGACATGCTCGTTATCACGGGCATTGAGCAGATGGGTGGCAAGCTGGCTTGCGCCGCTGCGTTGGCTGCCTTTGAGGATCATGGTTCGCACCTCAAGCCCAGCGCGGTCAGCAGGGCATGGCGCATACGGCGGACATCCTCGCAGGCTTCGATAAGCGCTTGCTCCGTCTCCATGGTCACGAGCAGCGAACCCGTGTTCGCGGCCTTGGCCAACTGGTTGAGGTTGCTGGAAAGTTTTGAGTGCCCCAGTTCGGCCAGCAGCCTGGCAAGGGCTTGTTGATCAGCTCCGGGCTGGCGACGGGTGCGGCGCGGGGTTGTCACGTTTCCGAGCAGTTGCGCCCGGATATAGACCCCGAGCGGCTTGCTGCCTGCGCGGCGGATCAGTTCAGCCCGCTCTACAGTGCTCAGGCGTAGTGAGAAGGGCGGCGCGGGCTTGTCCCCTTGAGGTGGCGGTGTCGGTGTGCTGGCCTTCTGGAATTCCCCGGTAATGGGTGGGCGGTCGAGGCTCATGGCTTGACCTCCTTACCCGGTTGCAGCGCGGGGGAGTTCAGGCGCTTGAGTTCAGTGTTCCAGTTTGCAAGTTCCTCTAGAATGGCCTCATTGCGGTTCGACGTTTCAGCGTCGAGGTGCGCCAGCGCCACGCGCCGTTCTCCGCAGTTACCCTGATCCTGTCCTACCAGTAAGCATGGTGTAAGTGTCGCCGTCTAATGTTCACCGCATAGACGTCGACAGGCGTCTTCACAGCACCGTTCCTGCTCCTGCTTGGGGGGCTGGCCCGGCTTATAAGATCCGCCGATTCATCAGGCGGTCAGAAAATACGGAGACAAAACATGCAGGATCCTCTTGTAGGCCGGATCACGGCCAATCCCCGTTATCAGAATCTGGTCAAAACCCGGCTGCGCCTGGGTTGGATTCTGACCATCATCATGTTGGCGGCGTATTACAGCTATATCGGCATTATTGCGTTCGACAAGGAATTGTTTGCAAAACGCCTGGGCGAAGGTGTCATGACCGTCGGCATCCCCGTGGGTTTTGGGGTCATCGTGCTGGCCGTGGTCATTACCGGCATTTATGTATGGCGCGCCAACACCAAGTTCGACGCCATGGCCCGCGAAGTGCTCGAGGAGGTGCGTAAATGAAGCATTCCCTTCTGCGTTCGGGCCTGGTTCTTGGCTTGCTCCTGGCCAGCCCTGCCTTGATGGCGGCTGGCGGCGATCTGGGCGAGCTGAAAAAACAGGCGACAAACTGGACGGCCATCGGCATGTTCGGTGTTTTTGTGCTGGCCACCTTGTGGATCACCAAGTGGGCGGCCGCCCGCACTAAATCGGTGTCCGACTTCTATACGGCTGGCGGCGGCATTACAGGCTTTCAGAACGGGCTGGCGATTGCCGGCGACTATATGTCGGCGGCCTCGTTCCTGGGGATTTCCGCCGCGGTCATGATCAATGGCTACGACGGTCTGATCTACTCTATCGGTTTTCTGGTGGGCTGGCCCATTATTACGTTCTTGCTGGCCGAAAAGCTGCGCAATCTGGGCAAGTTCACCTTTGCCGACGTGGCGGCGTATCGTTTCCGCCAGGGGCCGATCCGTGCCTTTGCCGCATCGGGCACGTTGGTGGTGGTGCTCTTTTACCTGATCGCGCAGATGGTCGGTGCGGGTCAGTTGATCAAGCTGCTGTTCGGGCTGGAATACTGGATGGCCGTGGTGCTGGTCGGTGTCCTGATGATGGTCTATGTGCTGTTTGGTGGCATGACGGCCACGACCTGGGTGCAGATCATCAAGGCTGGTCTGCTGCTGTCCGGTGCTTCGTTCATGGCTTTGATGGTGTTGGCACAGTATGGCTTTTCGCCGGAAAAACTGTTTTCCGCCGCCGTGCAGGTCAAGACCGATGGCGCTTTGGCTGCGGGCAAGGATGCCGTCGAGGCGTCCGCGATCGGTCAGGCCATCATGGGACCGGGCAACTTCATCAAAGACCCCATCAGCGCCATCTCCTTTGGCATGGCCCTGATGTTCGGTACTGCCGGCCTGCCCCACATTCTGATGCGATTCTTTACCGTGCCCGATGCGAAGGAAGCGCGTAAATCCGTGTTCTGGGCCACGACCTGGATCGGCTATTTCTACATTCTGACCTTCATTATCGGCTTTGGCGCTATCGTTCTGGTCTCCACCAATCCCAAGTTCCTGGATAGCGCGGGCGTGTTGATCGGCGGCACTAATATGGCGGCCGTCCATCTGGCTGACGCTGTGGGTGGCGACATCTTCCTGGGCTTTATGTCGGCTGTGGCTTTTGCAACCATTCTGGCGGTGGTGGCGGGTCTGACGCTGTCGGGTACTTCTGCCGTGTCGCATGACCTGTACTCCACGCTGATCAAAAAGGGCGATGCGACCAACGAGGAAGTGCTGCGCGTTTCGCGTGTCACGACGCTGATGCTGGGCGTGATCGCCGTGTTGCTGGGCATTATCTTCGAGAAGCAAAATATCGCCTTCATGGTGTCGCTGGCTTTCGCGATCGCTGCTTCTGCCAACTTCCCGGTCTTGTTCCTGTCCATTTTGTGGAAGGGGTGCACGACGCGTGGCGCAACCATCGGCGGGTTCCTGGGCTTGTTCACGGCTCTGGTCCTGACCTTGCTGTCGCCGTCGGTCTGGGAGGCCACGTTTGGTAATCCAGTCGGCTCGGCTCCATTCCCTTACGCTTCGCCTGCGCTGTTCTCCATGCCCTTGGCGTTCGTGGCTATCTGGTTGTTCTCGGTGCTGGATAACAGCCCGCGCGCTCAACTGGACCGCGACGGTTTTGCCGCCCAGTCGGTGCGTTCCGAAACCGGTATCGGTGCTGCGTCCGCTTCGTCGCATTGATCTGTTCCCTGGAGGGCACCCTTGGGTGCTCTCCTCTGCGTTCCGAGCTGCCTTACCGGGCGGTGCGGATTTGTGCCGGCGTGGCTACCCGTCTCGCCGGCTTTTTTGCGTCGGTATGCCTCGGTCTAGCCAAGCGTCAGCCATGGCCAGACGAGCTTATGCCTGGGGCAGACCGTCGAAGCGTTCGTAGAAGTAGGGAGCGGCCTCGGGAGCATGTTCGTCTTCGGCGCGCAGCGTGTGCAGAATGTACTGCTCGGCTTTGACGCTAACCAGGCGGTAGATGGTCCGGCATAGTTCGTAGGCTTGTTTGCCAGCCCAGCCAGCTGGCAGCAGTTCGATGGGCAGTTGCGGATCGTGCAGCTGGATGCGGCGAAATTCGTGGATCAGCAAGGTTCGTACGGCAAAAGCCTGTTCCGCGCTGTAGGGTTGGCCCGTCTGTAGCATGTCGCGTACGGGCATGAAACGCTGGATGAACTCCCCATAGCCTTTGGCCACGTGAGCCAGGTCCCAGCTTTCTTCTATCAGTTGCGCCAGTGGCCGGGTCTGAGGTAAATCGGATGGCTCCAGTTGGGCGACGTAGACTTGGCCGCGTGCCTGGGTGGCTTGTAGGATGTAGTCCAGAATGGTGTGGTCTGGATTGGGGTGCAGAAAAGCCGTGGGCGAGAGGGCGCAGAAGCCTTCCCAGAGCAGTTCTTTGCGCAGGTCGGCGCGCTGTTTGGAGTTCATCATCAAGCCGGGCAAGCTAAAGACCAAGGTCCACTTTCCGTTCCAGGCCAGATAAGTAGGCGTGTAGATGCGCTGGTAGGCGTGCTCGAATCGCTGGCTGGCTTCCGGGCGCAGCGTGTACTGGCTGCGCCGGCCTTCGCGCTGGGCGCTAAGCCAGCCTTCCTCGGCCAGCCTGTAGACACTGGTGCGCACCAGGCGGTCGCTGATGCCGAATGGGGCCAACAACTGGATCAGGCTGCCCAGCCACAGCTTGCCGCCGTGTGGGCGTATGACATCGCCAAACAAGGTCATGACCAGAGATTTGGCGCGTGGAGGGCGATTTTCAAGATGGTGGGCGGCCCAAAGGGCCAGGTCGGAATGGGAAGGATCGGACATTGTTTTTGTATGGGCGGCTGAAGTCGGACGGATCGCCTGCCTTGTCAGGCCTGTTTTATGCATTGATTATAAAGCGCCAACTGCGCAAGTACCGGAATCTGCATGGGACTGTGCGGGCTTTGGCGTCATGCCGGCTGCGATGGTCCACGGGAGGCTTGAATTACAGGTAGGGGCTGGCCAGCCAGATCAAGCGGTTGCGTAGGCGCTTGCCAAAGGCAATGGCGGCCAGGGATTCCAGGCTGACGGCTTGCGCATCCTCGATTTCCTTGTCGATGATATTCTGGATTTGGCGGGCCGTATCTCGACTGTATATTTCCACATCCAGCTCGAAGTTCAGCCGCAGGCTGCGCGGGTCCATATTAGAGGAACCGACGTACGACCAGGCCCCGTCGATGGTGATGAGCTTGGAGTGGTTGAATGGGCCGCTGGCGCGCCAGACGCGGCAGCCGGCGCGCAGAACCTGATCCAGTTGTGCCGTCATGGCATAGTTCACCAGTTTCAG
This sequence comes from Alcaligenes sp. SDU_A2, assembly GCF_038237375.1. NCBI lineage: Bacteria > Pseudomonadati > Pseudomonadota > Betaproteobacteria > Burkholderiales > Alcaligenaceae > Alcaligenes > Alcaligenes sp. SDU_A2. Next base: position 2,886,173 of record NZ_CP151273.1, on the reverse strand, counting down.
GTTGTTCTGTCCGGGGATGACGATATCGACCTGGATGCCCCGGCGCGCGGCGGTGTTCAGCGCACCCAGCAGGATTTGATCGGGCAGGAAATAGGGCGACTGAATGCGTATGTGCCGCTGCGCCACGGCAAAGGCCCCCAGCAGCATGTGGTGCGTGCTGGCCATGAAACGGTCGGGGCCGGAGCAGATGCAACGGGCCGGTACGTGAGGTTTGGGTGGGTTCCAGTTATCGGCGCACCATAGGGAATGAGGCAGCACTTCCCGGGTGGTGAATTGCCAGTCGTGGGCGAACGAGGCCGCCAATTGCACTACGGCAGGACCTTCCAGCCGGAAATGCGTGTCGCGCGTCGGCTGGCCGTCCGAATAGCGGGCCATAAAGCTTTCGCGCAGATTCATGCCGCCCGTAAAGCCAATGGCTCCATCGATGATCAGCAGTTTGCGGTGGCTGCGCAGATTGGCATAAGGCATGCGCATGAAGCCCAGCGGGTTGGTCATGAACAGGGCGCAGCGTATTCCCTGGCGTCGCAGCAGGCGCACAATCGGAATGCGGGAGTACTTGGCACCGATGGCATCGACTAGCACGCGTATCTGTACGCCGCGCGCATGGGCTTGCGCCAAAGCCTGCACAAACTGCTCACCCAGCCGATCACTGTCGAAAATATAGCTTTGCAGGGCAATGGTGCTGCGTGCTTCATGTATGGCTTGCAGCATGGCCGGATAGGTCTGGTCGCCGCCGTCGAGCACCTGCACATTATTGCCGCTGCGCAATTGGCTGCGGCTGATTCGGTCGCCCAATATTTGCAGGGAGCGAAATTGCGCGCCCGCCAATGGGCCGACATCCGAGACCGGCGGATAGGTGTACGAAACCTGTTCGCGAAAGGCATCGGTGCCGTGATCGAGCAGGTTTTGCTTGCGCACGCGGTTGATGCCGGCGATCAGGTATAGAAAAGGTCCCAGCAAGGGGGACATGATGATGACGCCCACCCAACTGATGGCAGCGCGCACATCGTTCTTGGTCATGGCTGCGTGGATGGCGGCCGATGCGCCCACCACAATGCTCAGAACCAGGGCGATATGGGGCCAGTAGTCCTGCAGCAGGGCACGCAACTGGATTACGTGCTCCTGCATGTGGCCTCGCTGTCGCTGGTCGGCAAGGGCAAGGCGGGGCGTTGATACAGGGCCTGTATCCAGGCCGGGTTGGCCGAGCCTGGGCCGGCGAGTTTCTGCAGGCGCGAGGGCGCGCGCCAAACCCCGCCGCCTATGCCCGGTGACGGCTCAACGCCATACCAATACCATTGACCATCGGCGTCCTGGGCCAGCCAGTCCCAGCCGGCCGGTGCCTGCTCCCATTGGAGAGAAGCGCATTCCATTCGTGTGCCTCCAGGAAATCGGGACAGACTAGGGTATAAGAAAGTGCGGGATTGTGCCAGTTTTCGTAACAAAGCGGCTGGCGTGGGGGTGGTGCAGCAGTAAAACGGATGCTTGAAACGCAAAAAAGCCCATCGGGTGATGGGCTGAGTTCGTCTTTTTCGTTAGGCTACAAGCTGAAATGTTCCCGGGATTTTTTTCGGCGGGTTTTCTTGTAGACTGAAAGAGAAATTTTGGGGTGACCGATGGGGCTCGAACCCACGACAACCGGAATCACAATCCGGTTCACATTCTAGGATTCATGCGGGTTACAGAAGAAACGTGGTGACATGGGCCGCTCGGCGCACTGAGATCCCATGCGGGTTTCAAGAGGGCGGTCACCACGTTTTAAGCGCTGGTTTTGATGCGAACCACGCGCCGGCGGTCGTAGACTTTGCGGGTGGTCGCTGGGTTGGAGTGGGTCTCTGGATTCTGGTTGCGCTCCACCATTCTCGTTACGTAGTAGGCCCGCAGATCGTGGAACGTGAAACGGTCCTGCCCATCCTTGGCCCAGTCCGCCATGATCTTTGCCCACATCGCCTTGAATCCTTGTTCTGTATAGGGTTTACCCGACCTGTTGGTCCAGAGATACACAGAGCTGATCGCGCCTGGACGCTCGATGGCTTTCAGCTCTGTGAGTATCGCCCTTAGGGAATCAGTCCATTCGATCAGGCCCCGTTTTTCAGGGTCGTCGACGCGTCCCTTCGCGTACGTCACGCGGATTCCGTCTGGCGTCAAATCCGCTTTTTTCATATTGATGAACTCGGCCCGCCTGCGGCCAGTCAGTGCTATGAATTTTGCCATCAGGCCGATCACATGCGATGACGGCCCTTTTGCCTTGGCTGTCAGGCAGAACGATTCGATTTCTTCCCACGACGGGCATCGTGTGCGGGGGCGCTCCTTGTTCTTGCGCACTTCTCGGCATGGGTTCTTGATTGCGATCCCGGCTTCGATCCCAAACTGAAACGCAGAAGACAGCATTGCAACTTCCTTGTTCGCCTGGGAGGGGGCGCTGGCCCGCTCAATGCGCAGGTAGCGGGCGATGTGTGGCGGCAAGATGTCGCTGGCCTGCATCTGCCCAAACACACGCAGGATTTGCTTGCTGTAGCCCAGGTAATCCTGCTGGGTTCGAGGGGAAATATCGTTCTTGAAATTGCTGCTACGGAAATATTCCCGCAGCAGCTCTGTCACCGTCCCCGTGTCAGGCGCCCGCTGTTCCATCTCCAGCACGCGCTTGATGGCCTCGGCCCTGTCGTGTCCCAGGTTGATGTAGCGCCTGTCGTAGGTCAGGTACCGATACGTGTACCCGCCGCCCTTGCGCTTACGTGCGTCCATCCTGGGCAGTAGCCCCAGGTGACGATTCTTTTTCCGCGATGCAATCATGAAACACTCCAGGCCGGCTCGGCGGCGGCGCGCTTGTTTTGTGTGGGCATGCCCAGCATGCGTCGGTCGTGGAACTCGCGCAGCACCCGCGGCCATCTGTCTGTGCCGCCAATGACAAACGGCCAGTCGTTGCGCTCCAGCCACCGAATCATGGCGGGGCGAGTAATGTACCCCGTCAATAGCCGCAGCTCATCGGGGGTGAGGTATAGACCATTTGCCATGGCTCCTCCCATCAAAAACCCGCCACGGGGGCGGGTAGATTCCAATCCTCGGCCGTTCTGGCCAACATTTCCAAAATTCGATCCTGCGTCATGTGGCTTGCCGGAACTCCCGCAAGAATCGCTGCCGTAGCTGCTCGCCCGTGAGGTCTTTAGCGTTTTCCGGGTTGTTCATCCAATTCCACATCCGAGTTGCTGGGAATTGAGCGCGAGTGACTTGCTGTTGCAGATTCTCGATTTCGCACGCCACGCAGGTGCGACCGCGATGCACTTGGGCTTCACTGTGTTTCTCACAGCTGTAGTTCATGTCTTTTTCCTGATCAGAATTAAATGGGGAGACTGTCCACCCACTTGAGGAACAGCTCCCAAAGTGTTTTGCGGCCAGCCTCTGCAGCCTCGGGTGAAATGCTCATGCGCCCTCCGTGTTGGTCTGTGCCTCGCGCAGCATCCGCAGCAGGGCAGTGCGGTACTCGCCCAGGCTCTGGTACGAGATGGCCAGGGCATCGCTGGCGATGAATGCAGTGATGTGTGCAATTAATGAGGTTTGATTCGTATGAGGCGGGCGGCGCGCCAGCTGGATGGCCTGCTGAATCTCATCCGCGCTTTCTGCCGCCTCAATTGTTTTGCCGTCAAATGTCTTCACGTATGCCCGTATCCCGTGCCAGTTTGGGCCTGCCTGAGCGACCCGGGCAATTGCGTCTAGGTGCAGGTAATGACGCCGCCCGTTCATGTCGGTGATTTGAATCATTGGTCTTGCTCCTGGCAGTCAAAGTCACACAATAGCCCTGCCAGCCTGCTGACCTGTTGGGCCAGTAGAGCCACTCTGTCCTGCTCATTTAAAACGGGCATTACCACGAAATCGACACCCGCCTTAGCCAGATCCTGCGCCGTAATCAACGATTTCCGCAGATCAGCGGGGGCTGCTCTTTTCATGCCTGCTCCTTACGGGCTGCGTCGATGGCTGCCCTCGGGTCGTCTTTGAATGCGCGCCCAATCACGCGCTCATGAGGCTTTGCCATGTGGTGCCCGATCACGATCCAATCCACATCGGCATCGTCGCCGCCGGATCGAACGCTAATGCAGCGTAGATCCCAGTAATTGTCTTGCAGCAGATTCAGTCGCTCGGTATCCGCGTTGCCTTCGACATGCCCCTTAGCTGCATCACAGTTCTCGCAATGCCCAGCAGCGGCGATGAACCCAGCGACGGCTATCGGCCGGGTACTGGCCGCCTCAGCAATGCCGCGTAGCTCAATGGACAACCGGTCAGCACCGCTTACAGGTTGCTGCGCTGGCGCTTGAGTAGTGGAACTTGCCAGGAGGTTGTACCGATCCCCGCATTTCGGGCACGCGGCCGTCATCACGCTTTCTCGTTCGCACCCTTGGCAGCGATCCGTCTCTGGCATGGGGCCGATCCAGTCGCATTCCGAGCATGCTGCGTTATCAGATGACGAGTCATTGATACCAACGTGTCCGCACGAACTACATTCGCGCGCCTCGACAAACCGCCAGTCAGCACTAATTGCGGACTGCTGCGCCTGGGCGGCAACGGGGGCGGCGAGCACCGGATTGGCGGCTATCTGTAGCAGGAATGCGCGTAGAGCCTTCCATTCGTGATTACGACATCCGCTATCAACGTAAACCCGGTACTGGTCACCTTTCTTGCTCACGAACTCCCGCGCTGCTTCCAGCGTCACATAAGTGGCGAAATGCTCCCATGTCTCTTCTATACCGGTGCGGGTGTAATTGTCCGGCACGTTTCCAGATTCTTGATATGCGGCTTCGAGCACCGCTGCATCCTCGTCATCAATCTGCTCGCCTTCGCAGAACCAGCCAATGTTGTCGGTGTAATCCAAGTCCAGGCCGGTAATCAGATTGCGTTTCTCAACGGTGAATATCGGATCTGATGTGCAGTGCTCGAAATCATCGGCGGCGATGCGCTGGGCCATGAGAAGAATTGCATCTGGCACGGCCACTGGCTCCGCGCTAACAGGTGCGCTGTTTTGTGTATCTGTGCTCATCGACGTTTCTCCTTCAATTGCGGGTAATTAGGATTGGGGGCGGCTTTGGACGTAACGGAGATGAATGCGCGTGTTCCGTATACCTGCGCTGCGCGTTGAAGGTTGAACGCTTCTTGCGGGGTAGACCGCGCTTGGTTGTGTGGGTGGGTGCTCACTGTTTTGCTCCATTTATCTCTTGATACATCCGATCTACGGCTTCCTGGCGTTTGTCCAATTTCTTCATCCGATCTATGTGGGATTGGAGCGCTTTGTCGTATGGTTGGATTTCACTCAGTAGTCGCAGCTTCTCTTGAGTGTCCGAGGTAGCGTTGAGTTGGACGGCTAGGGCATCCCGGACTTTGAAGTCGGGTTTTTGCGCGTCCCAGGTGGAGAGCTCTGCGTCGTAGTCAGCCATGAGCTTTTGGCTGGCCAGCTCCCATCGGATGAACAAAAGGTCACGCCTGTTGACGCGGAATATCAGCCCTCTATGACGTACCCATTGGATGATTTCTTCTTTGGTGAACTCTTGGAGTATGTCTGCGCTCAAGGCTTTGCTTCCCATCCGTTCTCACCCCAGACCACACAAGAGCGTTCCAGCTCATGGCACAGGGATGCATATCCATTGTTGAAATGCCCGTGATGCCCTGATTTGTGCAGCAGCACGTGGGGCGTCGGGTCGTGTCTCAAGATAAAAAATTGCCCCGGCTCAATGTGTCGAAGGCGGGGTAGGGGTTTGTTGCCTTTGTGGCGGGTTAGCGGATCTTCATTGAGGGCCATTGGGCGCTCCTGATTTTCGGTATGCTTTGGCTGCGTCCCAGGCGATGGCATGCCCGCGCTTTCTGGCTGCGGCGCTGACCGTTGCTCTGTCGCGGTACCCATTGGTGTGGCGCATGAGCCCCAGATAGCTGTTGATCGTTCCCAGCGACTTGCCAGCGGGGACTGTTTCAATACGATGCAGCGCCGTGCGCACAGAACGACGGCGCACTTGCCGACGCCAGGGTTTGATTACGTGGCCAGCGAAGTCCACGCCTCTGGCGATGGGCTGAAGGATTGTCTTTGTAGGGTTGAGCTGCAGGCCCAGGGTGGGCAGGTATTCATTGATGCTGGCCAGCGCGTCATTCAGCCACTGCGGTGAGTCGTGCAGCAGAATGAAGTCATCGACATAACGCACGTAGTGTTTGCACCGAATGCGGTGTTTGACATGCTGATCCAGCCCATCGAGTAGCACGTTCGCAAAGAACTGGCTGCTCAAGTTTCCTATAGGCAGACCGTGATGGCGCGGCGCTGTCATCAGCCGTTTGTGTGGCGGTACGAGCTGCAGCAGCGCCTGTTCGCCGCGGATCTCGACATCGTTACGCGGATCGTGGAACAGGATCAGTTTGGCCAGCATGCGCCACCAGCGTTCCGGGATGTGCCGGGCCAGCATGGGCCAGACAACCCGCTTGTCGATGCTGACGAAGAAATTGGCCAGATCGCACTTGAGATAAAACCCTGGCCGGTTCCAGTTCTGCGTCTGGCTTCTGATCTTGGTTTCCAGCCGCTGTGCGGCGTACAGGGTGCCCCGGCCAGGAATGCAGGCGCTGGAGTCAGCGATAAACCGGCGGTAAAACCGGTCAGATATCTGGTTGTAAAGCAGATGATGCACGATCCGGTCGCGGAAATCAGCGGCCCACACCTCGCGGGGCTTGGGCCGCGTGATCACAAAACAAATTGATCTTCCCGGGCTGTACGCGCCAGTCACCAGGTCATCATGCAGGTCCAGCAGATTGCGCTCCAGATCCTGCTCGAAGCGCAATGCGCTGGCCGTGTTGCGCTTGAGCCGGCGGCAGGAGAAATACGCCTGCACCAGCAGCTCGAACGAATAGCCAGTATCCATAGAAATTCTCGGTTCAGTTTGCGGAAAGGGCGGACACGGAACTCGTTGTTTCGGTTGTTGTTGTTCACGTTTCCGTTCTCGAAATCGACCGCCCAGGTTCATTCGAGCTATTCACATCGGCCCAGCGAGACTTTGGCTCATTGGGCAGACTGCGCAGGATCACTCCGACTGCTGCCGGCGATATCCCTGTTGCGCCTGGCGGTGGGCTTGTGGCCCAGCGGCTCGACCAGATTGATAGGCGCGTTGTCCGGTCTGCCGTGGCAAACCGGCGTCAAGCGCACGTTCCGAGTGTTTCTGCCATCCGGTAGCCTGCTTACCGACGCTATCCGTGAGGGCGATGGCCTGTGCATATTGCCCGCGTGAAATCAGGCGCAGATCCACCGACAGCCGCAATGCCAGATTCACCGCCTCAACCTCCTGGCGCATTTTGCGCAGGATGTCGGCCCGCTCGTCTGTGGTGTTCGCTTCATAGACCCGCATGACCAGACCCATGCAGCGGCGGCGCAGCTCGGCACCGAAATCCGCTTTGTAGTTGCGTGGCATGTTGGAGACCAGCTGCGTGACGAGTTGGCAGAGGGAGTACGTCGCTTTGTATATTGCGGTGTCGGTGTGGAGTGCCATGCCGTTACTGCGGGCTAGCGCCCGCTAAATGATTAAATGGATGAAGCGACAATGCTGCGGAAAGGGCGGACACGGAACTCGCTGCACCGGGCGATGCTGAGCACGTTCCCGCCCTCGAAACCGACCGCCCAGGGCCAGTCGTGATGCTCAGATCGCGACCAGTAGATGCTGGCCAGCCCTTTGCGCACAAACTGATCCGGCGCGTTCACGTAGGCCAGCATCAGGTCCTCTTGCTCCGGTGCCCGCCAATCGGCGTGGCCGTTGATTTCGCCGACTTCGGCAATGGCTTTATCCACGTCCGCGAACTTCACGTCCTGAATGTCGGACTCGATGCCAGGGGCGATGATGATGTGATGGGGCTGGCCGTCGATCAGGCGCTGGCCGATATAGATACCTCCCTGCTCAGGCCAGTGCTGGCCGATCACGGGGACGCGGGAAATGGTTTCAGTGGTGGTCATTGGGTGGCTCCTGTGCCGGTGTGAAGGGGTAAAGGGTTAAAGCGCGAATCTGCGGAAAGGGCGGACACGGAACTCGTCGCCCCGGAAGTTGAAGCGCACGATTCCGTACTCGAAAACGACCGCCCAGGGGTACGCGCCGCGCAGGCTGCTGGTCCAGTACCAGTCCGATTTCTCGAACAGGCTCGGCACGTTGGCCAGGGCGATCATCATTTCGCGCCGTGCTGGCAGGTAGAAGTCGCAATGGCCGTCGGCCTCGTAATCGCCGGCCAGCTTGGCGGCAGGGTATTTGTCGCGCAGGGTGTTGGTGTTGCTCAGGCCATCCCATGCGCTCATATCGAGGTCGCCTTCTGGTCCCCACGCGGCCATACCGACGTCTTTGGGCTCAGCGATGACCAGGCCGTACAGCACCCCGTCATCGCCCAGAATGTCCCCGGCGTAGACACCGCCCTGGCCAGGCAGATATTCGCCAATGCGCTGGCGCACAGGTGGTTGCACTATCGCCTCCGGAGTGGCCTGCTGCAGGCTACCGATCAGTTTCTCAGCGACAGTAGCGGTAGGCAGCGCGAGCACGGCTCCGCCACCCAAATCGAATTGGACTGTGTTCATTGGTTGGATTTCCTTGTCGGGAAGTTGCCCCGAAGGGCGATGGTAGGCGGCACGGCACCGGGTAAGCCGGCGCTCTAGGCCGTGTCGCCTCAGTTAAAAGGTATGTCGTCATCCATGTCGGCTAAGTTATCCGTCATGGGAGGCGGGGCTTGTCTTTGCTGCCCGCGCCCTTCGGTGTCTGCGTAGTTGTTGCGCTGCTGGCAGTGTGATTGCCGCTGCTCTGGCTGGGGCGCGCTGCCGTAGCTTTCGCCTCCACCGTCGCGGCCACCAAGCATTTGCATTTGCTCGGCAATGACCTCAGTAGTGAAACGCTCCTGACCGTCCTGGCCTGTCCATTTGCGCGTACGCAGACGACCTTCTACATAGACCGAGCGGCCTTTTTTCAGGTATTCGCCGGCGATTTCGGCCAGACGGTTATAGAACACCACGCGGTGCCACTCGGTTTCCTCGCGGCGTTCGCCGGAGTTGCGATCTTTCCACTGCGAGGTCGTGGCAATGGAAATATTGCAGATGGCCGAACCTTCCGCGCTGTAGCGTACTTCTGGGTCGCGGCCGAGATTGCCGATCAGAATGACTTTATTTACCGATGCCATGTTATGCCGCCTCCTTGCGCAGCAGTTCCTCGTAGCCGTCCACAACTGATTTGAAGCCCAGCAGATCACGCTCCATTTTTTCGATGTAGTCGTCATCGCGCTCGAACACGCGCCACCATAATTGTTTCTTGGCCGGCTCAAGGGCGGGGCAATACAGGCCGATATGCCAGCGCCTACGACCAGTCAACCACATACAGCCTTGGGCTTGTTCCATGACGCTGCTAGGGTCGTTGTCAACCCAGAAGGCGCGTAATTTTTCAGGGTCGATGAAGCACTTGTATTCGCTGCCTTCATCGTCCTCAATGAGTCCGTCTGCGCTTGCTCCAAATGCGCCGTCCTCGGTCACGACGAAGCCAGCTCTTTGCACGATCAGGCCGGATTGCAACTCGTGTTCCATGCGCGCCATCGGTTCGAGTTCATGGCCTCGTTTCATGCTCCAAGTCTGGAACCCTTCATCCAGCGGCTCGCCGCTGATCCGCTCCACGGCCAGCCGGAATGCATAGTTTTTTGCTGTGTCCGACCAGTCGCCGACAGGCTCACCATCCAGCGCTTTGCGAATGCCCTCAGCTCTTGGAGCGGTCTTGTACCCAGCAATCTCCCGTGCGCTGGCCTCGCTCTTGCCAGCCAAGATGGCTTGGACATAAGCAGACTGCTTTTCATCCAGGCAGTTAACCTTTGCCCGAATAGTTGAAAACATGCTTGCGGTAATGACGCCTGCGCGGGCCCGGTGCCATTCCAGACTGCCTTGTTCGCAGTTAATGACGATGTGTGTCATGCCGGTTCGGCCTCCACGGTTTTAGATTCGATGGCTTTCAGTTCTGTCCCCCGCTTTTCAACGGCGTCCTTAAATGTTTGGTACGCCGTCATGTCGCCAGCGGCCTTGATGGCGGCAAGCCCTTTTTTCCAAACTTCGGTTAATGTGCTGGTGGATAGGCAGTCAGTGGCTTTGGCCGCCCAGTCTTGCGCGAGTTCAGGGTCGTGTGCAGGCTGGCTGTTTGTTTGAATGCCTTCGCCGCCATCCGTGTTCAGGTAATGGATGGCGTTTTCCAGGCGTTCAGTCTTGGGCCAGTATTTATAGGCACGGTGAACGGCTGTTTTCTTCGCCATTTCCCCCCAGTCCGTCACCCAGGGGCAGGAGCGTTTCTTGGTGATGTAGGCTTGCCATGCGTCCGATCGGTCCCGGATGGAATTGATCTCATCGACAGACATGGGTTCAGTTAAGTAGTCCCCATCTGCCGTTTTGACTGATACGTACACGCCGACAACCTCACCGCGATCCTTGTTGAACGGGTCAAATTCGTGCGTGGGCTGGCGGTCCAGTCCATTCAGCCGAAATGTATCGGCTTCGTACACCAACCTTGCCTGACCCCATTTAATAGAGCCGGAATCCATTGCCATATCAAGCAGGCCCATGTATCCGATGGATAGGCAGATACCACCTTTGCGTGGTACCAGATAGGCTTGTTTCTTGGCTGGGTTTAGGCTGATGCCAATGGCTGCCACATTTGTCACAGCATCGATCACGCTCTGCCGATTCTGCATTGCCATTTTGGTGGCGTACTCGCTTGCCAGAATCGCCTGGATCGCAAACTCAGCCTCTCGTTCAAAGACAATCCCGCGATCAATCAGGACGGTGTCAAACGCGGGCTTAATGCTGTAGACCAGATCCTCAACGGTCGCGGTTTGATTGCTCATGATGTCCTCAATATTGAATCTTTACCGCCGGGATCAGTCCCTTGGCGATCAAAATGACGGCTTGCTTGGCGCACGCGTCAGGCAGGCCGTTATCGATGAATGCGGTCAGGGCGGCGTTGTTGATGCTGGCCTTGTGCGCGATATCAGCTTCGCGTTTTCGCTGTGCTGCCTCTGCTGCCGCTTTTTCGTCGGCCTGGCGCTGGATTTCTGCCTGCCGCGCGGCTTCGGCGGCATCCTTGGCGCGTTGCTCGGCGGCCAGCTTTTCCGCTTCGGCTCGCGCCTCGGCTTGTTTCAGGCGCTCGATGGCCTGTAAGCGATCCTGCTCTGCTCGTTCGGCTGCGGCTTTTGCATCGGCTTCACGCTTGGCGGCGGCATCGCGCTCGGCCTGGGCCTTGGCTTCCGCGTCGGCTCGGGCCTTCTCGGCCGCTTGCCGGGCGATCTCAGCCTCGCGGTCTTTCTGTTCCTGCTCGGCCTGCTTGCGGCGCAGCTCAGCCAGTTCTGCCTGCTCGGCTTCGTACTTCTGCCGCTCAGCCAGGGCTGCGTTCAGGATTTCCAGCGCTTTGGCTTTGGCCCGGTGGGCTTCGGCTTCAAACTCTTCCCAAGCTTCGCCAATCACCTCGGCCTCTACCGATTCGATACGCAGGCGAAGAGAGTCCGAGTCAAGTCCGCCAACCTCTCGCGTTTGAGATGCTATGCTTTCTAAGCCGTTTTTGTGCATCGCTACCCGGCTGGCCTCTGCTTCCTCCCATTCCGTTAGCGGCTTGCGGACTTCGTCGGCCAGTGCGTCCAGTTCTTCACGCATGCGCTTACGTTCAGCGTCGATCAGCTTGGGTATTTCCTTGAGCCGGTCCACCTGCTCTTTGCCCAGGCCGTCCAGAGCGGTTTTGATCTTGCGCACCTTGAATGCGCGGCTGGCGATTTCCTTTCGGCCCTTGTCGGTTTTTAGGTTCGGTGCATGCCCGGTGACTTCTTGTCGGATGCGCTCGATGTACGGGTCTAGGCCATTTGGTGTTTGGTAGATTTGCAGCGCCGTTTCGGCTGGCGGCAGACCCATCAATTCAGTGGATTCGGTCATGTCATGCTCCAATCGCTCGGGCCGCGAGAGTCGGGCCGAAAAAAAGCAGTCCGCAGACTGCAATGGCAATAAGTAGGGTGAGGGGCCAGCCCCAGGGCGGGGCGCTGCTATTTGGTGCGTAGCATCCCTGTCCATCGAATGGGTTACGGCGGCGAGTGCGGGGGAAGCCGGGGTTTTGGCTGTGCGGCATTTGATGTCTCCTATCGCCGCTGGCGCAGCATGGCGGTGACCATCCGCGCGCTTTCGCCCCAAGTCGTGTAGTGCTCGGGGGCGCTGTTCCGGTCGTATACGATCAACGGGTCTTTGCGGTCGGCGTGACGCATGCGCAGCATTTCGTATCCGCCTTTGGTCGGCTCGGCCTGCCAGCCGCGTTCTTCGCAGAACGCTTTGAACTCGACCAGCTTTGTTTTGTGCAGAGTGCATCGGCTACGCGCCATTTGGCTCTCCCGATAGGGCATCGCGGGCTTTTTGAACCCAAACCGGACTGCGGTTCTTGTAGCGCTGCTGGCGGTGAGCCCAATACTCAAGCGCCAAGTAGAGTGCTTCTTTAAGCCGCTTTATCTCAACCTCCTGGGCATCAATGTGATTGAGCAGTTTTTCCGGCTCGATCTGCTGCACCAGCTCCTCGTCGCTTACCTCGTCGTCATTTATGACGGTGCGCAGTTTTTTTGTATCGATGGTCATGACTGCCTCCAGATATTGATCACAGCCTCAGCCGCCAGCGCGATCGCAAAAGCCGCGCAGCAGAAAAATCCGCAGAAAATAAGAAATTCGATCAGCACGGCAGCGCCTCCAGTTCCTGGCGGGTCATGCTGTCGTGCGTGTGGCGCGCCCAGCGCTCGATGATGCTGTCGCGCAGTTCACGCAGGGAAGGGCGCAGTCCCTCGTCGTCCAGGGCGGCCAGTAGCCGGGCTGAGTAGTCGTCTGCCAACACAATCAGCTCGTTCTCCATGCACTCGATCAGGTCGGCGCGGCTCTCGGTCTGGGTGATGGCCGGGTAGGTGTAGGCCATGGTGACGAACTCAATTTCGCCGTACAGGCAGTTGCGGATCTGCTCCGCGATATAGGCGCGGCGGCGCTCCGCCAGCTCATGCGCGAGGTATTCGCGCTCAGCGATAGCGTTCATGGTGTGCTCCGGATGGGGGTTGCGCCGCGTCCGGCGCTTGTGATGGGAAGAGGGCGGTCACCGGCTAAGTCGGCTCACGCGTCTAGAATTTGCGGCTCGGACAGGCTCGCAGTGGCCCTCTAGGCGCAGCACTCCCTGCCGCCCGGGGTGGGCGGAGTGGGTCAGTGGGAGGGGAAGGGGAATGCTGCGGCTGGAGGGTGCTGGTTACGGTTCCAGCTCCGGCGCGCGGCCCGGACGATTTGAGTTTGATGGCCGCCGGGAGCTACCCGTATTCCAGCGGCGGGGAGGCCAGTGGCATTTCATCCCCGTTGTTCCTGGCTCGCCGGATTACAGGATCCGGTGCCTGCTGGTTTCCTGCTGACCATCACATAGGCGGGCTGGGCGCTACTCCAGCTAGGGAACGTGCATGCTCTGTGTAATGACCGCAGGCGTGCGCACTATCACCCGATTGCTCGGTAATGCCTGCTGTTCGAGTGCGTTCAAGGGCCTGTTTCCACCTGTCGCAAGCGAGGTGTGCCAGCTACCGACCTTGGCTCCCATCCCCAAGGGCCGATCCCCATCGAGTCATGCCGTTTGTAGCGTGTCTGCTTTCCACGCCGCCGCCTATGTGATGCCCCTGTCCTGGCGCAGGGGAGGCAGATCACTATCTGCTGCCAGTTCGGCTACCCAGGTCGGCCCGCCGCGGGCCCGAGGAGATCCGGCTATGCCGGCCTGCCTGGGCGGGTGATGATTAAGTGCCAGCCACCGTGGCGATGGCGGCACGCGCGGCGCTTTCGCTTTGATGCCAGTCGGTGGCCCACAGGGGGCTTCCGTCCCCATCCAGTTGCTCGGAGATATACGCAAACTCTCCGGTGCTGGCGTCGTGCTGCAGGCGTGCGCCAACAGGTGGCGTGTGTTCAACTGCCTTAGCGATACGCTGCGCAGTTGCAAGCGTCCGATCAAAGCCGCGAAATCGGCACAGCCTTCCATGGCGCTCAGAGCGTGCGACGCCGAACCAGCCCCCAACCTCGTTGGTGCGATAGACGATGAGCGACCCCGGAGGAATGCGATCCCCTGGCCCCTGACGCAAAGCGCCAATTTTTTCGGCGGCGCGTGCGGCTAGGTCGTCACCGACGCAGGCCATACCGCCACTGTTTTGCACGTAGATGATTTCCATGTCTATCTCCGATATCACCAGGCCTGCCCGTGAATAATTCGTCCAATGCTTGCTGGCTTGCGTTGAATCTGAGGCGGCGGCTCGTCTGCATTCAAGATGCTCAGGTTACGACCAAACTTGATTGGCTTGCCTGTACGAGACTCGTACATGCTGATTCCCGACACTCCGTATGATTCGAGATCCCTGCTCACCGATTCGACGATCAGGGTCGAGTAGTTAGCGCCCCATACGGGGCCATCCCGGCCCTCGAAACGGCTGTGTAGGTACCATTCTTTAAGTAACGCACGAATATTTTCCTTGCGGGGCATCGGAAGCGCAGCGCTTCGCTCCACCTCCAATGCACATTCCTCCATCAGCCCGGCATGCGACGCAGCCTCCGATGCCGCAGGCAAATTACCAGCAACAATATGCTTCCTAGCCTGGCGGCGACTGCATCTGGCGGCCAATCTGTATGATTTCGCCATTCCCTCGCATGTCATGCCAGCATTCCTGCAAGTTTGTCCCTGTGGCTTATGTAGTAAGCCAGCCGCCGCTGGATTTCAGCAGGCCGCAGATCAGCGGCTCTGGCACCTTCTTTTGCGATGTAGCGGTCGCAATCCGCGATGGCGGAAAGGATTCTCTTGCGCATCGGCTCTTTCATATTTCTCTCCTATTTATCCGTCAGCACCCTGAGAGCCAGGGCACTGGTGGATAAGGCCCCTGTGCGAGGCCGGCGCCGGGATTCCAACCGGCAGTGACCGTTTCTACTCTTGGCCGTCTACGCCTCACCCATTTTTCCCGTGAACCGCGCTTTGGCGGACTGGGAACGGCAGGGATACCGCGCAGAGCCACAACCATGCTTGTGGGTGCTATTGAGCCGGACGAACACCTCGCATAGGTGGGGTGAGCAACATCGGCGTTTGGTTGTTAAAGAGCTCCTGCCGTAGCAGGCGCAGCCCTCGCTGCTGGCGCTCTCTGTACCGTTACTGGGCTGCCCTGGGGGCTAGGCTGTTCTGCGGTTTGGTGAAGCGTTGGATGAAGTGTAAGAGCGCTAACAGATAATGTCAAGCATGCTAACGTAATTGAGTAAGAGTGCGTACGCCTTATGTGAAAAAAAGCTCGCAATCGCGAGCAGGGGTATTGGATATGAGGCGCTCAGCCCGACTGCGTGCCGCTCTCAATGCCAAGGATTACGTCAATTAGGGTGCGGCGAAGGCTGAGCATGATGCGCAGCTTTGCATCATCGGGCAGTGCAGGAGACATCCAGGCGGCTTCAGCGGCATCAATAACCGCACAGCTTTCTTCCAGTCTTTCAGCTGCCGCTCGCATCAAGAATGAAAGGTCAGCCGGGGGCTTAGTGTTCTGGTTACTCGTCATATCGCGGTGCTTTTCTAATTCCTGTAGGCGTTTTAGACGTGCGGCCTGTACAGCAAAAGGCTGCATAGAGCGCATCAATATGGCGGGGCAGGGGAAGTAGTTATACTGTATATCCATACAGTATTTTGAGTCAAGAGTTGGACTGAGCCTCGACGTTCAGATTGCCCGGAAGCCTTTGTTTATGCGGCTTGGGCTAACTCTCAGTGGCGATTACCGGCGGCTGGGAGATATGAGAGAGACGGTGGGGGAGGAAGATGACGAAAGCTATAGGCAAAGAAAAAGCCCCGGAGAGGGGCTTTGGTGTGTGTGAGTATCACTTAAGTTGAAAGCGTGACTTCAGATCGTTAAACCATGACTGTTCAATGATCCCTTCGTGCTGAAGGCGTCCAACTACGATTCCTGGGTGCACCCCGATTCTAGCGGCAAAGCTTATCACAGCAGCTTTATTGCGAAGCCCGTGCAGCGATTGGGTTTCCGACTCGGGAATCAGCCAATTAGCAGCCCATGTGTTAGCTTCGTGTTCATATGTCGCCGTTGAACGAGCGGCATTCGGGTCGTCCAGGAAAATTGATTTCTTTTCTTCTGGAGTGCTAGCGTGCAGCAGGATGTGGGCTGCCTCATGAAAAAAAGTGAACCAGAACTTATCGTTACTTTTCCCATAAAGCGACATCTGGATGACCGGTCGGCTAGGGCCAAGCCAACGCGCAACACCGCTGACATGCGCTCGAGGAATGGATGGAACAAGCACAAATATAACGCCTGCATTATAAAGCAAGCGTCGCATTTGCGGCTCAAACCCTTCAGGCTGCTCACAAGTTAGGCGACGAATTTCATGCAAAGCATCTTCAAACTTTGCTCTATCGTACTTAGGGCCTTCGTATTTTTCGGCTTGCTCTTCACCCAAGCGAAGCCAAGCAGAGATCGCCCCAACATCACACTGCTCATCACGGCTACGTCGGAACGAGACTTCCATACCTCCATAATGAGCGCGCCATTCATCTGGCGAGGCTACGCCAAAAAAACGCAAGCAATCGCTGACAACATCTGGCTTTACCGCTTGAGTTAGGCGGCGCTTCATGATTGCGCCGTAGCTCATGAGGTCTTTAATAGGCAATTCATCGAGCCATCCGATCCAGCTGGCACAGCGCGCCATAGAGTCTAAGCGGGCCTTATGTTTTTGGTAGTTTGCTTCAAGTGTCAGCCAAAAATCGACAGAGCTGCCCAGCACCTTCTCAAGACGATTGGCTGCGTCGGTGGTGACTGGCACCTTGCCGTTTATGAGCTGGCTAATATGTTTTTCGCTAAAACCAATGCGTTTGGCGAGCTCGCTTTGCGTCCAGCCCTTTTCTTCAGCTAGATCTAAGATTGATGCACCAGGGGGGATAACCCAATCTGGCGCAAAAGGAGCACTCAGTTCAGTCATGATAGTCCCCAATGTATTCAATACTAATAATAGTCACTTCATCCCAGTCAATTCCCCCGTCTGCTTTTATAGGACAAGGATCATTTCCGGGAGTAAAGGTGAGACGGAAGCCGCGGTACAAGTCGACAGCAAACTCACCGGCTCGGTCGCCGGTCAGTGGATGAGGATTTCCTGCTACTAGACTCTTGACGCACGAAGCCGCCTCCAGTTCAGCTAGTCGCATCTGGAGCTTTCGTGCACAGATATCCCCAAGCTTTTTGACTGCAACCGCATGCTGTTCGCAGATTTTGCGGACCTTTTCGTCGTTAAATCCGATCCTCAACTCTGTTCCATTTTAGTGTTTTTTACCTAATTGGTAAAGAATTGGTTGAATAACCCGCTGAGTTTGTCTTACTAAAACCACCATGCTTTTGGTGTTTCAGTCCTTGCGTACAGCCTCCCTGGGTCGGGTCACGTTTTCAGCCATCTTACGTACCCTAGTCCTTCTTTACGTCCAGGCCGAGCTGGGCTGCTGATAGGAGGATGGCAGCCTCAAGCTGCATGCGTTCTCTGTCAGGGGCTAGCGCGCGAACTTTCTGATCATCTATAGAGATGAAGGGCCAAGACTCAGCGGAAAGACGGTCTTTCATCTTCTTGTGGCCTACGCCCTTGGCTATCCAGAGAGCGCTGTATCCCGTGGCGCGCTCAAGGTTTAGCGCAACCTCCACATCGCCAATCGTGTGGATGATTTTGCTTCCTTTTCCAGCCCACTGAGACACGGCTGATCGACTCACGCCAGCGGCATTTGCCATCTGGGTGTCGTTCCAGTTCATTGAGGCCTTTACCTCTTCGATTCTTTCTTTAAGTTCGCTCATATGTAAGCGCAATTACACTCTATTTTGTGAAAAGCGTGCTTGCAATGCTTGCGTAAGCACGCTAACATTTGCTCATGAAGAAAAAACATGCCATTCAACTACTAGGCGGCACCGTCAGCTCCGCCGCTTCAGCCATCGGGATCATGCCGCAGGCAGTAACCCAATGGCCTGAAGACCTTCCCCCGCGAATTGCAGACCGAGTGATTGCGGCTGTCGCCAAGCAGAACCCAAAGCAATGGCCTACTACTTGGAAATCAATAAAGGAGCGCGCAAATGTGTGATCCAGAGAAAAGAGAGCCGATCCCTATCGGCCCAACCGACGCCTAGTGCAGCGTCGCTGCCCCGGCCTCGCCCAAGCCGTGAAGCTCATTCCACAGCAGCCTGTCCAGCACACCCTCTACATGGGTCTCTGTTGGGTATTCAAACATTTGCCTGGCCAGCTCTTCGGCACGGTCCAGCAGCTCCAGGCGCTCTAAGTCGATTTCTTCATCCATGCCGGTAGTGTCCGGCCCACTCAGATTCTTATCCATACGTAGTTCCCGAGGATTGCAATGGTCTCAGGGGCTACTTTACGAAAGCGGGACAGATCAATCATGCGAAACGAATCGCACAAATCCAAGCTGAAGACCTTGCTGCACTACGTCGATCAATGGCGCGCGCGTGCCGGCAGCCGCGAGGCAGTGGCGCTGGCCATCGTGGAGACCCATCAACGGCTCGGCCTGGAGGCCAGCAGCAAAATCCGTTTTGAAACGGCCGGTGACACGTTCACGCTGGCCAAGAATGCGGCTGACCGAATCTTCCGCTGGCTCGATGACCAGACCAAAGACAACAACTACATGCCAGCGAACTTCGAGCAGTCCATCCTGCTGGCCATGCCCGAAGACCTGCGCTACGCCTACGTGAATGAAATGCTGCGTCCGCTAGGTTTCTCCGCGCGCAAGTTCATTTTCTGCTTCGGGCAAGAGTTCGATGTGGTGGACCGCGTGAAGGCGATCAATAAGGAAGGCTCTGAGGCGATGGCTGCGGTGCTCAGTCTTTCCCAGGACAGTAGCCTGGATGCGATGGAGACAGCACATAAAGAGCTTTCGGACTCCATCGGCACTCAGAAGGCCGCCCGCTCGGCGCTGGAAGAGCAGATTGCACAACGCAAGCACGCAGGGGGCTGATATGCAAATCGTGAACAGCGACGAATCCCTGCAGCGCTTCATGGGTGACCTGCGTAGCCAGTACCAGGCTCACCGATACCTGCGCATTTCAATCAAGACCGGCAAGGCCCGCACTTTGCCTCAGAACGACATCACCCATGTCTGGTATGGGCAAATAGCCCGGGAACTGCCCGAGGACGATGCGCTGGGCTGGCGGTGTTACTGCAAGCTGCATCACGGCGTGCCGATCTTGCGGGCTGAAGACGCTGAGTTTCAGGGCATGTACGACTCGATCATCAAAGGCCGCAGCTACGAAGAAAAGCTGCTGATGATGAAGTATTTGCCGGTGACATCGCTCATGAGCCGCAAGCAATTGAGCGCGTATGCCGAGGCTGTGCAGACAGACTTTCGCGATCGCGGTGTGTACCTGGCTTTTCCGGAGCAAGACCAATGAAGACCGCCTGGAACAGCACACTGCGCGCTGGCGGTCCGCTGCGTACTTACAAACCGATCAAGGCCACGGCCTGGAAAAAGCGGGCACCCAAGAAACGGCCCGGCCGGCACGATGCCAAGCTGCGCAATTCCGTGCGTGGCCATCCATGTTATTTGCAGATTCCCGGGCTGTGTCGCAGCTATCCCGACGATCCGACTGTGGTCCCGTGTCACCCCAACTGGTTGGAGTACGACAAGGCAGGCGGATTGAAAGCCCCTGATTTTTATACCGTCCCTGGCTGCCACGCCTGCCACGCAGAGCTAGATCAAGGACGGCGATTTACTCGCGATGAAAAGAAAACGATCTGGGAGCGTGCGTTCGCTGCTTGGCGACCAGTGCGGGATAAGGAGTTTGTATGAGCGTCAAGGTAATGACGGCCGTATTTGAACGGTATCCGGTCGGTGGCGGTGAGATGATTCTCGCCCTGGCGCTGGCCGACCACGCTGATGATGACGGATGCAAGGTTTTCCCGTCCATTGAGCATTTGATGATCAAGACGCGCCAGTCGCGTCGCACGGTCCAGTATCAGTTACGCAGGATGGAAGAGTCTTGCTGGCTAATTTTGGTTAATAGCGGGCATGGTGGACGCGGCCAGTCCCGCGAGTATCGAATCAACCTTGATTGGATTAAAGGTGGCGAACTGCCGGGCCAAGAAAACGGTGCAGAAATTGCACCCATTTCTGATGAAAAAAACAGTGCAAATTTTGCGCCCATTAATCCACCTGAAAAGGGTGCAATCCACGACATAAAGGGCGCATCTGACGACACAAAGGGTGCAAACGGCGACATGAAAGGGTGCAACCCGTTGCACCCGCATATAACCACCATAGAACCATCAAGTAACCGTCATAAACCACCAAAGGCTGACGCCTTGGTTTTGCCCGATTGGCTGGATTCTGATGCGTGGTCGATGTGGGATGAATTCCGAAAAGAAAAATCCGGTAAGGCTTGGACGGAGGCAGCCAAACGGCTTTCTCTGCGAACACTCGGCAAGCTACATGCCGCAGGGCAGGACCCGACAGCCGCCATCGAACAGAGCATTGAGCGTGGTTGGACTGGGCTTTTTGGCATCAAGGAAAGCAACACCGGACAAGGGCCCTCTGCGCACTCCGGAGGATTGAACCGCCAGGAGGCCCTAGAGGCCCGAAACCGAGAAATTGCGCGCCGTGCCGCGATGGAGGCCTGAGATGCACGACACTGAAAAACAGCAGTTCTTTGGCCTTATGGCCGACGTTTATGCCTTCTACCACAGGGACACATCGCGCTTTGCGTTGAACGTCTGGTGGGAAGCCATGAAACCCTTTGATTACCCTGCCGTGAACGAAGCCATAAACCGGCATTGCGTGAACCCGGACAACGGCCAGTATGTGCCGAAGCCTTCGGACATTGTGAAGCTGTTGCGTGGCTCGACTCAAGATAGCGCCCTAGTGGCCTGGGCCAAAGTGGATAAAGCCGTGCGCGCAGTCGGCACATACCGCAGCGTGACATTTGACGATCCGATCATCCTGCTGGTGCTGCAGGACATGGGTGGGTGGATCGCGCTGGGCACGAAAAAAGAGGATGAGTGGCCATTCGTGGCGCGTGAGTTCGAGAACCGCTACCGCGCCTATGCGACACGCCCCAGCCTGGAGTATCCCCGTTGGTTGCCCGGCATTGCCGAAGCGCAGAACAGCCAGGCCGGCCAGCCGGTAGAGCCACCAGTGCTGATCGGTGATGCTGTGCGCGCCAAGCTAGTGCTGCAGAACGGCTCCGACACGCAGCGCATCGGGTTCCAGCAGCTCAGCGACAGAGAAATGCAGGAGGCATTGGCCCCCAGCTCACCGCGGAGGCTGCAGGCATGAAGCGCAAGTACGGAAACCGCAAGGTCGTGCTGGACGGCTACGCTTTTGACTCAAAACGGGAAGCCTACCGGTACGGCGAGCTCAAGCTGCTGGAGCGGGCAGGGCAGATCACTGACTTGGAACTGCAGCCTCGGTTTGAACTGATACCCAAGCAGCGCCGCGACGATGGGAAGCCCGAGTGGGCCTGTGAGTACGTGGCTGACTTCCGGTATACGGACACGGCCACCGGCCAGACCGTAATCGAGGATGCCAAGGGCATGCGCACGCGGGACTACATCGTGAAGCGCAAGCTCATGCTCCAGGTCCACGGCATTTCTGTGCGGGAGGTTTGATATGTCATACCCAAGCTGGATGTACCAAGACCCGTCCAAGCACGTGGATTTCGTGCGCAGGAAGCGGCAAGAGCACCAAGCGCGGCAGCCGGAAGCTAAACGGGAGCGTGCGCGAGAGGGATTGAAAGCATTATTTGGGGAGGGCGGCCATGCAAAAACTGAGCGGCGATGATTTGCTCTGGAACTGGGCTCGCTGGTGCTGGTCCGGGGGGACGGTGGGCAACATGGAGCGGTACGTGCCATGGGAAGACGACTACCGACCAATCAACATGGATCATGCGCGCGCGGTCGACGCCCTGTATCAGCGTCTTCCCAGGCATGAGGCCATGGTGGTGCAGGTCGAGTACACGCGCAAGAACTCGCATTTCGGCCACTTGTCGGCTTCAGGGCGCATGGTGATGGCGCGCCGGTGGATCCGTGACGTGACCGGCGCCATTTTGCGGGACGAGGATTACAAACGGCACCTGGAAGGATTTAGGGCCAAGGTAGAAAAGGAGGTGTTGCTGTGAAGTATGCGTCGGAGGTGATTGATCTGCTGGCGGCGTATCCAGGGCGTCGTTTCAAGATGAGGCAGATCATCAATTACATAGGCGGCAATGCCGATCAGAAACGGCGGGCGGTAATTCGCACCGGAGTGTGGCGTGTGTTACGCGACCTGGAGTCAACAGGACATATCCAATCGAACCGCAGCGAAGTGGGGAATGGCGCCCACGCAGATTGGTGGTGGGCACAAAGCATAACATCAGGCTCTGGAAAACCATTTCAAGAACCATTACATTATCAGCAGCACAACTGTGCCTATAGGATTTGAATCAGGCCCGCCCATCGAAAGATCGGCGGGTTTTATTTTTTCATGTGTGCATGCTGCTGGGCGGCGAGGCGCAATTGCTCCATTTCGTGCGCGAGGGATTCCAGGGTGAATTGCAGGGAGTAGCTGGCCTGACGGTTTCCGCTGGTGAGCTCGCGTAGATATCGGTCGGTGATCCCGACTCGTGCTGCGCACCAGGTGGCCGGCCTCCCGGTTTTCTGGATGAGCGAGCGAATATAGTCCGGGGTAGCGGGTGAGGAGTTTTCAGCATCTGGGATCATGCGGAACATTGTAGTTGTAAATCGCGCGATAATAGAATATAAATAGGATCATTGTTCCTATTTGGGCGTGTGTTATGAGTTCTCATGTTCTATCCGGGGCGGATACCATCCGCGAGATTCGCTCCAGGCAGAGCCAGACATTGCTGGCATTTTCGCTGGGCAAAGACGCTGTCGCAGCTTGGCTGCGTATTCGCCCGCATTTTGACCGCGTGATACCTGTCTACATGTATCTGGTGCCTGGGCTAGGGTTTGTTCAGGAGTCCATCGACTACTATGAGCAATTTTTCGGAGAGCGCATTATCCAGATGCCGCACCCGAGCCTGCACCGTTGGTTGAATGAACATATTTTCCGACCGCCTGAGCAGTGTGTAGTTGTTGAGCAGGCTGGA
Organism: Alcaligenes sp. SDU_A2; assembly: GCF_038237375.1. Lineage (NCBI taxonomy): Bacteria > Pseudomonadati > Pseudomonadota > Betaproteobacteria > Burkholderiales > Alcaligenaceae > Alcaligenes > Alcaligenes sp. SDU_A2. The sequence goes on along the minus strand of NZ_CP151273.1, from coordinate 2,863,040 downwards.
TTGCCTGATCACACCTATGAGCAGGTATTCCAGGTGGTTCGTCAGGATCACGGCTTGCCGGCGGATATGCTTTATGCCACAGGCGTGCGCGCAGCTGACTCGCCCATGCGCCTGGTGGCGATCAAAACTCATGGGCCGATCAGCCAGAACGGATTGAAATATCACCCGGTATGGGACTGGAGAAAATCTGACTTGCTGCGTGAGTTTCGCCATGCGGGCGTCAAACTGGCTCCCGACTACCGTGTTTTTGGCCGCACATTCGATGGCATGGATGTGCGGTTCTTGGGTCCAATGAAGCGGCATTTCCCGCGTGATTATCAGCGCGTTCTGGAAATGTTTCCATTAGCAGAGTTGGAGTTGTTCCGTTTCGAGAGGCTGGCGGCATGATTGATAAAGAGGCGATTAAGGCAGCGGCAAGGCTGAAGGCTCAGCAAACCCGGGTATCGGTAGCAGCTAAGAAAGCAGCCCGCAGAAATCCTAAGCTGGTGAGTATGCCGACCCCGACAGGCGATGCTGAGGCCGACTCGCTGGCAGATCTTGACGAGGTCAAGCGCGGCTTTCGCGAAAGAGCCAAGGCCGAGAATGACCGTTTCCAGAACGTGACGGACTCTGAGTATTGGTTTGCGATGTGCTTCAAAACCAGGGAGCAAAAAGATCGCTTCCTGGCGGCTATGAATTGGATTCAGTTTGGCGACAAGTATTTGCCCGGCGATGAGGTCGCTAAGCTGATGGGCGTGGATTTGCCGCGAGTCGATCTTGGCAAGACCGAGCCTAGGGTTGCTAAAGACTATGCCGGGCTGTCTCTTTGATTTAGGAGTGCGATATGCGTGGACGAACTTCGCCTCGCCGGGCCGCGAGAGCTGTCCGCCGAGCAGCAAGGCAATCTTCCGCCAGAACGTCTGGGTCTTAAGCTTTTGCCGCCTTCGGGCGGTTTCTTTTTTGGGGTGGCAAAACACCCCATGCAATCTGCGAGGATGAGAAATGGCCAAGTGCGGCGCAAAAACCCGCAGCGGCCAGCCGTGCCAAAGCAGGGCGATGGGCAATGGGCGGTGCCGCATGCATGGCGGCAAAGCAGAGATTACCCACAAGGGCAACCAGAACGCTAGAACGCATGGCTTGTACGCCAGCGGCCTGACCGATGAAGAAAAGCAAATCTATCACCGTGTTGAGATAGGGAACATAGATGATGAATTGCGCATAGCAAAAATTCGTCTGCGCCGTGCGCTGATTGCCGAAATTGGCGAGCAGGATCTTGAGCTGGTGGAGCGGGCCGAGTCGCCTTCTATGTTGGGCGGTATGCCCGATTACGATGAAATGGTTAAAAACGAGGTGTTCAAGCGTCGCGACTGGTCGCCGATAGTTGACAGGCTTATGGCTCGCATCGAGAGTCTGGAGCGCACTCGTGCTGACCTAGCCAAGAACTCGCCGCCAGATGAAACGCCGGTAGGCAAGATCCAAATCGAGATTGTGAATGCAAAGCCGAACCCTGCGCCTGCAGATGACGGAGCCGCAAGCGCGGTTCTTCCAGACTGAGGACAAGTATCCAGCGTTTATCGGCGGCTTCGGCAGCGGCAAGACAGAGACCCTGGCTAACTGTGCGCTGCGCGACGCGCTGGAGTCTTCGGATGCCCTGATTGCCCTGTATGAGCCGACTTACGATCTTGTACGCCTGATCCTGGCACCACGGATGGAAGAGAAGCTGTCCGACCTGGGCATTCGGTACAAGTACAACAAGCAGGAAAACATCATCTACACCAGCGCGCCCAACTGCGGCGACTTCATCCTGCGCACGTTGGAGAACCCGGCGCGCATCGTGGGGTACGAATCCTACCGGGCGCATGTGGACGAGATCGATACCTTGAAGAAGGTGCAGGCGCAGGCGGCCTGGCGCAAGATCATTGCTCGTAACCGGCAAAAGCCCAAAGGTGTGGACAAGCCATTCAACCGGGTGAGCGCCTATTCGACGCCCGAGGGGTTCCGGTTCGCTTATGAGACCTGGGCCCGCAAGCCTAAGCCGGGCTATGTGATGGTCCAGGCGGCCACCTCAAGCAATCCGTTCTTGCCGGACGATTATGTGGACTCCTTGCGCGAGTCCTACCCGGCGCAACTGATCGAGGCCTACCTACAGGGCCGGTTCGTCAACCTGAACAGCGGCAGCGTGTACCCGTCTTTCTGCCGGCGGCGCAACCACAGCGCCGAGGTGGAACGCCCGAACGAGACGCTCCATGTGGGTATGGACTTCAACGTGTTGAACATGACAGCCACCATCAATGTGATCCGCGATGACCTGCCGATTACGGTGGCTGAACTGACCGAGGTGCGGGACACGCCGGCCATGGCCAAGCTGCTCAAAGACCGGTTCAAGGACCGTGGGCATGCCGTGATCGTCTATCCCGATGCCAGCGGACAGAACACCAGCAGCAAGAACGCGAGCGAATCGGACTTGAGCATTCTGCGGCAGGCTGGATTCACTGTACGGGCGAACAGTCGCAACCCATCTGTGCGCGACCGGGTCAACGCGGTGAACGCCATGCTTCTCAATCATATGGACCAGCGGCGCTGGAAAGTGAACACGGACCGCTGCCCGGTGCTGACCGAAGCGCTGGAGCAGCAGGCCTACGACAAGAACGGGGAGCCGGACAAAAGCAGTGGCCAGGACCACGCGAACGATGCACAGGGCTACTTCATGGTCCATCGTTACCCGATTAAGAAACCGAGCGCCGGACAGCGCCAGATTGGAGGCTTGGCGTAATGTCAGTCACAACCACGCATCCCGACTACGATGCACACCTGCCTGAATGGGAAATGATGGACGATGCCCTGGAGGGTGAGCGGGCTATCAAGGCCAAGCCAGGCTACCTGCCTAAACCGGCGGGCATGGTCGAGGCGGAAAAACTTAGCGGCGACAATCGCTATCTGTACGAGGGCTACCGCGAACGCGCTCAGTACGAGCACTGGGTGCGCGACAGCCTGCGCTCGATGATGGGCTTGGTCTCGCGGCTGCAGCCCGAGATCGAGCTACCCAACCGTATGCAGGCCATGGAGCAGAACGCCACCGATGACGGGTTCAGCCTCAAGCAGTTGTTCCTGCGTATGGTGCGCCAGGCCGTCTCCCATGGTCGCGTACCGGTGGTGGTCAATATCGACGACCAGGGCCAGCCGTATTTCGCCACCTATCGCGCCACGAACGCCACCAACTGGAAAGAGGCGACGGTCGAAGGTCGCCAGGACTTGGTGCTGGCCGTGTTCCGTGAGTTCCGCGAAAAAGGCGATGACGTCTTTTCGCACGACACCGAGGCTGTGTACCGCATTTATGCGCTGGATGGTGGGATTTGCTTCACCGAGGTTCAGGGCAGCGACGGACAGATTATCGAAGAGCGCCGGCCGCTGGGCACCGTGGCGACCGGTGGGCAGGTGGCAAAGGGGCTGGGCTTTCTGCCAGTCATCTACTGCGGCTCGACCGACAACGGCCCGGGTGTGGACGAGGTGCCGCTGCTGACTATGGCGCGCGCGGCCATCAAGTCGTACCAGCTTAGCGCTGACTATTTCACTAGCCTGCACTACACCAGTCATCCGCAGCCGTGGGTGTCGGGGCTGGAAGCGGATAAACCGCTTTCGGTAACCGGTCCGTCGGCAGCCTGGGATCTGGGTGATAACGGCACCTGTGGCTATCTGGAGTTCCAGGGTGCCGGTATCGATGCTGTGCGCCGGGCAATGCAGGATCAGAAGGGGGCGGCGCTGGAGGCAGGTGCCAAGGTCATGGATGTGGCCGGCACCGAGTCTGGCGAGGCCCGCAAGGCGCGGCAGGATGATCAGCACGCGACTCTGCACTCCATTGTCGTAACGGTGGCCGAGGCCATCGAGCAAGGCTTGCGCTATATCGCCGAGTGGATTGGCGAGAATCCCGACGGGGTGAAGTTCACGGTTAAACCGGAGTTCAGCACACCAGTGATTGATCCTGCCATTGCCCAGCAACTGCTGCAGGCGGTCATGGCCGGCAAGATCAGCGCGGATGCTTATTGGCAGTACCTGATCTTGGGCAAACTGCCTGAGCGTTCGTATGACGAAGAGGCGCTGCACATCGAGAACCCTGGAGGCGTAGAGCATGGCGAGCCTGAGTGACGCCCAGCGGGCTATCGTAGCGGCGCTGGCCCAGCATTCGTCTTATGGCTACCGGGCATCGTCGCAGGTCGTGAATCGCCTATGGCTTGAACTGGACCGGATCGGTGCCGCTCTGGCTAAGGAGCTGCTGCCGCTGCTGGAAGCGTTGAGTCTCGGTGAGCGGGAGGCGTTCTTAGCTGGCCGTTACACGACGGATGCGCTCAAAGCGGTGAAGGGCGAGATCGATCAGGCCGCCAAGACGCTGGATGTGGCCATCCGGGCAGAGTGGTCTGCTGGTGCTCTGGCCTTGGCAGGTTACGAGATTGCCTACATTGCCGAGGTGATGGGTAAGGCCGTCGATGGCCTGCCCAAGGTTAAGGTGTCGCCAGTCAAGGTGCTTAAGGCTGCCGCTGACAGGCCGGTGTTTGGCGGCCAGTTGCTGGATGATCTACTGACTGACATCCCAGTCCAGGCTCGGGCCCGGATCTATGCCGGTATCAGGCAGGGCATCGGGGAAGGGCAAACCAACGCCGACATCATCCGAGGCCTGCGTGGTACCGACAAGCTGCGCTATCAGGATGGTCTGATTCACCGCAGCAAGCTGGACGTGGAGCGGGTGGTGCGCACGGCACGCAACCATGTCTCTAACGTGGCGTATGAAAACACCTACCGCGCCCTGGGCGTGAAGTACTTGGTGGTGGTGGCCACGCTGGACGGGCGCACCAGCAAATATTGCGCGGCGATGGATGGAACGCGGTATGAGTTGGATTCTGATTTTCCACGTCCTCCGTACCATCCGAACTGCCGCACGGTGCTTGCGCCAAGCTTTGACGGCGACCTGGTGGGCAACCGGCCATTTGTACGCTCGCTCAAGGCGCGCGGCGGCTACCGGATCGGCGAGGACGGTGAACGTGTTCCACGGCCAGCGAGCTTCCGACCTGTCGGAGACATGACCAAAGCGCAGCGTGAGAAGGCGGGCCTCAAAGTTGGCCAGGTGCAGGCCAGCACAAAGTACGGCGGCTGGTTTCGCGGCCAGGATGTTGCGTTCCAGCGCGAATGGTTAGGGCCGGCTCGGTACAAGCTTTACCAAGAGGGCGGCTACGACTTGAGTCGCTTTGTTGACCCGCGCGGGCGACAGTACACTTTGCAGGAGCTGCGTCGCCGTGACGCGGATACCTTCAAGAGCATATTCGGTGACTGAGCACCAGCCCTGCGATTTCATGTTTCTCGAATGGTGGAAACACCGAATCGTCGAGCGCCGCCCTTTACTGGAGCGGCCCGAGCTATGGCTGCACATGCACATCAACATATCGATGCGCCGACAGGAGCTGGAAGACGACACATAACCCGCCTCTGAGCGGGTTTTCTTTTTTCTGGGCTGCCCGAGGGGCGGCTTTTTTTATGGCTGGCGAGGCTGGCCGAAACCTTCCCAAGGGGAAAACCACATGTTCGAAGATCTCGATCTGGCCGGGCTGGGCCTGGACCTGCCCGAGGATAAGGTCGCCGCTCTCAAGGAGGCGTTGGCCGCAAAAGGGCAGGAGGCCATCGACAAGGCCGTCTCGGGCCTGAAAACCAAGAACCAGGAACTGCTGGGCTCGGTCAAGACCGCCAAGGGCGAGCTGGACCAATTCAAGGCCCAATTCGACGGCCTGGATCTCGATTTAGTCAAAGGCCTGCTGAGCAAGGCCGACCAGGACGAGGAAACCCGCCTGATTGCCGAGGGCAAGCTGGACGAGGTGGTCTCTCGCCGCACCGAGCGTCTGCGCGCCGACCAGGATAAGAAGCTGCAGGCCGAAAAGGAGCGTGCCGACAAGGCTGAGGCATTCGCAGCACGGTTCAAGGACAAGGTCCTGGCCGATTCCATTCGTGAAGCGTCGGCCAAGGCCGGGGCGCTGCCCGAGGCAGCCGAAGACATGATTCTGCGCGCGCGCAGCGTGTTCCAGCTCAGCGAAGACGGCCAGGCCGTCGCGATGGCCGACGGCGAGATTGTCTATGGCAAGGACGGCAAAACGCCGCTGTCCCCACTCGAATGGGCCGAGGGCCTGCGCGAGTCGGCACCGCATCTGTGGCCGCGAGCTCAGGGCGCGGGTGCCGTTGGCGACAAAGGCGGCAAGGGCGGTAAAAAGCGCAGCGAAATGTCGCCTGCGGAGATTGCTGCTTACGTCAAAGATCACGGCCGCGAGGCCTACCTGAAACTACCCAAATAAGGAGCGCATTCAATGCCTGCTACCGTCAATAGCGACCTGATCATCTACAACGATCTGGCGCAAACCGCCTACCTGGAACGCCTCCAGGAAGTGTTGGCCATTTTCAATCAATCCTCGGGCGGCGCGCTGGTGCTGCAGAACGAGAACATCGAGGGCGATCTGCGCAAGCGCGCCTTCTACAAGATCGGCGGATCGCTGGAACACCGAGACGTTAATTCCGCTGCAAATGCAGTGGGCAAGAAGATTGGTGCCGGTGAAATGATTGGGGTCAAGACGCCGTGGAAATATGGCCCCTACGAAACCACTGAAGAAGCCTTCAAACGCCGCGCGCGCAGCCCCGAAGAGTTTTCGATGCTCTTGGGCCAGGATATGGCCGACGCCGCCCTGGATTACTACATCGAAGTAGCCTTCGCATCCCTGGCTGCTGCCATCGGTTCCAACGCCAACATGGTCGCCAAGGCCGCGTTTGCGACCGATCACAAGAAGGTCCTGACCAAGGGTATGCGCAAGTTCGGCGACCGCTTCAACCGTATCGCTCTGTTCGGCATGGATTCCGCCACGTATTTCGACCTGGTGGATGATGCGATCGATCAGAAGATTTATGAAGAAGCCGGCATCGTGATCTATGGCGGTACGCCCGGCACCATGGGCAAGCCCGTGCTGGTCTCGGACAAAGTGCCGGGTAACAGCATCTTTGGCCTGCAGGCGGGTGCGGTCACCTTGACCGAATCGCAGGTGCCTGGTGTGCGTTCGTATCCGATCAACACCCAGGAAAATCTGGCGCTGGGTTACCGCGCAGAAGGTACGTTCAACGTCGATTTGCTGGGCTACTCCTGGAAAGAAGCGTCCGGCGTGAATCCGAACCTGGCCGCCCTGGGCGCTGGTGCCAACTGGGGCAAGTACGCCACCAGCGACAAGGCAACCGCCGGCGTGCTGATCGATCTGACGCCTGATCCTGGCCCTTAAGCCAGTGCGGGGCTTCGGCCCCGCTTTCAAGGAGCAATCATGAAAATTCTGTACACGACCCAGGCGACAATTCCTGTGCCCGAAGGCGCGTTCGTGGCCGTGCGCAATCCGATTTATTTCCGAGGCCCCGAGAACGGTGCCGAGGAAGTGGCCATCATGGGGCACTTTCCCGAGATCGTTGCGGCGTACAAGGCGCTTGATGTCCCTGTTCACGTTGTCCCCGATGGTGAGCGCGACGAAGTCGACGTCGATCCGGCACAAATGGGGCTGCCGGCCCTGCGCAAGTATCTGAAGGGATTGGGCATTGATTTCGACCCCAAGGCCACCAAGGACGAACTGCTGGCCCTGGCGCTCGTCTCGGAATAGTCATGGAATACGTGACTGTTTCAGAGGTGGACGAGCTGATGGGGCGGTCATGGGCTGCCGAGGACAAAAAGGCGCGGGCGGTGTTGTTGGCCAATGCCTGGATGGGTGAGCAGGGTCTGCCCAGCCTGGCCCCCATGCCACAGCAATGGAAGCAGGCCGGTGCCGAGGTTGCTGTGGAAGCGGCAGCCGACCGGCTTTACCGCGCGACCGAGGTAGGTGTGACCAGCAAGTCTGTGAAGGCCGACACGGTCGAATCCAGCAAAACCTTTGCAGCGAACTACCAGCAATTGACGGCGGGTGAGCGACTCGCCTTGGCGCTGCTCAAGCCATGGCTGGGGCGTGGCGGTGTCATTTTTCTGAAAAGGACGTAAATGTGTATGGCCAAGGGAAATAAGGTGCCCAAAGTCTCATTTAGTCAGGCCTACCCACTACAAGACTATTACTCGGACGGCGAGGGCAACGAGTATTCAGTGGCTCGTCTCCTGGACGACGCAGGTGATTTGCCTGTTTTTGATTGCCCGCTGGCTGCCCTGGACCTGTCTGGGGAGATTTGGCAAGGCAGCAATATGCATTCGTTGGCGTGGCATGTGAAGAAGGTCATGAGCGCCGATCTGGACTCCCCGATTTTGCTGGATTGGAATGGCCGAATAGCAGATGGGCGGCACAGGGTCATCAAGGCATTGGCCCAAGGCAAGCGAACAATCAAAGCGAAACGCATGCCGTGGAAGCCGGAGCCGTGTCGTAAAGGACGGGATTGATATGGGGCTGCGTGACGAGTTGATGGCCGATATTGCCGAGGCCTTCGATACAGATCTGGCAGATGCGGTGACCGAGTTCAAAGGCCGGCGCATCGAGCGCGGGCTTGCCTACGACCCGGTGAATGAGGTCTGGCCAGAAGTTGAGATCATCTACTCCGGCCGGGGCGTCATCGGGGGCTACAAGCTGGAACTGATCGATGGCATCCGGATACTGGCCACGGACTCCAAGCTGACTGCGCTGCAAGGCGATGTGGACGGTACACCCAAGGTAGGCGACAAGATCAACGGCATGGAAGTGCTGAATGTCGGTCAGGATCCAGTCGGTGCCACCTGGACCTTGCAGCTACGGAGGGTTTGAAATGGCTACTGGTTGGAGTAAACCACCCACGGCTTTTATCAAGGTGGTGGAGCAGGATCTCGGACAGAAGCGGCATCAAGTTGCTGTGGAAACCCTGGCTGCAGTGGTCGCTGGTTCGCCTGTGGACTCCGGCGCTTACCGCGCAAATCACCGCGTCAGTATCGACGGGGTGGATCTCGGCTATGACCTGGAGAAAATCGACCCATCGGGAGCCGAGACGCTTCAAACTGGCAGTGAGGTCATTGGGTCTGCCGCCAGTCCATATTGCGAAACCGTCATCCAGAACAATATCCCCTACGGCGAGGCGCTGGAGGACGGCCATTCTGGTCAGGCGCCCGCCGGGGTTTACGGCGTGGCTTTCGCCGCTGTCGTGGAGAAACACACCAAATGACCTTTGAACAGATCCGGCGAGCTATCACTGCGCGGATGGCTGTCTTTCCTGGTGTCGACCAGGAGCGCATTGACTATCCCAACGCTCTGACGGCATTTACGCCGCCCGAGTCGGGGCTGTGGTGTCGCCTAAGTATCCAGCATGGGCAAGCCTTCATGGCAGGCATGGCCGACCGACCACATAGCCGCAAGCCCGGCATTATCACCATTCAGTGTTTCGACCGCATCGGCGCTGGGCTGGGTACGCTTAATCGCTTGGCGGATTCTTTGGAGGAGCACTTCTCCTATTGGTCCCAGGGCGATTTGGAGTGCTTGGAGGCCAGTCAGGTGGACGTCGGTACCGGGGATTCCGTGGGCCGGCCACAGGGCCTGGGTTTCTATCAGATCAACGTCAATATCCGGTTTAGGGCTGGATAGTCAGTATCAATCTATCTATTGCCGGCTGCGAGCCGGTTTCTTGTTTTCTTGGCAGCCTTAATTCGGTAGATACCGAGCCCGAGAGGGTGGAAGAGCTTTGAAAAGTCCGGGGCTGCCCATTGCGGGCGGCCCTTTTCTTTTCTGGGATCTAAAAATGACTCAATTTGAACCTCTTGTTTCTGTTGTCAGTGGCGAGCCGCTGGCGTCCAGTCTTGTGATTGCGCGAGGCATGAAGGCCCGGCACAAGAACATGCTGGAACTGATCCGCAAGCATGCAGCCTCTCTTGAGCAATTTGGGCCACTTGCGTTTGAAACGCGGGTGGCGAAACGCCCGCAGGGTGGCGGTTCGCCAACTGAATACGCCATGCTTAATGAGCAGCAAGCCGCGTTGCTGATTTCCCTCATGCGCAACAGTGACGAGGTGGTGGCCTTCAAGGTTCGGCTTATCCGTGAGTTCTACCGCATGCGAGACGCACTAAACCAGCGAACGCAGAACCTTTACCAGCAGCTCCAGGCCTTGGTGGCAGAAGAGGTTTCGACGCAAGTCCGAGCCTCTTTCGGCTCCCGGTTGATGCTGGAGCGAAAACGCGCCATCCCAGAGCTGCAAAAGCGGCGCGAACGGCTGGAGCATGAAATCCAGCCATCTCTAACCCTGAACTGACCCGGCCTAGAGCCGGTTTTTTTACGCCATCAATAGGAGCACGCCATGTCGAGCGGAGCCAAAGTAACAACCCACATCGTCAAGGAGGTCACGCCCGGCGTCACGCCCAGCTCTGGCTGGCAGACTCTGCGCGTTACCGGGAACACCTTGACCCCTACGCCCAACACTGAGGAATCCGAAGAAATCACGGACTCGCGAATCGGACAGGGTTCCATCACCACCAGCGTAGACATTGCCGGTGACATCGCGGGCGAGCTGTCTTACGGTACGTTCGACGATCTGCTGGCCGCCGCGTTCTACGGTGCTTGGACGGTCAATAAACTGACCGTGGGCGAAACGCGCACCACATTCAGCGTGGCTAAGGGCTACCGCGACGTCGGTGTCTATGCCTTGTTCAAGGGCGCACATGTCAGCTCTATGGCATTGGAAGTGCCGGAAGAGGGCAAAGCCACAGTGACGTTCTCGATGTCTTGCCTGGACTATGAGGATAAGGAAACGCCATTTGCGACCACACCGGCAGCGCCCACGGATACGCCGTTCATGTCTTCGATCAGCGTAGGCGACGTGAAAGCCAATGGCGTCTCGCTGGCTGGGCAAGCCTGCGTTTCTGGCCTCACGCTGAACATTGACAACAACCTGCAGACGCAGCGCTGCTTCGGTGCCGAGCGCCTGGGACCGGGGGCCCTGATTGAAACGACGGCAGCCATTACCGGTACCGTCAATCTGGCTTGGTCCAAGAAGGCGTGGGAGCTTTGGAAGAATCAGTTCACACGCACGCCGATTGCCATTGCTTTTCCAGTCACCGATAGCTTGGGCAACAAGTACGAGATCTCGCTACCCGCAGTGGAAATCGACGGCGAGCTGCCCAGTGGCGGCAAATCCGACATTCTGCAGATCCAGCTGAACTACACGGTAGCCAAGCAGGCCCCTACCATCACGCGTACACCAGTTGCGACGCCAGAACCTTAAGGAGCATTCATGGCTTTGAGAATTAACCGGCAAGAGCCTGCCGCCACGAACGAGCGCTGGGAGGACTACGACGAAGACGTCTCCTTCAAGCTCGCTGGCCTGGACATCGAGGCCTACCAGATCGCTCTGGAGCGCGCTCGTCGCCTGATCGCGCGGGAAGACGCAGGCCAGAGGCTGGCAGCTATCAATGTGTCTGGCAACGATGTCCGCGAGCATGATGTGCAGTGCCAGCTGCTGGGTCGTTACATCATCAAGGACTGGAAGGGTGAGATCCTGGACGATGCCGGCGATGTAGTCCCTTACTCACCAGAGGTTGCCGCCAAGCTCCTGTGCAGCAACACGGACCTCTTCGTCTGGGTGATTGCAACTGCGGCCCAGGTAGCAGCGGGCGCTCAGAAGGAGGTTCAGGAAACCGTGGAAAAGCCGTCGCCCGGTACCAGTGGGAAAAAGAGTGGGCCGGGCAAAGCCAAAAGCGCAAGCTGATCTATTCGGCCCTGGGCGCTGAGGTACCCGATGAGCCGCCTACCGACCCTATCACCGATCACATCATCAGCGTTTACTGCGCGGTTGATCGGTGCCGGGGTGTGGCGGTCGGGATGGCTGGAGCTGTGCCGCTGCCTCTGACCACAGCAAACATCACTGCTGTGGTGGAGGCATATGGGACGCCACTATCCAGGAGAGAGTTGGATGCGGCAGTGTTTGCTATTGATCGTTTAGAGCGGGAGTGACCGCGAAGGAGTGGAGATGTTTGGTGGGTGTGCGCTCGGGGCCGCTTCTTTGGGCTGTGACCCATGTATACGCACAGTCAGACCGCAACGCGGCTGTATCGAGAGTCACTGGAATTATTCTCTCTATGGGTGACGCCTACCTGTTGTATCAGTGCGGGTAAAGGAAGATGGCCAGTGTCATATGCTAAAACAGTGGCCGTATCTTTGACGGGCCTGGAGCGGTGGCGAATGTGGGATAAGGCGAATTAAGGAGGTGGAGAGGTGAAGTCGCCGATCAACTCAATGCTCAATTCAGCACCCTTGCTGTTTTTTCATTAATGCTGTATGTTTATCCAGTTTTAAATTGCTTTCCCTCGGGTTACTGTTTGTTTCAACAGGGGGAGGGGTAGATGGCATTAGCACGCAAGCCGGTAACGGTACACTATCGACGTTATGTCCGGGAGAGCGGGTCTCCTACGCTTGAGCAGATGGTTCATAGTGCGATGAACGCGCACAACGCGAGCGTGGAGGCAAGGGTTAGGGATCGATATACGCTCAGAATCCAAGAGGTGGAGGCCGACAATTTCCTAGCCAATATCTTTGTTGATAGTAGCGCCGAAGGTCATGATCTTGCGTTTGGAGACGTTGTTCACTTCACCAAGGGGCATATGCAGGCGGTGCTCCAGATGTCGGACCAAACGCTGTCCCAGCTTGCTGTTGCGCAAATGGCAGCTCCAGAGCGAAGCGAGTACGTGCACTCGCAGATGTTCTGGATGGTGAAAGGTGATCATGTGTTTGTGATCCAGAGCACCTCGTTGCAGACTGAGGCGTTAGAAAAGTATCTTGCATGGCTGCTCTCCAAATACGTCGCTAATTGGATTGGAAATGTAACGCTCGCTGCAAAATTTGATTCCGCTGTTGTTGGCGGGGATCTGGGTGATATAAAAGAGATAGTCATTGGTGGGGCGCTGAGTGGCCCTCAGGCTCCGACCGATGAAGCGAGCTCTTCAAATGTTGCTGATCCACCGCAGATTCGCGAGGTAACAACAACAGACGATCTTATGTCGCGTGTCAGCTCAGGACAAGAGATGGTACGTGGCGTGCTAGAGGCGTTGCTAAATCATGACTCTGCCGCGGCTGATAGAGTTCTTGAGTCTGTCCCGGCTGATGCTGAGTTGCACGTGCAGGTTCATATTGGTTATAAAACTCGCCGGCGCAAGGTTGATCGGGCCCCGCTGAGGAATCTGGAAGTTGGTCTGCGACATATTCCTGATAGTCAACTCAGTGTTTTCTCTAAGGGATCGAAGACCTCGCCAGATGGAAGCGTAAGGTTGCATCACAACGCCTCCATTAGGCTTATTAAGTCGCAAAACGGAGATTCGGAAATTGTTGGGTCGTTGCTTGACCCGCACGATGTCCTTCGTGCCATGTGCCAAGCATATGCTGTCATGATGGCGGACGGGAAGATCGCTGACTAGGTACTTATCGTGAAATACTTGCATCTGTTCATAGTTCTGTCTATCAGCGTAGCATCTGGCTACCTGGTAGATCTGAGCGTATGGCTCGGAATGCGAGATGGCCTAATTGCATTTTTGGGGCTGATTTCTGCAGCTCTTCTACAACTAATTCCTGTCACTACAAACTTTCTTTCTGGTGACGATTTGACTCCTGACGAAGCCGATCGACTGTCACGAGCTTTGCAGCGACAACAAAGTTTCTGGGTTGGTATGCTGGCAGTGAATGTCCTAACGGTTGTTGCCTTGGTACTTGGAACGCTTTTGAAAAACGCGCTTGTGTTTCAGTTTCCGCGTGTTGGCACGATCGATTTCTCTTTTGTTTTCAGTGGATTGATTAGTGGCCTGCTGGGTTTTGTGTTGATTCGGCTAATCTCTGTACTCGGAGGTGTGTTGAGTCTTCAGAGGTTGCGAACAGCATTGGTGATGGCGGCGGCAAAACGCAGGGCCGCTCAGAAAGCGGAAGAGATACAGAAAAAGATGTCGCCGCCGGCAGACATAGTTCCGACAACTTATGGGCAAATTATTCCTCCTCCGCACTAAAAGCGACCTCCGGGTCGCTTTTTTTTCGCCCGCCTAGCGCGGGCTTTCGTCGTTGGCTATGATCTCTGCATCGACTTTGTGGAGGTGGGGATGAGGCTACGTGTACTGGGTTTGATCATTTCTAGCTGGGTGGCTGGCTGCGCGCTGCCAACGCATGACATGGCCGACAATCGATTTGCGGAGCTTACGCCCGAACTTGTGAGCGAAGGTTTGGTGGGGGCATGGACAGGTTCGAACGGCCCATACCTGCTGACGCTGCGCATAGGGCAGGACGGGACGGGGCTTTTTTGTTCTTCATGGGGGGAGCGGAATACCCTGGGCCGCATTAAGTTCGTCCAGGATCGCCTTTACTTTCAAGATGGCACGAAAATGCGTTTAAGCCGCGAAGGGGAAGGGCTTGTTGGAAACTACGATTACCTAGGCGCCAATACAGTTCGATTCAAAATGGACTCACAGCTTAAGGAGGCATCGCCATACTGCGTAGACAGCCTTTCCTAATTTAAAAATTAAAACTTCATGAACCTCGCTGATGGCGGGGTTTTTTTTCGTCTGGAGAATTTGAATGGCGCAAGAATCTCGCCTGGCTATCACCATTGACAGCCGATCCGCTGAGCAGAAAGCCAAGGAGCTGGAGCAGGCGCTCGGCGCGATGGAGGCTGCCGGCATCCGCGTCGTTGGATCTTCTCGTCGCGTCAGTGGTGGATTGGTGGGGGTCGGTGGCGTAGCGCGCACAACCGCAGCGAGCGTTGATGGTCTGAATAAAGAGCTGGCAAAGACCGAGCAACAGGCGGCCACCTCGGCAGCCACGATAAATCGTGTTTTGAAGTCAGCGCTGCTTGGCTTTTCGACCATGCGGTTGATTGATATGGCCGACGAGTGGGGGCAGTACGCAAGCCGCATGCGTATGGCCACCGAGAGCCAGGACGAGTACAACCACGCCCAGTCTCGGATGGCGCAATCGGCGCAAACTACATTTCGGGCGATCAACGAGACACGAGAGGCATTCATCCAGCTTTCCCCAGTACTGCGGGAGATGGGGCTTAGTCTGGATCAAAGTATTGATGCTGTTGATGCGTTTTCTGGGCTGTTGGTAGTAAACGGTGCCAACGCGGAGCGCGGGGCTGCAGCGATGGAGGCTTTGGGTAAGTCTTTCCAGCGCGGTCGTGTCGATGCTGATGCCTGGATGACGATTTACAGCACTGCCGATACTATTGTGCAGCATCTTGCTGACAGTACAGGGAAAGCGGCGGAGGAGATTCGTCAGCTGGGGGTGGAGGGGAAGATCTCCGCCGAAATGATGGCCAAGGCGTTGCTGTCTGCTTATGCGCCTGTGATGAAGCAGGTTGAGGGCATGCCTACTACGGTGCGGGATGCTCTCACGAACTTGAATACTGCCTTTGGCGAATATATTGGTAAGGCGAACGAGTCGTCACAGGTTACGGCGACGCTGGCATCAGGGATCGGCATTATTTCGAAGAATTTTGCCGCTCTTGCGGATGTGCTTGGATACGTCGCTGCTGGCACGATTACTTTGTATGTATCTCGGACGCTTGGGGCGGCGTCGGCTAGCGTACAAGCTGCCGCTGCTAGTTATACAAAAGGGCGTGCCGCACTAGCGGAAGCGAAAGCTGAGGCACAAGCCACTGCTGCCACTCTGGCTAGCACGCAGGCGAACCTTGGATTAAAAGCGACGCATATACAGCTAGCAGCGGCAAAGGTTGCGGAAGAGGCCGCCACGAAGCGCCTGGCTGCGGCGCAGGCTGCAAGTGTTGGTGCGGGTAGGGCGCTGCTTGGGGTGTTGGGCGGACCTGTGGGGCTTGGTGTTACAGCGGCGCTTGCCGCTGGCTCATTCTTGCTGTTTAGTAGCAACGCAAATGCCGCAGAGAAAAGCGCAGATGACTTTCGGGGCTCTGTTGACTTGCTCACTGCATCACTTGATAAGATGGGCGCGTCTGCCCTGGGGAATGCCAAGCTAAAGATCGAGGACGAGCTGATTAGTCTGGGCCAGACGATAGCCGTTACGAAGATCAAGCTGGAAAGCCTGGGCTCGCAGATGAATGCGATCCCAGACAAGAACTCGCCCCTGTACAAGCAGATGTATCGCCAAATGATGGACCTGGCACAGTCTTATGAAGAAACTAGGGGGCGGGCTGATGGGTTACGTGCGCAGTTGGAAAAAATTGCAGGGTTGCTGAGTGCGCCTATCAGTGTTGGCGGCGACCAAACGTCACAGGCTTTTGCGAAGTTCGAATCTCAAATAGATCGCCAGATCGCGCTCATTGGCAAATCTGGTGCAGCAGTTCAGCTTCGTTATGATCTGGAGAAGGGCCTGCTTGGGGAAATGAGCGATGCAGAGCAGAAGCGTGCCCGTGAGAAGATTGACACCCTGGAGGCCAGCGAACGAGCAGAAGAGGCCCGGCGAAAAGCTGCGGGCGCTGGCATAAAGCAGGAAAAAGAAACCGTCCGTCTGATTAAGGCGCTGCAAGACCAAGTAGCGGTGTTGGGCATGGCGGATACTGAGATGCAACGCTATCAACTGCGGATGGCAGGTGCCACCGAAAGCCAACTCAAAGCAGCAGATGCTCTACTGGCAACGAAAGATGCCTTCGAGAAAGCCAAGGAAGCACAGGACGCCTACAAATCCTTGATACTGGATCTACGGACGGAGGAAGAGCGAACCACGGATCTGCTCAAGGAGCGCGTTCGTGTGCTGCGCGAGGCCGGCTTGTCAGCGGACCAGTACGCCAGTGCAATGCAGCGCGTGATCAAGGGTGGAATCTCGGTTGCGCCAAAGTTTGATGGTATTGATGCGAGTGTGGGCGGCGCTTCTGGCGAGCTTGTGCGGGTCGCCCAGGCACGGTCAGAGCTGGATAAATGGCGCGCCGAAGAGATGCAGAGGCACCAGCAGTACCTGAACCAGAAACTGATCAGTGAGCAGGAGCACGCTGATGCGGTTCTTGAAATCAGCCGGCGCTACAACGAACAGCAGTCCAATCTTTCTGACGCCTGGAAATCTGCCTCTCTTGCAAGCTTTGCCTCGGTCACGGGGGATGCTGCGGAGATGCTGCGAACCCTCGGGCATGAAGGGTCGGTGGTGTATAAGGCAATGTTTCTGGCAAGCAAAGCAGCAAGCATTGCCCAGGCGATCATAAATACCGAGATAGCCGCCACGCGGGCTCTTGCAGAGCTTGGGCCAATTGCTGGCCCGCCGATGGCTGCGACAATGCGAGGCCTTGGTTATGCCTCGGTCGGCATGATCGCCGCGACTGCGCTTACCGGCATGGCCCACAGCGGCATTGACCAGATCCCGCGCGAGGGTACCTGGTTGCTGGACAAGGGCGAACGCGTGCTAAGCCCGCGTCAGAACAGTGACCTGACCTCCTATCTCAAGAAAGCCAACACAGTACCCGCTGGTGCTGAGGGCAGCGGCCAGCCGATCCATATCAACGTCGAAGTCAATATTGCCAATGACGGCTCTACTCAGACCCAGGTGGGCGGGGCTGGCGCACAGCAGGGCCGCCAACTGGCTGAGATGGTTGCAGGGATGGTTCAGCAGGGCTTGGCGCGAGAAATGCGCCAGGGCGGCCTGTTGTGGAATCAACGAAATGGGTACTTACGATGATGGAAACATTTACCTGGGCCCCGGAGCAGACGAACGCGACCGAGGATGTCCAGTTTCGGGTGCTGTCTGCCAAGTTTGGCGAGGGCTACGAGCAGAGCGCGGGCGACGGGATCAATAACCGCGATTCGAGTTGGGCCTTGACGTTTTTCGGGCGTCAGGACCGGATCGACACTATCAAGGGCTTTCTGGATGCTCATGGTGGCTGGCGCTCTTTCTTGTGGGTACCACCGGGGCAGGCAGCAGCTATCGTCGTCAAGTGCAAGGCGTACTCCCGGCCGCACGGGGGCGGCCAAGCATGGAGGTTGTCGGCAACATTTGAACAAGGGTTTCGGCCATGAGCATTGAATCTGACATTCAGCGGCTGGAACCGGGTGACATTGTTCAGGTTTTTGAGCTGGACGCCGAAGAAATTGGTGCGGGTACGCTGCGCTTTCACGGCTACCCGCAGGACCAGCCTATCTGGTGGCAAGGCAAACGCTACGAGCCGTGGGCCATTGAAGCGACGGGATTCCAGCGGGTAGGCGAGGGTCGGCAGCCCGCGCCGACTGTACGCGTGGGCAATATCGGCCTGGATGCACAGGGGCAGCGCATCCCTGGCGTGATTTCCGCGATGTGCCGCATGTACGGCGATATGGCCGGCGCGCGGTTTATCCGACGCCGAACGCTGGCGAAGTACTTGGATGCGGCAAATTTCAGTGGCGGCAATCCGACGGCGGACCCGGCGCAGGCTTTCCCGGATGAGGTCTGGCTGATTGAGCAGCGAACCTCCAGCGACGCAGAGGTCGTGGAGTTTGAGCTGTCCAGTCCGCTTGATTTTCAGGGTCAGCAGTTGCCGGCGCGCCAGATCACAACGCAGTGCGCCTGGACCCGAATAGGCGGATACCGAGGGCCGTACTGCGGCTACACAGGGTCTGCAATGTTCGATAAGAATGACAACCCGGTTAGCGACCCAGCCCTGGACCGTTGTCCTGGGTTTGTGCGTAGCTGTCAGCTCCGCTTTGCTGCCCAGCAGGGCTGTACGCCGACGGAGGCGGAAATTAACTTTGGCGGCGAACCGGCCGCTGACCGACTCCGATGAAATTGTTTTGATTTTAGGAATTCGATACTATCGCAGCTCTTCTAGGAGTTTTCATGAAAAAAGCTGCTGAAATGCTAATTGAGGGCATTTGGTCAAAGATTGATTTGAATTTAACGTACAGAACGCCTTCTGGAAGCCGTGAGTTCCTCGTGCTCGACAAAACAGATAGTTTGTTAAAGGTGTTGGCTGGAGGTACCGAGGTTAGAGTTGCACGAGAGTCTTTTGTCGATGCAGTTCAGTATCTTCTACGCAATGGCCATGTTGAGGACAATAGGTGTGAGATCCGTTCGGCCAACGCAGACTCAGATTCAGGGCCATTGTGCTTGGCAGCAAAGCGCGCAAATTCGGGGGTGCGATGTATTACGTATATTCTTCCGATGCTTGCTGGGGCAGGTGTTGTGGAGATTGATGCAACTAGACCTTCATCAACTTGGGTTTTATAAGTTAGAGCTGAGAATCTAAGCCGCCTTCGGGCGGTTTTTTTTATGGGTGATGTATGCAGAAAAAAACCATTGAGGCGATCAAAGCGCATGCCCTGGCCGAGTACCCGCGTGAGGCTGTCGGCTTTGTGGTGGCCACCGGCCGGCGCGAGGCGTACATGCCCGGGGTGAACGTCGCAGCCAAGCCAGAAGACTATTTTGAGACCCGGCCGCAGGACTGGGCAGCCGCCGAGCAGCTGGGCGACATCATCGCGTTCGTGCATTCGCACCCGAACATGCCGGCCACGCCCAGCCAGGCGGACCGGGTCGCGTGCGAAGCCATGGCCGAGCATGTGAAACCGCTGGAGTGGCTGATTGTGTCTGTCATGCCCGGCGAGGTCGCGCCGCAGGTGGCCAGTATCGAGTCGTTCTGTCCGGAGGGCTACCAGGCGCCGCTGATTGGCCGCCAGTTTTATCACGGCGTGCTGGACTGCTACACGCTGGTGCAAGACTACTACCGACGCGAGCGCGGTATCGAGCTGCCAGGCTTTGAGCGGGAAGACGGCTGGTGGGAAGGCGAGCAGGAGCTGTACTTGGAAAACTTCGAGAAAGCGGGTTTTGTCGAGGTGGACGACGGGCCGCGCGCGGGCGATGTGATCCTCATGCAGTTGCGCAGCGATCGCGTGAATCATGCCGCCGTGTTTCTCGGTAATGTGCCGCTGACCGAGGCCCCCAATGTTCACCCGGTGCCGGACGCCATGTTGCACCACGCCTACGGCTACCTGTCCGAACGCATTCCGTACGGCGGGTACTGGGCTCAGATCACCCGCAAAATCATTCGACACAAGGAGTTGATGTGATAGTTGCCACCGATATCGATGACGAGCTGCGCACCGTGCGCCTGTACGGCAAGCTGGGTGCTCGCTTCGGGCGCGTGCACCGCCTGGCCGTGAACTCGGTGGCCGAGGCCATTCGCGCGCTGTGCGTGCTGTTTCCTGGGTTTGAGCGGGAAATGATGACCTCGGGCGACCGGGGCGTGTCATACGCGTGCTTCTTGGCCCAGACCAACATCAATGAAGAAGCCCTGCAGGCACCCGCTGGCGGGGACGAGATCCGGATTGCGCCGGTGATTCGCGGTGCCAAGCGTGGCGGGCTGTTTCAGACGGTGCTGGGTGTGGCGCTAATGGCTGTGGCCTGGTGGAATCCGATGGGATGGGGGGCAATGGCGACAGGCTTGATGGCGGCAGGTGCCGGCATGGCAATCGGCGGGGTGTTCCAGATGATGGCCCCCACACAGCAGGGCCTGGGCACGGCCGACCGGCCCGAGAACGGCGCTTCCTACAACTTCAACGGTCCCGTGAACACGACCGCCCAGGGCAATCCGGTGCCGCTGGGCTATGGCAGGAAAATCGTCGGCTCTGCGGTGGTATCGGCAGGGATTTACTCAGAGGATCAGATGTAATGCGGCTTCTCGATTACAACATTGCGGCACCTGAGGGTGCCGTTTCTGTTTCTGGCGGCTACAGCATCCAGGGCTATAAGGGCGGCGGGAAAGGCGGTGGCGGATCGACACGTACGCCGACCGAGGACCAGGACAACCTGCATAGCATTGCGTACGCATCTGTGATTGATCTGGTCAGTGCAGGGCCGATACACGGATTTGTTGATCAGTGGTACCCGTTGCGCTCGGTCTATTTAGACAATACACCGATTCAGAACGAAGACGGCAGCCTGAATTTTCAGGATGTGCAGCTGGAGTTTCGCGCTGGCACGCAGGACCAGCGCTACATCCCTGGGTTTCCGGCTGTGGAGTCGTCCAGCGCCGTCAATGTTGAGCTACGCTCGGATCAGCCGTTTACGCGTGCTATCCAGAACGTGTACATTTCTGGTGTGCGCGTGGGCCTGTCCGTGCGCGGCCTGAAGCGCCAATCGACCGAGACCGGTGGCATCACCGGCTACCGCGTCGAGTACGTGATCGAGCTGTCCACCGACGGATCGGCCTGGGCCGAGGTGCTGCGCGCCGCATTTGATGGCAAAACCACCCAGCAGTACTCCCGCTCGCACCGGATCGACCTGCCGCGCGCGAACACCGGCTGGTCCGTGCGCGTGCGCCGGATCACGCCCAACAGCAGCAACTCCACCATCAGCGATGTGACCTATGTGGACTCTATCACCGAGGTGACGGACGCCAAGCTGCGCCGGCCGATGTCGGCGTGCGTCGGGATTCGGGTCAATGCCAAGCAGTTCCAGTCGATCCCGACGCGCGCGTATCATCTGTACCTGCGCGTGGTGCGCGTGCCCAGCAATTACGACGCCTGGACGCGCTCGTATGTGGGCACCTGGGACGGCACGTTCAAAATGTCCTGGACGGATAACCCGGCCTGGGTGTTTTACGATCTGGCCACGAATGCCTGCGACGGCCTGGGCCGCTTGCTGCCCGCCGGTTGGGTGGACCGCTGGGCGCTGTATCAGATTGCCCGATATTGCGACGAATTGGTGCCGGACGGCAAAGGTGGCACGGAGCCGCGTTTCTCCTGCAATGTATATCTGCAGGACAAGGCCGAGGCCTGGAAAGTCTTGCAGGATCTGGCGTCTGTGTTCCGCGGCTTGGCCTATTACGCCCACGGCTCGGTGCTGGCTGTGGCCGACATGCCGCGCGATGCCGTGTATACCTACTCGAACGCGAACGTGGCGGGCGGCAAGTTCAACTATGCCGGCTCAGGCCTGAAAACCCGCTACACCGTGGCTCTGGTGTCCTGGAACGATGAAACGGACATGGGCCGTGCCAAGGTGGAAGTGGTCGAGGACCCGGAGGGTATCGCCCGCTACGGTGTGCGTCAGGTCGAGCTGACGGCGTTCGGCTGCACTTCCCAGGGCCAAGCCCAGCGTCTGGGGCGCAGTGCGCTGTTTACGTCGCGCATGGAAACCGAGAGCGTGACGTTTGCCGTCGGTTTGTCGGGCACGCTCGCCCTGCCTGGGCAGGTGATCGAGGTGGCGGATGCTCATCTGGCAGGTCGTCGGATCGGCGGGCTGATTAAATCAGCCACCGTCAAGGCCGTGACGCTGGATGCGCCCGCGCGCGTGTCGGCCGGCGACCGCCTGACCGTGGTGCTGCCCAGTGGCGTATCGCAGAGCCGACTGGTATCAACCGTGCAGGGGCCGAATGGGCTGGCCGAAACTCTCTTTGTGGACCCGCCATTTAGTCAAACCCCGCAGGCAGAGTCGGCTTGGTCGATCAGTTCGCCTGATCTGGCGACGCAGAAGTATCGTGTTTTGACTGTTAGCGAGGGCAATGGGCTACAGCACACCATCACAGCGCTGCAGTACGTAGACGGCAAACATGCGGCTATTGACTACGAAACCCGAGTTGAGACGCCACCCATTAGCGTGGTGCCGCCTCCGGTACAGAATCTGCCAGCCAATGTGGTGATCACCTCGTACCACGTTCTGGCGCAAGGACAGGCCCGGCACAATGCGGTCATTTCGTGGGATGCGGCCGCCAATGCCGTCTCCTACGAGGTCCAGTGGCGTCGGGATAACTCGGAGTGGGTGAGCGTGCCGCGCACCGGTTCGACCAGCGTGGAGGTGCCTAATATCTACGCCGGCGGCTACGTTGCGCGCGTGCGTGCTATCAACGTGCTGGATGTGTCCAGCCTGTGGGCCACGTCCAGCCTGACGCAGCTGGATGGCCGTGTGGGGGCACCACAGCCGGTCACGCATTTAATTACGGAATCCATCCCCTGGGGCGTGGTGGTACGTTGGGGGTTCCCGTTCGGCCCCAATATTGTTGAACGCACGGAAATCCGCTACAGCCGCTCACCGGAGTTTGCGGATTCGCGGCCGGCGGGCGGCTTCGCGTACCCCACGGACTCGTTTGAGCAAACGGGCCTAGCCATCAACACCGAGCACTATTTCTGGGCGCGGCTGGTGGACAAGAACGGCACCTGGGGTCCGTGGTATCCGGCTGAGTCCGAACCCGGTGTGCGCGGCACGCCATCGCAGGTGGCCAGCGAGTACAACGACCTGATCACGCAGGAAATTGTCGCCGGCGGGCTGGGCGAGCTGATCATGGGCGACATCCGCGACATACCGAACATTCGGGACTCATTGAATGCCACAGGATGGGACCTTGAAACCGACTATCTCGCCGAGACAGTGGTGTTCGTGGACGGTTACATGTTTCGCGCAAAGCAAGACGTTCCAGCCGGTACGCCCATTACTGATACGTTGTGTTGGGAGCCTATCGGGAAATACGCAGACGGTCTGGATGCGTACGCCGGAGTCCTGGAGGAAACCACGGCACGCATAGATGAGGTGGAGGGAGCAGCGGCGACAAAATTCCTGGTCTTGAACGCAGAGGTGAAAAACATCATCGCAGGCGAGAGCGCAGATTTAGAAAACGCGCTCAATGCATACGAGACTCGCGCCGCGCTTTCTCAGTTTCAGAATGTGCAGGCAGATCAAAATCGCGCGCTGGCCGAGTCGGTTACGACGCTAACAGCGAGTATCGGTCAGGACTCGGCGGCCGTCGAGGAGGTGATGCGTGCGCTCGTCGAGTTGGATGGCAAAATCTCTGCATCCTGGGGCATCAAATTCAAGACCAACGTCAACGGCGTGCAGTACGTGGCCGGGGTCGGCCTGGATCTGACGAACGAGTCCGGCGTGATGCAGTCCACGTTCGCCGTTCTCGCTGAAAGATTTGCAGTGATGCACGCGGTTAACGGCAGCCCTGCGGCCGTGTTCTCAGTGCAGAACGGGGCCAGCATTCTGAATGTTGCTCTGATTGGCTACGCATCCATTACGTCAGCAAAAATACTGTCGCTCGATGCACGGAAAATCGAAACACAGTATTTAGCGGCCGTATTGGCCGACCTTGATACTGCATATATCAAGTCCGCGCACATTCAGACTGCGCAGATTCAGCGTGCGCATATCGTAAACGCCTCGGTCGACACTTTGAAAATTGCCGGAAATTCGGTATCTGTGACTGCATATGCAACGGCGGGCGCGGGAGAACTGGCGGCGGGCAGTACGTTCCGATCTGTTGCCGCAGGGCTTGCGCTGCCGCATGGCGCTGATGTTGTCGTTACGGCAACGATCGAGGGATTGACGAATACTCAGCCTGGCACACTCGCAGATACAGGACATGAGCTCGTGTACGACACGGGCGGCTACGATGTCGCTGCGTTTAGAACAGTGAGTGATTTTGATAACTCGATGACAGCGCCCGGGGTAGTTGTTTTCCGAGGATGGGTGCCCGCTGGCTGGCAGCAGTTTTCGATCCGACAGCGGTCTCCGATTATTAGCTCAATAGCAGGGAAATGGGTGGGCGCTGCCGCAATCCGTATCGAAGCGTTTATGAGGTAGGCATGGAAAACACTGTTTCATTGTTTCGGGACGGCAGGTTTGTGCAAACGCTGCAGGGGTCGCCGTTGTTCGTTATTGAGCCGTTTCTGGCGCGCTGGGGTGGCGGCCACGCGCCGGGCGCACTGGACGACTCCTGGTGGTTTTACGGTGGCCAGGCCCGGAAACGTCAGGCCTGCCCGGCACTGGTTGACGGTCTGACACTGCGCGGTGTTAGGCCCGGCAGCACGATCACGATTGATGGCCAGCAGTACGAATGCGCGGAGGGCGGGGATGTGGAGCTGTCGTTTCAATACCCCGGCACGTATGAAATCACGGTCACGCGTTGGCCGTATCTGGATGGGAGGTATACAGTTGAAAATCCACCATCAACCCAATAACCACGCCGAGCGCCGACGCAGGGAATATCCCGACATTGGCGATCAGCTCGATGCTGTATTCAAGCTGGCCATGCATTTACGAGGGCATGGCCAGCAGCTCCCGCCTGACGTTGAGCAGTGGATCGACCACTGCCAGGAAGTCAAAACCAAGTATCCAGCCGCCTAGCGGCTTTTTTTATGGACAGAAATATGAGCATTCACAAATCCATCGTGCAGGTTTTTGAAAACAATATGGGCAACCGCATCACGCCGGAACTCGCCGCTGGCATGGTTCGCAGCCTGATCGACATACTGGCCGCTGGCGTGCAGCAACAGGCCCAGGCTGATGATGCGCCACAGCAGGACGCCGGCCAGCAGGAGGGCAGTCATGGCATGGTATGACGCAGGGACGGTCAACGTCACCCTGAACAGCGCCACGGTAACGGGCGTCGGCACGCAGTGGCTGGCGGGTGCGAGGCAGGGAGAGGCGTTTGTCGGTCCGGACGGGCGATTGTACGAGGTGCTGAATATCGCCTCGGACACCGTACTCACGCTGACAAAACCGTACCGTGGCGCGACGCAGACCGCGCAGCCGTATGCGCTAGCCCCGCTGCAGGGCTATGTTAAGGAACTGGCCGACCGTGCAGCAGAGCTGTTGCGACGCTATTACGATGCACTGACTCTCGCTGAAAACTCGATCCAGAAATCGAGCATCGGCAGTAAATACTGGGCCACTGCAGATCAGCTATTGCCCGGTAACGCGTACGGCCTGGGCGGCGCGCCAGACCCCTACCCGCATGTGTCAGTAAATATGCATGCGGTACCGGGGGAGTATACGTGCGCGGCTGGCGTTGCAGATACCCCCGGGGGAGCCGGTGTGCTGATCCGTGAGGGTTTGAGCGGTCCCGGCGGCACGTGTTTGCTGGACAGATTTTGCACTGAAGCTGGACGCCAATTCTGGCGCGCCAGGGCTGGCACTGGATTGTGGTCGGGCTGGAGCGAGACAATCACTGTCGGTAATGCAGCGTCGCTGCTCGGCCTGAAATCCGGCGCGTTTGCAGATCTAGTCGGTGATGTGGGCACCGGCGCAGCGATGCAGTCGGGCGGAAACGCTAACGGCAGCTGGTGGCGGTTCCAAAACGGGCTGCAGGTGTGCCGCCAGAGAGCGGGCATTAGTGGAGGGGGCAGTACGATTTTTGGTATTACCTGGACGTTCCCCGTAGAGTTTCTCAACGATACGGAGTATTTCTCGAGCGTAAGCGCCCATATCGGCTCTGGCACGCCTCCCACTTCCGTTGCATTCCATCCCCAGTATCAGAATAAACTGGCGGCCTCCTGCCGCTATCTCTATCAAAGCCCCGGCGATGTGGTTGCTGATTTTTTTGCGGCAGGGAGGTGGAAATAATGAACTGGAACATGATTTTATCTCCCCAGGGCTGCGATTCGCCCCAGGCGCTGGTCCTGGCTGCCCATGGCGCGACGCTTTTGATCAACGGCGCAGTGCTGGATCTGTCATTCCTGGGTGACGGCGACACGTTGCCTGCCGGCGCTATCGATCATCCGTTACTGCAGAGCGCAGAGATCCGTCGGCAGGGCGACACAATCGAAATCGACGGCCTGCTGTTCCCTATCAGTCTGAACCAGACTGACCCGACCGCGTGTTTCCCGGAGCCGATTTTTGTCACCGGTGACGGGCCGATCACGCTGCCGCCGCAGTTCCCGCCAGAGCCAGAACCTACCCCTGAACCCGAACAACAGGACGCCCCGAATGCAGATCAACATTGATACCAGCAAACTCGTCACAGCCGCCGCGCAGCTGCAGGCGCACAAAGACGCGAAAGCCGTCGCGCTGTCGGCGGAATGCCGCGCCGCGATTACCGCCGGCTTCGAATCGGACGCCCTGGGCGATCCGCATCTGTACCCGAGCAAAGAGACGGACCAGATCAATCTCGCCGGCAGTGTGACCGATTCGCTGCTGCCCGACCTGCCGGCAGATTGGGCAACGCCGTTCTGGTGCGCCGACGCTGCCGGGGAGTGGGCCATGCGCCCGCACACCGCCGAGCAGATCCAGCAGGTGGGGCGCGAAGCCAAGGTCCGGATTCTGGCGCTGATGCAGCACAACGCGGCGCTGGCTGAGCAAGTTCAATTGGCCCCTGATAAACCGAGCGTCGAACAAATCGTGTGGGAATACCCGGCCGCCTGAGCGGCTTTTTTTACGTCTGCCGCAATCGCGGCGCTTCACGGGAGACAGCCATGCCGACCGTACATACGAAGGGGAAGAAACCGATGCTGCACAACGATGGGGCGCATCTGCCCATTACGACAGGCTCGGCTTTGGTGATTTACGGCTGGACGCTGCAGGAGTTCGTGCTCCTGCTGTGGGCCGCCTACGTGGTCATTTTGATTGTGACCAAGCTGCCGGAGTTCACACGCGCCGTTGCGCGCATCGCCGGCTGCCTGCAGCGCCATTGGCTGCGATTCAAGGAGTGGAAAAGTGGATCTGAAAACTAAGGTTGGCGCGGGAGTGCTCGCTGCCGCTGTCAGTTTGGTCGCTGCCTGGGAGGGGCGCTCGCTCGTAGCCTACGCGGACCCTGTGGGGATACCGACCATCTGCGAGGGCTACACGCATGGCGTGCGCCTGGGTGATGTGGCTACGTCCGCGCAATGCGATGTGCTGACTGAGCAGGAGGTACGCAAGGCGCTGGCGGTCGTGGATGGTTCGACGCCTGGCCAACTGCCCGACGGCATGCGCGTGGCGCTGGCCAGCTTTGTCTACAACGTCGGGCCTGGTGCCTATGGCGGCTCAACGCTGCTGCGCCGGCTGCGTGCTGGCGAGTTGAAAGCGGCCTGCAATGAGCTGCTGCGCTGGGTGTATGCCGGCGGCAAGAAGTTGCGCGGGCTGGAGTGGCGCCGTCAAGCGGAGAGGCAGATATGTCTATCAAGTCTGCGTTAACTGGGGCTGCTGTACTGGCAGCCCTTTTTTTGGGGCTGCAGATGTACGGCGCTGCCCAGCGCAAAAAGGGCTACGACAAAGCCCAGGCCGAACACATGATCGCCGTCGCCCATGCGGAGGGCAGGGCGCGGCAGATCGAGCACGAATTAACCCAACAAATGGAGGTCCGAGACCGTGAAACGCTGGAACAGTTGGAGCAAGTGGCTCTTGCTGAGCGCCGCGCTGCTGATGAGCGCGTGCGCCAGTCAGCCCAAGAATACGCCGCCCGCTATCGTCGGGACACCGCGCTTGCCAGCGCTGCCGCAGAGCGCCAAGCAGCCGATACCGCCATCAGAATGTTTGCCGAGCTGCTTAGCCAGACTGACGACTTGGCGGGAATCTATGCGGCAGCGGCTGATCGACGCCGAGTAGCTGGCTTGGCGTGTGAAGCCGCATACACGGATGCTCAGGGGCGGTAGCTACTGCGCGGCTGCCCAGCGGCCGTCACTTGGAAGCGGGCTTGTCGGTAATCGCCTCAATTAATGCGAGGGCGTGCCGTGCGCTGCTTACCTGCCTCGTGACGTTCGGCCGGGGTATGCCGGCTCGTTCTGCAGCTGCTGTATGAGTCGCGCCATCGACCAGGACCAGCCGCAGCGCCTCCCGGCTGGGGGAGGGGCGTAGGCGCATCAGCGCGGCGAGCGCATCAAATTGATTGTTTGTCATACCCGCTCCAGCTCGGCCTCTCGGCCCAGCATACCGACCATGAAGGCGGTGCCTTGTTCGTCCTCGACCTGGACTCCACGGAAACCGAGGGCCTTTGCTGCGCGAGCGGTGTAAAGTTGCACGTCCCAAGACAGATCTGCAGCGTCTTCAGGCTCCACGCCGTCCAAGTCGTAGACTGATTTGGACTCTTCAATCAGCGCCTCAGCCTCGTCTTCGTCCACGCCCAGGCGGGCAGCCAGTTCTGCAACCAGCGGGGCCAGCCTATCAGCGCCTTCGTGGTAGAACAGCTGGCCAGCCTCGACGATTTGGGATTTATCCAGCTCAATGCGGTAGGTGATATGTTCGCCGGCCGTCATTACATATTCATTGTCCGAGAAAAACAGGAACTCACCGAAGCGACCCAGGGTGGTGACTTTATTGATTTCGGTTGGGCTGGTGTGAAAGAGTTCCATGTCATTCTCCAAGTGCATGGCCCATTATGTACCGCCTAAGCGGTACTGTCAATCAGCTAGGATGATCAGTGTCCGGCGCTTGGTATTTCGCATTGCGCATTTGCTGGGCGTCCTGACGTAGAGCGTCAGCAGTTCGATTGTGATCATAGCGGGGATTGACTGTATGAGAACTCAGCGGCAGCGAGATACGCAAACCCATCGCGCGGGCGGGTGCTGAATTCATTTTGCTCTGGCGTCGACTGATCGTAGAGCCGAACAAAATCGTAGAGCGCTCGTAGATCCAACGGCGCGGACATCGGACTACGGGGAGTGGTTTTCTCGATTATCAACAGGGCCTCTATCATCGCGTCATAAAATGCGGGCCAGCTGGCAGAGCGGATTAACCGCATAAATCGGTTTTCATTGATAGCTGGTCGGCCCGTGCTAGAAATGGGGCTGCGTACGCCGATGGCCTGGGCTACTCCGTGCCCGTTATCGGCAAATAGATTTCGCCGCGCTCCCTCAAAAAATATTCCTGCCAGCGCGATCTGCGCGCCTTCGGAGAGGTGCTCAGACTCAAATCGAGCAGTCATAGCGGCGGTATCGAATGTTTTGCACCGAGTTTTCGGCAGGGCGGTGGAGTTAGCCCACAGCGCGAATTCATCGCGCCCAGGCTGGTGTGGGATATGCATGTGAGTCTCGCATGTTGCGCTGCAGGGTGGCAGCAATCCCCGCCTACGCGGGGAACAGGGGGCTGGTCTAGCATTCAGCGGTTAATCCCCGCCGCCGCGGGGAACATGCAGTGATTAGTAGTTAGCAGACTCTGCTGCCGCCGCCACACACGCCTTGAGTGTCGGCACTACTGTCCGCTCATTTCCGTTCCGATCTATCGTGGTCGATGCTGTCTGATAGTCGTTTGTGTGAAACAACACATTATCACTGCTATCGAGTATATCTGCGCCGTGGCCGTAAAACACTCCTGGGTTTTTAGCCAGGTAGTTTTGCACATCAGCAAATGTGCTGCATTCAATGCAGCCGTCGTAGCGGGGCTCGGTATTAGTTGTAGAGATTGCGCGGACCAAGTACATGATGTTCCCCTTAAAATTAGATCGCGGTGTTGCGACTCCATGATTTAAATTATACATCATTTTATTGGTTTGTAAATAGGTTTATTTTTTGCGCCCTGGGGTTCCCATGTTTACAACAAAATCAGTCCGGACCAGCCCAGTCTGATCGGCCTGCCGCAATTTTTCGTGAGTTAATTTCATTTTCTTTAGCAGCCGGGACAGATGTTGCTGCTCGCACTGCGTCTGCAAAACCGCATTTGCCTGCTGCTCCCCCGCGACTAGCACCAGGCGGGCGGCGGCGATCAGGGCAGGGGCGCGGGCGCTCGTAAATGACAGCAGCAAATCAAATTGTTCATTTGTCATCGTTTGTCTCTTGCTCAATCAGCCACGTCCGCAGTCCGCCGCAAAATGCGTCAAACGCCTCGTCTGTCATGACAGCGTAACGGCCAGGCCCGGCATCCTGGCTCAGACCCCAGCGCTGCGCAATGGAGCGGCTGGCCTGGTAGCCACCATGACGGCAGATAGCGACGATATCATCAGTGCGCAGCAGCATAGCAGCACGCAGTTTTTTGAAAT
Organism: Alcaligenes sp. SDU_A2; assembly: GCF_038237375.1. NCBI lineage: Bacteria > Pseudomonadati > Pseudomonadota > Betaproteobacteria > Burkholderiales > Alcaligenaceae > Alcaligenes > Alcaligenes sp. SDU_A2. Next base: position 2,832,512 of record NZ_CP151273.1, on the reverse strand, counting down.
TCAGGTTGTTGCGATTCGTGTCCATAGGGGTGTTGTTTGCGCTCAAACTTGTTACGATGGATGGACGCAAAAAAGCCCGCTCTAGGGCGGGCTTTCAAAGCGCTTGTCACCAATTCCTCGCTTTGTCACCATTCAATGGGATGCGCAAAGCGCCGGGAGCGGCATGTTTGTTGGGGTGACCGATGGGGCTCGAACCCACGACAACCGGAATCACAATCCGGGACTCTACCAACTGAGCTACGGTCACCACTGTTTTTTACGCTTGGCCGATGCGGTTTGCTGTAAAAAATGTATTCTAGCATGCATTTTTTGCAAAATGCAATACCCGCCTACAGTTTTTTTTCTGGTGTCCATGTGCGCGGCCTTGCCGGGGTATGTGGGCATCAGGTTTAATCATCCTCCTACAACAAAGGAAGCGCGATATGTCCCAATTATTCGTCGTTCATCCCGAGAACCCCCAGCCGCGCGCCATGGCTCAGGCCGCCGAGCTGCTGGCCAAAGGAGGGCTGTTGGCCGTTCCTACCGATTCCAGTTATGCGGTGGTGGCGCGCTTGGATGATAAATCCGCCGCCGAGAATCTGCGGCGATTGCGGGGGTTGGATGAGCGTCATCACTTGACCTTGCTGTGCCGTGATCTGGCCGAAATCAGTCTGTTTGCCAAGGTCGATAATCCACAGTACCGATTGCTCAAGATGGCCACGCCTGGTCCCTGGACCTTTATTCTGGAAGCGACCAAGGAAGTGCCGCGCCGCGTATCGCACCCATCGCGCAAGACCATAGGCATACGCGTACCCAGCCAGAAAGTGGCCTTATCCCTGATCGAGCAGGTAGGCAGCCCCCTTATTTCCACGACCTTGATCCCTGAAGGCGAGGACGAACCCTTGAACGACGCCCAGGAAATTCTGGATCGTTATGCCCATCAGCTAGCGGCCGTGGTCGACGGCGGGGCGTGCCCTTTGCAGGCCACGACGGTGATTGATCTGACCGGGCCTTCGCCTGCCGTTTTGCGTCGTGGACTGGGCGACCCCGCTTTGCTGGGTCTGACTTGACGCTTCGGGCCGGGAAAAAATTCGCGCCTGGGCGGACATTCGTGTTTCAATCCTGAACCTGGGACAGCACCGACTGTCCAACCCGGATCAATGCGCCCGCTGCTCCCGTGGCGGAGCGCTTGCTCCTTCGGAGCTCAGGACTGTCATGGATTCTCTGATACAGACAATTACTGTCTATGCCTTGCCGGTTATTTTCGGCATTACTTTGCACGAAGCCGCGCATGGCTATGTGGCGCGCCTGTTCGGCGACCCGACCGCGATGCTGGCGGGCCGCATCAGCCTGAACCCTCTACGCCATATTGATCCTATCGGCACGATCGTCGTGCCGCTGGTGCTGCTGTTGAGCAGTTCCCTGATGGGCATGGGGGGCATTCTGTTCGGTTGGGCCAAGCCCGTGCCGGTGGATTGGGGGCGTTTGCGCAACCCTAAGCGGGACATGCTGTGGGTAGCCCTGGCTGGGCCGGCTTCCAATTTATTCATGGCGATTCTGTGGGTGCTGTACGCACACCTGATGGTGTCGATCGGGCAGGGCGACAGCGCCTTCTGGATGGGCATGGCGGTGGCCGGCGTACAGGTCAATCTGGTGTTGATGGCCTTGAATCTGCTGCCTTTGCCGCCTTTGGACGGCGGGCGAATTGTCTTTAGTTTGTTGCCAAATCGTTTGGCCTATGCCTATTCCCGCATCGAACCCTACGGCATGATCATTCTGATCGCGCTGATGTTTACCGGCGTGCTCTGGACGCTGATGCGTCCCTTGATTGCCTTGGGAGAAGGGGTGTTGAAATGGTTCTTATGATTTGACTGCTTATCCGTTAAACTGACAGGTCATTATTTTTGTCGGCTGTTGCGCCTTAAATCCGGAGACTTCTCTCATCATGGCAAGTTCGGACTCTGCTATTTCCAATCTTCAGGGCAGCATGGTTGCCCTTGTTACACCTATGAATCCCGATGGGGGTCTGGATTTCGCCGCCTACCGAAAACTGATCGACTGGCACATTCAGGAAGGAACCAATGTGCTGGTGGTGGTGGGAACCTCGGGCGAATCGCCTACGGTGTCGGTGGACGAGCATGCCGAGCTGATCAAAGTGGCGGTCGAGCACGCCGCTGGCCGTGTGCCTGTGGTGGCCGGCGTGGGTGGCAACTCCACCAAGGAAGCCATCGAACTGTCCCGCCATGCGCTGGACGTGGGGGCCGATGCTGGTTTGTCGGTGGTGCCTTATTACAACCGTCCGACCCAGGAAGGGCTGTACCAGCATTTTCGTACGATTGCCGAGGCGGTCGATCTGCCCCAGATGCTGTACAACGTCCCTGGCCGCACCGTGGCCGATCTGAGCAACGCCACTGTGCTGCGTCTGGCCCAGCTGCCTAATATTTTTGGCATCAAAGATGCCACCGGCGACTTGGCGCGTGGTGCCTTGCTGCTGCGCGATGCGCCAGAGGATTTTGTCGTGGTCAGTGGCGATGACGCGACGGCGGCCGCCTATATTCTGCTGGGTGCGCGCGGCAATATTTCGGTCACGGCCAACGTCGCGCCGCGCCTGATGAGCCAGTTGTGTCGCGCCGCGCTGGACATGGATGTGCCCGCTGTGCGTCGTCTTAACGCCAAGCTGGGCGATCTGAACAAGAATCTGTTTGTCGAGGCCAATCCTATCCCTGTGAAATGGGCGCTTGCAGAAATGGGCCTCACTCAGCTCGGTTATCGTTTACCATTGACGCCGTTAAGCCAGCAGTACCATGATTTATTGCGCCAATCTTTGAAAGTTGCGGATCTGATTTCATGATAGTTAAGCCAGCTAGTAAAAGCCTTATCGGCCTGTCTTTGAGCCTGTTGGCTCTGTCCGGTTGTTCGACGGTGGACCAGGTGCTGGGCAAAGAAGAGTCGATCAATTACAAGAGCACGGTGGCGGGCGATCCCCTGAGCATTCCGCCGGATCTGACCCAGGCCAATCGCGACGCCCATTATCGGGCACCGGAAGGGGCTACGTCCTATTCCCAGTATGCCCAGGGCCAAAGCGCCCAGGCGGCCTCGGGCGGTGCCGTCAAAGTGCTGCCTCAGGCGGCCGGCATCCAGGTGATGCGCGATGGCGATCTGCGCTGGTTGGTCATTGACCGTCCCGTGGACAAGGTGTTTCCCGGTATCGTGGAGTTCTGGGGCGAACAGGGCTTTACCATTCAGTCCCAGGACCCCAGCGCGGGTCTGATCCAGACCGACTGGGCCGAGAACCGCGCCAAGATTCCAGAAAGCTGGATTCGCAGCGCCTTGGGCTCCATCATCGACCAGGTCTTTGACAGCGGCGAACGCGAACGCTTCCGTACTCGCATTGAGCGCGTGGGCGGGCAAACCGAAGTCTATGTGTCGCATCAGCGCATGGAAGAAACTCCGACAGCCGACGGTGCCGCTTTCAAATGGGTATTTGCCAAGGAAGATCCGGGCCTGAATGCCGCCATGCTGGCGCGCATCATGGTGTACCTGGGTTCGGACATCGATTCGGCCCGCGAACAGGTAGCCAATGCCTCTAAAGATCCTTCTCTTGCCCAGGTGCAGACGCTGGATACGGCGGGCCAGGCGGAGTTGGTGTTGAACGAATCCTTTGATCGTGCTTGGCGTCGTGTCGGCGTGGCCATTGATTCGGCCGGTTTCTCGGTCGAAGACCGCGACCGTTCGGCTGGCGAATTCTTCATCCGCTATCTGGACTCCGATACGGGCGAGAAGATCGAGCAGCAGAACATCATCGGTCGCATCTTTGGTGGTCGCAACACGGCCGAAGCCGTACCCTTGCGGATCAAGTTGACCGGTCAGGGTGATGCGACTCGTGTCACGGTTCTGGATAAGAACGGCCAGGAGCAGAGCACGCCTACGGCCAAGCGCATTGTTAATGTGCTGTCCAGCCATATGCGGCCCGGCAAGTAATATCTGCTCACCTTAGGATTGGGTAAGCTAGTCAAAACCCTGACTTAAACAGTCAGGGTTTTTTTTGCGCGCTTTAACTGGACATTCAACATCGATCAAAAGATAATAGGAATTATTATCGTTTGATGTTCCTGTACGAGGTGTGCTCATGCTCGAATATTACTATCGTAAATGGATCAATTTTTGCGTGCGTTGGGCGGGTGCAGATGCGCCGTCGGCACAGCCCGATCAGCGCATCATGCAGGTCATTCGCTCCTTGCCGCGTCGTCGGCGCGAAGCGTTCTTATTGCACCGTTTTGATGGCCTGTCGCATGCCGAGATTGCCCGGCGCATGCAGACATCCAGCCAGATGGTGGAACAACATGTGCGTTTGGCCTTGCGGGCCTGCCGTCAAGCCCCGAGGGTGCCAGGCTCTGCGGCAAGCGGCATGTCGGCCGCGCCGGGTAGGAGCTAAGATGCGGGTCGACGAACGGGTCCGGCGCATCGATGACCAAGCCCTGGAATGGTTGGTGCGAGAAAGCGATGGCATGGATGCCCGTAGCCAATCCGCATTTCGAGCCTGGCTGGACATAGATCCCGAACATCAGGCCGCCTATCGCCGCTGGCAGGCGCAATGGGAAGCCCTGGGCAGGCTGAGTCCTGCGCAATTGCGTGATTTGCGGGAGCAGGATGCTTTTCCTGCAGACCATACGCCGCCCTTTGCTTGGATGCGCCGCCTGCAAGATGTCTGCGAAGACTTCTGGCTGGCGCACCCGGCTCGTCGCCCGGTTCTGGGGGGCGCTTTGGCCTTGGTGGCGGGCTTGGTGGTGTTGGGTGGCCTAGGGCGGTATGTAGGTTAGTCCGTACCATTCCCTGCGCGCGCTCTTGTGTCAGGCGGGCCAGGGATGGCGCAAGTGCAAAGCAGCCAAGCGTATGCGTTCGTTTGGATCGGGGTTGTGTAGGCGGGGGATGATTCCCAGGCACGGTTCGGGCAGGTATTCGCGCAGGCTTTGTATATTGGCCTGCGCATGCAGCATATTTTCTTCTACCTGATTGCTGACCCATCCCAGCAATGTTAAGCCGCTTGCGCGTATGGCCTGGGCGCTGAGCAAGGCATGGTTCAAGGCCCCCAGCCGCAGACCGACCACCAGAATCACCGGCAGGTTCAAGCGCTGCGCCAGATCCGCCCCGGTCTGCCCGGCCCCCAGCGGGACCATGAAGCCGCCTACGCCTTCGACCACAACATAGTCGGCCAACTTGCTTGCTGCCTGGAAGTTGGATTGGATACGCAAGGGGTCCAGTATTTCTCCGGCCTTGGCGGCCAGAATGTGCGGGGCTGCCGGTTCGCGAAACAGATACGGCGTCAGCAGGTCCGGGTCGGCCCTGACGCTGGAATGCAGGGCCAAGGCCTGTACATCAGGATTGCGCAGTCGCCCGCCGATGGATTCTGCGCCCGATGCAATCGGTTTCATGCCCAGGCTGCGCGCGCCTTGGCCGGCCAACACATGCAACAGGGCGGCGCTGACCAGGGTTTTGCCGATTTCGGTATCGGTTCCGGTGACAAAGCAGGCCTTCATGCGTATTCCTTCAGCAAATCATGCAGGCCGGTCAGCAGGTGGTGAGTTTCCGATGACTGCCATATGTAGCCCGGCATGATGTAGACGGTATTGGCAATCGGGCGCAGCAACAGGCCGTAGCGCAGTGCGGACCGGTAGAAACGGCGCGCAAAGGCATCATGGTCATGTCGCATCGGGCCTGTATCCAGATCGAAAGCCCAGATCATGCCGCATCGGCGTAGGTGCCGTATGTTTGGGTGCCGTGTCGCTAGATCCTGCAAACCGGGTTCCAGTTCTCGTGCCAGTGCGTCCTGTAGCTCGAAAACCGGCAGTTCCCGAAACAGTTCCAGCGTGGCCAGCGCGGCCCGACAGGCCAGTGGATTCCCGGAATAGGAATGCGAGTGCAGAAACCCGCGTCGCAGGTCCGGGTCGTAAAAGCCCTGGTAAAGCGTATGGCTTGAAAGCACGACGGACAGGGGGAGCGTGCCGCCTGTGATGCCTTTGGATAAACACAGCAGGTCAGGCCAGATGTCGGCATGTTCGCAGGCAAAGAAACGACCGGTGCGCCCGCAGCCGACAGCGATTTCGTCCAAAATCAAATGCACTTGATAGCGATCGCACAGGGCGCGTACGCCGCGCAGATAGGCAGGAGCATGCATGACCATGCCGGCGGCGCATTGCACCAGTGGTTCCAGAATGACGGCGGCAATGTCGGTGTGTTGGCGCAGCACCGTTTCCAGCGAGTCCAGCGCGGCCTGGGTGACGGCCTGCTGCTCGTCCGGATGCGCGGCTTGGCGTAGATCGGGACTGGCCGCCATGTAGTTTGTAGCCAGTTGCGCGTCATAGTGTTCGCGGAACAAGGGGACGTCGGTGACGGCCAGTGCGCCCAGGGTTTCTCCATGATAGCCCTGTTGCAAGCCCACAAAACGGTGTTTGTGCGCCTGGCCCTGGTTGCGCCAGTACTGTGCGCTAAGTTTAAGAGCGATCTCTACCGCCGACGCCCCGTCGCTGCCGTAGAAGGCATGGCCTAGCCGGTTGCCGGTCAAGGCAGCCAACTGTTCGGACAGTTGCACAACGGGCTCGTGGGTCAGACCGCACAGCATGATGTGATCCAGGGTGTGCAACTGTTCGCTGATGGCATTGATGATGTGGGGGTGGCTGTGCCCGAACAGGTTGACCCACCATGAACTGATTGCGTCCAGATAGCGTTTTCCGTCCTGATCGTGCAACCAGGCTCCCTGGGCGCGGAGGATGGCCGGTAGCGGCACGCCTTGATCGTGGTGTTGCATTTGGGTACAAGGATGCCAGACGGCATCCAGGCTGCGGCGGGATAAGGGGGGCAGGTCGATGTGGCTCATGGTGCGCTCGTTTCGGTGTTGGGGAAGGATGGGGCCTGACGCAGGCAATCGGCCAGACGCAAAATGTCCCGCTCTTGGTGGGCGGCGGACAGCGAAATGCGCAGTCGGGACTGGCCGCGCGGCACGGTAGGCGGGCGTATGGCCGGAGCCCAGATGCCGTGTTCGGCCAGATAGGCGGACAGGCGCAACGCCTGACTGGGCTGGCCCAGCATCAGTCTTTGCACCGGCGTCTCGGATAAAGGGGAAGGCCAGGGCAAGGTGTCGGCCTGGATCTGCCAGAGTCGGGCAAGGTGTTGCAGACGGGTGCGCTGCTGTTGTGCTTGGGAAATCAAGGGCAGGCAGGCCCGCAAGGCGGCGCAGTGGGCCGGGGCCAGTCCTGTGCTGAACACATAGCTGCGCGCGCGTTGGGTCAGCCAGTCGATCAGCGTGGCGCTGCCGGCCACAAAAGCGCCGCCCAGCCCCGCTGCTTTGCCAAACGTGCCCAGATAGATCAGCCTGCGCCTTTGCGCCTGGGTCAGCGCAAAGTGTTCGGGTGCGCCGCGTCCGTTTGCGCCCAGCACGCCCAGGCCGTGGGCATCGTCCAGGTACAGCATGGCATCGTGGCGCTCGCACAGTGTCAGTAGCTCATCGACCGGAGCCAGGGTGCCGTCCATGCTGAAGAGGCTGTCGGAAATGATTAATTTCAGACCCGGCCCCGGTCGGGAGAGCAGGGCCTCGAGCCGACCCATATCGCGATGGGGGTAGACGCGCAGGCGTGCTCCGGATAGCCGGCTGCCGTCGATCAGGCTGGCATGATTCAGGCGGTCGCAGAAAATGCTGTCCTTGGGGCCAAGCAAGGCGGGAATCACCCCCAGGCTGGCTTGGTAACCGCTGACAAACAGACGCGCAGCGTCAAATCCGCTCCAGGCAGCCAGTTCCTGCTCCAATGCATGGGCTTGGCGGTGGTGTCCGCACACCAGAGGGGAAGCCGTCGCGCCGGCTGCATCGGCGAGCGCGGGTTGCAGGTCCGGGTGCAGGCTCAGGCCCAGGTAGTCGTTGCCGGCAAAGCTCAGCATGTCCCGGCCGTCGCGTCGGACATGGCCGTTGGGCAGTGGTTGGCACAGTGTCCGGTGGCGCCACAAGTCTTGCCGGCGCAGCCCTTGCAGGCCGTGCTCCAGGCGATTCAAAAGAGCGTTCATGCTGCGACCGTTTGTACGGGCAGATTGTCCCAGCCTCGGTAGGCGGGCAGCCTGATGCGCTGGCCTGGGCGGGACTGCAGGGACGGCAAGAGGGGCAATAAGGTTTGCACGGCAAGCCGGGCTTCCAGTTGCGCCAGTCCGGCCCCAAGGCAGTGGTGGATGCCGTGGCCCAGAGACAGCTCTGGCTGCGTGTGGCGTGTGAAATCCAGTGTCTGCGGGTCCGGAAAAATATCGGGATCGTGATTGGCCGCGCCAAGCAACAAGACCAGCAACTGGCCTTTACGTAATGTCTGGCCGTGCCAGTGGCGATCGCCTTCCAGGCGGCGCGCCGTGTATTGAATCGGGCTGTCGTGGCGCAGAAATTCGCGCACGGCGGCCGGAATCTGCTGTGGGTGCTGCTCCAGCGTCTGGCGCAGGTCGGCGCGTTGGATCAGGGTGTTGAGCATGGTGCCCAACAGGTGGCGCGAGGTCTCGTAACCGGCAAAGAGCAGCATGCAGCACTGGGCTAGCCGTTCTTGGCGACCGCGCAGGGACAGGTTTTGGTCGTGCAATAGCTGCCAGGCCAAGCCGTCGGGCACGAGATGGCGCGCGTCCGACAGGCAGTCGGCCATGTCCAGCAGGGCGTGTTGGGCGCGCAGCAGCACGGGTGCGTCCGGGGTGGGGATACCCAGAAAATGCGCCATCGCTTCGGTCCATTCAAGCAGTCGTTCGGCCGGCAAATCGCGCAAGCCCAGCAGGTCCATCATGACCAGTACAGGCAGGGGCCGACAGATATCGCGTGCTAAATCGGCCTGCCCGTTTTCCAGTTTGCGGCGTAGTTCACCGGCAAGTTGTTGGCAGCGTGTTTGAATAGCCGGTTCCAGTGCCCGCATGGCATCGGCGGTGAAGGCGGGGCTGAGCACGCGCCGTATCCGTGTGTGCCGGGGCCGGTCCACGAACACCAGAGCGCGGGCCATCAGGCTTTTGAAGGCATACAGGCGGGAGGTGTCCGGTGCCTGGGCCTGCGTGGTCCAACCGCCGATCCGGCGCACGCGCAAGGCGGGGTCTCGCAAGGCGAATCGGACATCGGCATGGCGGTGAACCAGCCAGGCACCGCCACAGAAATCAGGCGTCCAGACTAAGGGCGGACCTTGGCGCAGGTCGGCATAAAACGCGTAGGGGTCGGCGATGAATGGCGCCTTGAACACGGCATGTCTCCAGAGCTGTAGCGAAGCCGGTGCAGGCTAGCATGCATGTCTTTGGATCGCTGCCGGGAAGCTGTATCTATTAATCGTGTGTATATGTATAGATAGATTTTCGGTGCATATAGGTTAATTTGCTGTAAATTGATCGCTTTTATGTATCTATTTTTTACAAATTGAGCGACAGCGGTAAAACATATGCGCGCTTTTCTGAGTCCGGGTGTATCGGCCGCATGGCGCTGTGCCGCCGATCCTTGTTGGGATGGCGACACTGATTCTGGTGTCGGGAGTGACTAGCGCAGAACGGGCTTTTCGGGGCTGGCCTCGGTGGGCAGGACGGCTGCTTTGGACTTGCGTTGCGGCATTTTTCCGTTCAGCACCAGATAGGCCAGCAAGCCGATCAGCAGGCCCCAGAAGGCACCGCCTATGCCCAGCAGGGTAATGTTGGCCGCCGAGGCCAGAAAGGTGATCAGGGCGGCTTCGCGGGTCTTGGGTTCGGCCATGGCCCCGGCCAGACTGCCGCCTATGGTGCCTAGCAAGGCCAGGCCCGCCAGTGTGGTGATGAAGGTGGCGGGGAAAGCCATGAAAACAGCGGCCAGCGTGACGCCGAACACGCCCACCAGGATATAGAACAGGCCGGCGGCAATACCCGCGATCCAGCGCTTGGACGGATCTTCGTGCGCTTCGCGGCCGGTGCAGATGGCTGCCGTGATGGCGGCTATATTAAAGGCGTGGGAGCCAAAGGGGGCCATGAGCAGCGAACCCAGGCCGGTCAGCGCGACAATAGGATTGGCGCTGGTGCGAAAGCCGTCGTTGCGCAGCACCAGCATGCCTGGCATGTATTGGCCGGTCAGGGTGATAAGGAACAGGGGCAAAGCCACGCTGAGCAAGGCATTCAGCGAAAAGGCCGGCATGGTAAAGACCGGGGCGGCCAATTGCAGCTGCAGGCCGGCCAGATCCACGCGCTCTTGCAGCAGCAGAAAACCCAGGCCCAGCACCAGGATGCCGACTACCGCGTAGCGCGCGTTCAGACGCTTGAAGATCAGGTAGGCGGCGATCAGCAGGCCGGCCAGCATGGGGTCCACACTCATTCCACCAAAGGCACCGATGCCAAATTGCAGCAAGATCCCGGCCAGTAGGCCGGATGCGATACCGGCGGGAATCAGGCGGATGACGCGCTCGAAGTAACCGGACAGTCCCAGCACCACAAAGGCCAGAGCCGAGATCAGGTAGGCACCGACGGCCTGTTCGTAGGGCGTGCTGGCCAGCGCAGTGACCAGAAAGGCGGCGGCCGGGGTGGACCAGGCTGTGATGATGGGTTCGCGCGCGACCCAACTGAGAATCAGACCGGTCACGCCGACGCCGATGGATACCGACCAGACCCAGGAGGCGGTCAGCTCGGGGCTGAGCCCGGCGACTTTGGCGGCCTGAAAGACCAGAATAAAGGTGCCGCCATAGTTGACGATGACCGAAATCAGGCCGGCCACCACGGGATGCGTCAGATCGCTGAGCAGGAGGGAGTGTGAGGTTTTGGCTGTGGACATGGCGGTGCAGGGCTTCCTGAAAGAGCATGGGGAATGAAAACCGAATTGGTTTTATAGCCCGCTAATGGACTACTTAATCCATACACTTTTAGGCAATTGAGCAGACCGCTTTGGGATAAAAAACAAGCCGGAAAGGTCCGGCTTTGTTTCTTTTTTTGCCCTGTCTCGGCGCGCTCAAGCGGCTTGAAACTGAATCCAGCCGTCGTCCAGCCAGGCGTTCAACATGTCCAGCGCGTCCTCGTCCAGCTCCTGGAACGCCGCGCTGCCGGTCTTGATTTCCCGTTCGTCGGCCAGCAGGCGCAAGGCACGGGTGGCGGGGCAGGGGGCGACTTCGCCATTGATGTACAACTCGTGTTCACGATACATCATTCGGGTGCAGCGATCCAGTACCAGACGACCAGCAGGGAGGTCCGGATCATGCAGATCGACCGGCTCGTCGGCAATGTCGAACCACGAGTTGGCCGGCAGCTCGGTCAGCCAGACGCCCAGAAAGCGGGCGGCCAGGGCGTCGTCAAAGCGGATGGCATTCAGGGCGTCCAGCGACTTTTGCACCAGGTTTTCAGGCAGGGCAGCCGGCGTGCGGGTTGCGCCCACGCCAGGGTCGGTATAACGGGCCTGCAGGTCTGGCATGGCCAGGGGCGGATCGGAATACAAGCCGTAGCCTTCGCCGCCAGCAGCAGCCAACTGATCGCTGGCCGCCTCCATCAGGCCGCGCGCTAGCGTGGCCTGGGTGGGCGAACGAAAGCCGATGGAGATGGTCATGCACTCGCCCAGGGCGATGCCGTCGTGCGCGACATGCGGGGGCAAATACAGCATATCGCCCGGCTCCAGGGTGAATTCTTCTTCGGCCTGGAAATTGCGTAGTATTTTCAGGGGCAGATCAGGCACCAGGCTCAAGTCTTTTTGTTGGCTGATGCGCCAGTGCCGCCGTCCGTGGGCCTGCAGCAGAAAGACATCGTAACTGTCAAAGTGCGGTCCCACGCCGCCGCCGTCCGAGGCGATGCTGATCATGGCGTCGTCCAGGCGCGCATCGGCAATGAAGCGAAATTGCCGCATCAGAGCCGCCGTGGCGTCATCGTGCAGGTCCACGCTTTGGGCCAGGGCGGTCCATTTGGGCTGGGAAGCGGGCGGCAGCTCGTCGAACGGCCCGGTTTCCATGTGCCAGCCTTGTTCGTCGTGCACAATCAGGCGCGATTCGACTTCGTCGCGCGACACCAGTTCGCGAATATTGGCGATGCTGAGCGACGGTTTGAAATTGGGGATGGCGCGGCGGATTAGCAAAGGCTTGCGTTGCCAGTAGATTTGCATGAATTCATGCGCGCTGATGCCGCCCAGAAGGGCCAAGGGCTGATCGATGTCCATGGGCTGCCTGAACAAAAAGTAAAAAGGGAATACAGTCGTAAGCTTAACTGATCTGCCGCATGCCAGCCCGTCGATCATGGACTGTAAACAGGGTTAGGGGCCGGTTAAAGCGATGTCGCCGTCCCGGCACCTTCTGCGCGATTTGCTGCCTGTGTTCGGGTGTGCCCGGGCGGTGCCTGGTTCAAGATGGCGCGCCGTGGCAGGTTCAGGGCCTATTAGCTTTGCAGGCTTTTCTTGATTTTATACAACAGGTCCAGGGCGGCGCGCGGACTGAGTTCGTCCACATCCACGCGTCTGAACTGTTCCAGCAAGTCCAAGGCTTGTTCGGTCGTCGGGTCGGGTTCGGTATGGACGGCGACGGGGGCGCTGCCCGCATTGAACAGGTCCAGTTGCGCGCTGGGGTCGTTCTGGGCTTCCAGGCGGCTTAGTTCGCGGCTGGCCTGGCGAATGACGGCGCTGGGAACACCGGCGCGCTGCGCAACCTGAATCCCGTAACTGCGGCTGGCCGGTCCTTCCTGGACTTCGTGCAGAAAGACGATGCCCGAGGCCGATTCGGCTGCTGCCAGATGGACGTTGGCGGCAGTGGGCAATTCATTAGGCAGGCGGGTGATCTCGAAATAGTGCGTGGCAAACAGGGTCAGGGCCTGGTTGTGGCTGAGCAAGCGATGGGCAATGGACCAGGCCAGGGCCAGGCCATCGTAGGTCGATGTGCCGCGGCCTATCTCGTCCATCAGGACCAGGCTGTATTGGGTGGCACCGGCCAGGATGGCGGCTGCTTCGGTCATTTCCATCATGAAGGTGGAGCGGCCGCCCGCCAGATCGTCGGCGGCACCGATACGGGTGAAGATGCGGTCGATCTGGCCGATGCGGGCACTGCGCGCGGGCACAAAACTGCCGACGCGCGCCAGCAAGGCAATCAGCGCCACCTGGCGCATATAGGTGGATTTGCCGCCCATGTTAGGGCCGGTGATCAGCAGCATGCGGCGTTGCGCATGCATCTCGCAGTGGTTGGGGGTAAAGCGCTCGATGCTGTGTTCAACCACGGGGTGTCGACCAGCTTCTATCCATAATCCGGCCTGTTCACCCAGCTCGGGAGCGACCCAGTCATTGTCCAGCGCATGCAGCGCCAGCGAGGACAGGGCATCCAGTTCGGCCAGGGCCGACGAACACAGCGCCAGCGGTCCGGCGAAATCCTGCAATTTGTCCAGCAGGGCTTCAAACAGGAATTTTTCCCGGCCCAGACTGCGATCCTTGGCGGACAGTACTTTGTCTTCCCATTCCTTCAGTTCCGGCGTGATGAAACGCTCGGCGTTCTTCAGGGTCTGGCGGCGGCGGTAATCGTCGGGTACTTTGTCGGCCTGTCCACGGCTGACTTCGATAAAAAACCCATGCACCCGGTTGTATTCCACACGCAGGGTGGCAATGCCGGTGCGTTCGCGTTCGCGTGCTTCAATGCGCATCAGTACATCGCCGCTGTCGCTGGCCAGACTGCGCAATTCGTCCAGGTCGGCATCGTAGCCGTCGGCGATGACACCGCCGTCGCGCACCAGCAAAGCCGGTTCGGGGGCAATGGCGGCTTGCAGCAAGGCGGCCAGATCGGGGTCTGTGGATAGGCCGTGCAGGTGCCGGGCGAGCTCGCCCGAAGCGCCGAAATTCTGCTGCAACCCGTCGCGCAGCTCGGGCAGGCCCGCCAGAGCATCGCGCAGGCTGGCCAGTTCGCGGGGCCGCACGCTGCGCAGCGCGATGCGCGTGGCGATGCGCTCCAGATCCGGGAAGCGATTCAGGGACTGGCGCAGCGCGCCCAGCGGGTCGCGGGCGTCCAGGCTGGCGGCTTGCTGGTGTTGTACAAACAGCGCGACGATGTCCTGACGCTGTTGGGCGGCCTGGTTCAGACGCAGCGGGTGATGCAGCCAGCGGCGCAGCAGGCGGCTGCCCATCGGCGTTTGGCAGTGGTCCAGGGTAGAGAACAAGGTGGGGCTGGTCTCGCCGCTGATGGTCTCGGTAATTTCCAGATTTTTGCGGGTGACGGCATCCAGCACCACAAAGTCCGAGCCGTGCTGTACGCGCACGGCGGCGATGTGCGCCAGCGATTGCGATTGGGTGCTGCCTACGTAACGCAGCAGCGCACCGGCGGCGGCGGACGCGGCGGGCAGATCGTCCAGGCCGAAACTGGCCAGCGAATCCAGCTTGAAGTGTTCCAGCAGCGTCTGGCGCGAACCGTCTTGCGCAAAATGCCAGTCCGGCAGCGTGTGGCAGCTTGCGCCGGGCAGTTCCGGCAGGTGGCGCAGGCCTTCGGGGTACAGCAGTTCGGCCGGACTGATGCGGTTCAGCTCGGTTTCCAGCATATCGGGTTCGCACTGACAGGCCAAAAATTCGCCGCTGGCCAGATTCATCCAGGCCAGACCTACCCATTCCTGGCGCTGTACTTTCAGCAGGGTGCAGGCGGCGATCAAGCGGTCCGCCTTGGGCGGCAGCAGTGCATCGTCCGTCAAGGTGCCTGGAGTGACGACACGCACGATCTTGCGCTCGACCGGCCCTTTGCTGGTTGCCGGATCGCCCACTTGTTCGCAGATGGCCACCGACTCGCCCAGCGCCACCAAACGCGCCAGATACCCCTCCATAGCATGAAACGGCACGCCGGCCATTGGTATGGGTTCGCCGTTGGAGGCACCGCGTTTGGTCAGCGTCAGATTCAGCAGGCGTGCGCCACGCTCGGCGTCCGTATAGAACATCTCGTAGAAATCGCCCATGCGATAGAACAGCAGATGCGAGCCGGCTTGGGCTTTCAACTGCAGGTATTGGCGCATCATGGGCGTGTGGGCGGACAGGTCGGCAGTGGAGGTCATGGCGCAGTACAGGTCAGAAATCAACAACAACGCCGTCGCAAGGACGGCCAATTGACTATTGTAGCGAGGGCGCGGGGGGTGGGGCCAGGCATCAGGACGAAATTGGCCCCTTGGCGCAGGGAGTGGGTTTGGCCATTATCCAGTCAAAGAGAGTAGGCAAAATTGCCATTAAATAGTCAGTCGATTTTTTGAATGGATAAATACGCTTGTAGATAAATGCTCAACAAGGTGTTACAAAAATATTCATGGAACCTATCGCCGCCTCCGAGCTAAAAACCATTCTGCACTCCAAGCGTGCCAATATTTATTATCTGGAACATTGCCGTGTGCTGGTCAATGGCGGGCGCGTCGAATATGTCACAGATGCAGGAAAGCGGTCTTTGTACTGGAATATTCCCATTGCCAATACCACCAGCATCCTTTTGGGGACTGGGACATCGGTGACGCAGGCGGCGATGCGGGAATTGGCTAAAGCAGGTGTGCTGGTGGGGTTTTGCGGCGGCGGAGGCACGCCTTTGTTTGCGGTAAACGAGATGGATGTTGAGGTGGCCTGGCTGACACCGCAAAGCGAGTATCGCCCGACGGAATATTTACAGGCCTGGGTAAGCTTCTGGTTTGATGATCATTTGCGCTTGAAAGCAGCGTTGGCGTTACAAAAACTGCGATTGGAGTTTTTGCGCGTGCAATGGGGAAAAAGAGAGATCCGAGAAGCGGGCTTTCAGGTGGATCTGACGGGTCTAGGCACCTTGTTGGATGCAGCAGGCCGTGCGATGCAGAATTCGGAAACCGTTATGCATTTGCTGACCGAAGAAGCGCGTTTGACGAAAGCCTTATTCAAACTTGCGGTTGCTGCGGTGGGGTACGGCGACTTTACTCGCGGTAAGCGAGGTCAGGGCTTGGACCCGGCTAATCGCTTTTTAGATCATGGTAATTATTTGGCTTATGGCTTGGGGGCAACGGCGTGTTGGGTGCTGGGCTTGCCTCATGGCTTGGCGGTGTTGCATGGCAAGACGCGCCGGGGAGGTCTTGTCTTTGATGCGGCGGACCTGGTGAAAGACGCAATTATTTTGCCGCAGGCTTTTTTGTCGGCGATGCGCGGCGACGAGGAGCAGGCATTTCGCCGCCAGTGTATTGAATCGTTGACGCGCAGCGAATCCCTGGACTTCATGATAGATAGCTTGAAAGACATTGCTACGCAGACATCAAAGGGCAAGATCGCATGATGGAGCGCAGCAGATGAATATCATGCTGGTGTCGCAGTGTACAAAGCAGGCCTTGACGCAGACGCGGCGTATCCTGGATCAGTTTGCCGAGCGACGGGGCGAGCGGACCTGGCAAACATCAATTACGCAGGCGGGACTGGATACCTTGCGCAAATTGCTGCGCAAGAGCGCAAGAAAAAATACGGCGGTGGCCTGTCATTGGATACGGGCTAAAGACCATACCGAGTTGTTGTGGGTGGTGGGGAACGCGGCTCAATTCAATGCCCAGGGTGCGGTTCCGACCAATTCCACGACGCGCGATGTTCTGCGTGTCGCTGACGAAAACAATTGGCATGGCCTGTCGTTCATGGCCTTGCTGACGGCATTGGCGGCCCTGCTTCACGATTTGGGAAAGTCATCCCGGTCGTTTCAGGATCGTTTGCGCAGCCGTGCCATTCCTGAAAAAAATCGATATCGACACGAATGGGTATCGGTGCGTTTGTTTCAGGCTTTTGTCGGAACCGATGACGATCAGAGCTGGCTGGCCCGCTTGGTTCAAGCCCCTGGCTCGGGGGCTGGTGCGATGGACTTTGAACAGCAGTGGTTGGGACGGGCAGCGGCACCGTTGTTCAGGGACGGCCTGGACAAAGAGGCACGGCACAATAAACCGTTTGCTCAGGATGGCACGGGTCTGCCCCCGCTCGCACAGGCTGTCGCCTGGTTGGTTCTGACGCATCACCGTCTGCCCGCTTGCCCGGATTATCTGGCACACAATAATGTTCACCACTGCCGGCACGGACAGAAGCCGCAAGGTGGCAGCGCGATGCATTTGGACAGTTTGCTCGGTCAAGTGGATGCCGACTGGAACGAACCGTGGCCAGTTGGAGATACCGGGTTTGACGAGTCGGCGCGCATATGGCCTTACTGGCAGTTCCCTGTCGGCTTGCCGGTGCGGACGGCTCAATGGAGGAAACGGGCGGCCCGTCTAGCGCATGCCTTGCAAGCCCATGCGGCTGCCGCGCAGTCGTGTTTGTTTGATCCTTACATCATGCATTTGTCCCGCCTGTCATTGATGCTGGCAGATCATTATTACTCCGGTCTAAAAAAAGAAGATCAACGGTGTAAGGGCGAAAAGGACTTTCCCTTATATGCCAATACAGACAGGCAAACAGGGGCATTGTTGCAAACCCTGGACGAGCATTTGCTAGGGGTGGAACATCACGCGGGGCGGCTGGTACGCAGCCTGCCGGGTTTGACGGCCCAGCTTGCCCATCTAATCAGCCACCGTCAGTTGAGGCAGCGCAGTGCGCAGGCCCGGTTCCGTTGGCAGGACAAGGCCGCAGATATCGCCAGTGCGATCCGTCTGCGTTCCCAAGGTCAGGGCGTGTTCATCGTCAATATGGCTTCGACAGGTTGCGGCAAAACACTGGGGAACGCACGCATCATGAACGCCTTGGCCGAGCCTGGTCAGGGCATGCGTTGCGCATTTGCAATTGGCTTGCGCACGCTGACCTTGCAGACCGGGCGCAGCTTCCAAACGGATTTGGGGCTGGGCGAAGATCAGTTGGCTATTCAAGTGGGCGGTGCGGCCCAAAGAGAAATTTTTGACTATTACGAACAAGTGGCGGAACGCACTGGATCAGCGTCCCGACAGAGCCTGCTGGACGAGACCGGATATGTGGTCTACGAGGCGAATGCCGATCATCCGGCCTTGCAACAATTGGCGCATGATGGCGGGGCGCAAAAGCTGCTGATGGCACCGCTGCTGGTATGCACGGTGGATCACTTGACGCCCGCCACCGAAAGTTTGCGAGGCGGCAGGCAGATCGCCCCTATGTTGCGTTTATTGACCGGCGACCTGGTTCTTGACGAGCCGGATGATTTTGATCTGGCCGATCTGCCCGCTTTGACGCGGCTTGTTTATTGGGCAGGCTTATTGGGTTCGCGTGTCCTGCTTTCCTCTGCCACCTTGGCACCTGCACTGGTCCAGGGCCTGTTTCTGGCCTATTCGACGGGACGTGGCTGGTTTCAGCGCAACCGGGGGGCGCGGCCGGATGAACCGGCCCAGATAGCATGTTTGTGGGTGGATGAGTTCCATCAGGCGCATGAGCCGTGCGCACAGGGTGATGATTTTTTTCATCACCATAGCCGTTTTGTTCAGAAACGCATGCAGCAGTTAGCCAGGCAGCCTATGCGTCGTCAGGCCCAGCTTCTGCCTTTGCCGGCATCGATGGGCAAGATGGGGAAACACGAGCGTCGGGTACAACTTGCCGATACGTTCAGGACCGCCATAGGGCAACTGCACAAAGCTCATCATGGTGCGGACCCGCTCAGTGGCAAGCGAGTCAGTTTCGGTCTGGTGCGTATGGCCAATATCAATCCCTTGTTTGATGTGGCGGTCGCACTGCATCAGGCGGGAATGCCGCAAGGGGTGCAGCTTCATCTGTGCGTGTACCACTCTCAGTATCCGCTGGTGATGCGATCCGCGATAGAACATATGCTGGATCAGGTTTTGAACCGACGGCAGGAGGATGCAGTCTTTCAGTTGCCTGTCGTGCGCCAGGCATTGGATACGTCGACCGAGCAGGATCATGTGTTCGTGGTTTTGGGGTCGCCGGTGACAGAGGTGGGGCGAGACCACGATTATGACTGGGCGATTGTCGAGCCCTCGTCCATGCGGTCCATCATTCAGTTGGCTGGGCGGGTCTTGCGACACCGTGTCGAGCATACCCCTAAGTATCCCAATGTCTTGCTGTGCAATGCCAATGTGCTGCATTTCGATGCAGGCCTCGGAAAACCGGCTTTCTGTCGCCCTGGGTTTGAGTCAGAAGGGGGGTATTGCTTGGAAAGTCATTTGTTGGAACATGCGCTGAAACCCTTGTTGGACAAGCGTTTTACTTTCCCGATTGATGCCGGTCCGCGTATAGCGCCGCGTCCCATGAGGGATCGCGAACCACATAAAAACTTAGTGGATCTGGAACATGCCAGGCTTGAAGAACTCATGCTGCCGGTGTCGGCGTCCTTGACGCCGGATAAGCGACCTACGCCTGTGCGTATGAATGCCAGCAGTTTCTGGAGTGCGCCGCATGTGCATTTACTGGGATTTCTACAGCAAATGCAGCCATTTCGCGAACAGACCACCCAGCAGGTTGATCTGACCTTTTTGCCGGATGACGACGATCGGCTGCGACTGCATCGTATTGCCGAGGGCGAGCAAAAATGGAAAAAACTGTACGTGGCAATAGATGCCAGCCTGCGGCATGACACCGTCTTGCCACAGGTGCCAGGTGTTCACGCGTGGCCGATGGAGAGCCTGCAGAGCTTGATGGAACGTCAGGCCCAGGACATGGACATGCCACTGGACGCGTTCGCCCGTCGGTTCGGGCTTGTATCCGTTACTGCCAGCGACCAGGGGTGGAGGTGGCATGAGAGCTTGGGATTCAGTCGGAAGGTGTGATGCTAATCCAGGCGGCCTTCTTTGCTTGTAAACAATGGGTGTTTTCTATCGTAGGGGTTTGTCGTGACTCAAACTGTGAGTGATGGGATCAGGCTGAAAAGTTTGATCCACTCTTTTATTCAAGACCGCCTGCAGGCCAAGCTGGACAAACTGCCGCCGGATGATCCTAAACGTGGGGACTTGATTGCTCCGTACGAACCAGAGGCATGGCTGGCGGATGCGGCGCGGCGGGTAGGGCAGATCCAAGCGGTAACGCATGCCCTGAAGCCGATTCATCCGGATGCGCGTGGCACCAGTCTTTATGTGGCACCAAATCAACTGCCAACTCTGGGTCAGGTGGGCAGCCATGTGCTGACGACTGGTTTTGCGAGTGATGTCGTTGGCAATGCGGCGGCGCTGGATGTGTATAAGTTTTTGCGGCTGGAGTTGGACGGACGCAGCATCTTGGAACGTCTGCAATGCAATGAGCCGGCTGTGCTGGACGCCTTCAGCAAGGATGCAGATCAGGCCAGGCAATGGGCCGATGCTTTTCTGGGGCTGGTGCAAGACACTGGGCAAGCGGCGGCTAGCCATGTTTTGGCGAAACAACTGTATTGGCTGACCGGATCGGATAGCAGTGATAACGGTCAGTATCATTTGTTGGCGCCTTTGTTTCCTACGTCGTTGGTGCATGCCGTGCACGGTGTGCTGCAGGAGGATCGCTTTGGTGACCGCGCCAAGCAGGCCCGTCAGGCACGGCGCGATCAAAAGCTCCATGATGACGCCGTACGTGTCTATCCCGACTTGGCAGTGCGCAAATTGGGGGGAACCAAGCCTCAAAACATCTCTCAGCTCAATAGCGAACGCGGTGGCGTCAATTATTTGTTGAGTTCTCTCCCCCCGAACTGGACTTCACGCGCCGTTCCGCAACCGTGGGGGCTGAACTCTGTGTTTGACACCTTACTGATGCGGCGTCGCGAAGTGCGCCATCTGACTGGAAATCTGCTGCGTTTCTTGTTGAGCAAGCCGGCTTCCAATATGGAGACGCGAGAGCGTGTGGATCGCTACATTAGCAGCCTGATAGACGAAGTAGTGTCGTTGGCTGGTGAACTGCGCACGGCCTGGCCAGCAGGTTGGAGTGCCGACAGTCGTTGCGACATGGCCCGCGAAGAGCAATTGTGGCTGGACATAGGACGTGTGGATGAGGATGACGTTTTTTGCTCCGAATCGGACCGGCAGTTCCGTTTGGAGTGGCAGCAGATGCAGTGGCCGGAGCAAATAGGGCACCGTTTTGGCAACTGGCTGAATGCCCGTTTACATGGGCATCTGCCGGTGGGTGAGGTAGAGCACCGACAATGGAAAAAAGAATTATTGGCCTATGAGTCGAGTTGGATGGCGCAACTGCAGGATTTGGGTGTTCAGGTCCATACTTCGACCAGCAAGGAGGCGGTATGAGTTCGTCGCTTGAGGGTGTGCTGCTTATTCCGCATGTGCGGGTTCAGAACGCAAATACGATTTCTAGCCCGATGACACATGGCTTTCCAGCCATGACGGCATTTCTGGGGTTTATGTGGGCCTTGAATCGCAAACTGGCCCAAGAAGGCATACCGCTGAGCTTGAATAAAGTCGGCGTTGTGTGTCATTGGCATCAAGAGCTGGCGCAGGGCAGTTACGTCAAGACCTTTAATTTAACGCGTAACCCTGTTGATAAAAAAGGCGATACCGCTGCGATTGTCGAAGAAGGGCGTATTCATCTGGATCTGACGCTGGTGTTCGAGGTTCAGAGCATGGGTGAAGGCAGCCGTTTAGCGGATCTTGATGCTGTGCGTTTGCAGGAACTGGCTCAGCGGGTTACCGACCACGTGCAGACTCTGCGCATTGGTGGGGGAAGCGTGCTGGAGTCGGCACGAAATCGTGTGTCCAGACAGCGTCCCTCCTTGTATTGCTGGCCGCAGGATCTCCAAGAGCAGCAGAACCTTTTCCGTGATATCCGACGACGTTGTCTGCCAGGCTTTGCCTTGGTCAGCCGGGATGATTTGTTGCAAGAACATTGGGCTGAATTAAAGGGCGATGATCCCAATGCATCCTTGCTCGATGCTTGGCTGGATCTGTCGCGGTTCAACTACCGAAGCCGAGAAACGGAGGAAGGTCAGATACGCTGGGAGCATGACAGGTCGGGATGGATCGTGCCTATCCCCGTTGGGTATGGGGCCTTGGGAGCATTGCAAGCGGGTGGCACCGTATTGAATGCGCGCGACAGCGCGACCCCATTTCGTTTTGTGGAAAGTGTGTATTCCATAGGCCAGTGGATAGGTCCGCATCGCTTAGAGAGTCCAAGCGATTTATTGTGGTATGCCGATTTCCACGAGCCCTCTGGCGCGTATTTGTGCCGTAACGATTATTGTGCTCCCCGGCAGGAGCCGCAGTCCGAGTTGTCCGCGTTGGATGAGTCCGTGTTTGATTGGCCGCTTTGACGGCTTGTCTTTCAAGTTTGATCTCGAATTTTTAAGGAATAGTCATCATGTCGTTGAAAACTGCATCTGTCCTGGCCTTTGAGCGAAAAATCGATCCTTCCGATGCCTTGTTTTATGCCGGAAACTGGGCCGACCAGGATAAGGAAGCTGTATGGACTGCTGTCCCCCTGCGCCTTAAATCGGTGCGAGGCACGATTTCCAATCGTCTGAAAACCAAGGATCAAGACCCGGCCAAACTGGACGCCGCAATCGAAAACCCTAACTTGCAGACGGTGGATGTGGCTACTTTGCCTCCGTCCAGCGACACATTAAAAGTTAGTTTTACAGTGCGGGTGCTGGCCGGTGCCGGTAAACCGTCGGCATGCAATAACGCCGATTACGAACTGAAGCTGCAACAGGTCATTCAGTCCTATACGCAAGAACATGGATTCGATGAATTGGCACGCCGTTATGCGTATAACCTGGCGAATGGCCGGTTTCTATGGCGCAACCGGATTGGTGCGGAGCAGGTAAATGTCGTGGTGGACGTCTTGGAGCACGGAAGCGTCAGCCAGCGTTGGACATTTGATGCGCTGGAATTGAGCTTGCGCGCCTTCGAGGGGCAGGCCCAGCAGGCAGATTGTGATGCCTTGGCACAAGTCATTGCACAAGGGCTGGCTGGTCAACGGCACACTTTGCTGCGCGTCACCGCTTATGTGCGTATCGGTGCGGGGCAGGAGGTTTTTCCGTCCCAGGAACTGATTCTGGATCGTGGCAAGGGCGATAAAAGCAAGACGCTGTATCACGTCGATAGCGTGGCCGCTATGCACTCGCAGAAATTGGGCAATGCGATTCGTACCATCGATGACTGGTATCCAGATGCTGCTGGGCTGGGCCCCATCGCTGTCGAGCCCTATGGCTCTGTTACGACCCAAGGGAAAGCGTATCGTCAGCCCAAGGCGAAACTGGATTTCTATACCTTACTGGATAACTGGCTGCTGAAGGATCAGGTGCCGGATATCGAACAGCAGCATTTCGTGATGGCGGTGCTGATCCGAGGTGGTGTATTTGGTGATGCTGGGAATTAAAGGCATGACTAGCCACTACATCGAAATTCGTATTCTGCCCGACCCGGAATTCAGTGCTACCTATTTGCTAGGTGCTTTGTATTCCAAACTGCACCGCGCATTGGTTCAATTGCAGGAGCAAGGGTTGGGGGTCAGTTTTCCGGAGTATGCGCTTAAACCTAAGGGTTTGGGAACCCGTATGCGTATTCATGGGTCGATGCCTGCGCTGCAGCGGTTGGAGCAGACGCAGTGGCTGCGGGGCATGCGGGACCATATCGAACCGGTTTCTATACAGGCTGTCCCGTCAAGCGCAACGTATCGGACGGTCTTTCGGCGTCAATTCAAAACCAATGTAGATCGTTTGCGTCGTAGACGCATGAAACGCCACGCCGAAACCGCAGAGCAAGCAAGTGCTGCGATTCCGGCGGACGCACAACAGCAGCCAAATCTGCCATTTATTCACCTGCGCAGCAGTAGTACTGCACAACCATTTTGTTTGTTTTTGGCGATGGGGCCGGAGCAGCCTGAAGCGAATACAGGTGTGTTCAATGCTTATGGACTGAGCAACCAAGCCACCGTTCCCTGGTTTTGACCCTAATTTTTTTAGTTGATAGGTTTTTTATATAAATCAATGGCTTGTGTTTCTTTGGAAAAAAAGGGTTTTTGGTGCCTATTTCTATTAAATATTTGATTTATAAGTTTTTTTGATTTTTTTTCTTCTAGTTTGCTGCCGCATAGGCAGCTTAGAAACACGCCGATGACGCGCGGCCAATACAACGAATGTTTGCTGCCGCATAGGCAGCTTAGAAATCGTACTCGATAGGCTCGTACTCATCGCCAGGGTTTGCTGCCGCATAGGCAGCTTAGAAATGCTGGAGAATAACTCGTTGCTGTGGGCGGGTGTTTGCTGCCGCATAGGCAGCTTAGAAATACGCCGCCCGCCATCGCGGCAACGGCCACCGGTTTGCTGCCGCATAGGCAGCTTAGAAAAGCGTGCGCGACCAGGGTGTCCCGGCATGACCGTTTGCTGCCGCATAGGCAGCTTAGAAAAGTCTGCCGAACGGATCGCCCGTGGACACTGGGTTTGCTGCCGCATAGGCAGCTTAGAAATGGACTGAAAAAACTGTCACGGGGCTACCGTTGTTTGCTGCCGCATAGGCAGCTTAGAAAAGATCGTCTAGCCGCTTTTCTGCGCGTTCTACGTTTGCTGCCGCATAGGCAGCTTAGAAAACAGAGTGGGACTCTGGCATTGATTACCTAGCGTTTGCTGCCGCATAGGCAGCTTAGAAACATCGGCGTATTTTCCAATTGGCTCCCAATACGTTTGCTGCCGCATAGGCAGCTTAGAAAAGGGGCCGACCGTGCCGTTTTTATCGATCAGAGTTTGCTGCCGCATAGGCAGCTTAGAAAATCATCGGCTCCGGTTCGCGGCCATGAAAGGAGTTTGCTGCCGCATAGGCAGCTTAGAAAATTTGCGTTGCTGCCCGACTGCATCACGGCTCGTTTGCTGCCGCATAGGCAGCTTAGAAATTATTCAAAAACGGACGATTTATTCAGACAATGTTTGCTGCCGCATAGGCAGCTTAGAAAGTCCAGCTCTCCCAGGCGCGCTCCCAGGGCCGGTTTGCTGCCGCATAGGCAGCTTAGAAACCGCCGTTGCATCGACCGCAACCCCGCCCGCCGTTTGCTGCCGCATAGGCAGCTTAGAAACCTGCCGGGGCGGTTTAAACCTGCATGGAGTTGTTTGCTGCCGCATAGGCAGCTTAGAAATGGTAGTAAGCCACTGCCAAAACGGAAAGGGCGTTTGCTGCCGCATAGGCAGCTTAGAAACAGCAAGTGAACCAGTGCGGGCAACGGCAATAGTTTGCTGCCGCATAGGCAGCTTAGAAAAGCCACAAACGAAGAATCAAGCTGCGCAAGTTGTTTGCTGCCGCATAGGCAGCTTAGAAAGTACTCGTTCGCCTCTGACGACCCTGTGCCCCGTTTGCTGCCGCATAGGCAGCTTAGAAAAGAGCGGATCAGCCAGGCACATTTCCAGCTCGGTTTGCTGCCGCATAGGCAGCTTAGAAACAGGGCAAACGCTACACAACGCGGATGGAAGTGTTTGCTGCCGCATAGGCAGCTTAGAAAGTGAAGGTGACGCGCCCGCCGGTCACGGTCATGTTTGCTGCCGCATAGGCAGCTTAGAAAGGATGATGGTCGGCTTACGCTTGCGCGAGATCGTTTGCTGCCGCATAGGCAGCTTAGAAATATGACAACCTGCCGGAAAGCCTGCGCGCCGCGTTTGCTGCCGCATAGGCAGCTTAGAAACAGTTCGGCAGCGGGTATCGACAGGAAGCGCCGTTTGCTGCCGCATAGGCAGCTTAGAAAACAGTGCGCCCTGGTAAACGTCGGTGATGATCGTTTGCTGCCGCATAGGCAGCTTAGAAAGTACCGGGGCGCGACACAGACCGCCCAGCCTTGTTTGCTGCCGCATAGGCAGCTTAGAAATTGTCCAATGCTTCGCTGATCTGGTCGAATGTGTTTGCTGCCGCATAGGCAGCTTAGAAAAGGCCTTGATGGATGACACCTCTGGTCGCTGGGTTTGCTGCCGCATAGGCAGCTTAGAAATTGAAGACCTGCTGCTGCGTCTTGGTGGCCGCGTTTGCTGCCGCATAGGCAGCTTAGAAACTCAATCGTTGCTGTAACGACAACATCCGCTCGTTTGCTGCCGCATAGGCAGCTTAGAAAACCTCGACCTGACCCAGCTTGAACGATGTGCGGTTTGCTGCCGTATAAGCAGCTTAGAAAAGTCCATCAGTTCAGACACGGTCATGTTTATTGTTCGCTGCCGCACAGGCAGTGCAACTGAGTTTGCTAGTTTGGTGGTGTATGGCGATTTCTATTTGTCTATTCACTTTTTAAAGCAGGAAAATCTACGTTGATTGATTTATCCGTCAATCGATTGATTTTTCTGGATTTTCATTTGTTTTTGATGGTTGTTTCGTCTGTCGTAAACGAATACGTATCCTTACTCTCCAGGTGGGTATGGCGATTTGGGCTTGCGGAAGCTTTTTAAATGATAATAGAATCGATTCTCATTTAATGTTTCTTGTCTACTAGCCAGCGGTCCTTGCGTTTTGCCTTTTGCATGGCGCTGTTTGATTTTTCCGGCTTTGACCAATGTCCACAGCCTTTGGCCGACCGAGCAATTGGGGCGGGCGAAGCGTGTGTTTTTGATGGAATCACCGATGAAGTCCAAAGCAGCAAAACGCCGCTGGGTGCTGGTTGCGCTGGCGGCGCTGGCGTTGGGTGCCTTGGCCGTTCAGGCAAGCCGCCCCGAGCAGCAGTTTGAAACCACGCCTGTCGTGCTGGGCGAGATCAGCGCTACGGTGGCTGCCGTGGGCACCTTGAAGCCCAGCCGCTATGTGGATGTGGGCGCGCAGGTGTCCGGACAGATCAAGCGTTTGTTGGTTGCGCCTGGTGATCAGGTCGAGCAGGGACAATTGCTGGTGGAGATCGATCCCAGCGTGCAACAGGCCACGGTGGATGCCGGGCGTGCGTCGCTGGCGGGTTTGCGCGCGCAATTGGCCGAGCAGCAGGCTCAGTCGACGCTGGCGAGTCAGCAGTGGCAGCGTCAGCGGCAACTTGAACGCCAGGGGGCGACGCGTCAGGAGGACGTGCAGACGGCCCAGGCCAACCATGCGGTGGCGCAGGCGCGCATACGCCATGTGCAGGCCCAGATCGAACAGACCCAGGCCACACTGAAAGCGGATGAAGCACGACTTGGCTATACGCGTATTTATGCGCCTATGGCCGGCACGGTCATCGGGGTGCAGGCTCGCGAGGGGCAGACGCTGAACGCCACCTATCAGACGCCTACGATTCTGCGTATTGCTGATTTGGGAACCATGACGGTTTGGACCAGCGTGTCCGAGGCGGATGTGCGCCGTCTTCAGGCCGGCATGCCGGTGTCTTTTACAACCTTGGGCGATCAAGGCGAGTTGCAGGCGCGGCGTTGGAGCGCACGGGTGCGCCAGATCATGCCGGCACCCGAAGAAGCGGTGCGCGAAGAGGGTAAGGAGGCACAAGCCACAGCGACGCAGGCCGTGATGTATATGGTGCTGTTCGATGTGGATAACAAGGATGGCGAACTGATGCCGCAGATGACGGCGCAGGTGCTGTTCGAGACGGCGCGGGCCGAGCAGGCCTTGCTGGCTCCTCTGGTCGCTTTGAGCCCCGACCCGCAAAACGCCCAGGCGCATCGCTTGCAAGTACTGGCAGCGGGCAAACTGCAAGACAGGCAGGTGCGGTTGGGCGTGCGTGATCGTCATCAGGCGCAGATACTGGATGGTGTGGCGCAAGGCGAGCAGATCGTTACTGCCGTGGTGCCGGTGGAACGCGGCTGGCGGTGGTTGCAATGGTAGGGGCTGATCCTGCATTGATCGAGTTGCGCGGCATCAGCCGTATTTATGGCGGTCCGCCCAGCGGCAAGCCGGCCGTGCAAGTGTTGTTCGATATTGATCTGACCTTGTATGCCGGGGAGTTCGTGGCTATTGTCGGGGCGTCCGGATCGGGCAAGTCCACCTTGATGAACGTGTTGGGTTGCCTGGACCGGCCAAGCAGCGGCACTTATTTGTTCCAGGGGCGGGATGTGGCGCAGCTGGATGCCGACCAACTGGCTTGCCTGCGGCGCGAAACCTTTGGTTTTGTGTTTCAAGGTTACCACCTGATCCCTACCGAGACAGCCGCCGAAAACGTGCAGATGCCGGCGATTTACGCGGGCCTGCCGGTGCAGGAGCGCGAGGCCCGGGCTCTGGCTTTGCTGAGCAAGCTGGGCTTGTCGGACAAGCCGGACAACCGGCCTAATCAGTTGTCCGGCGGGCAACAGCAGCGGGTGTCCATTGCGCGGGCTCTGATGAACGGCGGACAAGTCATTCTGGCCGACGAGCCCACGGGCGCGCTGGATTCGCGCAGCGGGGCCGAAGTCATGGCCTTGCTGCGCGAGCTGTCCGATTCTGGCCATACCATTATTTTGATTACGCACGACCATCAGGTTGCGGCGATGGCCGATCGCATCATCGAGATTCGCGACGGCCGCATCCTGTCGGACAAACGAGCAGCAGCGTCACCGGTGGGTGGGTCGGCAGCGCCGCCGTCCCCCCCCAAAGAGACCGTTCGCGCGGCATGGAGTTCGGAATTTCGGGATGCGGCGCGGGGGGCGTTGCGCAGCATGCTCATCAATCGTTACCGGACGGCTTTGACCTTGCTGGGCATTATTATCGGGGTCGCGTCCGTCATCGTGATGCTGGCGGTGGGCGAGGGAGCGCGTCAGCGCGTGATTGCCCAGATGGGGACCTTGGGCACGACGGTGATGTATTTGGGCAGCATGTCACCCTCCAGCGGCTTGCCGCGCGGGGAGTTGACGCAGGAGGATTTGCGCGCCGTGGGCGAACTGCCCGAGATTCGACGGGTCATGCCGGTTATCGGCGATCCGATCACGGTGCGGCGCGGCAATGTGGACAGGCAGATCTACGTTTTCGCGGCCAACGAGTCCATGCCGCAGATTCATCAGTGGCCGCTGGCGCAGGGACGCTATTACACCGATGCAGAAGATCGGGATCTGGCACCGCTGGTGGTACTTGGGCATCGGGCCGCGCGACATTTTTTTCCCGAACCCCAAAGTCCCTTGGGGCAGCAATTGCTGATCGGCAACTCCTCGTTCGAGGTCATCGGGGTCATGCAGGAGCGCGGAGCGGATTCGGGCGTTCAGGATTACGACGATATGGTGTTCATTCCGTATCAGTCGGCGCGGGCGCGAGTCTATCAGGCTCAGACTCAGCCCGATTATGTGGTGGTGGAAGCGCAAGACAGCAGCGTGGTGCTGCAGGCCGAGCAGGCCATGCGCCGTCTGCTGACGCAGCGGCATGGCGGGCGTGAAGATTTTTCTATTGGCAATGCCGCGGCTCGTTTGCAGGCCGAGGAGTCCACCCGCCAGTCGATGAGCATGATGCTGGGCCTGATCGCCGCCGTTTCCTTGGTCGTTGGTGGCATCGGCGTCATGAATGTGATGCTGATGACGGTCAGGGAGCGGACCCGTGAAATCGGCATACGGATGGCTACGGGCGCTCGTCAGGGGGACATATTGCGCCAGTTTCTGACCGAGGCCGTCATGCTGACCGTGACAGGGGGGCTGCTGGGTGTGCTGGCGGGAGCCTTGATCGGTACGGGTCTGATTATCGGTGGGGTGGATGTGGTTTTCTCGGTCAGTGCTGCCTTGGGCGCGTTTGCCTGCGCGGTGCTGACGGGGGTGGTGTTCGGGTATATGCCGGCACGCACGGCGGCGGCGCTCGATCCCGTGCAAGCCTTGGCTGGGGAGTAGCAATGCGCGTTTCTCGATGGACCTTGGCGATGCTTGGCGGACTGTTGCAGGCATGTGCGCCTCTGTCTCCGAATATAGATGTGGTTTTGCCCGCACTGCCCCCGGCCTATGAACAGGGCGATCCGGGTGGCGCACGCGACGGTGTGGTGCTGGCCTCCGAATGGTGGCGCGCGTTTGGCAGCGATGGCTTGGATGTCCTGATGCAGCAGGCCGTGACACAGGCTGCGCCCTTGCAGCAGGCACAGGCCCGGGTGCTGCAGGCGCGTGCCCAGGCCAGGATGGCCGGCGCGCGTCTGTGGCCCGAGCTGGAGGGGTCGTTGTCGGCGCAGCGCCAGGCACCGTTTGAAAGCCGGCATGGGCCGGCCAGGTCGGACTATGTAGCCGGTCTGGTCATGCGTTATGAACTGGATGTGTGGGGCCGCAATGCCGCATTGGCCGATAGCGCGACAGCGCAGGCTCAGGCGGCGGCCTATGAGCTGGATGTATTGCGTGTCAGCGTGCAGGGCGAGGTCGCATACTTGTGGCTGCAGATGCTGGGCGACAGGCATAGGCTGCGCATCGCCCGCGATAATCTGGCCGTGGCCAGGCGTTTACTGGCGCTGCTGGAAGCGCGATCGCAGGCCGGTGCGGCATCGCCGCTGGAACTGGCCCAGCAGCGCGGCCTGCTAGCCAGCCAGCAGCGTGCTTTGCATGGGCTGGAAGCGGTGGCCGTGCGGAACCGGCTGGAGTTGAGTGCGTTGTTGGGGCAAGTGCAGGTCTTGCCCGAACCACAGGACGATATATTGACGCTGCATGTGCCGTCGGTGCAGACGGGGCTGCCTTCCGCCTTGCTGGGCCAGCGGCCGGATATCGCGCGTCTGGAGGCCCGTTTAGCCGCTGCGCAGGCCGATCTGCGCGCTGCCCGTGCGGCCTTGTATCCCAGCTTGACCTTGGGGGCGAGCACCGGTGCGCGGGGCGATCATTGGCGTAAAAGTCTGGAGCATCCCGTCTATAGTCTGTTAAGTGGTTTGGTGGCCCCTATTTTTAATGCGGGCCGCCTCCAGGCGGATGCACAGTGGAACCACGCGCGTTTGCAGGAGCTGTTGGCCGAGTACCGTCAGGGAGTGGTGCAGGCTTATGTGGAAGTCGAAGATGTGTTGGCTCAGTTGCGCGGAATCGATGCGCAGGCACTGGCTAACGAGCAGGAATGGACTCAGGCACGGTTGGCACTGAATCTGGCCGAGACCCGTTACCGCGCCGGTTCTGAAACCTTGCTGACTTTGTTGGATGCGCAGCGCTCCTTTTATGCTGCCCAGGATCTGCGCGTGCAGTTGACTACGAATCGTTTGCAGGCCCGCGCAGATTTGTTCAGGGCCTTGGGCGGGGGCTGGCAGGCCCCCGGTGCCTAATTAATCCTGCCGGCCCGACGCCCGCGCTTCGGCTAGTTGCCTGTCCTTGTCGGTAACGCTGGACAGGCGGCTTAGCCGGCGGCCAAGCCAGCGCCAGAGCTGATCCATATAGCTATAGACGACAGGCACGAAAATCAGGCTTAGAACGGTCGAGCTGATCAAGCCACCGATGACGGCGGCGGCCATCGGCGAACGGAACCCGGCGTCGGCACCGCTCAGAAACAGAGTGGGCATCATGCCGGCCACCATGGCCAGCGTGGTCATGATAATGGGGCGGGCGCGTTCGCGGCCGGCCTGCATCAGAGCACTGCTCAGGTCCATGCCTTGTTCGCGTTTACGGCCAGCGAACTCCACCAGAAGAATGGAGTTCTTGGTCACAATGCCCATCAGCATCAGGATGCCGATGATCGAGGCCAGATCCAATGCCGCCTGGTACAACAACAGCCCGCCAATGGCGCCGACGATGGACAGAGGCAGCGCCACCAGAATGGTGATGGGTTGCAGAAAATCGCGAAACAGCAGCACCAGCACGGCGTATACCATCAGCACGCCAAAGCCCATGGCCAGTCCGAACTTGTCGAACATTTCCTGCATCATCTCGACATCGCCAGTATCGCTGCGGCTGATGCCTGCCGGCAAAGACTGCAAGGCGGGCAAGGCATCGATTTTTTCAAGCGCCTGCCCCAGGGTGTGGCCGGGCAGCAGATCGGCACCGACCGAGATGCGTTGCTGGCGATCCAGCCTGTCGATGCGCGCCGGCCCGGCACCCATATGTAAATCGGCCACGGTCAGCAGTCCTATGGCATGGTCTGCGGTGCCATTGGGAATGCGCAGCAGACGCAGGGTATCCAGGTCCTCGCGCATGGCTGGTTGAATCAGGACGCGTATGGGCACCTGGCGGTCCGGCAAGGAAAAACGGGCCGACTCCGTATCGGTTTCGCCTATGGTGGCTACGCGCAGCGCGGTGCCGATTTGCGTGCTCGTTACCCCGCTTAGGGCAGCCTGTTCGGCATTGATCTGAACACGCAGCTCGGGGCGCAGCAACGGTTCGTTGACATGTACGCCGGCCAAGCCGGGCAGTGTGCGCATCTGTGCAGCCAGTTCGTGGGCGGTGTGCGACAGTAGTTGCGGGTTGGTGCCCAGCAGGGTGATGCTCAGATCGCGCTCTTCGCCGCGTCCTCTGAAGAAATAGCGCAGATCGCTGAATCCGGCCAGCTTGTCGTGCAATTGCTGTTCGACTTCATTTTGGCTGTGGTTGCGCTGTTTATAGGGTTTAAGACGTATCAACAGGCGTCCTCGTGATACGTCCTGCGCGCCGCTGGAGTCTGTGCCGCCTGCAGTCGCAAACACGGCGGATACGTCCTCGTGTTCTTGGATGATGCGGCTTAGATCCTGCAGACGGTGGTCGGTTTGTTGCAGCGTCGAGCCAGGGGGCAATGTGACGTTCAAATGGCTGATGCCCACATCAGAGGCGGGTAGAAAGCCCGAGGGCAGAAGCGGTACGAGCAGCAAGGACAGGGCGAGTACACCGACTCCGCAGAGTAGCGTCAAACGGCGGTGGCGCAAGGCCAGGGACAGCAGTGTCAGATAGCGGCTCATCCAAGGCCCTTGCCGCTCGCAATGAGAGGCGTCGGCAGGCTGTAGCAGATAAGCGGCCAGCAAGGGCGTGGCCAGGCGGGCCACGAGCAGCGAGGCCAGAACGGCGGCAGAGACGGTCACCCCGAATTGCTCGAAGTATTGGCCGATATAGCCGCCGATAAAGCTGACCGGCAAGAACACTGCGACAATGGCGGCGGTAATCGCAATAACGGCGGGGCCGATGGCGTCAGCTGCGTCGATGGCTGCCTGAAAGGGACGCTTGCCCATGGCCAGATGACGTTCAATGTTCTCGATCTCGACGATGGCGTCATCGACCAGAATGCCGATCACCAGTGTCAGGGCCAGCAAGGTAATGCTGTTCAGGGTATAGCCCAGCAGCGCCATGACGGCGAAGGTGGGCAGGATGGACAGCGGCAAGGCAAGGGCTGCAACCAGTGTTGCCCGTCGATTGCGCAAGAAGATCAGCACGACCAGTACGGTCAGCACAGCCCCTTCCAACAGCGCCGTCATGGATGTCTTGAAACTGTCGTAGGTGTAGTCCACCAATGTCAGAATTGGCGTGACCTTTATATGGGGCTCGCGCTCCTGTAACTGCGCCAGCGCCTGGCGTACGTGCTGGTCGACCACCGTATCGCTGGCGCTCTTGGCGCGATAGATGGCAAAGCCCACGACGGGCTGTTGGTTCAAGCGGGCTTGCTGGCGAATCTCTTCGTGTCCGTCCTGGACATCAGCCAGTTCGGACAGACGAGCCCAGCGTTGATTGCCCAGGCTGATGGGCAAGGCGGCCAGTGCTTGCAGGTCGGGCTGCCCTCCCAATGTCCGTATGGCTTGTTCCTGGCCGTGCAGCTGGGCGCGGCCGCTGGGCAGATTGACGTTCAGATGCCGCAATTGCGTATTGATTTCGGCGGCGCTGATGCCCAGAGCCAGCAAGCGTTCGGGCTTGAGTTCGACCCGGATTTCGCGTCGTACGCCGCCCATGCGCTCGACCTGCTCGACGCCGGGCACCGCCAGCAAGGCGCGGCGCACGGTATTGTCGACGAACCAGGACAGATCGGACGCAGACTGCCCGTCCCCCGCGACAGCGTAGTAGCTCAGCGCTTCGTCCTCGACATCGACCCGGCTGATCTGGGGTTCCTGGATGGAGCCGGGCAGTTCCGCCCGTACTTTGGCGATGGCATCGCGCACATCGTTGACGGCGCGATCCGGATTCACATCGAGTTGAAACTCGACACTGCCTTGGTAGAGTCCATCGCTCAAGGTGGAGCTGATGCGTTTCAGGCCGGGTAGCGCAGCCAGCACGTCTTCGATAGGACGCGCCACATCTAATTCCAGCTCGCTGGGTGCCGCGCCGGCTTGCGCGATGGAGATCGACACCACAGGAAAGCTGACCTGGGGACTGGCCTGAATGGGCAGTATCTTGAAGGCCAGCCATCCGCATAAAGTCAGAATCAGGAACAGCACGATCGTAGGGACGGGGCGGCGTATCGCCCACGAGGACAACTGAAAATTCATGGGGCGTCAGAGGCCTGGCTGATTGGGGTGATTTCCTGACCGTCGCGCAGCAGGGCGGCGGCTTGAGCGACGACCTGTTCGCCGGCCTGCAGGCCGGAGCGGATTTCCACCAGGTCTTGCTTGTATTCACCGATTTGTACCTGGCGTCGGCTGACGGTGCGATCTGCGCCGACCACCAATACGGACAGACGGCCGGAAGCATCGGCAACAATGCTGTTGGCAGGCACGACGACCGGCAGGCGGCGCACGGGCAAATCCAGCAAGGCATGGGCAAACAGTCCAGCCCGGGCCGGGCCGACGGTTTCGTCCAGGGCAATACGCACTTTGCCCAAGCGCGAATAGGGATCGACGCGCACGGCAACCAACCTGACTTGTCCTGGCAGCGGTTGTTCGTGGGCGGGCAACTGGATGCGGGCGGGCAGACCGGTCTGCAATTGGGCCAGGTCCCCGGCGGGCAGTTCTCCTTCCAGCTCCAGGGTGCCTTGCGCGGCCAGAATGAACAGGGGCTGGGCACCGCTGACGGCCCCCTCCTGGGCATGACGCCGCAATATCAGTCCGGGCTCGGGGGCGTATATGATGGTCTTGTCGAGTTGTTCCTGTGTCTGCTTGAGGCTGGCCTGAGCGTGATTGACTTGCGATTGAGCGGCGTGCAGGCGTGCCAGGGCTGTCCGCGCCCGCATCTTTTGCTCATCGATCAGTTGGGCGCTGATCGGACCGGTGCCCAGGGCACTGAGTCGCGCGTGGTGGCCGCGCGCCTCTTCATACTCGGCCTTTTGTTCGCGCAGCCCCGCCTCGGCCTGTTTGAGTTCTGCTTTGGCTTGGTTTACCAGTGCCAGTTGTTCGCCATCATCCAGTTCGGCCAGTATCTGTCCGGCATCGACTTGGTCGCCTTCTTCGGCCAGGATGCGGACAATACGCAGTTGGGATTGAGCGCTGCTGATGGCAATTTCATTTTTGGCAACCAGCGTGCCGAAGATGCGCAGCGACCGGGACCATTGTGCTTGCTGCGCCACGGCAGTGCTGACCGATGGCGGGGCCGCAGAAATGTCGGTGGAGGCTGGATCGGTCTGCTGCACAAGCCAGAAGACGGCGGGTAGCAGGATCAGTCCAGAGAGCAGGAGCCGACGACGTGTCAACCAGGCAGCAAGAGAGTTCATGTGACCAATCAAGAGGCAAAGGGGCGGCGCGACACTGGCGCCGGCATCTTCGCATCATGGCGACATGCTCGTTGATAAACAGTGAAGAGACAGGAAGGGCGGCGGGATTAAGAGCGTAGGTCGCCGCGCCCGATTGCAACGATGGCGCGCAAGCCTGCGCCGTGTTCCGATTTGCGCCGCGTGCATCACGCGGCAAGGGCCTTAGGCGCAGGTGGGCTGCACGACACGACGGCAGGCCTGGTCATCCAGCAGGCTGGCGGCGGCTTCGTCCAGCAGGATGTGGACATTGGCATGGCGTTTAAGGGCGGTAAACGGCAGCGCTTCGGTAATGCCGCCGTTCTGGTAATTGAGCATCGTGCGCGCCTTGTGTTCACCGGTGACCACCAGCACGATTTCGCGCGCGCTCAGAATGTCGTGTATGCCCATGGTAATGGCCGATGCGGGCACCTGGTCCATGGAATCAAAAAACCGGCTGTTATCCACGCGCGTGCGTTCGGACAGCGCAACCACGTGCGTGCGGCTGTCAAAGGGCGTGCCCGGTTCATTAAAGCCGATATGACCGTTGGTACCCACGCCCAAAAGTTGCAGGGCGACACCACCGTGCGCGGCAATCGCATCCGAATAGTCCTGGCAATGCTGCTCAAGCTCTACGCTCAGGCCGTCGGGTAGACGCAGGCGCGCCTCATCGAAGGCCAGGTGATTGAACAAATGCTGGTGCATGTAATGGTTGTAGCTTTGCGGATGCACTGCCGACAGGCCCACATATTCGTCCAGATTGAAGCTGCTGACGCGCGACACATCCAGCTTGCTGTCCTTGGCTTGCTGGACGAAACGGGCGTAGATGGGCTCCATAGTCCCGCCGGTGGCCAGTCCAAGGACGGCCTGCGGATCGTTGCGGATGAGTTCGACCAGGCGTGCGCTAAGGTGACGGGCGATGGCGTCGGAGTCAGGAAAGACAAGGAACATAGTGTCGAGTGTCTGCGTGTAAAAGCGAATCGGATTGAAAAAAAAGCTTCGCCGCAGGGCGGCGAAGCAATCAGCTTGCGTGGATTCTAATGGCAGCCTAAGTCTACGTCAGTACATTTTTTTGTGCTCAGGCCAGGGCTCAGTCCTGTTCTTTGCTTGTTTCGCCCAGAAAGCCGCCGCTTTGGCGCGCCCACAGGCGGGCGTACAGGCCGCCTTGTTGCAACAGTTCCTGGTGACTGCCTTGCTCGACGATGCGGCCCTGATCCAGCACGATCAGCCTATCGAGCGCAGCGATGGTGGACAGGCGGTGGGCGATGGCGATCACCGTTTTGCCTTGCATCAACGTATCCAGGCTTTCCTGAATGGCGGCTTCGATCTCCGAGTCCAGGGCGCTGGTGGCTTCGTCCAGCAGCAGGATGGGGGCGTTTTTAAGCATGACGCGCGCAATGGCCACGCGCTGGCGCTGGCCGCCCGACAGTTTGACCCCGCGTTCACCCACATGCGCGTCCAGGCCTTGGCGGCCCTCCTGATCGTGCAGGCCGGCTATGAAGTCGGTGGCGGCGGCCCGCTCGGTGGCCTGCTCCAACTGTTGCTCGGTGGCGTCGGGGCGTCCGTACAGAATATTGTCGCGCATCGAGCGATGCAGCAAAGAGGTATCCTGGGTCACCATGCCGATCGCTTCGCGCAGGCTGTCTTGGGTTACATGGGCAATGTCCTGGCCGTCGATCCGTATCGTGCCGTTGTCTACATCGTGAAAACGCAGCAGCAGATTGACCAGCGTGGACTTGCCCGCGCCCGAGCGTCCGATCAGACCTACGCGCTCGCCCGGCTCGATGACCAGGTTCAAAGAGTCGATGATCTGACGGCTTTTGTCGCGATAGGCAAAGCTGACGTTCTGGAACTCGATCCGTCCTTGTTGCACTTGCAGTGGGCGGGCCTCGGGGGCGTCCACCACGGTGGGCTGGCGCGTCAGGGTGTTGATGCCGTCCTGAATGGTGCCTACGTTCTCGAACAGGCCGGTCAGCTCCCACATCATCCACTGGGAATGGCCGGTCAAGCGCAGTGCGACGGCCATGACCGCCGCCACCACGCCGGCGGAGATGTCGCCCTTGGACCACAAGTACAGCGCCAGCCCCGAAGAACCCAGCAGCATCAAGGTGGCCACGACATGATTGGCCACTTCAAACTGGCTGACCAGACGCATTTGCGCATAGCCGGTTTCCTGGAAGCGTTCCATGGCATGCCGGGCGTGCAATGCTTCGCGCCGGGTATGCGCGAACAGCTTGACGGTGTTGATATTGGTATAGGCATCGGTAATGCGGCCTGTCATCAGGGCGCGGGCGTCGGCCTGCTTGCTGCCTATCTTGCCCAGGCGAGGCACGAAGTACCAGCACAGCAGCCCGTAGCTGATGACCCACAGCAGGAAGGGAATCATCAACTGGCGCTCAAAGCTGGCGGTCAGAATAAGTATGCTGATCAGGTAGGCACCCATGCCGACCAGTACGTCTACCGTCATGAACAGCGTATCGCGCACCGATAGAGCCGTCTGCATGATCTTGGTGGTGATGCGGCCGGCGAACTCGTCGGCATAGAAAGACATGCTCTGGTTCAGCATCAGCTTATGAAATTGCCAACGCAATCGCATCGGAAAGTTGATGGCCAGTACCTGATGCATGATCAGGGTGTGCAGTCCCAGCAACAAAGCGCTACCCAGCAATATGCCGGCGATGCCCAGCAAGGTCGGTCCGTGCTCTGTCCAGAATAGTGACGGGTCGACCGACGGCAGCCAGTCCACGATGTAGCTTAATAGGCCGAACAGCAGCGCCTCGTAGGCGGACAAGGCAACCGAGGTGATGATGGACAGGGCGAGCCAGCCGCGCGAACCGCGTGTGCAGGCCCAAAGAAAGGCTAAAAAGCCGGTAGGGGGAATGTCAGCGTGATGTTCGGGGTAGGGGGAAACACGTCGTTCGAAAAAAGACAGCACCAATAGGGCTCCGGCTGGCAAGCCTGCGCAAGGCAGGGTAGGGATCATGGAAGCGTCGCCTGCAGGTTAAAGGCGGCGCGTTCCGATCGTAACGCACGCCGGGTTGCATTGGCGTGAAATTCCCGTGCCGGTCGCGGCGCTGCCGTTGTGCGCTGCGTTTGTTTGGCAGGGGCGCAGCAGATGGATGCCGCGCCGCCTCTGTGCCGGGTCAGAACGCGGCGACCTGGCCGTCTTTGCGGGGGTCCGAGCCGCCCACGTAGTGTTCGCCCTGACGCAGAATCAATTGCGCACCGCCAAAGGCAAACACGCCGCTGCCGCTTTCCACCTGTATGTCGTGACCGCGTTCACGCAAGGACTGGATGACGACGGGATCGAAATCCGGTTCCACGGCCACGCCGCGCCCACCGGTGACGCGCCAGCGTGGCGCATCGGCCGCTGCCTGCGGATTCTGGCCGTACAGCAGCACCCGCAAGGCCATTTGCACATGGCCCTGGGACTGGAACGGGCCACCCATGACGCCAAAGGACATTTGCGGCGTCCCGTCTGCATTCATGGCAAAAGCCGGAATAATCGTGTGCGACGGGCGTTTGCCCCCAGCCACCAGATTGACATGATCGGGACGCAGACTGAAGCCATGCCCCCGGTTTTGCAGGCTGATGCCGGTGCCTGGCACCACCACGCCCGATCCGAAGCCCATGTAGTTGGACTGAATCAAGGACACCATCATGCCGCTGGCGTCGGCGGCGGTGACATAGACGGTGCCGGACGGGCCGGGCAGGCCATGTCCCGGGTCGCCGGCCTGGTCGCGCCGTATCAGTGCAGCGCGTTCGCGCAGGTACGCATCGTCCAGCAGGTGCTCGGGCGGGTGGCGCATATGTTCCAGGTCGGCGTGGTGCTCGTACAGGTCGGCAAAGGCCAGTTTCATGGCTTCGATGCTCAGGTGTACGGTATCGGCATGGTCCAGGGGTTCGCGCCCTATGCCTGCGTGCTCCAGGATGCCCAATGCCATCAGCGCCGCCAGTCCCTGGCCGTTGGGTGGAATTTCGTGCAACACAGAATGGGCGAATGGGCGGCTGATGGTGCCGCACCAGTTGGCGCGGTGCTCGGCCAAGTCCTGTTCAGTCAGAGCGCCGCCATGCGCTTGAGAAAAGGCGGCAATCCGTTTGGCCAACTCGCCGGTATAGAAGTCGCGGCCTTGCGTGGCGGCGATGCGCTCGAGCGTATCGGCCTGATCCTGATTTCGGTACCACTGGCCCGCGGCGGGAGCCCGTCCTTCGGGCAGGAAGGCTTGCGCAAAGCCGGGTTGATCGCCCAGGCGCAATCGGCCCAGCTCCCAGAGGCGGGCGATAATGGGCGAAACGGCAAAGCCTTCGCGGGCATAGTGGATGGCAGGGGCCGCGACCTGTTCCATGCTCAGTGCGCCGAATCGATTGGACAACTCTGCCCAGGCGGAGACGGCACCGGGCACGGTGACGCTTTCCCAGCCTTTGTCGGGCATTTGCTCGCGACCCTGGAAACGCTCGGGCGTCCAGGCACGCGGGGCGCGGCCCGAGGCATTCAGGCCGTGCAGTTGCTGGCCGTCCCAGACAATGGCGAAGGCATCGCTGCCTATGCCGCAGCCCGTGGGCTCGACCACGGTCAGGGTCTGGGCGGCAGCCAGTGCGGCATCGACTGCGTTGCCGCCAGACAGCAGCATGCGCAGTCCGGCCTGGGCGGCCAGCGGGTGTGATGTGCTGACCATATTGCGGCCCAGCACGGCCGATCGTGATGAAGGGTAAGGATTGGTCCAGTCCATGCGGTGCTCTGTCGTGTCGTTATTGAATGTGTACGCCGGCGGCATCGATCAGGCGCTTCCAGCGCAGGCTGTCCTCGCGCACCAGAGTGATGAACTCATCCCGGCTGGTGCTGCGCGGCGCGTCTACGCCCAGGCTTTGCAGACGCTGGCGAACGGCGTCGTTCTGGATGCTGGCGTTAAAAGCAGCATACACCTTGTCCCGGATCTCGTCGGGCAATCCTGCCGGAGCATAAAGACCGAACCAGGTCAGGGATTCGTAGTCGGGCAATCCAGCCTCTTGAAATGTCGGCAGCTCGGGAGCCAGGGCGGAGCGCTGCCTGCCGGTCACGGCCAGGGCGCGCAACTGACCGCTGCGCACATAAGGCATGCCGGTAGGAATCGCATCAAGCAAGACATGGATCGAGCCGGCCAGCATGTCGTTGATGGCCTGTCCGGTGCCGCGGTAGGGCACATGCGACATCTCGATGCCCGCCTGATTCAGAAAGGCTTCGGTGCCCAGGTGAACAATGGTGCCATTGCCGCTGCTGGCATAGTTCAGTTCCCCCGGCTGTGCGCGTGCATGGGCAATCAGTTCGCCCAGCGTCGTCGCCGGTACGGATGGAGTCACCAGCAGCACGCTGGCGGCATCGCCCAAGTGAGCGATGGGCGTGAAGTCTCGCTCCACCACATAGGGCAATGATTTGTACAGATGAGGGGCAACGGCGTGCGTGCTGCTGGTGGTCAGCAACAGGGTGTACCCATCGGCTTTGTTGCGGGCTACTTCGCCAGTCCCTATGGTGCCGCCTGCGCCGGTACGATTGTCCACCACGATGTTGGCGTTCAGTTCTTTGGCGGCTTGCTCGGCGATCAGACGACTGATCACATCGGTGGCCCCCCCCGTGGGAAAGGGCACAATCAAGCGAATGGGGCGTTCGGGCCAGTTGCCGGCCTGGGCGCTCAGGCAGGCACTGGCCAATAGTGCGCCGGCCAGGGCGCGCAGGGGACGTAACCAGCGGCTGCGTCGGTTCGCTTGGCCGGGCGGCAGTGATGTGGGGTGTGTGGTGGTCATCAGGGCTCCTCCAGTAATAAAGAGATGATAGGAAAGCCACTGATGCCGAACCAGCAAGAAATAAGCAGGACAGGTTTGCCTTTTCGGCAATGGTTAAGCCGGGCTGTCCAGGCGCGGCAACAGGAAGTCGACAAAGCTGCGCACGGCGGGTGGCAGGCGGCGTCCCGCCAGGGCCTGGACCTCGATCTGGCGGCTAAGCAGTACGCGTTCCTGAATCAGGCAAGCTTGCAGCAAACCTTGCTCGATCAGGTGTCTGGCCGACAGTTCGGCCGATACGGTGACCCCCGCACCGGACAGAGCGAACTGGTGCAGCGAATGCATATGGTTGCTGCTCAGTACCGGGCGCAAGTCCAGATCTTGTGCGCTACAGGCCACATCCAGCATTTGCCGCACCGTTGTGTCGGGGCCAGGCAGGGCCAAGGGGTGGGCCAGCAGCGTTTTCAGGCTGATGCGTTGTGTGCGCATCAGTGGATGGCCGGGAGCGGCCAAAGCCATAACAGGAGCATCGCGTCGGAACAGGACTTTGATGTCTTTTTCCGCTGTCTGGGTGAATTTGATGCCTATGTCGATCTGGCCGCTGAGCAGCAGCATGGAAATGTGCTGGGGCCCGAGCACATCCAGTTGAAAGCGCACGCCCTGGTGGGCCTGGCGAAACTGCCCGATGCAATGGGGTAGAAGCTGGGCGGCCACGCCTTCCGAGGCGGCGATGCGTACCAGACCGGTCTGCAAACCTTGCAAGGCCGCGATGTCGTGCAGCGTGCGCTCGGCATCCAGGGCGCTGCGCCGTGCGTGGGCGGCCAACAGTTCACCGGCAGCGTTCAAGGTCATGCCGCGTGCGTGGCGTTCGAACAACGGCGTGCCCAGATTCTCTTCCAGGCCACTGATCTGGCGGCTGATGGCCGAGGCGGCCACATGCAGATTGGCGGCCGCTTCGGAAATGGACCCGCAGCGCGCGACCTCCAGAAAATAGCGCAGGGCGATTTCCTGCAGGCGGCGCGCGTTCATGTCAGCGTGCTGCGCAGTTCGGCTGCAATTTCGTACGATCGCAGGCGTTGCCGGTGGTCGTAGATATTGGCATTCAGCATCAGCTCGTCGGCACCGGTCAGCCGTATGAAGGCTTGCATCTGTTCGCGCACGCGTGCCGGATCGCCGATGGCGCTACAGGTTTGCAAAGAGTCCAGCAGGGCTTGGGCAGGCGGGCTGCATTGTTCGTAGTAGTTGTCTACGGGCGGTGGGAGTTGCGAGGGACGGCCGCTGCGCAGATTGACAAACGATTGTTGCCAGGATGAAGCCAGCCACTGGGCCTGGTCCTGAGAGTCGGCGGCAAACAGGTTAAAGCCCAACATGACATAGGGCTTGGTCAGATAGGCGGAGGGCTGGAACTGCCGTCGGTAAATGTCGATGGCCGGCATTAACTGAGCGGGGGCGAAGTGCGAAGCAAAGGCATAAGGCAAGCCCAGGGCGGCGGCCAGCTGTGCCCCGAACAGGCTGGAGCCCAATATCCATACCGGCACGTTCAGTCCTTTGCCCGGCACCGCCAGGATGCGGTTCCGCGGTTCGTCGGACAGAT
Organism: Alcaligenes sp. SDU_A2; assembly: GCF_038237375.1. Taxonomy (NCBI): domain Bacteria; kingdom Pseudomonadati; phylum Pseudomonadota; class Betaproteobacteria; order Burkholderiales; family Alcaligenaceae; genus Alcaligenes; species Alcaligenes sp. SDU_A2. The sequence continues at coordinate 2,790,010 of NZ_CP151273.1, read as the reverse complement.
AATCGAGCAGCTCCATGACATCGCGCGGGAACTGATCGGGGTCACTGTTCAGGTTGCGGCGCAGGGCGCGGGCCGTGTCGGGGTCCGAGCCGGGCGCGCGTCCCAGGCCCAGGTCGATGCGCCCTGGGTGCAGGGATTCCAGCGTGCCGAATTGCTCGGCGATCAGCAAAGGCGAATGGTTGGGAAGCATAATGCCGCCGGCACCGACGCGGATATGGCGGGTCTGGCTGGCGATATGACCGATCAGCACCGATGTGGCGGCGCTGGCAATGCCCGGCATGCCGTGGTGTTCGGCCAGCCAGTAGCGATGGTAGCCCCAGTTTTCCACATGTTGGGCGATATCGACGGAGCGGCGAAAGGACTCCGCTGGCGTGGAGCCTTGGGTGACAGGGGACAGATCCAGGACGGAGAGTGGGTAGCTAGGCTTCATGGCGTAATGTTCAGGCGGGGATTCGGGATATAGTCAACCCATAGTTAGGGGGCGTCAAGCAAGCCCACAGGACAGAGAAGGGTGATCATGAAAGAAACCAGCCGCCGTACCGTGGATCATTATCAACGCCATGCCCAGGCCTTCAGAGACGGCACTTGGGATCACGATGTCAGCCAGAATCGGCAGGCGTTGCTCGATGCCTTGCCGGGCTCTGGTCCATACGACATTCTGGATCTGGGCTGTGGACCAGGGCGGGACTTACTGGCCTTTCAGGCGCTGGGGCACAGGCCGGTAGGCCTGGATGCCTGCCCCGCCTTTGTGGAGATGGCACGTCGTGAAACCGGGCTGACTGTTCTTTTGCAGGATTTTCTGGATATGGACTTACCCCAGGCTGGCTTTGATGGCGTATTTGCCAATGCCGTGCTGTTTCATGTGCCCAGCGCCGATCTGCCCCAGGTGTTGGCCAGTTTGCGGGGCAGCTTGCGCAGTGGCGGCATACTGTTCGCTTCTAATCCGCGCGGCCAAGGCGAGGAGGGCTGGCATGGCGAACGGTATGGTTGCTATTACTCCTGGGAGCAATGGGCGCTGCGCATGCGGCAGGCAGGGTTCGAGGAGGTGCGTCATTTTTACCGGCCCGAAGGCAAGCCGCGCCACGAACAGCCGTGGCTGGCTTCAGTGTGGCGCAGTCTGCCCTGAACGACGCACGCTGGTGATTTCTTGACCCGTCTAAGCAATCGCTTGTTTTGTAATGATATTTATTGTTACTCCAAGGGTTTTCCCGGATTTTATGCACACCTTTTGTGGATAAGCCAGCTTGCTAAAAAAAACCTGCCGCCAGTCATGAAAACGTCAAAAATTGTCTTTTTTATGATCATGGGTTGTAGCTTGTTGATATAAAAGGATTAATGTGGGTGTTGCACGGCTTATCCTGCGACTTGTCCACATTTTGGGTGGATAAGAGCACGGGGTTTTTCCCGGTTTGGTCGTTTGCTGCTCTGTTTTTATAGTTCATTGTTTTGTAATGGTCTTTTGTCGATTTACCCAGTTTTTCCTGTGATCTATCCACAGTTTTTGTGGGTAAGGCCAGGCCTGGTGGCGGCTTGGGTTCTGGGGGGCCAAAAGGCTATGATGGCGGCTGTCGGATCGCCCCTGCGATCCTTATGACTGTATTGCCAAGGAGAGTCGATAGTGGAAAAACTCAAAGCATGGATGGTGGAGTTTCCCGCCGTCGAGGCCATTGCCCTGAATCTGGTGATCGCCCTGTTGATTCTGATCATCGGTTGGTGGCTGTCGTCCATGGCCGGGCGTGCCATCGAGCGCTTGGCGAAAAGCTCTCCGCGCATCGATCCTACGATCGTGCCCATGAGCAAGAGCGTGACGGTCTGGACCATACGTATTTTTGTGTTGGTGGCTGTGCTGGCGCGTTTTGGCGTGCAGACCGCCAGCATCATTGCTGTTCTGGGCGCGGCCGGTTTGGCAATTGGCCTGGCTTTGCAGGGAACGCTGCAAAATATCGCGGCCGGTATCATGCTCTTGATGCTGCGTCCTTTGCGGGCCGGCGAGTTCGTGTCGGTCGTGGGCAAGGGAGATGGCACGGTGCAGGAAGTGGGACTTTTCCTGACCCGTTTTGTGCAGGTGGACGGCATTCATTTTTCTTTGCCCAATAGCCTGATCTGGGGCAATCCCATCATCAATTACAGCCGCAATGCCACCCGTCGCCTGGATATTGGCGTAGGCGTGCGCTATGGGGACGATCTGGACCGCGCCATCGATCTGCTCAAGGAACTGCTCGACGGCCACGATAAGGTTCTGAAAGACCCGGCTCCGGAAGTCATGGCCATGGAATACAAGGACAGCGTCATTACCGTGAATATGCGTGCCTGGGCGACGGCGGATGATTTCTGGGCCTTGCGCCACGATTTGTATCGTCAGGCGGTACAGGTCTTGAATCGCGCCGGCTTGCAGACGCCGGTGCCGGTGCGCGAAATCCTGAAATCGCCGGTGTCCGAAAAAGCGGCCTGATCGTTATTGTTGTTGTCAACCTCGCCCATATGGGCGAGGTTTTTTTATGCGTGGCCCGTTCCGATTATTCCTGCAGGGCCACAGAGAGCAACTGTCGGGTGGTATCAGGCTAGAACTTGCCTGCCACCGAATCCAGGGCATCGCGCAGCAGGCTGGCGATTTCTTTCTGGCGGGGTGCCGGCATGCGTTCGGTAATGGCCGTAATGCTCATGGCAAGAATCGGGCGTCCTTTATGGTCGCACAAGGCCGCGCCTACCCCCAGGGCACCGCGCACGGCATAGTTGCCTACGACCGAGTAGCCACGTATGCGGGTGTTGGCCACCAGTTGGCGCATTTCACGTTGAGTCATGCCGCCGTATTGATCGAGCAGGCCGGTGTTGCGCTCAATGATCTGGTCGACGGCGTCATCGCCTAGTTTGGCCAAGTAAGCCATCCCTCCCGAACCCACTCCCAGCGGTTGTCGCTTTCCCGCGTAGGTGGCCAGAATCTGTACCGGGTAAGGGCCGATCTCGCGCCACAGACTGATGGAATCGTCGCCGTCCCGGCCCACCAGAAAAACAGCGTCGCCGGTCAACTGAGCCAGTTCCTGCATGATCGGTTGCATGACCGTGACCCGGGGGTCCAGGCCCAGCAGGCCATGATCCTGGCGGGTGGCCGTATAGCGCCGGCTATGGGTGCTGCTCTGGACCAGATCGTGGTCCATCAGTGCGGCCAGAAGGCGATAAATGGTGGGGCGCTGCAGACCGGTAGCGCGCGATAGATCGGTTACGCTGAGTCCTTTGCCTTGATGATTTTGCAACGTCTTGAGCACCAGCAGACCGCGTTGCAAGGTGCGGGGGCCAGCCATGTCCGTTGGCTCGACGATATCGGATGTGTCCATGAATAGAAACGCGCTGTTGCTGACCGAAAAATGGTTTAGGTAAGAATAAACGCGTCGGGCTCAGGTGTCCATCAGGTGGTCGTCTGTTTTGCGGGGTATGGGACCTTGTGCTGCGCATCTGCCTTGCCGGTGCTTTACTGCACCATTTTGTTCAGGCGCTCTGCGTCCAGGGGTTGCTGACCATTTTCGACGCGTTGCCCGAGCTCTTCCAGTGCCTGACACAGTTTGTGTATGCGCGCGTCCTGGCGTGCCGTGTGGTCTATCAGCTCGTGCAGCACTTTGGCGACCGGATCGTCGCTGGAGCCGCCGACCGCGTAGGCCTCAAAGGCAGGGTGGTCACTGCTCATGTCGGGCTCGGCGCGACGTTGGCGTAGAAGGTCTTGTAGCGGCTCGCTGTCCCAGACAGAGGTCTGACAAGGGGAGTCCGTTGCGGGCGACGTTTTTTGGGCCTGCTCGGGCTGGTCTTTGACAATGAGGCGTGCCGGATTGCCCACCACGGTTGCTCCGGCGGGGACGGGTTTGACGACAACTGCGTTCGAGCCGATGCGCGCGCCCGAGCCGACCGTGAAACCGCCCAGCACTTGTGCGCCTGCACCTACGACTACGCCGCTCTCCAGGGTGGGATGGCGTTTTTCGCCTTTGTACAGGCGGGTCCCTCCCAGCGTCACCCCCTGATAAATGGTGCAGTCGTCGCCGATTTCAGCCGTTTCCCCGACGACAACGCCGAAACCGTGATCGATGAAGACACGCCGTCCTATGCGCGCGCCCGGATGGATCTCGATGCTGGTCAGCATTCGCCCCAGGTGCGAACAAAAGCGCGCCAGCCAGAACCAGTTGTTGTTCCATAGGCGGTGGGCCAGACGATGGACCAGAATGGCGTGCAGGCCGGGATAGCAGGTCAGCACTTCCAGCGTGCTTCGTGCAGCTGGATCGCGCTGCAGGATACAGGCGATGTCTTCGCGTAACTGTTTAAGCATAGGTGCTTATTCTTGCATGCTTTGCGGCGTGCTGGGAGAAGCCGCCTCGGGAACCGGGAAACCGGCTGCGTGGGCGGTCTTGATCATGGCCGTGCACAGGCCCCGCAGCATGTCCACCTCGTCCACGGTCAGTTGCTTGCGAGTGAACAGGTGGCGCATGCGCGGCACCAGTTTCTTGGGGTGGCGCGGGTCCAGGAACTTGACGCTTTCGATGGCTTGCTCCCAGTGGGCCATCAGGGCTTGCACTTTGTCCTGGGTCGCCAGTTCTTTGCCTGGGTCGGCCTTGCCTTCAGTGTGTGGAATCAGTTCGCCGTGATCGGCAATCAGGGCGTAGCGCAGTTCCCAGGCAGCCAATTGCAGCGCCTGGGCGACATTCAGCGAGCTGTATTCAGGGTTGGCCGGGATATGGCAGACATATTGGCACTGGTCTATGTGTTCGTTGGCCAGTCCGACACGCTCGGTGCCGAGCACGATGGCGACGGTGCCTGTGTGCTGTCGCAGGTGATCGCGGCTCAGTTCGGCGGTCTGGCGTATATCGGCAGCCGGCGGGCCCAGGTAGCGGGGCCGCGCAGTCAGGGCGAAGGCCAGGGTAACGGGCTCCAGGGCCTGGGCCAGGGTGGGAACAATGCGGGCACTGGCCAGCACATCGGTTGCGCCGCTGGCCAGCGCGATGGCTTGCGGATCGTGTTGGACGTGTGGGTCTTGGGGATCGACAAGACATAACTGGCCAAAACCCATAGTCTTGATGGCGCGCGCCGCCGCTCCGACGTTTCCGGGGTGGCTGGGTTGCACCATAATGAAGCGAACCCGGTCAAAATTATCGTTAAATGCCGATGCTTGCGTCTGAGTCATTTAAAATAGCTGGTTTGAAGCAGCACTTCCTGTGCTCGCCCACGCAGTCGTGTCCTGCGTCAGGGCGAGCAAGGCAGGCTCAATTATTGTTAAAAAAACGGAATTTCCATGCACCCGATGCTCAATACCGCCATCAAGGCGGCTCGCCGTGCCGGCACCATTATCAATCGCGCCAGTCTCGATCTCGAACACGTGTCGGTTGCGCGTAAAGGCCCCAAAGATTATGTCACGGAAGTGGATCGCGCAGCAGAGGAAGCCATTGTCGAGATCCTCAGCGAAGCCTACCCCGACCACGGTTTCATCGGCGAAGAATCGGGTGTGCGTCCTCCCCTGGAGCCGCGTGGCGAAGGCGAACCCGAATTTCAGTGGGTCATCGATCCGCTGGACGGCACAACGAACTTTATCCACGGCTTTCCTGCCTATGCGATTTCCATCGCTTTGCAGCAGCGCGGCCAGACGATGCAAGCCGTCATCTTCGACACCACGCGTAACGAGATTTTCTCGGCTACACGGGGTGGCGGTGCGTTCCTGAACGATAGGCGTATCCGCGTCTCGGGCCTGACCCGCTACCACGATGCGCTGATCGGCGCGCACGTCCCCGATTCAGGCGCGGGCGTCAAAAGCACCTCGCCGTTTGCGGATATGCTGGCCGACTGCGCGGCAGTGCGTCGCGTCGGCGCAACGGTTCTGGATTTGGCCTATGTGGCCTGCGGCCGTCTGGATGGGTTCTGCGCCATTAATCTGAAGCCCTGGGATCTGGCGGCCGGTTCGCTGTTGGTCACAGAGGCCGGCGGCCTGGTCGCGGATTTCGATGGCGAACAGACATGGAAAGAAACCGGCAATGTGCTGGCGGCCAGCCCCAAGATCTTTACCCAGATGTTGGCGCATCTGCAGGACTAGAATACAAAACCCCGGCTTGCCGGGGTGTTCTTTTTTAATGACGGGGAAAGGGAACTGACATGGAGTGGCTGATGGACCCGACGGCCTGGGTCGGGCTGTTGACGCTGGTGGTCCTGGAAATTGTCCTGGGCATCGATAATCTGGTTTTCATTGCCATTCTGGTCGACAAGCTGCCGCCGCACCAGCGCGACCGTGCGCGGATAGTCGGGCTGTCGCTGGCCCTGATCATGCGCCTGGGGCTGCTGACGGTCATTTCGCACCTGGTGCAACTGACTGATCCTTTGCTGTCGGTGGCCGGGTTGGATTTCTCGGGCCGCGACCTGATTCTGATCGTGGGCGGTTTCTTCTTGCTGTTCAAAGGCACGCTGGAGCTGCACGAGCGTATCGACAACCGGGGGGCGCATGCGTCGGGTTCGCGCATGTACGCCAGTTTCTGGGTCATCGTCGCGCAGATCGTCGTGCTCGATGCGGTGTTCTCGATTGATGCCGTCATTACCGCGGTAGGCATGGTCGACCATCTGCCCATCATGATGGCGGCGGTCATTATTGCCATCGGCATTATGCTGGTCGCCTCCAAGCCGTTGACGGCGTTCATCAACAGCCGTCCGTCTGTGGTCATTCTGTGTCTGGGCTTTTTGCTCATGATCGGCTTTTCCCTGTTGGTCGAAGGCTTCGGCGTCCATGTGCCCAAGGGATATCTGTACGCGGCCATTTCTTTTTCTATTCTTATCGAAGTCATCAATCAGTTGGCGCGCCGTAAATTGCGGCTGGCCGAGGCGCGCCGCCCCATGCGTGAACGTACGGCCGAAGCCGTGCTGCGCATGTTGGGTAAACGCCCCATCTTTGAGTCGGCGGTGGCCGGTCCGGGCTTGCCCAGTGGCGCGCAAATGGTCTTTGGGGACGAGGAGCGCAATATGGTCAGCGGCGTGTTGACGCTGTCCGAACGTAATGTGCACTCGGTCATGACGCCGCGCAACGATATTACGTGGATCAATCTGCAGGACGCCCCGGATGTGCTGCGCGAAAAAATCACTGCCGCGCCGCACAGCATGTTGCCGGTATGCCGTGGCGGGATCGACGAGGTGGTCGGCATAGGGCGCGCCAAAGAAATGTTGGGCGACCTGCTGGTTCATGGGCACATACGTGTGGACCAATTGCGCCAGCCTTTGTTTGTACACGAGTCCATCGGGATCTTGCAGTTGATGGAAACCATCAAGCAAAGCCGTGGTCAATTGGTGTTGGTGACGGACGAATTTGGTGCCATCGAAGGTCTGGTTACGCCACTGGATATTTTCGAGGCCATCGCGGGGGACTTTCCCGACGAGGACGAGTCCCCGGATATTGTCGAGCAGTCCCCGGATCATTGGCTGCTGGACGGATCTACCGACCTGCATCATCTGGAACAGGTCCTGGGCGTGGACGGGCTGGTTGACGAGGACGAAGAATACGCGACCCTGGCGGGTTATTTGCTGGAGCGTTTCGGGCATCTGCCCGAGGCGGGTGATTGTTGCGAGTTGGTGCAAGCAGGTATGCTGTATCGTTTCACCGTCGACAGGCTGGATGGTCGGCGCATTGCATTGGTGCGCCTGGAGCGCTTGCCGGCTGATCCGGCCATGTTTGCCGACGAGTCGGTTGTTTAAGTTTTTTTCTTATTTCAAGCCACATGACAGAAAACACTTTGTATTTGCTGAAAGCTCTGCTGTTGGGGATTATTGAAGGGTTTACCGAATTCATCCCGGTATCCAGTACGGCGCATTTGCTGATACTGGGAAGCTGGATCGATTTTTCCTCGGGGGATGATAAGGTTTTTGAAGTAGTCATCCAGTTCGGCTCTATTCTTGCGGTTATCTGGATTTTCCGCGCGCGTCTTATCCAACTGATTGGGGGGACCTTGCGGGGCGAACGCAAAGAGCTCATGTTCACGCGTAATCTGCTCATTGCTTTTCTGCCGGCGGCTGTCATCGGGGCTTTGACCATCAAATATGTCAAAGCGTTGTTTCACCATCCGATTGTGTTTGTCGTGACCCTGGTTTTGGGTGGCTTGCTCATGTTGTGGGTGGAACGCAAGCCCGAGTTTGCCAAGAATACGCCTGCGCCTGCTGATGGAGAAACGGCGACCTCCAGGCGCGCCACGGCGTTTGCGCTGGAAGAAATTACGTGGAAGCAAGCATTGGTAGTGGGGTTTGCGCAGTGCGTGGCAATGGTGCCGGGTACGTCCCGTTCAGGTGCCACGATTATCGGCGGCATGTTGGCAGGCATACAACGCAAGACGGCTACGGAGTTCTCCTTCTTCCTGGCCATGCCTACGATGCTGGCAGCGACTGTCTATGATTTGTATCGCAATGGTTCGGCGCTGAGCGCCGATCAGACCTCGGCCATTGTGGTGGGTTTTGTTGCTGCTTTTCTGAGCGCTTTAGTGCTGGTCAAAGCGGTGTTGCGCTTTGTCTCCAACCACACGTACCGGCCTTTTGCCTGGTATCGGATTGCCTTGGGCGTGGTCGTGCTGATCTGGTTGTTGGCCCGTTGATTCTTCCTGCGGGTAGGTAGGCCTGCCCGTCATCTTATTGAAGCCCAGGCAGGCGGTAGTCTGCTTGGGTTTTTTTTGGTTCTTCGCTAAATGCCGGGGATTCCTTCGTAGTAGGCGGGCCGTTTGGGCCAAACGGACAGAAACTTGGGTTCTCGCCAGGCCGACGGCAGCAGGCCGGCTTGGCTGGGGCCTTCGCCCGCGCTGCGCGCGGGTTCCCTGGTCAGGATGCCGGGGCGTGAACTTGCCGGGTGATTCGTCCACCGGCCCGCTGTGGCCGACCTGGCGAGAACGGCACCGCTGTGCTTGGCCCAAGTGGCAGGACGTCCGTATATGTCGTACAAGATATCAGCCATCCGTTTAATGGTCTGTTGGGTATGACTATGTATAGCCGGGGCGATGTCATCGGTATTTTGAGCCGTTTAAGGCGCAGCGCGCTCGGGCGGGGCGGGTCGGATGGCTTGCCGCAGGCGGGGCGTGGGGACGGGGTGCAAGCGTCGTTCTGTTTGACGGCGGCGCTTGTTACTTGTCCGGCGGACAAGTAACCCGCCGGAGTTAACGACGCGCCCGTCCATGCGCCCCGACCAGGGTACCGGCGCGCAGCGCCGGCAAGCTATCAGCCCTGTCCGAGCGCGCTGCGTCTTGAATGGCGTCTTCAAAAAACCAGTTCCTCATCGATTTGGTAAATTGGCTCCCGGAATTCTTCGAAGAGCCTTTTTTGTCTTGCGTAGACCGAAGGGAGAGCGCGTTGTAGTCCTGATGGTCTTTCTGTATTTTCCTATAAAAGATAATTTAGATTATCTTTTTTGATATTTTGATAGTCTTGATTATCTTTTTGACTTGTTGTTCCTGTGTTGATAATCTTGGTTATCAAATAATAGGAAAAGCAATCCATGATTAGCTTAATTCAGGATTTGATACGGCTCCGCAAGGCGCACGGCTTGACGCAGGCGGAACTGGCTCGTCTGGCCGGTTTGTCGCGGATGACGGTCAGCAAGATTGAGCGCGGCCAGGTAGATCCGCAATTGTCTACCCTGGAGGAGCTGGCGCGTGTGCTGGGCGCTCATTACATGGTGGTCCCTAAAGGCCTGCGCAAGGAGCTGGAAGCTTTTCTGGCTTCAGGTGGGCGGTATCTGGCGCAGGATGTCGGTGCGGCAGCACCGTTGTCTCTGGCCGATAGCTTGCGGAAAAAATCATGAGTACCTCGATCAAGTATCTGCGGATGTGGATGCATTTGCCGGATCGCCGCCGCCGCCCGATAGGGTACTTATCCCAGTATGGGGATATTCTGCGGGTGTCATTTGATGAGGACTATATTGCCGATCCCATGCGTCCGGTATTGTCACTGGCGTATGTCGGACAGGACGAGGCGGCGACACAGGCTATTTTGGCTGCGCCGCGCGATACTCGTCTGGTTCGCACGGATGGGCGCTGGCCCAGTTATTTTGCCAATTTGCTGCCAGAAGGCCACAACCGTGACCGTCTGGCGCATGAGCGCCATTGCTCGGTCGATGACGAGTTTGAGTTACTGGCGGCTGCGGGCCATGATTTGATGGGGGCTTTGGAAGTAGAACCCGTGCCTGTGCGAGAGGGCATCCCCGATGCGGTCCGGCTGTGGCATACCGCGCTGGGGCTGGATGTGCTGGAACCTGGCTTTGTCGAAGATCCGGTCGAGGATGCTGCTGCATTGCCTGGGGTCGTAACCAAATTTTCGGCTGTTTACGATGGCCGTCGCTATATCGTGCGTCGCCACGGGCTGGCCGGGTCCACCATCCTGAAATTGCCGACGTCACGCCACCCTGATCTGGTGCACAACGAGTATTCGGGCTACGAGCTGTGTCGGGCTTTGGGGCTGGATTGCGCGCAAGCCAGCATTATTTCGCGGGCACAGGCCGAGCTGCCCGAGGCCGTGCCATTCGAGCATATTCTGGCGGTGCCTCGTTTTGATCGGGGGGCGGATGGCCTACGCATCCATATGGAGGAGTTTGCTCAAGTGCTGGGGTTCTCGCCCCGACATAAATATGGCCGTGGCCTGGATGATTATGCCGATATTTTGCGGGTGCTCGATGCAGTGTCCAGCCAGCGGGTGGACGATCTGCGAGAGTTCATCCTGCGTTTCGTCGCTTTTATTTTGCTGGGCAATACCGATGCGCATTTAAAGAATTGGGCTTTGGTCTACCCGGATGCTCGTCAACCCCAGCTTGCCCCGCTTTATGATCCAGTCTGCGTCACTGCTTTTTTCGAGTCGGTAGGGGCGCAAGATTACACGGTCAACCGACGTATCGATCAGCAGTTGCGCCAGTTCAGCTGGAATGACCTGGAAGCCTTGATTCGCAAGGCGGGCGTGTCGCGGGCATCGCACTACGTACGTCTGGCGCGCGAGCGGGTGCGCCAGGCGCAAGCGCAATGGCCGGCTTTGCTCAAGGACGCACCCGAGTCTATGCAACGCTCCGTCATGGAGCGCCTGCAGGGTGGATTGGCGTTGACGCGCTGATGAATCAGGCCGGCTGCTCACTAGCGGTTGTCATGGTCTGGCACAGATCGGCCTGGCCCCATTGATGCAGGCACACGCGGGTGCCGTCAATGCTGATGTAGCCACCGCGTGCCGCATGGCTGTTGGGGTGGTCCCAGTCGGGGAGTACCCAGCGTTGTGTGCCGGGCTGGCCGGCAATGGCGTGGCGAGCCGGGCGGTGGGTGTGGCCGTGTACCAAAGCGACGATGGAGTGGGTGGCTGCGGCATGTTCGATGGCGTTTGGGCTGACATCCATGATGCTGTCCGCCTTGTAGCGATTGCCTTGCCGGCTGCGCGCGCGCGCCGTGTCGGCAATGCGCTGTCGCAGGCTCAAGGGGCAGGCCAGGTAAAGGGCTTGCAGCCAGGGTTTGCGCACCCAGCGGCGAAAACGCTGGTAGGCGGGGTCGTCCAGGCAGTATTCGTCGCCATGCGAGAGCAGGATGCATCCTGCGCTGGTGTCCAGCAAGATCTGGTCGGGCAGTAGCGTGGCATGAACATGGCGGGCATAGGCCTGCCCCAGCAGAAAATCGCGGTTGCCGCGCATCAGGTACAGGCGGCGGTGTTCGCCATACTGGCGCAGCGCCTGACTGACTTCGTTAAGCCAGGCGGCAGGTCGGGCCGTCTGGTCGTCGCCTATCCAGGCGTTGAAGATGTCGCCACACAGGATCAAGGCATCGGCGTGTGCCTGTGCCTTGTCCAGGAAGGCACGAAAGTCCTGGATAGTCGCTGGATTGTCCGGACCCAGATGCAGGTCGGCGGCAATCCAGACGATACCGGGCAGGACTTGCTTATTCAGCGACAGTGGCTTTTTCGATGACGACGTCTTCAACGGGCACGTCCTGATGAAAGCCTTTGTTGCCGGTGCGCACGGTCTTGATCTTGTCCACGATTTCCGTGCCTTCGATGACCTGACCGAAGACAGCGTAGCCCCAGCCATTGGAGGTGGGAGCGGTGAAATTCAGGAAGTCGTTGTCGGCGACGTTGATGAAGAACTGGGCCGTGGCCGAATGGGGATCGGAGGTGCGCGCCATGGCCAGCGTGTATTTGTTGTTCTTCAGGCCGTTGTCGGCTTCGTTCTTGACAGGGGCTTCGGTGGGCTTTTGCTTCATGCCGGCTTCAAAACCGCCGCCTTGGATCATGAAGTTATTGATGACACGGTGAAACACGGTGCCGTCGTAAAAACCGCTGTTTACGTAATTCAGGAAGTTGGCGACGGTGTCGGGAGCCTTGTCGGCGTTCAGCTCGATCAGGATATCGCCTTGGTTCGTCTGCAATTTGACGCGCGGGGAAGTGCTCATGGATGTACCTTGGGAGGGGGTTGAAGAATCTGCCGCGGCAGGTGCGCTGACCATGGCGGACATGGCCAGACAGGCGGCAATACCGAGAGTGCGCAGGCGTCGGGCCTGCGCATTCCATTGAAAAGCGGTGGCAAACATAGGCAAGCGGGAAGTCCCGTTCAGTGAAAGCCTTATTGTTGCAGAATTCGGCTGGTTTGTTCTGCTCGCTGGGCCGCATTGGACACGCCTTCGGAAGCCGCCTTGCGATAGGCGTCATTGGCCAGCATCAGTTGCACTTCGCCCATGTTGTTGCGGGCCAGCGCATACGATGGGTCTGCCGTCAGGGCCATTTTCAGTGCCTCCAGCGCCATGTCCAGCTTGTCCTGGGCGATGTATTCGGCGGCCAGGTTGTTCCAGGGCTCGGGCAGCTCCGGGTAATAGGTGGTCATGTCCTGGTAGATGCGGATGGCCTTGTTGTGCTGGCCGCTGCCTGACAAGGCACGGGCTTTCAGGAACAGCAATTGCACATCGGCACCCGGTTCGCCACTGCTTTCACGTTGCTTGAGGCGGTTTTCTATGGCTTGCAGCGCATCGTCGTAGCGACCTTGGGCGATCAGGCGATTGATGCGCTTGCTGATTTCTGCTGCGCCCAACGGCACCGATGTGTCCACGCCGGGGGACAATACGTCCAGAGCGCGTGCCAGGCCTTTCCAGCCGCGTTCTTGTTCGCGGGGAAGATCCAGCAACGGGTCGTTGACGCGCGAATCCGCAGCGGTGGGCGCGGGTGCGACCTGGGCGGGTGGATGGGGCTGGGCGATTGCGCCCTGCGTTGCAGCCATAAAGAGGGCTAGCGCGCAGGGAGCAAGAAACCGATTCCGTCTAGGTGTACTGAACACAGCGGGAGCGCCTATAAAATCTGGCTTGGAGACCAGGAAGGTTGGTTGATTGCTGCCTTTAACGAGGTCTGCTTGCTATACTTGACGACCATCATTCTAACCTTGCCCATTGTAGGGCGGGAAATCCGGACAGCTGGCCAGCATCATAGTCCCTGGCACAAAAGTTCGATTTTATGACGATTACAGCCCATGTTGCGCATTTATAACTCGCTGTCACGCTCCAAAGAGGTGTTCACCCCCGTCGAGCCGGGCCACGTACGCATGTATGTGTGCGGGATGACCGTGTATGACTTCTGTCATCTTGGCCATGCGCGCATGCTGGTCAGTTTCGACGTGGTTCAGCGCTGGCTGCGCGCCAGCGGCTACCAGGTCAGCTACGTGCGCAATATCACCGATATCGACGACAAGATCATTCGTCGCGCGGTCGAGCGTAATCAGCGCATGTCCGAGGTCACCGACTTTTATATTGCCGCCATGCATGCCGATGAAAAGGCCTTGGGCGTGCAAAGCCCGGACTCCGAACCGCGCGCCACCCAGCATGTCCCGGATATGTTGGGCATCATCGGCAAGCTGCAGGAAAACGGCCTGGCCTATCAGTCCGAAGACGGCGATGTCAATTACGCCGTGCGCCAGTTCCCCGGTTACGGCAAGTTGTCGGGGCGTTCCCTGGACGATTTGCGTGCCGGCGAACGTGTGGCGCTTAATTCGGCCAAACGCGATCCGCTCGACTTCGTGCTTTGGAAATCGGCCAAGGACGAAGAGCCGCCCGAGTCCAAGTGGGAATCTCCGTATGGCCTTGGGCGTCCAGGCTGGCATATCGAGTGTTCGGCCATGAGCAAGGCTTTGCTGGGATTGCCGTTGGATATTCATGGCGGTGGCCCGGACCTGAAGTTTCCCCACCACGAGAACGAGATCGCCCAGACCGAAGGCGCTTTTGGCGGCCAGTTGGCCAATGTCTGGATGCATTGCGGCCCGCTCATGGTGGATTCCGAAAAAATGTCCAAATCCTTGGGCAATTTCCGGCGTATCCGTGACACCATCGCGCCGGACGGCCTGAACGATGAGCAAAGCAGCTATGCGGCCAATCCGCGCGAAGCCGAGATGGTGCGCTTTTTCATTGTCCGCAATCACTACCGCAGCCTGCAGAACTACGCGCCGGATAATCTGCTCGATGCCCAGCATGCGCTGGACCGGCTGTATCAGACGCTGCAGAATGTGCCCGCTGCGCCGGTGGATATAGACTGGACTGCAGGAGCGGCGCTGGCGTTCGCGCAGGCGATGGACGACGACTTCAATACGGCTGGTGCCGTGGCGGTGCTGTTCGAGCTGGCCGGGCAGGCCAACCGCGACCAGGACGCCCAGGCCAGCGGCTTGATGCGTGCCTTGGGCGGCGTGCTGGGTCTGTTGCAGCTTGATCCTGCCATGTACTGGCAATCGCCCTCTCGCTACCTGGGCAATGCGGCCGCCTGCACGCTGGACGGCGATGCCGTCGACGCCCTGGTGGCCGAGCGCACCCAGGCCAAGAAAGACCGCGATTTTGCCCGGGCCGATGCCATCCGCGACCAGCTCAAACAGCACGGTATCGAACTCGAGGACCGGCCAGGTGGAGCGACGCAATGGCGCAGGGCATAGCCGGCTCCTTGGCTGATTCCCAGGTGCGTCTGGTCGGCAAGCCGGCGTATTGGGATGAGGCTTGCGCGCAACTGATGCGGCGCGACCGCATCTTGCGCAAGCTGATTCCTCAGCATGGCGAACACTGGTTGCAGCATCAGGCACCCGCTTTCATGACGCTGGCGCGTTCCATCGTCGGTCAGCAGGTGGCGTTGCGCACGGCCGACCAGCTCTGGCAGCGTTTGCTCGAGCGCTGTGGGCAGCCGCTATCCCCAGCCGCTTTGCTGGCGCTGTCGCCGGACGAACTGCGTGCTCTTGGGCTGCCCAAGCGCAAGGTGGAATACATTCACGATTTGGCCTTGCACTTCGATGCCCGTAAAATCGACCCTCAGGCTTGGCAGGCCATGCCCGACGAGGCAGTGGTTGCCGACCTGTGCGCCATTCGCGGCGTAGGCCGCTGGACGGCCGATATGTTTCTGATTTTCAACTTGCACAGGCCCAACGTCCTGCCTTTGGACGATGCCGGTCTGCTCAAGGCAATTTCCCAGCACTATTTCAGTGGCGAGCCGGTTTCCCGGTTTGAAGCGCGTGAAGTAGCCCAGGCCTGGGCACCGTGGTGTACGGTGGCGACCTGGCATCTGTGGCGCAGCCTGAACACGGTTGCTGTACGATATTAAATTAGGCCCAAACCTTAAGACCCGACAATGCGAAATACATTCCTGGAATTTGAGCAGCCGCTGGCAGAGCTCGAAGGCAAGATCGAAGAGCTACGCTACGTACAGTCTGATTCCGCTGTGGATATTTCAGAAGAGCTGAGCCGTCTGCAGCAAAAAAGCCAGACATTGGCCAAGAATATCTACGCCAAGCTCACGCCCTGGCAGACAGCCCTGGTGGCCCGCCATCCGCAGCGGCCCTACACGCTGGACTATGTGCGCGAGATCTTCTCCGACTTTCACGAGCTGCATGGCGACCGCATGTATGCGGACGATCTGGCCATCGTCGGTGGCCTGGCGCGCTTTAACGGCACGCCCTGCATGGTCATTGGCCACCAGAAAGGCCGTGACACCAAAGAGCGCGCTCGTCGCAATTTCGGCATGCCTCGCCCCGAAGGCTATCGCAAGGCTCTGCGCCTGATGCGTCTGGCCGAGAAATTCGGCATTCCCGTCTTTACTTTCGTGGATACGCCCGGTGCCTATCCCGGCATCGGGGCGGAAGAGCGTGGCCAATCCGAAGCCATTGGCCACAATCTGTTTGCCATGGCCAAGCTGCGTGTGCCTATTATCTCCACCATCATCGGGGAAGGCGGCTCGGGTGGGGCGTTGGCCATTGCCGTGGGCGACGTGGTGTCCATGTTGCAGTACTCCACGTATGCCGTCATCTCGCCCGAAGGCTGCGCGTCGATTTTGTGGCGCAGCGCCGATAAGGCTCCCGTAGCCGCCGAGGCGCTGGCCATTACGGCCTCGCGTCTGAAAGAGCTGAATCTGGTCGATCGGGTCATCAATGAACCCATAGGCGGCGCGCACCGCGACCCCACCATGATGGCGCGTCAACTGGGCCGTGCTTTGGCCGACGCGCTGCGTCAGGTCTCGGGCCTGTCCACCGAACAATTGCTGGCGCAGCGTATGGAGCGTTTGCTGGCGTATGGCCGCTTCCAGGAAGTCCGCAGCTGACGATGCCTCTGTGCGTCGTACCCGCCCTTTAGGGCGGGATCTGGCCGGACTGGACTTCGAGCCAGATCCGGCGTTGTTGCAGGCCTTGGCCCAGAACCTGCCATTTAAGGCAACTCATCGCCTGGGGCTGGGTCTGAGCGGCGGTGCCGATTCGGCCATGCTGGCTGTTCATGCGCATGTATGGGCCAGACAGCGTGGGATCGAACTTCATTTTTTTCATGTTCATCATGGCTTGCAGATGGCGGCGGACCAGTGGCAAGGGCGGGTTCATGCTTTGGCCCGGTATTTGTACCGTCCCTGTCATAGTGTGCGCGTGCAGCTCAGTGCCCAAGCATTAAGCTCCGATGGCATGGAGTCCGCCGCTAGGGACGCCCGATATCGTGCCTTGGCTGAACTGGCCGATTTTGTGGGTGTAGGCGATATTTTGCTGGCGCATCATCAGGACGATCAGGCAGAAACCGTGCTCTTGCGTTTGTTGCGTGGAGCGGGGCCGACGGGTTTGGGGGCGATGTCCCCGTGTACCCGGCGCGACGGACTACGGTATTGGCGTCCCTGGTTGGAGCAGCCGCGCCACGGTATTTTGCAGGCCGGCGAACGCTTTGCGGCCGCCTGCGGCTGGCAGGCGGTGCAAGACCCCACCAATCTGAACCCCGATTACACGCGCGGTGCCGTGCGCGAACTGCTGACGCCCGTGCTGAATGCGCGTTGGCCGGGTTGGCAGGCTGTGCTGCAGCGCCAGGCGCATCTTAGTCGGGAAACCCGCGATGTGTTGGACAGTGTTGCCCGACAGGACCTGCAGACCCTGGAACTGGGCGATGACGGTCGCAGTTTCAGTTTGGCGGCCTGGCGTGCGCTGGAGCCAGCCCGTCAGGCGTTGGTCCTTCGCCATTGGCTTCATGGGCAGGGGATAGGGATGCCTTCGCAGGCGCGTCTGACCGAGCTGATGCGGCAATTGCGGGGTGTTCACGCTTTGGGGCACGATCGCCAGCTGCAGCTCAAGCATGGCCCGTGGCTAATCCGTTGCGTACGCGGTCGTGTGCAAGTGGAGCCGGCCGAGCCCGTCTCCGTGACGCAGTGATCCACCTCGCGCCCTAGAGCCGGGCTGTGCAGGAAATGCTCCTGCCCGGGCGATGCTGGCTGGTCGGGCAGCGGCCCGACAGTTTTTATATTTTTGCCGCATCCTGATTTTTTTTCTGGTCTATCGGCTCAAGCCCAAGCGCAATAGCAGAAAATCGTTAAAATAGATCGTTTTGGTGTCTATTCCAGACATTAAGCCCTTTGATGCAGAGTAAAAGATGTCCCTGATCGTACACAAATATGGCGGCACGTCGATGGGCTCGATCGAGCGCATCCAGAATGTGGCGCGCCGGGTTGCCAAATGGCATGCGGCAGGTCACCAGGTGGTCGTGGTTCCGTCGGCGATGTCCGGCGAAACCAACCGTCTGCTGGGCCTGGCCAAAGAGCTCAGTCCCCAACCCGATCCCCGCGAACTCGATATGCTGGCGGCTACCGGCGAACAGGCCAGCAGCGCCTTGTTGGCGATGGCCTTGGCCGCGCAGGGCGTTCCAGCGCGCAGCTACGCCGGCTGGCAGGTTCCTGTGCAGACCGACAACGCCTATACGCGTGCTCGTATCCGCTCGATTGACGATACCCGCATCCGCCAGGATCTGGATGCAGGCCGCGTGGTCATCGTGACCGGCTTCCAGGGCGTGGACGAAGAAGGCAACATCACCACGCTGGGACGCGGCGGCTCCGATACGTCGGCGGTGGCCGTGGCGGCAGCCATGAAGGCGGCCGAATGTCTGATCTACACCGATGTGGACGGCGTCTACACGACCGATCCGCGCGTGGTTCCAGAAGCTCGCCGCATGAAAGTGGTGTCCTTCGAGGAAATGCTGGAAATGGCCTCTTTGGGCTCCAAGGTGCTGCAGATCCGCTCGGTGGAATTTGCCGGCAAATACCAGGTTCCCGTTCGCGTCCTGTCCTCTCTGACAGACCCCCTGATTCCGCTCGAAGAAGAAATGACTTCGGGCACGCTGATTACTTTCGAGGAAGATCAAAAAATGGAAGCTGCCGTTGTTTCGGGCATCGCCTTCAGCCGTGATGAAGCCAAGTTCACCCTGCGCGCCGTGCCCGATACTCCCGGCGTGGCCTATTCCATTCTGGGCCCCATCGCCGCAGCCAATATCGAAGTGGATATGATTCTGCAGAATCTGTCGGTGCAAGGCACCACGGACTTCTCGTTCACGGTCAGCCGCAACGATGCGCTGCGCACCCGCGATTTGCTCACCCAACAGATCGGACCTGCCGTGGGTGCCGGTGAAATTGTCTTTGATGACGCCGTGTGCAAGGTTTCCATTGTCGGCATCGGCATGCGCAACCACGCAGGCGTGGCCAGCTCCATGTTCCGTGCGCTGTCGCAGGAAGGCATCAATATCCAGATGATCAGCACCAGCGAGATCAAGACCTCGGTCATCATTGCCGATAAGTACATGGAACTGGCGGTGCGCGCCTTGCACAAAACATTCGAGCTGGATCAGGAAAAATAATTCCTTTTGCTATTTGCATTGGTTTTTTTAAAATGCTATAGTAGCTTCTTTCCTAGAGCTGGAGACGTGGCCGAGAGGTTGAAGGTACTCCCCTGCTAAGGGAGCATACGGCTTATACCCGTATCGAGGGTTCGAATCCCTCCGTCTCCGCCAGCTAGATAGAATTAAGCCCCTGATTTTTCAGGGGCTTTTTCTTTTTGTTCAATAGTTGGGCGCTACCCCGTAAACGGGGGAGGGTCGTTCATCAGGCGCGGTTGATTACACCATTCCATCCGCAGGCTTTGCCCCATAAACAGGGGGTAGACTTCGCCAGAAACCGCTAATCACTCCGTTTCAGCCGTGCCGGGCCAAGAACCTGCGTCGGTAGTGTTCAAAACGCCTGAATTTATACGCACGGCGCGGGTGTATGTCCAATTTAGTGTGGAAGTATTTGCTAAGGCCGGACTTTCTCATGCAAATGGGGGCATGTATTCATTGGGTTCGCTTGATCGCAGTGTTCGATTTTCTTGCTTTGATGGGATACAGCGTATCTGTTCGCTCGTTATGGTTTTAATTTTATGTGCTGCCCGATGTTTCTTTTGGGTGCGTATGACCTGTTAGTTAAAAAAAGCCAGCAGGGCCGGTTTCCCGGCCCTGCTGGCTTTTTGACATTTGTTGATCGAATTACTTCTGGCGTACGGGTGGAAGCGGTACGGAAGCGGGGTTGGCGGTTTCTTCTTTACTGGCCGTTTCCGGATTGATCATCTTGGCGCTTTTGCTCAGAACGCTGCCGTCGCCTTCGGACCACCATAACCAGGTTGCTTTAAGCGGCTTGTCGCCGGTGACTGTCCAGCCATGAGAAGCGTAGGGGCGGTGATAGATTACATCGCCTGGTTTGACGGTTTTCTTTTCGTCATCCACGTACCACTCCGCTTCACCGTCGATGACGTAGTAAATTTCCGGAGCGGGATGGTTGTGGGCGGGATAGGTGTAGCCCGGCTTCATTTCGAGTGAGCCAAAGTAGATTTACCGGTTCCACGGAACCACTCGGGATGGCTTTTCGTGGCTTTTTTCGGGGTGTCTGCCTGGCTTAGAAAAGCCGTTGTGCCTTCCAGTCGACCAGGGGAAGGAATGGTTTGTGCGCATACCACGGCGCTTAATGTTGCGGCGCTCAGTGCGGCGAAGGCCCTGACTCGTCCGTCAGCCTCCTGCGGCCGGCCTGGCGAGAACGGCACCGTTGTGCTTGGCCCAAACGGCAAGCCATCAGCGTCGTTCGAGGTTGTTGCGTCTTGAATGGCGTCTACAAAAGCCAGTTCCTTATCGACTGGGTAAATTGGCTCTGGGAATTCTTCGAAGAACCAAAAAAACCGCTGCACAGAGGTGCTCGGGTTTACGAGCTTGTGCTTTTGCAGCGGTTTTTTCTGTTTCTGGATTAGAGGGGCTGGTTTCTTATGATCCAGTCTGGTGGATGACGAAAGTTCAGGGCGCGTTTTTCTTGCGGGTCGGATGGTGCCAGGAAATCAAAGTGGGCGGGATCTAGCTTGAGCAGCGCACGGGCCAGTTCGGCCAGTTCGGCCTTGGCCAGCAGGTGGCCAGGGCAGTGGTGTCGCCCCAGGCCGAATGTCAGCGCCGGGCCATTGTCTTGATTGCTTGGCGCAGCGTGTTGAAATGGGCATTGTGCGCCTTGGTTGGCATCCAGAATGCTGACATGGACAATGTCGCCTTTTTCCAGTTGCACGTCCTTGAACGATGTGGGCTGCGAACAGTATTTTGTCGCAATGCCCAGCGGCGGGTCGGCGTTGAGCAATAGTTCGACAAAAGTTTCCACGCCGTGATGTTCGATGGCGGCCTTGAAGCGGTTGGGGTCTCGAGCCCAGGCGCTCATCAGGATTTTCAGGGAAATAACAGTGGTTTCGATGCCTGCACCCACCAGCAGCGCAATATCGTTTTCCCGCTCTTTATCGCTCAAGCCCTCAAAAAATTCTGCTTTTTGATAGAACATGGGATTGCGCACGTATTGCTTGGCTTGCGCATAACCGTCGGGCTTATGGCCGGACTCCAGAAAGCCGATCAGTGGCCGGACTTGTTCAAAATGCGTCAATGGGTCCAACTCCGAGCAGCCCAATACATCCAGAACAATTTTGTTCGGAATATAGGTTGCGGCCAGATAGAGATTGTTAGCTGATTGGGCGTATATCAAGCCTTGTCGAACGGCGTCGCAGATGATTTCCTGAAACGGTTCCGAATTGATGGCACGCCGCCCGAACGTCGTATTCCAGATTCTTTTACGTTTCAAATGAACAGAGCCTTCGGTATCCAAGACATTGGGGCCGAAGATTTGTCGGGTCGTGCGAAAAGGGTGATCGACTCGGAAGGATTCATTGGTAAACACCTCCCTGCCGTGTTTTGGATCACGTATGGTGATTTCTTTTGTGCCGGTCATGAAATAAAACTCCGTCCAGATAATTGATTTTGAGAGCGCCCCGGCTGCACCCTGTTTTTAATCGATAGGGTGGGGTATTTGCGGGGTAGTTTGTTTTTTACAGCCTGGCGTAGTATTGGCCTTGCTGTCATCGGCGGGATTTAAATAAGAGCCATGCGGGGAATGCGTGCGGGGCAGTTTCCGTAGGCTTGTTCGACTTTGACTTGGACATAGGCCTGGGCGTCGGGCCAGATCTGAAGGATTTCGGGAGTGGCGTCAAAAATATGGGCAATGCCATTCAGGCGAACGCGGGTGCGGCGGCTGAAATCGATAAATAGCATGCCGATGTGCGGGTTGGTCAGGATATTGCCCAGGCTGTTGTACAGACCGTTGCCGCTGTAGTCGGGAAAGATCAGTGTTTTTTCGTCGATGACTTTGAGCGGGGGGAGCAGTTCGCCGGTTTTGGATGTTTCGCAGCCGCGGTAGCTGGCATCGCAATGGCCGTGCTGATTGGCGGTAGCAATAAAGAAAAAAGGCAGGGCTTCGATGAAGCGGGCAAAGCCGGGGTGAATGACGTTGCGCACCATTCCTTTGATGTTGTATTCGTCCCATTGATAGCTGCTGGGAAACCGACGTCGCATTTCCAGCTCGCCTTCGTGCTCGATGGGAGAGTCGGTAGGAAAATTCAAATCCGTCATTAGAAGACTCCAGCTTGACAAATGGGATACAAAATTCTACGATTTATTCGCTATTTTTACAACCGAACGGTCGGAAGTTTTCATGACAAAAGTCAGCAAAGACCATATCGTCGATGTGGCTGCGCAGTTGGTGCGGGAGCGGGGTTTCAATGGCGTGTCCATGAGCGACATCGCCAAAGCGGTAGGCTTGCAGAAGGCATCGCTGTATAGCCATTTTGCGAATAAAGAACAGTTGGTGTCCTTGGCGCTGCAACGGGTTTTGGATGAACTGCTTGCCGCGTCAGTATTGACGGGCGAGGCTTTGCGGGATTTCGAGACCATTGTTGGTCAGATGAGCAGGCTGTTGAGCAGCACTCGCAGATGTATTGGTTTTCACCTGCTGTACGGGTTGGATCTGTCTCTGACGGATGTGCCGGTCAAGCATTTTTTTGTGGCTTTGGAGGCGCATTTGATGGCTGCCCTGATGCAAGCTCCCCAGGTCGGGCAGCCGGCAGCAAGGGCGGTCGCCAGAGACGCGGTGGCGTGCCTGGAAGGAGCCTCGATTTGGTTGTTGGTGGATGACGATGTCAATGCCATGGAGCGGGCGCTTGGGCGCGCATGTGATGCTGCCCAAAGAGCCCTTGCCCAGGAGGCGCAGACAGCGCCGCAGGATAGGTTGTTGTTGCTGGAGGGGGAAAACGCCCGCTTGAGACAGGAAGCGGCCGAGCAGGAACGGCGCCTTGCCAGGTTGGAGAGCATGGTTGAGGCGGACAGTTGTTTCAGAAGTTTCGACTAAAAAAACCTGTTGTTCGCACGGGTTGACCAAGATGGCCGCCTATCGGAGGAGGCCTTTTTTTTGAGAGCGATAAAAATGTCTGACGAAATAAAAAGCAGAATTGTTGATTACTTGAAAGAGGCCATCAAACCACGTGAGCTGGAGATCAACGCGCAGACGGAGTTGATCGAGTCCGGAATCGTGGACAGCCTGAATATTGTGAATCTGGTTTTGCTGCTGGAGGAGTTGTCGGGAACGAGCATTGCGTTTGAGGAGCTGGATCTCGATGACATGGTCAGTGTCGATGCGATGGTCGCCAAATTCTTTCTGGACAAGGAGCTGGGATGAGTTTCAATAATTCAATGGCGATCAGCCCCAAGTTCGAGGCCGACATGGATGGCTGGCTGGCGGCGCTGCCCTGTTTTTCCGGGGCGACCGATATGAGTGTGTCGCCCATGTTGCCGGCCGACTTTGTCTTGGCGGAAAAGTATTTCCAGTCTTTTTCACAGCATGCCTTTCGTGTCGGGAACGACATAGATGAAAAAGAAAAGTATCTTTTGTCGCCCACCTGCTGTTATCCGGTCTTTTATAACCTTTCTGGAAAAAAATTACACAAAGATACTTTGTTGAGTAATAAGTGTTTTTGCTTCAGATGCGAAAAGTATTACGCGCCTGGAGAACGGCAGATTTCGTTCTTGATGCGGGAATACATCTTTTTGTCGGCTGATCTGGCGGTAGTCCAGGCATGGATAGAAGATGTTAAACAACAGGTGGCCGGGTTGATACGGCAAATTGGCTTGGATGTGGAGCTGGAAAAGGCCACCGATCCGTTTTTCAATGCGAATGATTTTCGCCAGAAGTTCCAGGAAAATCAGAATCTGAAAAGCGAGTTTATTGTGGACGGCTTGGCGTGTGGGTCCATCAATCTTCACCTGAAGGCGTTTTCCCTGTCCTGCGACATTAAATCCAGTGATGGCGGCGATCTGTACAGCGCATGCTTTGGCATGGGCTACAACAGAATCTACAGCAAGTACGAAAGCCGCCTTGCTCAGGCCGTAGCGTAAAAAAATAAAACCAAGACCGAGTGAGACTATGTATACCAATAATTACCTTGCATCCGTACTGCGACAACCATCCATAGGCCTGGAGGACAAGGTGTTCATCCGCGCTGTGGACTGGAATCTGGAGCGCAGTTATCGCGACTTTTTTGAGAACAGCGAGCGTATTGCCGCGTTTTTGCATGAACTGGGCGTGCGGCCGGGCGACCGGGTGCTGAACTTCACCGAAAAAACCGTGACCTCGCTGGAGCTGTATATGGGCACGGTGTTGGCGGGGGCTGTGTATGTTTCGGTCAACCCAGCCTACGGACAAGAAGATCTGGCGTACTTTTTGGATAATGCCGAACCTAGCGTGCTGGTGTGTTCTAGCGCAATGCACGCCACCATCCAGGACTTGCCGGCTGTGCGGGCCTTGTCCCGTTGCCTGACGTTGGATGTGGGCGAGACCGGTACGCTGGTCGATGGCATGGCGCGCTTTGAGCCCGGCTTTCAGGCCCAGGCGCGCGCGGCGCAGGATGTCGCGGCGATTCTTTACACCTCCGGGACAACGGGCAGGCCCAAGGGGGCGGTGCATACGCATCGGTCCCTGGCATCGAATGCCACTACCTTGGTGGATTACTGGCATTTCACGGATAAAGACGTGTTGATCCACGCACTGCCGTTATTTCATCTGCATGGCTTGTTCACGGCGACCAATGTCATGTTGGCCTGTGCAGGAAGCATGCTGTATTTGCCTGGCTTCGAGGTGCGGCGCGTGCTGGGTCTGTTGCCACAGGCCACCGTGCTGATGGGGGTTCCGCCGTTCTATATGGCCTTGCTCAAGCAAGAAGGCCTGGCGGCGGCGGCCGCGTCTATGCGTTTGTTTATTTCCGGTTCGGCACCCATGTTGCCCCAGACCCATGCGCAGTGGCAGCAATGCACCGGCCATACGGTGCTGGAGCGTTACGGCATGACCGAGGGCAGCATGATTGCCTCCAATCCGTATGACGGCCAGCGTCGTCCCAACAGCGTAGGGCTGGCATTACCGGGTGTATCCATCCGGATCATGCAGGAAGATGGTTGTACAGCCGCCGAGACGGGGCAGGTCGGTTTTGTGGAATTGCGCGGTGAAAACCTGTTTTCGGGATATTGGAAACTGCCCGAGAAAACGGCCGAAGACATGCGTGCCGATGGCTACTTTATTACCGGAGACTATGGCTATTTCGATGGCGACGGCTATCTGCATATCGTCGGCCGGGTCAAGGACGCCGTTAAAACGGCGACAAAAGTCGTGTTTCCCAAAGTTATCGAGGAGTGCATAGACCGGATCGACGGCGTGGCGGAAAGCGCCGTCATTGCTGTTCCCGATGGTTCGGGCATGCAGGTTCCGGTGGCGATCGTAGTATCCAAGCCCGGTGCGGTGGTATCGGTTCAGGAAATCCAGGAACGTCTGGATACGGAGCTGGATAAAACGGATATGCCGGCGCGGATCGTGCTGGTGGACAGCCTGCCGCGCAACATCATGGGCAAGGTACAAAAGGTCGTGCTGCGGGAGCAGTACCGCAGTTTGGTCACCGAGCTTCAGGAGGTCTGAGCATGTCTGGGCAGCTTGCCTGCGCAGAGCCCGAAGCCAAGCTTGGTTCCTGTCAACTGTTGGTGGTGGAGTCAGGGCGGGCGGCTTTTCGCAATTATATGTTCGTGGTATTTGATCCGCAGTCCCGCGACGCCGTCGTCATCGACCCAGGCTGGGACGCGGTGTTCCTGTCGAATTTGCTGCAGGAGCATGGCCTGGACTGTCGTGGTCTGCTGGTTACCCATAGTCATGCCGACCATATCGCGGCCGCCTCCGAGCTGGCGCAGTTGCAGGGCTGCCCTATTTATCTGTCGCATATCGAGGCACAGGTTTCCGGGTTTCGGGACCCTGCCTTGCGGCTGACGCATGGCAGGGAGTGGGTGTATTGCGGCACCCTGGCTTGCCAGATTCTGCCCACGCCGGGGCATACGTCCGGTTCATGCTGCTTTCTGGTGGGGGATTGCCTGTTTACCGGCGATACCCTGTTTATGGAAGGCGTGGGGTTGTGCAGTGGGCCTACCGGCTCGGTGCAGGACATGTTCGAGTCGCTGCAGCGACTCAAAGATTGCGTGCCGCAGGATACGCGGGTCTATCCGGGCCATCAGTACCTGGAGCCGATCGGCCAGTGCTTCGGAGCGCTCAAGGACAAGAATGTGTACCTGAAGATCGGCAATCTGAAGACATTTGCCATGTTCTGCGGGCGCAGCGGGCGAAATGCATACAGGCCGCCGCCGCCGTCTTCGGCCCGGGAACTGGGGACGTGTGTCGTTCAGTTGTGATGAGCAGTCGACCATAAAAAAGGATGGGGAAGATGAAAGTATTTATTGTGGAAGCGACGGGGTTGGAGCGCACCTTGGAGGTCGAGTCCGGCATGAGTGTGATGGAAAGTGCAGTCCGCGCAGGCGTGGAGGGAATCGATGCCGATTGTGGGGGCTCCTGTTCTTGTGCGACCTGTCATGTGTACGTGGACCCGTCGTGGCTGGAGCGCTTGCCGCAGATGCAGGCCATGGAGCGGGATATGCTGGGTTTTGCGCAGGGTCGACAGGCCAATTCCAGGCTGTCTTGTCAGTTGATGGCCTGTGCCGAGCTCGATGGCATGCGCTTGAGCATTCCTGTCGAGCACGCTGAATAGGGTGGAGTAGAGCATGGCGCACACGACCATTGTGGCAGGGGCGGGGCATGCTGGCGTCAATCTAGCCGTTGCCCTCCGAAAAAATGGCTATGCGGGCAAGATCTTGCTGATGGAGGCCCAGTCGGAGCTGCCCTATCAGCGCCCGCCCTTGTCCAAGGGCTATTTGCTGGGACAGGTGCCGCAGGAGCGTCTGGCTTTTCGTCCAGCCGATTTTTTTCAGGCCCAACAGATTGAACTGCACCGGGCGGGTATAGACAGTATCGATCCTGCGGATCGCACCGTATCGGCGCAGGGGCAGGCCTGGAATTACGATACGCTGGTGTTGGCTCTGGGTTCCAGGCCGCGCCGCTTGGCGATCCAGTCCCAGGCCCCCGAAAATGTATTCTCCATTGCCACTTTGGATCAGGCGCGCGCCTTGAAGCAGCGTATGCCGGTGTGCGGCCATGCCGTGGTGCTGGGGGCAGGGTTTATAGGCCTGGAGTTTGCGCGCGCCGCCTGCGCGGCGGGCATGCAGGTCACGGTGGTGGATTCGGCCGATCGTGTCATGTCGCGTAGCCTGCCGCCAAGCCTGAGCGAGTATGTGCGGGTGCGCCACGAGCTGGCCGGCGTGCAGTTTGTATTGGCCGATTCGGTGCTGGAGTGCATGACCGAGGGGAACACGGTCATCGAGTTGTTGTTGCAGTCGGGCCGGCGCTTGCCATTGGATCTGCTGGTGGTAGGAGTGGGTTCTGATGCGCAGGATGAATTGGCCGCTGCGGCTGGATTGCAGGTTCAGAATGGCGTGTTGGTCGATGCCTATCTGCAGACCGGCACGCCTGGGATTTACGCCATCGGTGATTGCGCGCGCGTGCGCGGTGCGGACGGCCGGAGCCGACGGCTGGAGTCTGTGCAGAATGCGCATGACCAGGCTCGTTATCTGGCGGCCCGGCTGATGGGGCAGGAACAGGGGGTGTACAAGGCCTTGCCTTGGTATTGGTCTGACCAGGGGGATGTGAAAATACAGATTGCCGGTGAGCAGGGGCCTTATGACCAGGTGCGCACGTTTGTGGATGAGCAGGCGCAGATGGCTGTGGCATATTGTTTTTCGGGACCGGGCGTGGCGGCAGTGGCGACCGTCAATTGTCCGGCCGCGCATATGGTGGCGCGTCGGCAGTTGGCCCTGGAGGGAGGGTGGGACTTGTCCTTGTCCGAGCTGCAGTCCGCTGATTTTGATGCCTTTCAGCGCGCTGGCGTGGTGGCCGGCGTGTAGATGTTGTCACGGGCCCGTCGGTCTGTGTCCACTGTAGGGTTAGGACTCGTCAAGCTCCTTGGCGCAGATCTGTGCAATTCGCGTTTACCAGTGTTGTTTATTCGCGCAGCAACAAGCAATGAAAAGTGCCGCTCTGTTTACAATCGGATAGACATGCTTTGCGCAGTTCAGGAGCGAGGCGTTTTTTCCCCAGGGCGAGCGATGATCAGAAAAATCCTGTGCATATGTGGTTTTGCCTTTTTCAGTTTGCCCCTGATGGCGGATGAGGCTGCGTTTTCCCTGAACGAGAAGCTCGTGACCCGCTATGTCCAGAGCCTTGGCGATATGTTGCCCATGCTGCAGTCGGTGGACCAGGGTGAACAGTTCTGGCAGGACAGTGCGCCCGATGGTGTGCCTGAGGCCTTGTATATCGGTCGGATCGAGCGTGACTCGGATCTGTATCATCAGCTTAACCGGCAAGCCCAACGGCATGGTTTTTCAGGCGTGGATCAGTGGGCCCAGGTGGGTGACCGCGTTCTGCTGACACGGCTGTATATTCAGGAACGAAAAGAGCTGGACGCGCTTTACGAGAGCCTGGACGAGCTGGAGCAGGATTTGCTGAATAATTCTCGCCAATATTCTACGGCCGAGTTGGAACAGATCATGCGTACCTTCTACGACAGCCGTGACCACATCCGCATGGTGGTGTCCACGCGGCCCGATGCGCCGCTGGTGCAAGCGCATATGGCAGACCTGGATGCGGCGCTCTCGTCTATCGAGTAGGATTTACATCGGCCGCGACTGATTTTTTGGGCATATGTGTTCAAAAAGAAGCCGTTGACATGTTTTGACGCTTTTTTTCCGGTCCGTTGGGAATGCTTGGGCGATAATGCTGCTCTGTTTCAAATCATGTGAAAGAGAAAGCGTTATGCGCATCATTCTGATTCTCGTGGGGGCTGCGGTCGTGGCTTACCTGATTATAAAAGGCGCCCGCCAGGTCATGGCCGAACGCCGTCAGCCTAAAGGGCCGGCGCAGTTGCCTGACGAGGGAGGCCGCGATGAGCGTTGATAAAAACTCGCTGCCTGGCTCGAAGGCATTCAGCGGTGCCTTGGCAGGCCGCTTGACTGGCTTGAAGTTCCTGGGTTTGGGCCTGGTGCTTTTTCTGGTGTTGCTGGTCGCGTCGATGGGGTCTTTTTTGCAGGTCGATCAGGGCGAGCGCGGCGTGGTGCTGCGCAATGGCAAGCTGGTGCGGGTGGCAGAACCCGGGCTGGATTTCAAAGTGCCGTTCTTTGATTCTGTGCGCAAGATCTCGGTGCGGGACCACACGGTGCGCATGCAGCTGGAAGCGTATAGTTTCGACCAGCAGTCCGCTTCCATGGTTGCGTCGGTGACCTATCGGGTGCCCGAGGGTGATGTGGCCCAACTGTATTCGGAGTACGGTTCGCTCGAAGCGCTGGAGGCGCGCTTGTTGGAGCGCAAGGCGCTGGATGTCATCAAGAACGTATTCGGCAAGTACACGGCAGCGCAATCGATTCAGAATCGTGAAAAACTGGGCGGCGACATTAACGATGCGATGCGCGTGTCTCTGGAAGGGGCTCCGTTGCAGATGATGGGTGTGCAGGTGGAAGAAGTGTCTTTTTCGCAGGCTTACGAGCAGTCCATCGAAAATCGCATGTTGGCCCAGGTGCAGATCGAGACGACGCGTCAACAAAAAGAGACCGCGTCTATTCAGGCCGAGATCCAGGTGGTGCAGGCCGAAGCCGAAGCTCGCGCGCAGCGCGAACGCTATATGGCCGAGGCTGACGGCATTAAGCTGCGGGGCGAAGCCGAAGCAGAGGCCATTCGGGCCAAGTCGCAGGCCCTTGCGCAAAATACCAATTTGGTCAATCTGAATGCGGTGGAGAAGTGGGATGGCAAGCTGCCGCAAAGTTTGATTCCCGGTTCGACTCTACCGTTCATCGGCCTGCGGTAAACTGAGAGCGCCCACGCCTGTATGGTGTCCCGCGCGGCCAGGCCGTGCGGGTTTTGCCATTTTCTTGGAAATACCTATTTAATGAATAACGATCTTAGTCCACGTCCTTCGCGCGACGGTACAGAGCAATTGGTCAGCCAGCGCAATCTGACACTGATTATTTATGCTTTGTATATTCTGTCCATTTTTGGCGGCATTACCGCCTTGGTGGCCATCATCATCAATTACATCAAGCGTGACGACGTGCGCGGCACCTATCTGGAGTCGCACTTTACCTGGCAGATCAAGACGTTCTGGATCGGTGTGATCGGCGGCGTCGTGTCTTTCCTGCTGATGTTTGTTGTGATTGGATTTATTACTGCCCTTATCGTGGGCGTCTGGGTGATCTACCGCCTGGTCAAGGGCCTGTTGGTCTTGAACGATGGCAAACCTATTGCTTGATCCGGCAATACATAACCGTTTAAAACAGCCCGCATGCGCGGGCTGTTTTTTTTATAGGGCGAAGGCCTGGTAGACGGTCAGGCCCAGACCACCCATCCACAGCAGCAAGGGCACGGGTTTCATCAACAAAGCGGGCAGCAGGCGTGCGATGATACCGATCTGGCGGGCAAACAGCCACAGTAGCGAAGGCGATTCCCGGCGGTCTTTCATGTGGATCATGCCCAGTGAAATCAGCATGGGGCTGGACAGATAGGCGGCATAGAACAGCATGCCCAGCGCGAAGGCGAGCCAGTAATACAACATGTTCATCGCATGAAACGTAAAGTGGAATGCGGCATTATATCGGCCTGAACAGTCTATGATCACACTTTGTTCCGGGTTGCGGCGCACCGGGTTTCAGAACACATCAAGAGGCAGGCATGCACAACATTTATTCTATCGACGGCCTGGTGCCGGTCGTTCACCCTAGCGCGTATGTGCATCCGACAGCGGTGTTGATCGGGGATGTGATCATTGAGGCAGGGGTGTATATCGGACCACTGGCCAGTCTGCGCGGCGATTTCGGACGCATCGTCATGATGGCCGGGTCCAATATTCAAGATACGTGCGTTATTCATGGCACGCCCGAGCAGGACACCGTCGTGCAGCAGGACGGGCATGTGGGGCACGGTGCCGTGTTGCATGGCTGTGTCATCGGACGAAATGTGCTGGTCGGCATGAATGCGGTGGTCATGGATGGTGCCGATATCGGCGCAGACAGCATTATCGGTGCGATGGCTTTTGTTAAAAAAGGCATGGCGGTGCCGCCGCGCAGTCTGGTCGCCGGCTCTCCTGCCCGAGTGGTCAAGGAACTGGACCAAGCGTCTATCGACGGCAAGCATTTTGGCACGCGCATGTATCAGCGTCTGGCACAGCGTTCGTTGGCAAGTATGCAGCGTGTTCATCCTTTGACCGAGGTGGAGCCGGATCGTCCCCGTTTGCGTGATGATCAGATCTACCCGCAGGACTGACCTACGCGTCATTT
Organism: Alcaligenes sp. SDU_A2; assembly: GCF_038237375.1. NCBI lineage: Bacteria > Pseudomonadati > Pseudomonadota > Betaproteobacteria > Burkholderiales > Alcaligenaceae > Alcaligenes > Alcaligenes sp. SDU_A2. The sequence continues at coordinate 2,758,649 of NZ_CP151273.1, read as the reverse complement.
ACTACGGTACTTGACTGTAACCTTCCTGATCAGTCGCGGTCCTGCAACACGTGACGTCAATCTGTTTTCCGGTGTAACAGGCACAGGGGTATTATCGTTTGAACGATCGGGCTGCGTCAGCCCCTGCAGGCCGTGTGCCTGTCCGGCGGGGGCCTGATCGATGGCCCGGTTGCGTCTCTGGCTCTTGCGCGCAAGCCAGCGCGATCGGAAAGCAGATGTAGGCTCCAGCATGGGTGGGGGACGTATATGCAATTGGGTGTATTCAGGTCCAGGGGAACAGGAGAAAGTCGGGTTGCGGCGACACCGGACACAGTGAAAGACTATGTCAAGTCAGGGCATGTCTTAATTGTGGAATCGGGGGCGGGACAAGGCATAGGCTGTTCGGACGAGGATTACGAACGTTCGGGTGCGCGTATTGGCGATCCTTACCAGGCGGTCATCTTGCTGGTGGTCGGCGTACAGGATCTGGACCCGGCTCGGCTACGGCCCGAGCATGTGGTGGTGGGTTTGCTTGACCCGTACGACACAGCCGGTCTGGACCGCTTGGCATCCAGTGCTTGCAGCGCGTATGCGCTGGAGCTGATCCCCCGCACGACGCGGGCCCAGAGCATGGATGTGCTTTCATCGCAGGCCAATATTGCCGGTTATGCCGCAGTGCTCAAAGCGGCGACCTTATATCCGCGTTTCTTTCCGTTGATGATGACGGCCGCCGGCACGGCCAAGGCGGCGCGTGTCGTGGTATTGGGGGCCGGTGTGGCAGGTTTGCAGGCCATCGCTACGGCCCGTCGCCTGGGGGCCGTGGTCGAGGCCTCGGATGTGCGGCCTGCCGCCCGCGAACAGATTGAGTCGCTGGGAGGCAAATTTATCGACGTGCCGTACGAAACGGACGAAGAACGCGAAGCGGCGCAGGGCGTGGGTGGCTACGCGCGGCCTATGCCGGCTTCCTGGCTGGAAAGACAGGCCAAGGTCGTGGCCGAGCGTTGCGCATTGGCTGATGTGATTATTTCCACTGCCCTGATTCCGGGGCGGCCGGCTCCGCGTCTGATCAGCGAAGAGGTGGTGCGCTCCATGCGTGCCGGTTCGGTGATCGTGGACCTGGCAGCGGCGCGGGGCGGCAATTGCGCCTTGACCGAAGCGGATCAGATCGTGCAGCGGTATGGCGTGACGCTGGTCGGGGAAACCAACTTTCCGGCTCGCGTCGGTGCCGATGCCTCGGCTTTGTATGCCCGTAACATCCGCAATTTCCTGGGATTGATACTGAAGGATCAATCCGATGAACTGCATATCCCCGAGGATGACGATATCGTCAATGCCAGTCGGGTTACGCAGGCGGGCCAACGACTCTTTCCAACGCAGCGAGCCTGAGCCATGGACATCATTTCACCTGTTGTTATCAATCTTATTATTTTCGTGCTGGCCATTTATGTGGGTTACCACGTGGTATGGACCGTGACTCCGGCCTTGCATACCCCATTGATGGCGGTGACCAACGCGATTTCGGCCATCATCATTGTAGGCGGCATGCTGGCTGCCGCGCTGACCGAAAGCACTTGGGCCCAGGCAATGGGGATTGCCGCCACGGCCTTGGCGTCTGTGAATGTATTTGGCGGTTTTCTGGTTACCCGGCGCATGCTGGAGATGTTCAAGAAAAAGCCGGCTAAAAATGCAGCCCGGGGAGAGCGTCCATGATCTCCATGAACACAGTGACTTTGTGCTATTTGTTGGCCTCGGTGTGTTTTATTCAGGCGCTCAAAGGCTTGTCTCATCCGGCCAGTTCGCGGCGTGGCAATCTGTTCGGCATGGTTGGCATGGCGCTGGCTATCCTGACCACGGGCGTGCTGATTTATTCCCTGGCCGCTCCCGGGCAGGCCGTGCCTGGCTTGTTGCGGGTGCTGGCCGGGCTGGTGGTGGGGGGCTTGTTGGGCACCATCATGGCACGGCGCGTGCAGATGACCAAAATGCCGGAGTTGGTGGCCTTCATGCACAGCATGATAGGTTTGGCCGCCGTTGCCATTGCCATCGCTGTTGTGCTGGAGCCGGTGGCTTTTGGTATTGCGTCCGCGGACGCGAGTCTGCCGGTGGGCAACCGTCTGGAACTGGCGCTGGGAACACTGGTGGGGGCGATCACGTTTTCCGGGTCTGTCATTGCATTTGGCAAACTGTCCGGCAAATACAAGTTCCGCTTGTTCCAGGGGGCTCCCGTTACCTTCAAGGGGCAGCACTGGCTTAACCTGCTGCTGGGTCTATTGGCGCTGGCGTGCGGGGCGGTTTTTGTGCTGACGCAGGCCTGGTGGGCGTTCTTCCTGTTGCTGGCCTTGTCGTTTCTGCTCGGGGTGATGCTCATCATCCCTATCGGCGGGGCCGATATGCCGGTGGTCGTGTCTATGCTTAACAGTTATTCGGGATGGGCGGCAGCCGGTATCGGGTTTTCGCTGAACAATGCCATGCTCATCATTGCTGGTTCGTTGGTGGGCGCGTCGGGGGCGATCCTGTCCTACATCATGTGCAAGGCCATGAACCGGGCGTTTTTCAATGTCTTGTTGGGCGGGTTCGGTGCGGCAGCATCGGGAGCGGCGGGCGCATCGGAGCAGGGTAGTCGCACGGCCAAGTCGGGTAGTGCCGAAGATGCCGCCTTTATGATGAGCAATGCCGAATCGGTCATTATCGTGCCGGGCTATGGATTGGCGGTGGCGCGTGCGCAGCATGCGCTCAAGGAGCTGTCGGACAAACTGACCAGCCAGGGCGTGTCGGTGCGTTACGCCATTCATCCGGTGGCCGGGCGCATGCCGGGGCACATGAACGTCTTGCTGGCCGAGGCGGAGATGCCCTACGAGCAGGTATTCGAGATGGATGACATCAATAGCGAATTTGCCCAGACCGATGTGGTCTTGGTGTTGGGGGCTAACGATGTGGTCAATCCCGCCGCCAAAACCGATCCGGCTTCGCCGATTGCCGGCATGCCGATTCTGGAAGCTTATAAGGCCAGGACAGTCATCGTGAACAAGCGTTCCATGGCCGCTGGCTATGCCGGTTTGGATAACGACTTGTTCTATATGGACAAGACCATGATGGTGTTTGGCGACGCCAAGAAAACCATCGAGGATATGGTCAAGGCCTTGTAGTGGGACGCGCGCCGGTTTCGAGTTTTTTTCGGGGCCGGCGCGATGGCATTGTCCGCAGTCAGAATTTTGGGCCGGAGCGCAGTTGTTCGCACATTTGTTTGCGCTGTGCCTCTGTTGCCCCTTCCAGGTCTTTGCGGCCGCGTTGCAGGCCTTGCTCAAAAGCGGCATTAAAGTCCTGATCGTTCAGGCCCATGTCTTTCATGGATTCTTTTTGTTTGTTTTTCATGTCCTGCAATTGGGCATCGCTATAGTCGCCGCAGACCTGAGCGGCCGCGTGCATGGCTCCGCTCATTTGGGCCAGTTGAATAGAAGGATTGGCTTCCTGGGCGACGGCGGGGCCGCACACCAGTAATAGGGCGGCAGGCAGGCAGAGCAATGTGCGCTGAAACATAGTGAGTCCTGTTGTGGTGCAGCAGAAAAGCCTGGATCAACCGATCTCAGGCTTTTTTTGTGAAAAATTGGAGAAGCCGCTTTTATTGTTGCAGGCTGTAAGAGCTTACTTTGTTGCGTTCAAAATGAACGAAAAAAACGCGATTTTTTGTGGGGGCGGCAGTGCTGATGGCACCCGCTCCGAGGGCATTCATGGCCGTCGAGAGCAGATCCGAGGTTGGGTTGTTTTCGTCAGGCCGATAGACCCACATCGTAGGTCCGGTCGGGCCTTCATCGACCGAGTGGGGAGGGCCGTAAATCCGGCGTACGTCCTCGACGCTTGTAACGCCTTCTTTGAGATGCGTGCGCGCATAGGAGGCGGTAAATTTATCTTCGCCACCCATGCCGCCGCCCTGTAGGGTTTGGCAGGCGGTCAGTGGAATGGACAGCAAAAGTGCAACAAGGATACGACGTGTCATAGGTTTCCTCTTCAGTTGATGAATGCATCGGTGTAGTTTGTTTTGTGCCTTATCCAGCGGATGGGCGATGCACGATATTTTGCCCCCGATAGAAACCGTAGGCCGGTTCTTGCCGGGGGCACGTTATTTTCCATGTTTCTTTTTTTATAACTCGCCATTCAAGGTGCGTCTTTGAATAAGCGTTTTTTGGAAACGTATCTCCCATCTTTTTAATTAATATGGGCAATAATAGTTTGGATTTATTATTTTTTCATTGTAGTGGAAAAAAGTTACGATTGCGACTTTTCTGTTTCGTGAAATTCACGCATTATTGACTGCCAGAAAGATAAGCATGCTTGTTTTTTGTAGTCAGTAATGGCTGGGGTGCCGCCTTATTAAGGTTTTTAGCTAAATGCCGGGGACTTCTTCGTATTGGGCAGGCCGTTTATAGCCGGAGTTAACGGCACGCCCGGCCATGTGCCCCGATCAGGGCACCGGCGCGCCACGCCAGCAAACCGTCAACCCCGTCCGAATGTGCTGTGCCTTGAATGGCGTCTTCAAAAAGCCAGTTTGTCATCGACTTGGTAAATTGGCGTTCGGAATTACGGGGATGAGGGCTTATTGTGATGACGAATCCACCGTGTAAAGCAGATGCAAGACGAAAAAAGGTATCCCCACATTAGTTTGTGCGTAGAAAAGTGGTTTATTTATCATCGCGCAGCAAGGGGAGGGAAATGGCCCACGCCATGCAATTGTATCGAATTATAAATAGCCAAATTCCAGTTTGAGCAGGGTGGGGTCGATTTTTTCCTGAGCGGCCTGCAGCATGATTTGTGCGTTGCTTTGCTGATCGCTAAGGGTGACTCTCAGGATGATGTCGGTGTTGCCGGCAGACAGGGTGCGCATCGCTTGCTGGATTTTTTGGGCATCAAAATGCATTTTGATGCGTTTGCGCCGGCCTTGCGGGTCGGACCAACTAATGAGCAGTAATTCGGGTGGGGCCAGGTGATCGGTCTTGTAGTTTAAGATCGGGTGGCTTAGGTTGGCGATGCGTTCGCCATTAATTAAGTGCAAGATATCTACGGCAGGCTGGTGGATGGTTTGCTGGTCGGTGGACTCTATTACGATTTTCCATGTCCTGGGGGTGCTCCAGGCTTGCAGGCGTTCGGGTGTCGTTTTTCCGTAAAGCTGAAGATAGCGTTGGGTTTTTGCGTTGTTGTCCAGGTCATCCCGATAAACAAGGCGTAAGAATTCGGGGTTGGCTAAATATTTGGCATCTTCTGCAAGTGCGTTGGGACGTACTTGGATTTCGTGGGCTTGGTAGGTGCCCGCTTCTTTTTGTTCGTTATCGCCCCCAATCCATAATTGCACGTGCCCTTTAGGGGCCATCCCTATCGTAAAGCGGTGGTAGGTTTCTTTATGGATGCGTTGCGTGTAGGGATTGCGGACTGAATAGTCTGTGTTGAAGTAGTGTGATAAGCGCCGTGTATCCAGGTTCCAGGACCCGGTGAAGAATTTTTTTTCGACATGGGAATACCACGTCAGTGTCATGGACGCAGGGGCGGTGCTTTTTTGGGTTGGATGGCCCAGAAAGCCGGAGCCGTGGCCCCAGCCGGTATTGATGGTGCCCCAGATGGGGTCGAAGGCTTGCCGGGCATCGGTGGATACGAGCTCGCCACTGATAATGTCGATGGGATAGTCCAGCGGAGCCGATAGCGTGGCCTGCCAGGCGGCTTTGCCGGGATGGGTGGCGTTTTTTGAATGGGTGGCGATGGGGAGCGTTGCCATTAAAACCATAGCGACTCCTGCAGCGGCTGTTCCGGGGCGCAAGAACATAGTATGTACGGGGCCTTTGGTATGTCTGCGTTTTGACAGTAAGCGGTGCAGATCATACCAGCCAAGCGGATAGCCCGGCTTGGAACGTCAAAAAGCCACTCCCGAAGAAGTGGCTTTTTGATGATATTTGGCGCGGCTGGCAGGATTCGAACCCACGACCCCTTGGTTCGTAGCCAAGTACTCTATCCAACTGAGCTACAGCCGCAAAGACGATTATTTTAAACCATCTTGATATGTTTGCAAGTGTTTTTGTGATTTAACCGCAAAAAACAAGTGCTTTCTTTATGACCTGCTTCAAAAAAAATCTTCCCGCTTGGCGGGAAGATTTCTTGAAACTGGCGCGGCTGGCAGGATTCGAACCCACGACCCCTTGGTTCGTAGCCAAGTACTCTATCCAACTGAGCTACAGCCGCTAAAGAAGTAGAACTATAACACGGGTTTTTAGGCGTGTCACGATATGAACGTAATTTTTTGCGAAATATACGCTAAGGGCAGCGAGCAGCCGGTCCGTGCCACGTGCAAATCTGTATTGCACCCAGGGAGGTGGGTGTCAGAGGGGAGCGGGCCGCCGTACAGGCGGCTTGCCCCCCGTGGCACAAACGCGCATCATTACGCCATTGTTTTGGAGCCGACTGGATGGACCTCTCGAAAATTACCTGCACCGAAGATTTCCGGCTCGTGGCCAAACGCCGCGTGCCCAAAATGTTTTACGACTATGCCGACTCCGGCTCCTGGACGCAAAGCACGTACCGGGCCAACGAAGAGGACTTCCAGAAACTGAAGTTTCGTCAGAAAGTGGCCGTGGATATTCAAAGCCGTTCCCTGAAATCGACCTTGCTGGGCCAGGAGGTGGCGATGCCGCTGGCCTTGTCGCCTACCGGTCTGACCGGCATGCAACACGCCGACGGTGAAATGCTGGCTGCGATGGCGGCGCGCGATTTCGGCATTCCGTTCACCCTGTCCACGATGAGTGTGTGCTCGATTGAAGACGTGGCTCAGGCGACGCGCACGCCGTTCTGGTTTCAGTTGTATGTGATGCGCGACCGGGGTTTCATCGAAAATCTGATCGCCCGGGCCAAGGCGGCCAATTGTTCCGCCCTGGTCCTGACACTGGATCTGCAAGTGCTGGGCCAGCGGCACAAGGACATCAAGAACGGTTTATCCACGCCGCCCAAGCCCACGCTGCGCAATTTGATCAATCTGGCGACCAAGCCATACTGGTGCCGCCATATGCTGGCGACCCGCAGACGTACATTCGGCAATATTGTGGGCCATGCCAAAGGCGTATCCGATCTTAGTTCCTTGTCGACCTGGACGGCCGAGCAGTTTGACCCGTCCTTGAGCTGGGATGATATCGAGTGGATCAAGAAAGTCTGGGGCGGCAAGCTGATCGTCAAGGGCATCATGGATGCAGACGATGCGCGCCGGGCAGTGGACAGCGGCGCGGACGCCCTGATTATTTCCAACCACGGCGGACGTCAGTTGGACGGCGCGCCGTCATCCATTTCTTGCCTGCCGGCCATTGCGCACGCGGTGGGCGATCGCATCGAAGTGCTGCTGGACGGTGGCATCCGTTCCGGTCAGGATGTGTTGCGCGCCCGCGCCCTGGGTGCGCAGGGCGCCATGATAGGTCGGGCTTTCCTGTATGCGCTGGGCGCGGCGGGTCAGGCGGGCGTTGCGCGCTTGTTGCAACTGATGGCGAACGAAATGGATGTGTCCATGGCGTTCTGCGGACGTACATCGGTGGATAAAGTGGATCGCTCCATCTTGCTTAACCCCGATATCTTCGATCGCCCCGGTTACTAGCGCGACATCGCTCAGCCCGTTTTACCCTTTGAGTTTCAGGGCAATCTGGGCAATGTGCTTGCCTTGGTAGCGCGCTCCGTCCAGTTCGTTTTGAGAGGGCTGGCGGGAGCCGTCGCCACCGGCCAGGGTGGATGCGCCATAGGGACTGCCGCCGGTGACTTCGTCCAGGCGGGTCTGGCCTTCAAAGCTGTAGGGCAGGCCCACCACGATCATGCCGAAGTGCATCAGATTGTGAATCACCGACAACAGGGTCAGTTCCTGGCCGCCGTGCTGCGTGGCGGTGGAGGTGAAGGCTCCACCGACCTTGCCGTTCAAGGCTCCGCGTGCCCACAGTCCGCCAGCCTGGTCCAGGAAACTGGCCATTTGCGAACTGATGCGGCCAAAGCGGGTGCCCGTTCCTACGATGATGGCATCGTAGTGTTCCAGTTCGGCGATGCTGGCAACCGGCGCTGCTTGATCGAGCTTGAAGTGGGCGGCTTTGGCAACCGCTTCCGGAACCAGTTCGGGAACGCGCTTGATGTCCACTGTGGCACCTGCGCTGCGCGCGCCTTCGGCAACGGCTTGCGCCATTTTTTCGATGTGGCCGTAGGCGGAATAATAGAGAACAAGGACTTTTGCCATCGTATCTGCTCCGAAAGTGTGACCGTGTGGAAAGCGGCGCTGGTGTCGGACAAGGCGGCAGCTTGATCAATGGCCTGCCTGCTCGGGACGCCGAATTTGCATGATAGAGCTTGCCGGACGGCGATGCCAGAGGTCTAAGGCGGAAGCAGTCCCGATTGCCGATTTCTGGTGCTCGGGCGTGTGGCCTCAAGCGGGCAGCAGCGCGTAAGTCGTAGTGGCGTGGGCGACGAGACGGTTCTGCTCATCCAATAGTTTGACGTCGCCGAAGGCCAAGCTCTTGCCGCGCTTGAGCACCTGGGCCTGTATCTTTACGTCGCCCTGACTGACTGGTCGCACGAAGCTGGTGTTCAGGGACACGGTAGTCATGGGGCGGAACTGGCCCAGACTGTTGCTGACGGCCAGAACCATGGCTGTGTCGGCGGCTGCCATGTAGACCTGTCCGCAGATGACACCGGCGACGTGGGTAATCTGCTCGGAAAAGGGCAGGCGCAGGGTGGCGCTGCCATCGCCGATGTGTTCCACCTGCAGGTTCAGGGCCCGGACCCAGGGGGCGAACAAGGTGTCCAGGGCGTCTCGCGCTTGTTGAATGTCCATGCCGGTCAGCCGCAGTACACCGAGATGATATTGTTTTGTGCGTCCACGCGGATGCTGAGACGGGTGGAGTCGTAGTCGGTGGTGTACATGCGGTCTGGGTACAGGATGCGGGCCTGGACGGCACCGGCCTGTTTTACCAGGCTTTGCACGTGTTTTTCGCTGGCTTGTTGGCCGGCGGGATTAAGCGCGTCGGCATTGCACTGTCCGCCGTCAGGCTGGGCCGACGATGCGGGGGTGTGCGAGGAGGCACCGCCGGTGGCGGTGCAGGCTGCCAGCAAGACGGTTGGCAACAAAGTCAGGAGGGAAGAAGGTCGCATAAGTGATCCTTGAAAACATCAGACCCGAGGGGTCAATGATACCTTTTCTACGCCGCCTGACTAGGGCGGCGTGTCTTGCCGCCCCAGCCTGCCGACGCTGCTGGATGGCCGGCGATCGCGTAGCGCAACGGGGCCTGGGCCCAGTCGCCGGCGTACTCCACGCCCACCCGGGCACCGATGCGTATTTGTGATGGAGGCAAAGGTGGGGCATCCAGCACATGCAGGGCTGCGGTGCAGGCGTCCATGCCGTTGTATTGCTTATCGATGTTCAAACCTTTGCACAGCCGCCCCGGACCGGATAGCGAGGCGCTCGTGTCGACAGGGGAACTGGCGGCGCGCAGCAGGACGGCTGTGCCGTCCCCTTCTATGCCGCTGACCAGGTTAAGGCAGTGGTGCATGCCGTAGATCAGATATACATAGGCATAGCCGGCCGGACCGAACATGATGCGGGTGCGGGCTGTGATGCCGCGTCGGCTGTGCGCGGCCTGATCCTGTGGGCCCAGGTAGGCTTCGGTTTCCACGATCACGGCCTGGCGTTGGCCGCGCTCGTCGTTCAGCACCAAGGTCTTGCCCAGCAGTTCTTGGGCGACCAGACGCGCATCGCGTGCGAAAAACGCGCGCGGCAACCAGTGTGTCTGTTCAGGCATGGGGTGCGGGCACGGTGGACAGACGCTCCAGCCAGGCCTGCTTGTCCTGGGCGGGCATGAACGAGGCGCGCAGGCTGTTGGCCGCCAGTGCGCGCAATTGCTCGGCTTGCAGGTTCAGGGCCTGGGCGGTCTGCATATAGTTGTCCAGCACATAGCCGCCGAAGTAGGCAGGGTCGTCGGAATTCACCGTTACATTCAGGCCGCGGTCGAGCAGGCGTTTCAGATTGTGTTGCTTCAGTTCGGGAAAGACCTTGAGCTTGAGGTTGGACAGCGGACAGACCGTCAATGGGATGGCCTGCTCGATCAGGCGCTGCATCAGTGGCGGATCGTCTTCGCTGCGCACGCCGTGGTCGATGCGCTCGACCTTGAGCAGGTCCAGCGCGTCGCGTACATAGTCGGCCGGACCTTCTTCGCCAGCATGGGCCACCAGGCGAAAGCCCAGTTCGCGGCAGCGGGCGTAGACGCGCTCGAACTTGGCCGGTGGATTGCCTTTTTCGGCCGAGTCCAGGCCGATGGCGACCCACAGGTCTGCGTATTGTTCGCGCAGCGGCAGCGCGGCCTCCAGGGTGGCGAAGGCATCGTCTTCGCTCAGGTGGCGCAGGAAGCTCAGGATCAGCAGGCTGCTGATGCCCAGTTCCTGGCGGGCCTGACGGGCAGCGCGGGCAATGCCGGCAAAAAGGGTTTCCATCGCCACGCCGCGAACCGTATGCGTTTGCGGGTCGAACATGATTTCTGCATGCACCACGCCGTCCTGATGGGCGCGACGCAGGTAGGCCAGCGTCATGTCAAAGAAGTCCTGCTCGGTGATCAGCACGCCGGCACCGGCGTAGTACAGGTCCAGAAAGGACTGCAGGTCGGTGAACTGATAGGCGGCGCGCAGGCTTTCCACATCGGGATAGGGCAGGCGCAGGCCATTGCGCCGGGCCAGCGCGAAGATCAGTTCCGGTTCCAGCGTGCCTTCGATATGCAGGTGCAGCTCGGCTTTAGGCAGGGTGCGTACGAAGTCGCGCAGGGACAGAAGGGAGGCGGTCACGTCGGGCTCCAGGAGTGACAGGGAGAGAGCCTGTCATTATACGGAGCTGCTGCGGTTCAGGGCCTGGCGTGGCGCAGGGCGGCCATCGCCAGCGCCAGCCAGGCCAGAATCATGGCCGTGCCGCCGATAGGGGTGATGGCTCCGAGCCATTTGACGCCGGTGAGGACAAGGATGTACAGACTGCCGCTGAAAATGAGCGTGCCGACCAGCATCAAAGTGGCGCTGCGTGCCTGCCAGCGCGGGTGCAGATACGCGCCCAGAGATGCGCTCAAGAGCAGGCCCAAACCGTGCAGCATCTGATAGAGAACGGCAGTGTGCCAGACGGCCAGTGAAGAAGCGTCCACCATAGCGCGCAGCGCGTGTGCGCCGAATGCGCCCAGTCCTGTGCCCAAGGCCATGAGCAGAGCGCCGGCGGCAATTGCGAATCGAGGGGTCATGTCTATCCTTGCAAGGTGCGGCCAATGCGGCGCAGAGAGTATCGGGTGCTATTATCGGATAAAAAAATGGCGTTGCCCGCAAGGAGCGAATATGGATGCGACGGGTGCCTTGAGCCCGGACGAACAGGCGGCCGTTGTGGCCGCGTTTCAATACAAACCCGGCCAGCCGGCCCAGGCCTTGGATGTGCATCAGTTGCCGCCGCGCGATCCAGGGCAGGACGGGTTTGTCTGGATAGGACTGAAAGAGCCGTACGACCAATTGTTGGAGAGCGTGGCCGGGCAGCTTGGCTTGCCCAGCAAAGCCATCGAAGAGCTGCTTGCTCCGCACCGTCGGCCCAAGCTGGTCGAGTACAGCAATTGTCTGATCGTGGTGGCTATTACCCTGGGCATGAAGGAGACGCGGCCGGTCTTTGGCAGTACGCAACTGGTCATCGGTCCCGGTTTTTTGTTGACGGTGCGCCGGGGCTCGAACAGCAGCTATCTGGAATTGCGTTCTCGTCTGGAAAACTCGCCCGAGCTGTTGCAGCGCGGCAGCGACTATGTGGCCTCGGAATTGTTGGATCTGATCGTCGATCAGTATCTTGTGTCGCTGGAGCAGATGGAAAAGGCGGTGGAAACCATCGAACAGCAGTTTCTGATCCGGGGTTTCAAGGAAAGCGATGTGCGCCGTATTTATCGGTTGCGGCGCGATTTGCTGCGCATCCACACGGCGGTCACCCCTCTGGCCGAGCTGTGCCGCCGTCTTTCAAGAGTGGAGCTGAGTTACATCGATTCGGAAAGCCGTGCTTATTTCGGCGAAGTGGCCGATCGTGTCTCGCGTACATCAGAATTTATCGGCAGCATGCGCGAAGCCCTGGCTTTCGCGTTCGAGGGCGGGCTGATGATCGGTCAGATGCAGCAGACCGATACCACCCGCAAGCTGGCAGCCTGGGCGGCTATTCTGGCGGTGCCTACCGCGGTGGCAGGTATCTACGGCATGAACTTCGAGCTGATGCCGGAGCTGAAATGGCCTTTGGGTTATCCCATGGCGCTGTCCTTGATGGGCGGGGCCTGTGGGTTCTTGTATTGGAAGTTCAAGCAGGCCAAGTGGCTCTAGCCTGACTGTCAGGGCAGAGTGATCGGGCCGCAGCGTACGCATGGAGGCCTTATGAATCTGGATAGGGAACGGCGCAGCCAGGTACCGGATCTGGTGGACGACGATTTGCTGCTGGACGACCCGGTACTGCTTGATTGGTTGCAACGTAGCCTGCTGACAGGGGAACAGCATGGTTTAGAAGGCTACGGGCGGACGTTGGGTTCGGCGCAGTGGCGCGCTCAGGCAGCCTTGGCCAATGCTCAGCCGCCCTCATGTCGGCTCTGGTCAGCGCAAGGCGAACGCATCGATCAGCTGGAGTTTCATCCGGCCTGGCATGCCTTGATGGCGTTGGGGATGGAGCGCGGTCTGCATGTCTGGCCGCAGACCGGGTCGGCCGGTTTGCATCTGGCTCGCGCCGTGGGTTTTTACATGCATGGACAGATCGAAGCCGGGACCTTGTGCCCCATGACCATGACGCGGGCAGCCGCTCCTTTGTTGCAGGGTGATGATTTCGGCCAGTGGCGCAACCGCCTGGCCCGCTGCGAGTATGACGCTGCCAGTGTGCCGGTGAGCAGCAAGCGTAGCGTGGTCGTGGGCATGGGTATGACGGAAATGCAGGGTGGGTCCGATTTGCGTGGCTGCACCACGCAGGCGCAGCCCGAAGCAGCAGCTTTTCGTGTGTTTGGTCACAAGTGGTTTTTTTCCGTGCCTCAGGCCGATGCGCATCTGGTGCTGGCACGCGATCAAGAACAGTTGTCATGCTTTTTGGTGCCGCGCCTGCTGGCCTCTGGAGAGCGTAACGGTGTGCGCATCCGGCGTCTGAAAGATAAGCTGGGCAATCGCTCCAATGCCAGTGCGGAAGTAGAGTTTGACGGTGCTGTGGGCTGGCGCGTGGGCCAGCCCGGGCGAGGCATCGCCATGCTGGCCGGCATGGCGGCGCGCACCCGCGTGGATTGTGTTCTGGGCAGTGCTGCCCTGATGCGCCAAGCCCTGGTCCAGTCCTTGCATTATTGCCGGCATCGACGCGCGTTTGGCAAGGTTTTGATCGATCAGCCTTTGATGCAGGCGGTGCTTTTGGATATGGCGCTAGAGAGCGAGGCTGCGGCGCATCTGGGGTTTTTTCTGGTTCAGCTGCAAGGGCGTGACGATGCATCTGCGCAAGGGGTATTGCGGGTGCTGGCCCCTGTTGCCAAGTTCTGGGTCTGCCGCAGGGCAGTGGCGCTGTGCGCCGAAGCGATGGAGACCTGGGGCGGTAACGGATATATCGAGGACGGTCCTATGCCGCGCCTGCTGCGCGAGGCCCCGGTCAACTCCATCTGGGAAGGCTCGGGCAATGTCATGTGCCTGGATGCGCAGCGCGCCTTGGCCCAAGCGCAGGTGCATGCGGCCTTGCAAGACGATTTGAGCCGGCGTTGCGCTGGTGATACGCGACTGGAAGCTGCTGCCCGGGCTTTGATGGGGGTGTCGGAATTGGCGGGTGGGCGCGCCTGGGCGCAGTCGCTGGCGCTGCTGTACCAGGCTTGCCTGATGCGGGAACTGGCCCCGGCGGGCCTGGCTGATCTTTTTATCGATGACAGGCTGTCCGGTGGTCCGCGCGCTGTATTCGGTTTGGAGGGCGTGTCCGCCGCGCGCGACTATTTGCTACGCAGTTGGCCACGTCTGCAGGCATAAGCCAAGCCCGGGACAATACGCTGGACAGGGGGTGGGCAAAACCTATAATTTGTCAGCCAGCCTGTGTCTTTTTCCTGGAGTCTTGTCCGTACCATGAGAGTTCATTTTTTGCCTGAGTGGTTTTCGATATGGCCGGGCGTCGCTGTGGCGGCGGCCTTGTTCGCCTTGTTCAGTACGGTGGCGCAGGCCGAGCCGTTCGATCTGCACGGGCAGGTGGTGCGGGTGGCTGATGGTGATACTTTGACGGTGTTGCTGGACAATCGCCGTCAGCAGCGCGTGCGCCTCTCCAGCATCGATGCGCCGGAGCTGAGCAAGGACGCGCGCCGTCCCGGCCAGCCTTATGCCCAGGCTTCCCGGCGTTATCTGTCCGAACTGGTGGCCGGCAAGCAGGTACGGCTGGCTTGTCGGGAACAGGACAGGCATGGCCGGGCCATTTGCGATGTGCTGCTGGAGGGCGGGGAAACCGCCAATCAGAAAATGGTGCAGGCCGGTCTGGCCATGGCTAATCGCGAGAAAAAAGAACGTTTTTTGTATGATGCGCGGATTGACGGACTGGAGCAGCAGGCCAAGGAGGCGCGCCTGGGAGTCTGGTCCGAGGGCAAAGCGGTGCCGCCTTGGGAATGGCGCTACCATTGCTGGCAGCGTGGAAAATGCTAGGCCGGTGGCGGCGTTGGCTGCCTGTTCTGGCCTGTGCTTTGCTCGCGGCATGCAGCAAGCCGGTCAACAGCCCCTACGAAGAACATAGTGCCGCGGGCAAGGTGCTGTACAGCGCTTTTACGACGCGATCCCCCAATCATCTGGACCCGGCGCTGTCGTATTCGGGTGACGAGACGCCATTTACCTATTCTATTTACGAGCCTTTGTATGGTTACCACTACCTGGACCGGCCGTACAGGCTGATTCCAAAGGCAGCCGCCGCGCTGACAGAGCCGGTCTATCTGGATGCCAAGGGACAGCGTCTGCCCGATGATGTGCCGGGTGAACAAGTCGCAATCAGTCGTTACGATATTTCCATTAAACCGGGTATTGCGTTTCAGCCCCATCCCGCGTTTGCGCAGGATGATGCCGGGCGGTATCGCTACTACCCGATGCGTGCCGCCGATCTGCGCGAGGCATTCAGCATCAGCGATTTCGAGCATGTCGGATCGCGTGCATTGAGCGCCCAGGATTATGTCTACGCCTTCAAGCGCCTGGCCAGCCCGCGTCTGGCCTCCCCGATTTCTGCCGTCATGGCCGAGCATGTGCGTGGTTTCAAGGAGTTCAGCGATCAATTGGCGCAAGCGGACAAGCAGTCGCCACGTCCCGATTGGCTGGATTTGCGTCCCTTTGTCTTGCCGGGTGTACAGGCCTTGGATGACCATACGTTGCGTATTGAGGTCTTGGGCAAATATCCTCAGTTCAAGTATTGGCTGGCCATGACCTTTACCGCCCCGGTCCCTTGGGAGGCAGAGCGTTTCTACAGCCAGCCGCGCATGGCGCAGCACGGTCTGACGCTGGACAACTGGCCGGTGGGCACGGGCCCATTCATGCTGACCGAGTCCCAGACCAATCGGCGTCATGTGCTGAGCCGCAATCCCCTGTATCGGGGCACACCTTACCCTTGCGTGGGCGCGCCGGGTGACCAGCAGGCCGGTTTGCTGGACGATTGCGGCCAGACCATGCCTTTTCTGGATAAAGTGGTTTTTTCGTTGGAAAAAGAAAGCGTGCCCTTGATGGGCAAGTTTTTGCAGGGTTATTACGACATTCCCCAGGTCGAGCGGGGCGAGTACGGTGTAGCCATGACGGTGGCGGCCAACGATTCGGCCGACAAGGCAGCCCGGTACAAGAAGCTCGGGCTGCAGTTGCGCACGGCCCCCGAGGCGCAACTGTTCTATATGGGGTTTAACTGGCACGATCCAGTGGTGGGCAAGGGCGATACGCCTGAACAAGCCGAACGCAATCGCAAGCTGAGGCTGGCGGTCAGCATTGCGTTTGACTGGGAGCAGTATGTGTCCATCTTCATGAATGATCAGGCGCAGGTGGCGCACGGTCCGTTGCCGCCGGGCGTGCCGGGTTATCAGCCTTTGCCGCAGGGGGCCAATCCGTATGTGTATACCGTCAAGGATCAGACCGTGCAGCGCCGCAGTCTGGACGAGGCGCGCGCGCTGCTGCGCGAGGCCGGCTACCCTGATGGGCGCGATGAGCGCACCGGCAAACCCCTGATTTTGTATTACGACTCGATGGGCGGCATGGGTTCGGACGCCACGGTAGACTGGATGCGTCGCCAATTGGCGCAGGTCGGCCTGCAACTGGAAGTGCGTGCCACCGATTACAACCGTTTCCAGGACAAGATGAAGCGGGGGGCGGCGCAGATATTTTTGTGGGGTTGGGTGGCCGATTACCCGGATGCCGAAAATTTCCTGACCTTGCTGTACGGGCCGCAGGCCAAAGTGGATCACGGCGGCGAAAATGCGGCCAACTACCAGAGCGCGGAATTTGACCGGCTGTACGAGCAGATGCGCTTTCTGAACGATGGGCCCGATAAAGAGGCCTTGATCCACGACATGGTCAGGGTCGTGCAGCACGATGCGCCCTGGATGTTCGGCTATGTGCCCAATGCAGGCGGTGCCTATCAGTCCTGGGTACGCAATGCCAAGCCGTCCCTGATGATACGCGACAGTCTGCAGTATTACCGGATCGATGCGTCGCAGCGCGTGCAACTGATCCAGGCCTGGAACCGTCCTGTCTGGTGGCCGCTTATTCCCCTGACATTGGCCTTGCTGGCATTGGTCTTGCTTGTGTGGCGCATGGCTTGGCAGCGTCGCCGTCGTGTCGCCCTGCCCAAGGAGAGGTCCTGATGTTTTCCTATTTGCTGCGGCGCGTGCTGTACGGCATCCTGATCCTGATCGGGGTAAACCTGCTGACCTTTGTTTTGTTCTTTGCCGTGAATACGCCCGACGACATGGCGCGTCTGTCCATAGGTGGCCAGCGTGTCAGCCAGTCGGCCATAGACAACTGGAAGGCCGAGCGCGGTTACGACAAGCCTTTGTTCTACAACGGCCAGGCGCAGGGCGGCGCGCGCGTGACGGACACCATTTTCTACGAACGCTCCTTGCCTTTGCTGCGTCTGGATTTCGGTCTGTCCGATCAGGGCCAGGATATCGGCTACCAGATCCGCAATCGCATGGGCCCTAGCCTGGCTCTGGCACTGCCTACTTTTTTTCTTGGCTTGTGGGTTTGCGTCAGCTTTGCCTTGTTGATGGTGTTTTTCCGTGGCAGCCGGCTGGATTTTTCGGCGGTCGTGCTGTGCGTGGTGTTGATGTCGATTTCCGGGCTGTTCTACATCATTGCCGGGCAGTGGCTGTTTGCCCGCGTTTTGCGCTGGGTACCGTTTTCCGGCTGGGTGCAAGGCGTGGATAATTGGCGTTTCCTGGTCTTGCCCGTGCTGGTGGGCATTCTGTCCAGAGTGGGGGCCGAATCGCGTTTTTACCGCAGCCTGTTTCTGGAAGAGGCCAGTCGGGATTATGTGCGCACGGCGCGCTCCAAAGGCTTGAGCGAACGCTGGGTGTTGTTCCGGCATGTGCTGCCCAATGCCTTGCTGCCTATTTTGACCGGGACGGTGTCTGCCTTGCCGCTGCTCTTTATGGGCAGCTTGATTTCCGAATCTTTTTTTGGGATTCCGGGGCTGGGCAGCTTTACCATTGATGCAATCAATGCCCAGGATTTTTCCATCGTAAGGGCAATGGTGTTTTTGGGGTCGCTGCTGTACATAGCGGGCTTGATCCTGGCCGATATCTCCTACACGCTGGTTGATCCCCGCATTCGTTTTAGTTGAGTCCGCCATGCCACAGTTCGTCTTTCTCTGGACCGATACCTTTGTGCTGGCGCTGTTTCTGGCCATGGCCGTCTACGCGTTTCGGGTCAGCCGCCGCCCCGGTCTGCGATCGGCCTGGGCCAGTGTCGCGCGTACGCCTTCGGCCATATGCGCGGCGGTGTTTCTGGCATTTTTTCTTTTGGTGGGGCTGCTCGATTCCATTCACTACCGTCCGCTGTTGCCGCCTGCGCCGGGGCAGTCATCTGCTGCGCCCTCGTACGCACCGGTGGCCCGTTCCGTGCTGGACGATGTGCTGGTCGGTGCCGGGCTGTCGGATGTGGAAAAAACCTATTCCGCGCCTTTGGCCCGTTTTCAATTGACCAAAGAAAGCATGTTGGTGGGTGGGGAGCCGGTGCGGGATTTTCCGCGGCTGATCAATGCTGGCGTAGGGATGGATACGGTTCAGGCTCATTATCGAGACCTTCGTCAATTAGCCTGGCGCGGACTGGCTTGGGGACTGGGCTGGGCAGTGTGCTTGGTTCTGCTTCTGACAGTCTGGGGGCGCAGTCAGGCGCTGGAGCCGGGTTGGCGCGCGGCGTGGACGTATTGGTGGCAGGGTCAGGGGCTGGTGCCGTGGCGCGCCGTCTGGATCAGCGCCAGCCTGCTGGGGCTGGTGCTGTGCGTGGCCATCAGCCTGAGCGCCAACTATCATGTGCTGGGCACAGATCGCACCGGCAACGATATTCTGTGGCAGGCTTTCAAGAGCGTGCGCACCGCGCTGGTCATCGGCACGTTGACCACCTTCGCCATGCTGCCGCCGGCGATCATCCTGGGGCTGGCGGCAGGGTACTTTCGTGGTTGGGTGGACGATGTCATTCAGTACATCTACACCACCCTGACGTC
Organism: Alcaligenes sp. SDU_A2; assembly: GCF_038237375.1. NCBI lineage: Bacteria > Pseudomonadati > Pseudomonadota > Betaproteobacteria > Burkholderiales > Alcaligenaceae > Alcaligenes > Alcaligenes sp. SDU_A2. Next base: position 2,739,967 of record NZ_CP151273.1, on the reverse strand, counting down.
GATTCCCGGCGTGTTGCTGATCGCGGCCTGCGTCTTGATGATGCAGGTGTATATCGATACGCATCCCGACAGTTTCGATACGGTGGCGGCGCGGGCCGACTTGCGCCTGTTCCTGTTGTGTCTGATTCTGGGGCTGACCGGTTGGGCGGGGCTGTGCCGGCTGCTGCGCGCCGAGGTCCTGAAGCTGCGCGAACTCGATTATGTGCAGGCCGCTCAGGCCTTTGGCGTGCGGCCCTTGCGCATCATGTTCCGTCACCTTTTGCCCAATGTCATGCATATCGTGCTGATTACCTTGATCCTGGAGTTTTCCGGGCTGGTGCTGTATGAGGCCGTGCTGTCGTATCTGGGCATAGGCGTGGACCCCAGCATGCCTTCATTTGGTCGCATGATTGATGCGGCGCGCAGCGAGTTGTCGCGCGATCCTGTTATCTGGTGGGGCTTGGCCGGCGCATTTGCTTTCATGTTGGCACTGGTGCTGTCGGCCAATATTTTTGCCGATGCGGTGCAGGCCGCCTTTGATCCCCGCACGCGTCGTTTCCAGCCCTTGCGCCAGCGCAGGGCGGAGCAAGAGAGCAAAGCATGACCATCAACTCCGAAACCGATCTGGAACCGGCCGCATCCGGCGGTGCCTGTGTGCTGGACATCCACGGTCTGCAAGTGGGCGTGCAGTCCGACGCAGGTGTGCAGAGCGTCGTGCGCGATCTGTCTCTGGCGGTGCATCGCGGCGAGACCTTTGCGCTGGTCGGGGAATCCGGCTGCGGCAAGAGCATGACGGCGATGGCGATCTTGCGCCTGTTGCCCGAGGCCGCGTGGATGCAGGCCGGCACGGTCGAGCTGGACGGGCGGGATTTGCCGAGCCTGAACGAGGCGCAGATGCAGGATGTGCGCGGACGGCGGGTCAGTGTCATTTTCCAGGAACCATCCACCAGTCTGAACCCGGTCATGTCCATAGGCCGGCAGATCAGTGAAGTAATACGGCGGCACGGCGTGGCTCCCAAGGGCCAGGAACGAGCGGCTGCCGTGCGTTGGTTGCAGCGGGTAGGGATTGCAGCGGCCGAGCAGCGATACGATGATTTTCCTTTCCAGTTTTCCGGTGGGCAGAAGCAACGCATCATGATTGCGATTGCGCTGGCCGCCGAACCGGCACTGCTGGTGGCCGACGAGCCGACCACGGCGCTGGATGTGACCGTTCAGGCCCAGATTTTGCAGTTGCTGGCTGACATACAAAAAGAAATGGGGCTGGCGATCTTGCTCATTACGCACGATCTGGCGGTGGTGCGTCAGTATGCCGATTACGTGGCTTTGATGCGCCACGGTCAGATCGTGGAGTCGGGGTTGGCCAGTCAGTTCTTTTTGCGGCCTACCCACCCCTACGCCCAAGAACTGCTGGGTGCTGTGCCAACCTACGAAAAGCGAGGCCGACCGCTGTCGGCTATGTCGGAGCCTTCGCCGGCAAAGCGACCGTCCTGGTCGCGGGACAAGGACGCGTCCGTGGTGCTGGATATCCAGGATCTGTCCGTTGCGTACCGGCAGTCCGGCTCCTGGTGGCGGCGTCCGCCGCCTGTCGCGGTGGTCAAGGGGCTAAGCTTGCAACTGCGCAAGGGGGAAACGCTGGCCTTGTTGGGCGAGTCGGGCTGCGGAAAAAGCACGGTGGCCCGGGCCTTGATGCGTTTGCTGGACAGCCAGGCGCAGATCGGCGGGCAGGCACGCTTGCTCGGTCAAGATTTGCTGAACACGCATGGCAAGGCTTTGCGGCAACAGCGCGCGCGTTTGCAGATTATTTTTCAGGACCCGTATGGTTCGCTGGACCCACGTATGCTGGTGGGCGATATTCTTCAGGAAGGCTTGTCGGCCTTGCGCCCCGATCTGGATGGCAAGGCCAGCCGCAAGCGGGTGGAAACGCTGGTGGATCAGGTGGGTTTACCCAGAAATTCATTGGATCGCTATGCCCACGAATTTTCCGGTGGGCAGCGTCAGCGTATTGCGATTGCCCGTGCCTTGGCGGTGGAGCCGGCAGTGTTGATTTGCGACGAACCGACATCTGCGCTGGATGTATCCGTGCAGGCGCAGATTCTGGATTTGATGCAGCAGTTGCAGGATGAACTGGGGCTGGCCTATCTGTTCATTACGCATAATTTCGGGGTGGTGGAATACCTGGCCGATCGTATCGCCATCATGGCGCAGGGACGTATTGTCGAGCAGGGCAGTGCCGAACAAGTCCTGTTTCATCCCCGGCAGGAGCAGACGCAGCGTCTGCTGGCCGCCGTGCCCAGGTTATAGGCTTACTACGCCCTGGCGGCGTACGTCATCCGGATGACTATCTGGGTGTGGGGTATGTGTCTACAATAGGGCGGTCCGGTCAGTTATTTATAAGCGCACCATGAGCCTGAAGGTTTTTGATCTCGAATGCGAACACGGTCATGTGTTCGAGGGTTGGTTCAGCTCCCGCGACAGCTACGAAGAGCAGCTGCAGCGGGGGGTGTTGTGCTGCCCGGTCTGCGATAGCCGACAGGTCAACCGCAAGTTGTCTGCGCCACGCATCAATGTGGGGGTACAGCAGGCCGATCCACCCAGGGCTGGCCAGGGTTTGCCTGTTCCTTCGCAGCAAACCGCAATGAGCGGTGCCGCCCAAGGCGAACTGATGGCCCAACTGCGCGCACTTATCCGCCAGTCCGATAATGTCGGTGATCAGTTTGCGGCCGAGGCCAGACGCATACACGATGGCCAAAGCCATCCACGCTCGATCCGTGGCCAGGCAACGCTCCAGCAGTACAAGGAACTGGCCGAGGAAGGCATTATTGCCATGCCGATTCCCGACTTTCTGGACGATGACCGCTTGCAGTAGCGGTTGCTTCCAGCTCCTTCAGTCGTCGGTGTACGGTGCTGCGATGCAGGCCTAGCGCACGCGCCGCCTGCGAAATATTTCCATTGTGCTGTGCCAGGGCTGCCCGCAGGGCGGCGTTTTCGCGTTCACGCTGATTGCTGGCGGTGGGAATGGCAATGGGTGCGGCTGCGTGCGCAGGGGCGGGGGCAGTCTGCTGTGGGTTGAGCTGGGGCAAGGCGGGCAGATCGGCGGCGCGCCAGATTCGGCCCGGCCTGTCCTGCACCAGGATTTGCAGCAGCACCGAGCGTAGTTGACGATAATTGCCGGGCCAGTCGTAGTTCTGCAGGTGCAGCAAGGCATCTTGGTGCAGCCGCGGAGTGCCGTGGTGCTCGCTCAGGCGGGCCAGTTCGCTCAGAATGTGTTCACCCAGATCGGTGCGTTCGCGCAAGGCCGGAACACGGCAGATATAGTCCTGCAGCCGGAAAAATAAATCGGCGCGAAAGCGTCCTTGGCGCACCAGCTCCTCCAGGGGCTGATGGCTGGCACTGATCAGCCGAAAATCCAGCGCATGTGTCTGCTCCGAACCCAGGGCCTGCACTTCGCGCTCCTGTAGTACGCGCAGCAGGCGGCTTTGCAGGGTCAACGGCATATCGCCGATTTCGTCCAGAAATAAAATGCCGCCGTTGGCCTGACGCAGTTTGCCGGCATAACCTTGGCGACGCGCGCCGGTAAAGGCTCCGGCCTCGTAGCCGAACAGCTCTGCTTCGATCAGGGATTCGGGCAAGGCGGCACAGTTGACGGCCACGAAGGGACCGGGCTGTGCGCGGTGACGCCGATGCAGCTCCCGCGCCAGCACTTCTTTGCCCGAACCGCTCTCGCCGCTCAGCAGGATGGATAAGCCCATGTTCATGGCACGCAGCGCCGGCTCCAGCACATCTTGCTGATCGTCGGACAGAAGCCGGTCTTGGCTGCGGGGCGCGCGTGCCAGCGTGGCCGGACGTGTTGTGGGCGAGGGGCGTACATGCAGAGCAGCAGATCTTTGGTGCTGACGGGCAAGCTCCAGGGCATCGTCCAACTCCATGCCGGGCAGTTTCTGCCAATCCTGGCCTAGCAGAGAGGCCGCTAATTCGTCGGCGGCGACAATGGTGTCGCCTTCCAGTAGCAGGCGACCGCTAAGGGGCCCCTCTAATAGAGAGGGATCGGTGTGCAGATGCAGCAGGCGGTGTTGCGGCGAGCACAGCGACTTTAGCATTTGGCGACTGATCTGGCGGGCGTACAGGCGGGCCATGTCCAGTGCGTAGCGGTGTTCCAGATCCGCCGGTCCGGAAATGTCCAGGACGCCGACAATATGCCCGTACGGATTGCGGATGGGCGCGCCGTGGCAGCTCAGAATGCGGTTGCCGGGCAAAAAGTGCTGTTGGCCGTGTATGCGAATGGCCTGACCGGTGAACAAGGCCGTGCCGATGGCATTGGTGCCGCGATGATGTTCGGCCCAGCTTACGCCGGCCCGCAATGCGACCCGCTCGGCGCGTTGCAGAAAATGCGGATCGCCGGCCTGTTGCAGCACGGTGCCTTGTGCGTCGCACAATAGCACCAGGCTGTGGTGGGGGCGCACCTGAACGGCCAGTTCGTGTACGGCCGCCGCCGAGTGGTGCAGCAGATTGTGCTGCTGTTCCAGCAGTTGGCGCAATGCGCCCTGGCTCAGGTCCTGGGGTTCCTGGCTGAGGGAATAGCTAAATGCCTGGCAGCGTTCCCAGGACTGGCGCAGCAGCGCATCGTCCGCGCGCTGGGGTAAGGAAGTCGGAGAGGGCATGGCGTCTTTCCGGTAGAGGTGTCGCCGAATGCGACAGTGGTTGCGGCCCGCGACAGGGACTGTCGCATTGCGCACCGCTTGCTTGGAACATTATGGCGATAGAGGGCCCTTATCACGAGTCGGGACAACCGCTAGATAGATTGGCACGCTATTTGCTTTGATAAAAACGAGATGAAGGCATTGAACGACCCTCATCCTCGGAGCGCCTGTTGGCGTATCCGTTTATTTCAACAAGGAGACATCATGAATCTGTCAGACCTGAAATCCCTGGGCCTGGATCTGGAATTCCCCTACAAGTCCCGTTACGAAAACTATATCGGTGGTCGCTGGGTGCCGCCTGTCGCGGGCGAGTACTTCGACAATGTGTCCCCTGTAACCGGGCAGGTGTTCTGCCAAGTGCCGCGTTCGGGTGCCGCCGATATCGAGCTGGCTTTGGATGCCGCCCATAAAGTGCGTGCCCAGTGGGCCGCGACATCGGTGGCCGAGCGCTCCAATATTCTGCTGCGCATTGCCGATCGCATCGAGCAAAACCTGGAGCGTCTGGCGGTGGCCGAGACCATCGACAACGGCAAACCCATCCGCGAGACGCGCCTTGCCGACTTGCCGCTGGCCGTGGACCACTACCGCTATTTTGCGGGTTGCCTGCGCGCTCAGGAAGGAGCCATTTCCGACATCGATTCCAATACGGTGGCGTATCACTTTCATGAACCTATTGGCGTAGTGGGCCAGATCATCCCCTGGAACTTCCCGCTGCTGATGGCGGCCTGGAAACTGGCCCCCGCGCTGGCTGCCGGTTGTCCCGTCGTGATCAAGCCGGCCGAGCAGACCCCGGCATCCATCTTGTTGCTGATGGAAATTATTGGCGATTTGTTGCCGCCCGGGGTGTTGAATGTGGTCAGCGGCTACGGCAAAGAAGCCGGGCAGGCGTTGGCTTCGTCGCCGCGCATCGCAAAGATCGCGTTTACCGGTTCTACCCCCGTGGGCAAGCAGATTCTGCATGCAGCGGCCGACCGCCTGATCCCGGCCACGGTGGAGCTGGGCGGCAAGAGCCCCAATATCTTTTTTGAAGATGTGATGCAGGCCGATGATGCGTTCCTGGATAAGGCGCTGGAAGGCTTGACCATGTTCGCTTTGAACCAGGGCGAGGTTTGCACCTGCCCATCGCGCATCCTGGTGCAGGAATCCATTTACGAACGCTTCATCGAACGAGCCATCGAACGTGTGGGCCGGATCAAGAGCGGCAACCCGCTCGATGCCACCACGATGGTGGGCGCGCAAGTGTCCGAGCAGCAAATGGAACGCATCCTGGGCTATATCGATGTGGGCCGTCAGGAAGGGGCCAGTTGCCTGATCGGTGGCGAACGCAACCGCCCAGGGCAGGGCCTGGACAGCGGTTATTACGTCAGCCCGACCATGCTGCTGGGTAACAACAGCATGCGTACTTTCCAGGAAGAAATCTTCGGCCCGGTCGCCGCAGTTACGACCTTCAAGGACGAAGACGAGGCCATCGCTATTGCCAACGACACCGAGTACGGATTGGGAGCGGGTGTCTGGAGCCGCGATGGGTCGCGTGCCTATCGCGTGGGCCGGGGCGTGGAAGCCGGTCGTGTCTGGACCAACTGCTACAACCTGTATCCTGCGCACGCGACCTTCGGCGGCTACAAGCGTTCGGGCATCGGCCGTGAAACGCACAAGATAGCCCTGAGCAATTATCAGCAGACCAAGTGCCTGCTGGTCAGTTATAGCGCCAATGCGCTGGGCTTTTTCTGATTTGATTGCTGTTGTTTTGACCGCTCCCCTGGCATTCCAGGCGGGGGAGCGTTTTTTTTGCATGACTTGGGTTTGTATGTCTATGTGATAGCAACGATTATTCTGAATCCTTCCTAGGGGTAGACAAAATGACAGTTTCTGAATTTTTCATCACGGCTCACAATATTCTTGGACCGGGCGCGTTGGACCGTTCCATGCCGATTGTCGGAAAGATGGGTTTCAAGAAGGCGCTGATCATTACCGATGCGTCCTTGTCCAAAATGGGCATGGCCAAACTGGTGGCGGAAAAGTTGGCGGCCCAGAAGATCGATACGGCGATCTTTGACCAGGTCAATCCGAACCCAACGGTCAGCAATGTCAATGCCGGTCTGGATGCCTTGCGCAAGCAAGGTGCCGACTTGATTGTCTCCCTGGGGGGCGGTTCGTCCCACGATTGCGCTAAAGGGGTTGCGCTGGTTGCCAGCAACGGCGGCAAGATCGAGGACTACGAGGGCCTGGACAAGTCCACCAAACCTCAGCTGCCGCTGCTGGCCATCAATACCACGGCGGGCACCGGATCGGAAATGACGCGTTTCACCATCATTACCGACGAGCGCCGCCACGTGAAAATGGCCATTATTGATCGGCACGTGACGCCTTTCATGTCGGTCAACGATTCGGAGCTGATGGAGGGCATGCCGGCGGCCTTGACGGCAGCGACCGGCATGGACGCTTTGACCCATGCGTTTGAAGCCTATGTTTCCACGATTGCGACCCCGTTGACGGATGCCTGCGCAGTCAAAGTGGTGGAGCTGGTGGCCAAGTATCTGCCGACGGCCGTGCGCGAGCCCAAGAACAAGCTGGCTCGCGAACAAATGGCGTATGCCCAGTTCTTGGCTGGCATGGCATTTAATAACGCCTCGCTGGGCTATGTGCATGCCATGGCTCACCAGCTAGGTGGTTTTTACGATCTGCCGCATGGCGTCTGCAATGCCTTGTTGCTGCCCCATGTCCAGACCTTCAATATGCAGGCAGTGCGTCCCCGGCTTAATGATCTGGGTAAGCTGCTCTCGGACAACAATCCTGATCTGAAAGGGCTGGATGTTATTTCCGCCATCAAGAAACTGGCCGATATCGTGGGCATTCCCAAGTCGCTGGCGGAGCTGGGCGTCAAACGCGAAGATTTCCCAGTCTTGGCGGATAACGCGCTCAAAGACGTCTGTGGCTTGACCAATCCTATCCAACCGGAAAAAGAAGAAGTCATTGGCATTTTCGAGGAAGCCTATGGCGAGCGGTAGCCGCGGCCGGGAAGGCTCTTTGCCAAGTTGATGGCGATAAAAAAAACCGCAGTGTTTTTACGCTGCGGTTTTTTTGATGCCACTGTGACCTGCTTACATGACGCGGCTGCGGTACTCGTTGGTGCGGGTATCGATTTCGATCTTGTCGCCGATGTTGCAGAACAGGGGCACGCTGATTTCCGTGCCGGTGTTGATCTTGGCGGGCTTGAGCACCTTGCCGGAGGTATCGCCCTTGACGGCAGGTTCCGTGTAGGTGATTTCGCGCACGATGATGGTGGGCAGTTCCACGGAGATGGCGCGGCCTTCGTAGAAGACGGCTTCCACAGCCATGCCTTCTTCCAGGTAGTTCAGGGCGTCGCCCATGCTTTCGGCTTCGACTTCGTACTGGTTGTACTCGTCATCCATAAAGACATACATGGGATCGGCGAAATACGAGTAGGTGCACTCGCGCTTTTCCAGCATGACGATGTCGAATTTTTCGTCGGCTTTGTGCACGGCTTCGCTGTTCGAGCCGCTGAGCAGGTTCTTGAACTTCAGCTTGACGACTGCGGAGTTACGGCCGGATTTGTTGTATTCCGTCTTTTGAACGACCAGAGGGTCACCATTGACCATCACGACGTTGCCAACGCGCAATTCTTGTGCGATTTTCATTAAAAAAAACTCCGAATGGGGTGGCTCCGCCGATCATGCTGTCAGGGAGCTTTGAAGAAAAACAATCTATTTTAGCGTTTTCGGACGACTTGGGTGTAAAAACTGAGCAGACTGGCGGCCAGATCGGCGCGTTGCGCCTGCTGCGCACAGTAGGCTCTGGCATCGTTGCGCCACTGCGCCATCGCGTCTTTTGCCAGGCAATGTTGCAGCGCCTGGGTGGCGGCGGCGGGATCGGCGCTGCTCCAGGCATGATGCAGGGCCCGTACCGGGGCCGACAGGGGGGTGGTGTCCAACCAGGCATCCAGTTTGTCCAGATGGGCATTGTCATCCTGGATGTAGGGCTGCCAGATCATGGGCACACCGGCCCAGATGGCACGCACCAGAGAGTCTTCGCCACGCACGATATTTACGTCGCTGCGCCAGAGCAGGGCATCGAAGTCGGCCTGGTCGACATGGGGTATTTCCTGGATGTGCAGGCGCGGGCCGGTCAGGGTGGGCAAGTGCGCCGCGACGGAGTCGGGAATCAGTAGCAGGGTGTCCCTGTCTTGTTGCCCCAGGACCTGGGCAAGCGCCTGCACCGGTGCATTGGGATAGCAGAACAGGAATAGTTGGCGCAGGGTGCCGGCCAGCAGCGCCTGGCGCTTGTCCAAAGCTACACCTAGTCGGGCCAGCAAGGCGTCGTAGGCGGCATCGTCGCGTTGAAAAGCCGCGCGTTGTTCGAGCAGACCGGGTTCGCGCAGCAGACCGCCCGTGCCGGGCAGAAAACCCGGAAAAAAGAAGTATTTGGCGGCACCGCCCGGTTGCGGCGAGGGCAGGCCGTGGCAGCCGAGCACCCAGTTTTCGGCACTCAGGTAATCCAGATTGATCCATACGTGGCGGTCAGCCCGCAACTGTTTTGTGACAGCGGCGGGCAGCTCGCAGGCAAAGGCTTCGATCAACAGTGGGTACGGTTCTGGATAGTGCAGACGCGCTGCGTGCCAGTGCTCGATGCGCACGCCCAGGATGTCTTGGCTGTCCAATTGCTCTCGCACTTGATGCTGGATGCGCCGGAAGCTGTGCAGGTCGTCCACCCACAGACGGACCTGGCCTACATCGGGCATGGCGGCCAACTGGCGGGCCAGTCGCCAGCACACGCCGATGTCGCCGAAGTTATCGACGACACGGCAGAATAGGTCAATGGATGGCATCAGACGCGGGCAATGACAAGTTGTGGGAATGCCTTGATGGCTACCTTAACGCCTTTAGTGCAGCTGGACCGGGTCCAGGTCGATTTCGTCGGGCAGTTCGGGATGCTGCATCTCGCCGTGAATGTCGGGAAAGAAAGGCGCGTGGCAGTCATCGCAGATTTCGGTCGAATGCAGGCCGGGCAGACGCTGTACATGTTGCACGCCCAGCGTTTTCAGCAGGGCGGCGATGATGTCCGGAATATCGATGTGATTGTCGTCGCTCAGTGAGGCCTCGGCTTCTTCCTGGCTGAGCACCGGCCAGATGCAGCCGTAGATGACGGTGGGCGAGGCCAAGGTGCTGAAGCCGACGCGGTATTCTTCGACCAGTTCGTTGCCGCAGGCCACGATTACCGCGCGCAGTTGGTCCGGTGTGATATTGGCAGCGGTCTGCAGCCAGGTAACGCCGGCCTGGACCGACAAAGGGCGGATTTCGCGGTCGGCCTCGCGGGTGTTGACGTAGTAGGCGTTGGGGGCCAGGTACTGGATCTGGCAGCCGGTGAACAAGGGGCCCAGGATGGGGCTGCATTTTTGCACCCATTGTTCTATGCAGGCCAGGTGGGCGGCGTTGGCATTGTCGCTGGGCGTCTGCCAGCGAAACAGGGCCTGTCCGACCGGCACCAGGGCAACGCCCACCAGAAAGCGCGCATCGGCCAGCAGCGTGCTGGCTTCCTGCGGGGCGATCGGGCGCACATCGTCGCGGCTGCGGCCCAGTGCCTTGGCCGTCAGCGCCTGTGTCCATTCGTAGGCCTGTTGATAGGTCTGGGGCATTTCGTCGTAGCTGACCAGGTCAGGGACCAGTGCGCATAGACTGCCTTCGGCCAGAATGCTCGATTGCAATGCAGCCACCAGTTCCTGGCGCTGGGTGTCGGTCAAGGTGCCTTGGGGTAGTTGATAGCGTGTCCATGCCGTCAGAGGGGCGGAGAACAATAAGGCGTCGTAGTGGATGCCGTTGTGTTCGATGCGCAGGCTTTCGGCCTGGGACTCGGCCAGCTCCATCATGATTTCGTAGTGCTGATGCTGTTGTTGGTTGCCCAGCAGCTCCAGCGTCTGCTCGACCGTATTGTTGCGGCGACCGGCGTACAGTTTGGTCAGCAACTGAGCAGCCAGCCCTTGCCAATAGCGGTCTTCGACTTGCGAACCGGAACGCACCAGGGCGTCGGCATAGTTGACCAGGCGCTGGACTTCCTTGGGTTGTTGAGCGAGCAGTTTGGGATTGAGTTGCGACATTGACATACGTTGCCGGTTGATGGACACCCTAGTTTACTCCGTGGCACGGTCCAGGTGGAGACCGGGCCGGGAAGGGGCGTGTCGAGAATAGGGAGCAAACAAAGAAAAACGCCTTCGCCGCGTACTGCGGCGAAGGCGTTGCAAGTAAACCCTGCGGCTTACAGGCCTACGGAGTCGGCAATTTCCTTGAACTCTTCGATTTGGTCGAAGTTCATGTAGCGATAGATATTGTCGCTATTGGCTTGCAGAACACCCATGTCCGCCAGATACTCTTCGCGGGTCGGGATGCGGCCCAGACGCGAGCAGATGGCGGCCAGTTCGGCCGAGCCCAGGAAGACATTGCTGTTCTTGCCCAGACGGTTGGGGAAGTTGCGGGTGCTGGTGGACATGACGGTAGCACCTTCGCGTACTTGTGCCTGGTTACCCATGCACAGCGAGCAGCCCGGCATTTCCATGCGCGCGCCGGCCACGCCCAATACGCTGTAGTGGCCTTCCTCGGTCAGTTGCTGTTGGTCCATCTTGGTCGGCGGAGCGACCCACAGGCGCGTGGGGATGTCGCGCTTGCCTTCCAGCAGCTTGGAGGCTGCACGGAAGTGGCCGATGTTGGTCATGCAGCTACCGATGAACACTTCGTCGATGACGGTGCCGGCCACGTCCGACAGGGTCTTGACGTCGTCGGGGTCGTTCGGGCAGGCCACGATAGGTTCGTGGATGTCGGCCAGGTCGATTTCGATGACGGCAGCGTAGTCGACGTCGGCGTCCGGCTCCAGCAGTTGAGGGTCGGCCAGCCAAGCTTCCATTGCCTTGATGCGGCGGCCCAGGGTGCGTTCGTCTTCGTAGCCGTTGGCAATCATCCACTTGAGCAGCGTGATGTTGCTGTTCAGGTACTCGATGATGGGCTCTTTGTTCAGGCGCACCGTGCAGGCGGCGGCCGAGCGTTCGGCAGAAGCGTCGGACAGCTCGAAGGCTTGTTCGATCTTCAGGTTGGGCAGGCCCTCGATTTCCAGGATGCGACCGGAGAAGATGTTCTTCTTGCCGGCTTTTTCCACAGTCAGCAGGCCCTGCTTGATGGCATACAAGGGAATGGCGTTGACCAGGTCGCGCAGGGTGACGCCGGGCTGCATGTCGCCCTTGAAGCGCACCAGCACGGATTCAGGCATGTCCAGCGGCATCACGCCGGTAGCAGCGGCAAAGGCCACCAGACCGGAGCCGGCAGGGAAGCTGATGCCGATAGGGAAACGGGTGTGCGAGTCGCCGCCGGTGCCCACGGTATCGGGCAGCAGCATGCGGTTCAGCCAGGAGTGGATGATGCCGTCGCCGGGGCGCAGCGAAACGCCGCCGCGCGTGCTGATGAAGGCGGGCAGTTCGTGGTGGGTCTTGACGTCCACGGGCTTGGGGTAGGCAGCGGTGTGGCAGAAGGACTGCATCACCAGGTCGGACGAGAAGCCCAGGCAGGCCAGATCCTTGAGTTCGTCACGTGTCATCGGGCCGGTGGTGTCCTGGCTGCCGACTGTCGTCATGCGGGGTTCGCAGTAGGTGCCGGGACGCACGCCGGTGCCTTCGGGCAGACCGCAGGCGCGACCGACCATCTTCTGGGCCAGGGAATAGCCTTTGCCGGTGTCGGCGGGGCTTTGCGGCAGGCGGAACAGCGTGGTGGGCGGCAGGCCCAGCGCTTCGCGGGCGCGTGTGGTCAGACCGCGGCCGATGATCAGCGGAATGCGGCCGCCGGCGCGCACTTCGTCAAACAGCACATCGGATTTGACTTGGAACTCGGCGATGACCTGGCCGTTCTTGAGGGCCTTGCCGTCGTAGGGGCGCAATTCGATCACATCGCCCATTTCCATTTGCGAGACATCCAGCTCGATAGGCAGGGCACCGGCATCTTCCATGGTGTTGTAGAAGATGGGAGCAATCTTGCTGCCCAGGCACACGCCGCCGAAGCGCTTGTTAGGGACGTAAGGGATGTCTTCGCCCGTAAACCACAACACCGAGTTGGTGGCGGACTTGCGCGACGAGCCGGTACCCACCACGTCGCCGACGTAGGCCACCAGATTGCCTTTTTCCTTGAGCGACTCGATGAAGGCGACCGGGCCTTTTTTGCCGGGTTCTTCGGGGGTGATGCCGGGACGCGGATTCTTGAGCATGGCCAGGGCATGCAGCGGAATGTCGGGGCGGCTCCAGGCGTCGGGGGCAGGCGAGAGGTCGTCGGTATTGGTTTCGCCGGTAACTTTGAAGACCGTGATGGTCATGCTTTCGGGGACTTCGGGGCGGCTGGTGAACCATTCGCCGTCGGCCCAGCTCTGCATCACTTCCTTGGCGTAGGCATTGCCCTTTTCGGCTTTTTCCTGCACATCGTGGAAGGAGTCGAACATGAGCAGGGTGTTCTTGAGGCCGTTGGCGGCGATCTGACCCAGGCCGGGTTGATCCAGCAGCTCGATCAGTGGGCTGATGTTGTAGCCGCCCAGCATGGTGCCCAGCAATTCGGTGGCGCGTTCGCGGCTGATCAGGGCACAGGTCTCGGTGCCCAGCGCCACGGCGGCCAGGTAAGAGGCCTTGACCTTGGCGGCGTCGTCCACGCCGGCGGGGACGCGGTGCGTCAGCAGGTCGAGCAGGAATGCTTCTTCGCCGGCAGGCGGGTTCTTGATGAGCTCGATCAGGTCGGCAGTTTGCTGAGCCGACAGAGGCAGCGGAGGAATGCCCAGCGCGGCGCGCTCGGCAACGTGTTCGCGGTAAGAGTCCAGCATGGTGCAGGGCCTATCGGTGAGGGTTGAAATGGAATTCGGGAAAATCGAATAGTGTCCCGATTGTAATTTGAAGCGGGAAGTGAGGCAAGGGTCTTATATCTTATATAAGACTTGCAGAAAGCTGAATCAGGCCAGCAGGTCGGCGTATTCGGGGTGACGCCGGATGTAGACGGCGGCATAGCTGCATAAAGGCCGTACCGTCCAGTGTTGCTTTTTGGCGGTTTCCAGCGCGTAACGGGTCAACTGGCCGGCGATGCCGCGGCCTTCCAGCGCCGCAGGCACTCCGGTATGCGTGATGCTCATGACAGTGCCATTCAGTTCGTAGTCGATGACGCAGCGCAGCGCATCGACCGTGCAGAAGAACTGCCGGGCGTGGGGATCGTGCTGTATGTTCAGATTCATAGACGTATTCCTTTCAGGTGGCAGCCGGCTGCAGCGCGATCAGCACCCATAGCGCCAGCATGCAGACCAGTCCGATGAAACAACCGCCCCACAGTCCCATGAGCGGCCATTTGATGCCCATAGGCACCTGGTCGCGCTGTACGTGCGCCAGCAGGCGGTTGGCGTTGCCGAACACGCCGCTGTGGCGGGATGGAAAGTTCAGGCGCAGAAAGTAGTCCAGCAAGATTCCGGCCTTCAGTGTGATCGGTAGACGGCTCCAGGGGTGCTGGTCCAGGTAGGGGTGGCGTAGCGCCTGGTGGGTGCTGCGCAGATTAAACAGCAGCAAATAAGCGCCGCTGGCCAAGGCGGTCAGGGCGCAGGCCAGCATCAGGGTGGCGGCCAGGGGCAGCGCGTAGTGGACAAAATCAGAGAACATCGAGGTCACCGGAAAAATCGGCCCCGCAGGCCGAAGGCTGCGGGGCTGTGCATCAAATTACGGATGCATGATAGCGCATGCCGGGCTGGGCAGGCGCATGCGTACCGGTGCTTAGGGGCGCTGATCCAGGGGGACAAAGGCCTGGTTTTCCGGTCCTACATAGTTGGCCGTAGGGCGAATGATTTTGTTGTCGATGCGTTGTTCGATGATGTGCGCCGCCCAGCCGGCGGTGCGCGCTATGACGAACAGCGGGGTGAACATGGCCGTTGGCACGCCCATCGTGTGGTAGGACACGGCCGAGAACCAGTCCAGATTGGGGAACATTTTTTTGACGTCCCACATGACGGTTTCCAGACGTTCGGCAATGTCGTACATGCGCGTGTTGCCGTCCTGTTCGGCCAGCTCTTTGGCAACGGATTTAATGACTTCGTTGCGAGGGTCCGAGACTGTGTAGACGGGATGGCCGAAGCCGATGATGACTTCTTTGTTTTCCACGCGCTGGCGTATGTCCTGTTCGGCCTGATCGGGTGTGTCGTAGCGCTTCTGGATTTCAAAGGCCACTTCGTTGGCACCGCCGTGCTTGGGGCCGCGCAGCGCGCCTATGGCACCGGCGATGGCCGAATAAAAGTCCGAACCCGTGCCAGCAATGACCCGGCTGGTGAATGTAGAGGCATTGAACTCGTGCTCGGCGTACAGATTCAGCGAGGTATGCATGGCGCGTTCCCACTGGGCCGACGGTTTTTCGCCGTGCAGCAGGTGCAGAAAGTGCGCGCCTATGCTGTCGTCGTCGGTCTGCACGTCGATCATCTCGCCATTGTGGCTGTAGTGATACCAGTACAGCAGGGCCGAGCCCAGGCAGGCCATCAGCCGGTCGGCGATGTCGCGCGCGTCGGGCAGATTGTGATCGTCCTTTTCGGGCAGCACGCAGCCCAATACCGAGACGGCGGTACGCATGACGTCCATGGGGTGGCTGTGCGCGGGCAGAGTTTCCAGCGCGCTTTGTACGGCCAGAGGCAAGCCGCGCAGGCGCTTGAGCTTTTGCTTGTAGGCACGCAGTTCGTCGCGGTTGGGCAGTTTTCCGTGGATCAGCAGGTGGGCCACTTCTTCAAATTCGCAGGCCTGCGCCAGATCCAGAATGTCGTAACCACGGTAGTGCAGGTCGTTGCCGCTGCGGCCAACGGTGCAAAGGGCGGTGTTGCCGGCCACCACGCCCGACAGGGCGACGGATTTCTTGGGTTTGAAGCCGGCGGCGGGGGTGTTCTCGGTGCTGCTCATGCGGGTCTCCTGGTTGGTGGGCACACGGTGTGGCCGTGCGCCTGGATAAGCGGCGGGTCTGGCTGGCTCCGTGCCGGGAGCGGGCCGGACTCAGGATTTCTTGTTTTTCTGGAACAGAGCGTCCAGCCGTTGTTCGTAGTCATGGTAGCCGATGCGATCGTATAGCTCTTCACGGGTCTGCATCAAGTCCACCACATTTTTCTGATGACCATCGCGGCGGATGGCCTGATACACGGTTTCGGCGGCCTTATTCATGGCACGGAAGGCCGACAGCGGGTAGAGCACCATCGCCACCTGAGCCGAAGCCAGTTCTTGCACGGTGAACAACGGCGTCTTGCCAAACTCGGTAATGTTGGCCAGCACGGGCACGTTCAGAGTCTGGGTAAAGCGGCGGTAGGTGTCCAGGTCATAGCAGGCTTCGGCGAAAATGCCGTCGGCGCCGGCTTGCACGCAGGCCTGCGCGCGCTCCAAGGCGGCATCCACGCCTTCCACGGCAATCGCGTCGGTGCGGGCCATGATGAAAAAGTCCGGGTCGGTCCGTGCGTCTACCGCCGCCTTGACGCGGTCCACCATTTCGCCGGCGCTGACGATTTCCTTGCCGGGGCGATGGCCGCAGCGCTTGGCACCGACTTGATCCTCGATGTGGCAGGCGGCGGCCCCGAATTTGATCAGGCTTTTGATCGTGCGGGCGATGTTGAATGCCGATGCGCCAAAGCCGGTGTCTATATCGACCAGCAGCGGCAGTTCGCACACGTCGGTGATGCGGCGTATATCGGTCAGCACATCGTCCAGGGTATTGATGCCCAGATCGGGCAAGCCCAGGGAGCCGGCGGCCACGCCGCCGCCGGACAGGTAGATGGCCCGGTAGCCGGCGCGCTGGGCCAGCAAGGCGTGGTTGGCGTTGATCGCGCCGATGATTTGCAAAGGTTGTTCGTCGCGCAGGGCCTGGCGAAAACGGCTGCCGGCCGATGTCGTGTCGTGGTGGCTCATGATTGCTCCGTATCAAGAAAGGTGGGGCAGGGCGCAGGGCCTGGCTGCCATGCTGAAAAAAATTAAGCAAACAACGTGCCAGATTTTAAAGGCTGTCCGATCAGTGTGCCGGGGCGTGGCTGCACAGGGTTTTGAGGAAGGGCGGGGCGTGGACATGCGCTTGATTCATCTTCAATCATGTTTCATTATTGAAACTATATCTGAAACACTGTTTCGTTTTTGGGCTGTGGAGGCTTTGATGTCTGTGGTATCGCAAGATTCGCCTCGGTTGCGTGTGGTCGCGGTCGGCCTGCACGGTTTGCGCTCTCTGCTAGAGGAATTGGTGCCCTTGTACCGCGATCAGGCTGAAATCTTGATCGTGGACAAAGCCTATGGCGAGGCGGTGGACATGATTCAGGCCATGCGTCGCTTGGGCGAGCTGGATGTATTGGTGTCTGCCGGTTCGAATGGCCATTATCTGCGTGAACATCTGGATGTGCCGGTGGTGCTGGTGCGTCCGGGCGGGTTCGATATTTTGCGCGGCTTGGCTCAGTCAGCCCCGTCCGTGCAGAGCATGGCCGTCGTTACGTATGGCGATCCGCCGCCCGAGTTACAGGCATTTATCGAGCGTTTTGGTTTGCCGGTGTATTTGCGTGCCTATCGTAGCCAAAGCGATGCGCGTCGCTGTGTTCAGGAGTTGCGCAGCCTTGGCGTGCAGCGTGTGCTGGCACCGGGGTTGGTGGTGGATCTGGCGCGGGACAGTGGCATGGACGGTGTCCTGCTTTATTCCCAGGGCGCTGTGTGCGAGGCTCTGGAAGGGGCGATTGAGCTGGCCAGGGTGGCGCGTGCTGAATCGGCACGTCGGGAGCGATTAAATACGATTCTGGCTCAGTTGCGCGATGGCGTCGTGGCGGTCGATGCGCAGGAGCGGGTCGAAACGGTGAATCCGGCAATGGAGGCCTGGCTGGGGCGGCCTGCGCAGGAACTGCTGGGACGCTGCCTGAGCGATCTGAAGCCCGAGCTGCAATTACGTTCCACGCTGCGTAGCCTGGACGCTCAGCAGGACGTGGTGCAGCCTGTGGGTGAGCGCATGGCAGTGGTCAGCCGCACGCCCATTCTGGAGCAGGGGCGTCTGACCGGCGCGGTGCTGGTGTGCCAGGACCCGGCGGCGATTCAGCGCTTGGACCGCAGCTTGCGCTCGCGCAGCCACCGTGCGGTGTCGCATGCCGCGCGCTATAGCCTGTCCGATCTGGTGGGAGACAGCGCCGTTATGTGTCGGGTGCGCAAGCAGGCGCAGGCCTGTGCGCAAAGCGCGGCCACGGCCTTGATTATCGGCGAGAGCGGCACCGGCAAGGAGCTGTTGGCACAGGGCATGCATCAGGCCAGTGGGCGGCGCTCACAGCCTTTCGTGGCGATCAACTGTGCCGCGTTTCCCGATGGGCTGCTGGAAAGCGAATTGTTCGGCTATGTGGAAGGCGCGTTTACCGGCTCCAGCCGCGGTGGCAAGGTGGGGCTGTTCGAGGCGGCGCACACCGGCACGCTGTTTCTGGATGAGATCGGCGATATGCCGTTGTCCTTGCAGACGCGACTGCTGCGGGTGCTACAGGAAAAAGAGGTGTTGCGTCTGGGGGCCATAGAGCCTGCTCCGGTGGATGTGCGCGTGATTGCGGCGACCCACCGCGATCTGGCGGCGCTGGTGCGCGATGGCCGGTTTCGTCAGGATCTGTTTTATCGTCTGAATATTCTGGTCCTGCATTTGCCGCCGCTGCGGCAGCGACGTCAGGACTTGCCTGCGTTGGCGGCGCACCTGGCCGACAAAGTGGCGCAGCGTCTGGGCGCGCAAATGCCCAAGGGGTGGGTGCAGGCTTTGCTGCGGGCGGGCCAGGATTACGATTGGCCGGGCAATATCCGCGAACTGGAAAATCTGATTGAGCGCCTGATGGTGCTGGGTGCAGCTCAGCCCGAACAGGCACTGTCTGTGGAGGGGCTGGTGCCGGAACTGCTGGCTTCAAGCCGGGCCAGGGATGTGTCTGCCGGCGGCGTGGCGTCGGGCGATGATGCGGCGGGGGTAGAGCGGCTGGGGCCGGAGAGTTTACGCGGTCAGCGCGAACGTAGCGAACATGCGTATCTGTTGCAGGTGCTGGAGCAATGTGGTGGCAATCGTGAGCAGGCTGCTGCGCGTCTGGGAATCAGCCGCACGACCTTGTGGCGCAAGCTGCGTTCCTAGTAGGTGGGGGGGGGCAGAGTCAAAAAAAATCCCCGCCGGCAGGGCTGGCGGGGATTTTTCTGGGTGTGTCGATCAGCCCAGCAGATCTTTCACGCCGTCACGCTCTTCCAGCAACTCGTTCAGAGTGTGGTCCATGCGCTCACGCGAGAAGGCGTCGATTTCCAGGCCTTCCACACGCTTGTATTCGCCGTTTTCGGTGGTCACAGGCACACCGTAGATGATGCCTTCTGGGATGCCGTAGGAACCGTCCGAAGGAACACCCATGGTGACCCATTTGCCATTCGAGCCCAGGACCCAGTCACGCACGTGGTCGATGGCAGCGTTGGCAGCCGAAGCGGCCGAGGACAGGCCACGGGCTTCGATGATGGCGGCACCACGTTTGCCCACGGTGGGGATGAAGGTGTCGCGGTTCCATGCCTGATCGTTGATGATCGCGTCGATCTTCTCGCCGTTCACGGTAGCGAAACGGGTGTCAGGGTACATGGTGGGCGAGTGGTTGCCCCACACGATCAGGTTCTCGATGTCAGCAACCGCCTTGCCGGACTTGGTGGCCAACTGCGACAGGGCGCGGTTGTGGTCCAGGCGCAGCATGGCGGTGAAGTTCTTGGCCGGCAGATCGGGGGCGGACTTCATGGCGATGTAGGCGTTGGTGTTGGCCGGATTGCCGACCACCAGCACTTTCACGTCGCGGCTGGCGACTTTGTTCAGGGCGCGGCCCTGGGCGGTGAATATCTGGGCGTTGAAAGCCAGCAGGTCTTTGCGTTCCATGCCTGGGCCGCGTGGGCGTGCGCCCACCAGCAGGGCCACGTCGACATCTTTGAAGGCTTCTTCGGCATCGCTGTGGGCGGACATGCCTTGCAGCAGCGGGAAGGCGCAGTCGTCCAGTTCCATCATGACGCCCTTCAGGGCTTTCTGGGCTTTCTCGTCGGGCAGCTCCAGCAACTGCAGGATCACGGGCTGGTCTTTGCCCAGCATTTCGCCGGAAGCGATGCGAAACAGCAGGGCGTAGCCGATCTGACCGGCGGCACCAGTGACGGCAACACGCATTGCGGGTTTGGACATGAGAGTATGACTCCGTTTTTGGGTTTGAAAGTCGAGGACGAAAAACACAGTTTAATGCTTTTGCGGGTGTCGCATCGAGCCTGGCTGGCGGTTTTTCGCAGGGCGTTCACAGCCCTTTTTTTCACTGCGCAGCCTAGACCAAAACCGGCAGCACGTCAAACGTCTTATATCTTATATAAGACAGAAGAGTGTTAGACATTCGGGGCGGGGCATGCGAAAATTAGCGTACTGTCTATTTTGTTTACAAGTTCGCCGCGCCCCGGCGTGTCGTGCGCACTTGTTCATTATCAACCATGTCTGAAAACGTGCCGCCCATACGCGCCTCGGAAATCGAAAAATCCGCGCCCAGTGCGGCCTATAGCCCACTGTATCAGCAGATCAAGGCTCTTTTGTTACAAGGGCTGGATCGCGGCGAGTGGAAACCCGGCGAGTCCATTCCCAGCGAACTGGAGTTGGCGGCCCGTTTTCAGGTCAGCCAGGGAACGGTGCGTAAAGCCATCGACGAGCTGGCGGCCGACAATCTGCTGATCCGTCGCCAGGGCAAGGGCACCTTCGTGGCCACGCACCACGAAGCCCGCGTGCGTTTTCGCTTCCTGCGCCTGGCCCCGGACGACGGCAAGCCCGTGCCTTCCTCCAGCCGCATCCTGGATGTGCGCCGCCTTAAAGCACCTGCCGATGTGGCCGTGCTGCTGGATCTGCGCACTTCGGATATGGTGGTCAATCTGCGTCGGGTGCTGTCCTTCGAGCAAGTCCCCACCATTTACGACGATATCTGGTTGCCCGGTTCGGCCTTCAAGGGCCTGACCCTGGAGGCGGCCGTACAGAACAAAGGCCCTATGTATGCCTGGTTCGAGAGCAAGTTCGGCGTCAGCATGGTGCGAGCCGACGAAAAGATCGGCGCCGTTGCCGCCGCAGGAGAAGCCGCCGCCGTGTTGCAGGTTGCCCAGGGCACGCCCTTGCTGCAGGTCGAGCGGGTCTCCTACACGTATGGCGACCGTCCTGTGGAACTGCGTCGCGGCCTGTACCTCACCGAGCGCTTTCATTATCGAAACACTTTGAACTAGACCGACGGCATACGGCATTTGATACTGCATCGTCTTGTCAAATCGGTGAAAATACCAAGGTTTATCTGTAATTTCTTTTTTTTATCTACTTCGAGGCCATCATGTCTGATACCGCACCCAAGCAGCGCCCGCAGTATCGCAATATCAGCGTGCCGCAGATATTGAGTTACCGCTTGCCACTGGCGGCAAAATCGTCGATTTTGCATCGCGTCAGCGGCGCATTGCTGTTCCTTTGTCTGCCGCTCGTGCTGTTGCCGCTGTTCTCCCTCAGTGTCAGCTCTCCCGAATCGTTCGAGACCCTGCGCAGCTATGTCGACAATCCCGTCTGTAAGCTGATTTTGCTGGCTCTGATCTGGGGTTATCTGCACCACTTCTGCGCTGGCATCCGTTACCTGATCCTCGATCTGCACATCGGCAACGACAAGGAGTCGGCCAAGAAGTCGGCGGGCATGGTTTTCGGCGTCAGCCTGGCGCTGACTCTGGTCTTTGGTCTGAAACTTTTTGGGGTCTGGTAATGGCTAATCGCGAACGCATCGGCGCACACCGCCTGGTTGTCGGCGCTCACTACGGCACGCTCGATTTTCTGGCGCAGCGGGTTACGGCCGTCATCATGGCCATCTACACCCTGGTCATCGTCGGCGGCATCCTGTTCAGCAGCGAACTGAATTTCGAGACCTGGCGCGGCCTGTTCACTTTCCGTATCGGCGCATTGCCATTGGGCCAATTGCTGGCCACGCTGTTCTTCCTGTCTTTGTCCTGGCATGCCTGGATCGGCGTGCGCGACATCTGGATGGACTATGTCAAGCCCGCCGGAGTGCGCCTGCTGCTGCAAGTGCTGACTCTGTTGTGGCTGGTGGCATCTGTCGTGTTTTTTGCAAAAATTATCTGGAGTCTCTAAACCGTGGCTTCCATCAAAACTTCTCTTCCCCGCCGCCAGTTTGACGTGGTCGTGGTCGGTGCCGGCGGCGCCGGCATGCGCTGCTCCCTGCAACTGGCTCAGGCCGGTCTGTCCGTAGCGGTCCTGTCCAAAGTATTCCCAACCCGCTCCCACACCGTGGCTGCTCAGGGTGGCGTCAGCGCATCGCTGGGCAACATGAGCGAGGACCACTGGTACTGGCATATGTACGATACCGTCAAGGGTTCGGACTGGCTGGGCGACCAGGACGCCATCGAGTTCATGTGCCGCGAAGCACCGCACGCCGTGTACGAGCTGGAACACTTCGGCATGCCTTTTGACCGCAACGCCGACGGCACCATTTACCAGCGTCCGTTTGGCGGCCATACCGCCAATTTCGGCGAAAAGCCCGTGCAGCGCGCCTGTGCCGCTGCCGACCGTACCGGTCACGCCATGTTGCATACGCTGTACCAGCGTAACGTGGCCGCCCGTACGCAGTTCTTCGTCGAATGGATGGCATTGGATCTGCTGCGCAACGAAGCGGGCGATGTGCTGGGCGTGACCGCCCTGGAAATGGAAACCGGCGAAATCTACATCCTGGAAGGCAAGCGCGTGGTGCTGGCCACCGGTGGTGCCGGCCGTATCTGGGCGGCGTCTACCAACGCCTTCATTAATACGGGCGATGGCCTGGGCATGGCTGCCCGTGCCGGCCTGCCGCTGCAGGACATGGAGTTCTGGCAATTTCACCCCACCGGCGTGGCCGGCGCAGGCGTGCTGATTACCGAAGGCGTGCGCGGCGAAGGCGGCATTTTGCTGAACAAAGACGGCGAACGCTTCATGGAGCGTTATGCCCCTACCCTGAAGGATCTGGCCCCGCGCGACTTCGTGTCCCGCTCTATGGACCAGGAAATCAAGGAAGGCCGCGGTTGCGGCGACGGCAGCTACGTGGTGCTCAAGCTCGATCACCTGGGTGCCGACGTCATCAAAAAGCGTCTGCCCTCGATCCGCGAAATCGCCATCAAGTTTGGCAACGTGGACCCCATCAAGGACCCGATTCCCGTGGTACCCACCATCCATTACCAGATGGGCGGTATTCCGACGAACTACTACGGCCAGGTCGTGGTGCCCGGTGCCAACGGCGAGAACAAAATCGTCAACGGTCTGTACGCCATCGGCGAATGCGCGGCCACGTCGGTGCACGGTGCCAACCGCCTGGGCACGAACTCGCTGCTGGACTTGATCGTATTTGGTCGTGCCTCGGGCAACCACATCGTGGCCTCGCACCCCGAGAAAGAGCACGCCCACCAGGAAATCAACGAGTCCTCCATTGAGTTCTCCCTGGACCGCGTCAACCGCCTGGAGTCGCGCACCTCGGGTGAAAAAGCCCAGGACGTGGGCAACAAGATCCGTACCGCCATGCAGGCGCACTGCGGCGTGTTCCGCACCATGGATCTGCTCAACAAGGGCGTGACCGCCATCGAGTCGCTGGTGCCTGAAGTCAAGGACATCTACTTCAAAGACAAGTCCAAGGTCTTTAACACTGCGCGCATCGAAGCGCTGGAAGTGGCCAACATGATCGAAGTGGCGCGTGCCACGACCAAGTCTGCGGCGAATCGCACCGAAAGCCGTGGTGCCCATGCCCTGAACGATCACCCCGAGCGTGACGACGAGAACTGGCTGCGTCACACCCTGTGGTTCTCCGAAGGCAGCCGTCTGGACTACAAGCCCGTCCAGATGAAGCCACTGACGGCCGAATCCATCCCGCCCAAGGCCCGGACTTTCTAAGCAGGATATTGAAATGAGCCAAACTCGCAAGGTCAAATTCGAAATCTACCGCTACGATCCTGATAAGGACGAGCGTCCCTACATGCAGAAGCTGGAAGTCGAGCTGCAGCCTACCGACAAGATGTTGCTGGACGCGATCCTGCGCATCAAGAACGACGTGGACGACAGTGTCGCGCTGCGCCGTTCTTGCCGTGAAGGTGTGTGCGGTTCGGACGCCATGAACATCAATGGCAAGAACGGACTGGCTTGCACCACGAACCTGCGCGATCTGCAGGAACCCATCGTGTTGCGTCCGCTGCCCGGCCTGCCTGTGATCCGCGATCTGATCGTGGACATGACGCATTTCTTTGATCAGTACCATTCGGTCAAGCCTTACCTGATCAACGACGCGCCGCCTCCCGAAAAAGAGCGCCTGCAGAGCCCCGAAGCGCGTGAAGAGCTGGACGGTCTGTACGAGTGCATTCTGTGTGCTTGCTGCTCGACCTCCTGCCCGTCGTTCTGGTGGAATCCGGATAAATTCGTCGGTCCCGCCGGTCTGTTGCAAGCCTACCGCTTTATCGCCGACTCGCGCGACGAAGCCACGGGCGAGCGCCTGGACAACCTGGAAGATCCGTACCGCCTGTTCCGTTGCCATACGATCATGAACTGCACGGACGTCTGTCCCAAGGGTCTGAATCCGTCGCACGCCATCGGCAAGATCAAAGAAATGCTGGTGCGTCGCAGCATCTAAAAGGTGGGTATGGACCAATGAGAACATTGACGGAACTGGAACGCGCCCGCTTGCGCTGGCGCGCTCGGCGGGGCTTGCTGGAAAACGATCTGATGATCACCCGTTTTCTGGATCGGCACGAAACTGAGCTTACTGATGTGGACGTGTCGGCCCTGACCCTCTTGTTCGAAATGGACGATACAGTTTTGCTGGATGTCCTTCTGGCTCGTTCCGAGCCAGAAGGGCGGTTCGATACGCCCGACATCCGGCGGCTAGTGGAAATTATGCGAAAGCTTTAACCATTGAGGAAAAAAGTGATGGAATTGTCAGACAAGAAAGCCACGCTATCTTTCTCCGACGGCAGCCCTGCGGTCGAATTCCCTGTGTACCAGGGAACCGTGGGCCCGGAGGTCATTGATATCCGCAAGCTCTATGGTCAGACGGGTATGTTTACCTACGACCCGGGTTTCATGGCGACCGCTTCCTGCGAATCGGGCATCACCTACATCGACGGCGACAAGGGCCAGCTGATGTATCGCGGCTACCCCATCGACCAGTTGGCGCAGAACTGCGACTTCATGGATGTGTGTTACCTGATTCTGAATGGCGATCTGCCCGATGCCGGCCAGAAACAGGATTTCGACTCTCTGGTCACGAACCACACCATGGTTCAGGAGCAGATGCAGTATTTCCTGCGTGGTTTCCGTCCGGATGCGCACCCTATGGCCATCCTGACCGGTCTGGTGGGCGCGCTGTCGGCTTTCTATCATGATTCCACGGACATCACCAATCCTCACCACCGTCATGTCTCGGCCATCCGTCTGATCGCCAAGATGCCTACGCTGGTGGCCATGACCTACAAGTACTCGCTGGGCCAGCCTTTCATCTACCCGCAGAACGATCTGTCCTACACGGGCAATTTCCTGCGCATGATGTTCGCCACTCCTTGCGAGGACTACCACGTCAATGAAGTGGTCGAGCGCGCTCTGGACCGCATTTTCATTCTGCACGCCGATCACGAGCAGAACGCCTCCACCTCCACGGTGCGTCTGTGCGGTTCTTCGGGCACTAACCCGTTTGCCGCCATCGCTGCCGGTGTGGCGTGTCTGTGGGGTCCTGCCCACGGCGGTGCCAATGAAGCATGTCTGAACATGCTGGAAGAGCTGCAGGCCAATGGCGGTATCGACAAGGTCGGCGAGTTCATGGAGAAGGTCAAAGACAAGAACTCGGGCGTGCGCCTGATGGGTTTTGGCCATCGCGTCTACAAGAACTACGATCCGCGCGCCAAGCTGATGCAGGAAACCTGCAAGGAAGTGCTGGAAGCCCTGGGCCTGCAGAACGATCCTTTGTTCAAGCTGGCGATGGAGCTGGAGCGTATTGCTCTGGAAGATCCGTACTTCGTCGAGCGCAAACTGTACCCGAACGTGGACTTCTACTCGGGCATCGTTCAGCGCGCCATCGGCATTCCTACGTCCTTGTTCACCGCGATCTTCGCGCTGGCCCGTACGGTAGGCTGGATTGCCCAGTGGAACGAAATGCTGTCCGATCCAAACTACAAGATCGGTCGTCCTCGTCAGTTGTACGTGGGCGATACGCAGCGCGACGTTAAGCGTTAAGAATGGCTTGTGGTCAGATGTTTGGAGTCTTCCAGGCGTACTGACCGCAGGTAATGGCAGCCGGGCTGCTGGTTCGGACGCCAAGTGCACCTTTAAGGTGCACTTTTTTTTGGAGAACTCTTCCAGTAAATTCGGGGACTCCTTCGTATTGGGTAGGCCGTTTGGGCCAAGCGTAGAGAACTTCGGGTTCTCGCCAGGCTGGCCGCAGCGGGCCGGCTTGGCTGGGGCCTTCGCCCGCGCTTTGCGCGGGTTCCCTGGTCAGGATACCAGGGCGGGCGGGGCGTGAACTCGCAGAGTGATTCGTCCACAGGACGAATCACAAGCATTCTGCTCGAACAGCACACCCCTTGCCTCCCGCCCCGGCATCCCGCCTGCGGCGTAGGCCCTGACTCGCCCGCCGGACCGCTGCGGCCAGCCTGGCGAGAACGGCACCGATGTGCTTGGCCTAAACGGAGGGACGTGCGGGCCGGGTGCAGGCGTCGTTCTGTTTGATGGCGGTGCTTGCTGCTTGTCCGGCGGACAAGCCAGCAGCCGGAGTTAAGGACTCGTCCGGTCATGCGTCCCGATCAGGGCAGCGGTACTCGATTTGAACGGTGATTTCTAGCGCCCGCATTCTGCTCATGAATAGACGGTGGTCGCCGAAAATAGGCGAAGCCCACTTTTTGGCGGCCATACTGGTCGGACTCAAGCTAACAGCGTCTGCGCATGATGTATCGCCTCCCGGCACAGCACCTCGTCCGCATCCAGGCTGCGACCGCTTACTCCCAGCGCGGCGATGCAGTGGCCCTGCCAGAGCAAGGGTGCGCCGCCGGGTAGGCTGCACAGGCCGCTGTCCTGGAAGTCGGGCAGGAAAAGGGCTTCGCGTTCCAGCCGTTCCGCCAGGCTGCGGGTTGGTACGCCAAAGCGCGCGGCGGTATAAGCCTTGGCTTGCGCGATGGCGATGCAGCGGGCGGGTGCCAGGTCCATGCGTAGAAAGTGCAAGAGTTCGCCCTGACCATCGCATAGCGACAGACATACCGGTGCGCCGCCATCCTGGCGGGCGCGCTCCAGCGCCCAGAGCAGGATCTGGCGTGCCGGCTCCAAGCCCAGGCGGGGCTGGGCCAGAATGGGACTTATCGCGTCAGCCACAGAGAGACCTCCGGTACGTAAGTGACCAGCATCAGAATCAGCAGCATGATGGCCAGGAAGGGCAGGGCGGCACGGGCGATTTTTTCTATGCCTATTTTGCCGATGCCGCTGGCCACGAACAGGTTCACGCCTACTGGTGGAGTAACAAAGCCGATGGCCAGATTCATGACCATGATGATGCCGAAGTGGATCGGGTCCACGCCCATTTTCAAGGCCAGCGGCAACAGCACGGGAGTGACGATCACAATGGCGGCCAGCGCTTCCATGAAGATGCCGATCACCAGCAGCAGCACGTTGATGAACAGCAGGATCAGGATACGGTTGTCGGTCAGGCTCAGTATTTGCTCGGCAATGAACTCGGGGATCTGTTCGATCGTCATGATGTTGCCGAACAGCGTGGCCATCGCCATCAGCAAGATGATGATGGATGAAGTCACCGCTGATTCGATGGTGGCGTTCCACAGTTTGGTCAGTGTGATTTCTTTGTACACAAACAGTCCTACCAGCAGGCCGTACAGCGCTGCGACGGCAGCTGACTCGGTAGGCGTCATGATGCCGCCGTAAATGCCGCCAAGGATGATGACAGGCACCAGCAGTGCCCATTTTGCCTCCCAGATGGCGCGGCCTATGGCGGCCGGCGAACGGTCGCCGGGTTCGCCGCGCCATCCCTGGCGGCGCGAGATCAGGTAGGCCACCAACATCAGTGCCAGGCCCATCAGAATGCCCGGTACGATGCCGGCGACAAACAGCTTGCCGATCGATACCTGCCCTGACACGCCGTAGACCACAAATGGATTGCTGGGGGGGATGATGACGCCGATGGCACCGGCGCAGGCCACCACGCAGGCGGCAAAGGCTTTGTCGTAACCGCGTGCGATCATGGCTGGAATGGTGATGGTGCCGATAGCGGCCACCGTTGCCGGGCCTGAGCCGCTGATGGCCGAAAAGAACATGCAGGTCATGATGGCGGCCAGAGCCAGTCCGCCAGGCAGCGACCCGACCAGCTTGTCAGCAACGGCCAGCAAGCGGTTGGACAGACCGCCCGCTCCCATGAATACGCCGGCGGCGATAAAGAAGGGAATGGCCATGATGGGAAAGGAGTCGATGGATACGAAAGCGATCTGCGCCAGGTAGTCCATCGGCAAGGTTCCGGCCCCCACGACAGTGGCCAGCGTGGCCAGCCCCAACGAAAATGCAATCGGCACGCCCAGGGCGACCAGCACGGCAAAGTAGCCGAACAGCAGCAGGCTGGGGTTGAGCTCGTCGCTGAGCAAAACGGGCAGGGCCAGCAGCGCGGGCAATAACAGCCCGGCGGCCCAGTCCAAGGGGGTAAGCTCGGCGCGCATGTTCAGGATATCCTGCACGCAGCGCAACGCCATCAGGCCAAAGCCGATGGGAAGAATCAGATACGGAATGGCATAGCTGATCTGCAAGGCGGGTGTGGTTTGGGGGAACTGCAGCTGCATTTGGATGTGCTCTGCGCCCATGAAACACAGCAGGCCGGTCAGCAGCAGACTGAGCAAGTCAATGGACAGCCACAGGCGTCGGCTCCAGGCGGGATTCATGGCTTTGTGCAGCACATCCACGCGGATGCCGCTACGGGTAAGAATGGTCAGGGACACCGCCAGGTAGGATATCCAGATGAAGATGTAGCGAGACAGTTCTTCGGTCCAGCTTGCCCAGCCTATCATCGAGCGCAGCGTGGCCAGCAGGCGGTCCGGATCGATGATGGTGCTTAGCCAGGCGCGCTGCTCGGGCGCAGTCGCCAGATGGCTGAGCGTAGCCATGACGTAGCGGAACAAGGTTTGGTAATTGATGATCAGAATCATCAGCAACAGGCCGATGAACAAGAATGGCTTTTCCAGCGCATTCAGTCGTGCAGAAGCAGAATTCATATTGTTTTGTCCTCCCGGCGCAGGCAGCACAGGGCCTGCCGGAACGCCAAGGCGAACGGCAGGCGGGAACGCGGCGTGGTGCCGGGCCTTGTTACTGTTGTGTGTCTATGACCAGTTGCACCAGATCGGCGGGCAACTTCTGAGCGTATTGCTCGTAGACCGGCCGGGTCAGGGCGCGTAGCTGCTCCAGATCGGCGGGACTGGCCTCGTGAATGGCGACGCCGGCTTTGGCGAACTCCTCGCGGGCCTTCTTTTCGTTGTCGGGATAGTAGCGTTCGCGCTGGGCCTGTACCGCCTCTTGGGCGGACTCGCGAATAATTTGCTGGGCTTCAGGCGGCAGCTTGTCCCACCAGGCTTTGTTGGCCATAGCCACTTGCATACCGTAGTTGTGCGCCGAGGTAATGGCGTACTTCAGGGCTTCGTGATGTTTGGCTCCGGCCAGGTGGGGAAAGGTGTTGCCTTCGGCGTCGATGGTGCCTTGTTGCAGGGCCGTATAGACTTCGCCCCAGGCGATGGGAGCGGGGTTGGTGCCCAGTGCCTTGGCCACATCCACTTCGACTGGAGAGTCGGTCGTGCGCATTTTCAGGCCGCGCAGATCTTCGGTGCGGCTCAGGGGCTTGGCGGCCGACACGAAGTGTCGATAGCCGTACTCGGCATACATGATGGGTTGCAGGCCGATGTCATTGGCGACTTTTTCAAAGTAGTTGTTCAGCGGGCCGCCGGGGTCCATCGATTGATAGAACTGGTTTTGTTTTGCAGGGGTGGTGATGTAGGGCAGGTCAAATACCTGGTACATCGCCGAGAAGTTGGCCAGATTCGGGGTGGAGCTGACGCCCACTTCCAGAGAGCCTTTCTGGGCACCTTCGATCAGTACCCGGTCGCTGCCCAGCACGGCCCCAGGAAAGAGTTGCACTTTGATTTTGTTGCCTGATTTTTCTTTGACCAGGTCGGCGAAGGTCTGATAGGCCTGGGTGATGTGATTGCCGGGTGGCGCAGTGTGGGCCAGGCGAAACTTGATGGCCGGACCACTGTAGTCGGCCTGGGCAGGGAAGGCCGCCAGGCAGGCGGCCAGGGGCAGGGCGTAGGCAAGAGCTTTCATGTCAACCTCCAATATCGTTATGGATGTCTGGGCATCTATTTTCATACGGGCTGTATGAAATATCGTTTTACGACATTAATAGTTCCGTTTACTGGAACTTGATTGGATATTGGCGATGGGTAATTAGGCTGTCAATCGGATTTTGTTGTAATCTGAACTTTTGGTGCCGAAATCAGTGTAAACCTGTAGATGAAAAGTGCTGGACTTGCGCTATGGGTCCAGAAAGCAAGCGGTTTTTTACAGCCAGGCTTTTAATGCGGGCAGGCACAGGCTCAGGCCGATCAGCACCAGAATAATCAGTGTCAGGCGCTGCAATGTGCTCGGACGCACTGGGGGAGGGTGGCGCTGGGCGATCCAGGTGGCCAGCATAACCAGGGGCATGGCGATGGCGGCTGTCCATATGGCGGAGGTCTGCAGTTCGCCGATGGCCCATTCGTGCGCGCATCGCACCGCTGAAGTTGTCGAGAAGATCAACAGCAGCATATGCCGTACGGTCGGAAACTCCAGCGGCTGACGATATAGCTGAAAGATGATGGGTGGGCCGGGAATGCCGAACAGCCCCCCGCACAGCCCGGTCAGGACACCGCTCAAGAAAAAAGACAAGGAACCGGACATACGACTGCGCACAGGTGACTTCAGGGCGTAGGATATGCCGCTGTACATAATGACCAGACCCAGCAGAAACTCCAGCAGCAAACTGGCCTGGCTGCTCAGATAGTCCAGCAGCATCAGGCCGGCCACGGTGGATGGAACGACGCCGGCCAGTACCGCCCAGGTGGATGGCCAATGGATCAGATGGTGTTTGCCCCGCAAGGCGACTGTGCCGTTCACAATCGTCAATAGGCTGATGACCGTCGCCAGAAAGGCGACCGGGGCCAGTTTGAGCAGACTGCTTAGGCCGATGACAATCATGGCCAGGCCAAACCCAGTAACGGTCTGGAAATAGGTGCCCAGGCCTATGATGAGAGCAATCAGCAGCGTGGTCGGCATGGGAATAGTTGAAGCTAAAAAAATCGGGAGGAAAACTCCCCCCCGATTGTAGTGATTCGCTATGCCCCTGGCTTGGTCCAGCCGCAGGGTATCGTTGGGCTCAGGGCAAGGCGGCCAGGCAGTCGCGGCTGACGCGGGACAGGTCGCGGGTGCCGGTCAGGGTCATGGCCACACGCAGTTCTTTTTCCATCAGTTCCAGCAAGTGGGACACGCCGGCACCGCCGGCAGCGGCCAGGGCATACACAAAGGGGCGGCCGATCAGCACGCCTTTGGCACCCAGGGCCAGCATGCGCAGCACATCCAGGCCGTTACGCACACCTGAATCAGCCAGAATGGTCAGGTCGTCCTGAACGGCATCGGCAATGGCCGGCAGGGCACGGGCCGAGGACAGCACCCCGTCCAGCTGGCGACCGCCGTGATTGGACACCACGATGCCGTCAGCCCCAAAACGCACGGCGTCACGGGCATCATCGGCGTCCAGAATGCCCTTGATGACCATGGCACCGGGCCAGAAGTCCCGAATCCATTGCAGGTCTTTCCAGGATATGGATGGATCGAAGTTGGCACCCAGCCAGCCTATATAGTCTTCCAGCTGCACTGCCCGCCCCAGATAGCGCGACACATTGCCCAGGTCATGCGGACGGCCGCGCAGGCCTACGTCCAGCGACCAACGCGGATGTGTAACGGCCTGACCATAGCGTCGCAGGGCAGCGTTCGGGCCGCTCATGCCCGAGTGCGCATCGCGATAGCGCGCGCCGGGCACGGGCATATCTACGGTAAATACCAGGGTGGAGCAACCGGCGGCCAGGGCCCGTTCCAGCACGCTTTTCATGAAACCGCGATCGCGTAGCACGTATAGCTGGAACCACATGGGGCGCTGGATGGCCGGTGCCACTTCTTCGATCGGGCAGACCGAAACGGTGGACATGGTAAAGGGGATGCCGTGGCGATCGGCGGCCTGGGCCGCCTGGACTTCGCCGCGCCGCGCATACATGCCGGTCAGGCCCACCGGGGCCAGTGCGACCGGCATGGACAATTTTTCTCCGAATAGCTCTACGCCCAGATCCAGGCTGGACATGTCGCTGAGCACGCGTTGGCGCAGTGCGATGCCTGCCAGGTCCTGTACGTTGCGGCGCAATGTTTCTTCGGCATAGGCACCGCCGTCAATGTAGTGAAACAGAAAGGGGGGCAGACGGCGTTGCGCCTGGGCGCGGAAATCGGTCGGAGAGGAAATGATCATGATTGCGAGAGATGGCTGTTGAAACGGGACAGGCGCTGTTCCCGAGCATTGTTTTCTTCAGAGAGCCGCAGTTTGGTCTGGACGTGATCCAGGTGCAGGGCGATCTGGTCGCGGGCCTGGTCGGCCTCGCCGTTCAAAATGGCGTCCATCAGGCTTTCGTGCTGGCGGGTCAGCAGTTCGACTTCGCGCGCATTGTCGAATTCGAACATGGCGCGACGGTTCTCTTTGACGGTGGAAAAGACCAGTTGGAACAGGCCGTTCATGATTTGCAGTAGCACGACATTGTGCGAGGCCTGGGCGATGGCCAGGTGAAACTGGGCATCGGCGCGTGCCGACAGTTCCGCATCCTGGTTTTGCTGGTGACGCACCATGATGTCGAAACAGCGACGGATGTGGTTCTTGTCGGTTTCGGTGGCGCGCTGGGCGGCATGCCAGACTGTGCATGCTTCCAGGGCATGGCGCGCTTCGAGCACATCGTAGCGGTACAACGGGTCCTGGCTGATGAGTTCGCCCAATGGCGCGATGCTTTGCGCCGGCCAATTCATCAGTTCGCTTTCTTGCACATACGTGCCGCCGCCGCGTCGCGTGACCAGCAGTCCCTGGGAATTGAGCGAGCGCAGGGCTTCGCGGATCGGGACGCGCGATACCGCCAGCAGTTCGGCCAGGTGACGTTCGGAAGGAATCCGGTCGCCGGGCTGCAATTGCTGATCATGGATCAGTTGCCGGATTTTCTCGGCAACCTGATCAGAAAGACGGGCACTTGAAAGCGTAGTCATAGAGTCGGTTTCCAGTCTAAGTGGTAATACCACTTTTGGAATTGATGGTCATTATACGGCCAAAAATCCAGGGTGTAGGTAAGGGTTACTGCTAATAATCCAGAAGTGGTAATACCGCTATCATTCCCCGATCTAAATAGAAGAAGGGTGGGTGCCTGCATCCCGAGGTCACGCCCGCGCCTTGCGCCCAGACGGGTTCAAGAGCCCCTTCACCGATAACCGTGCTATCCACACGAAGGAGAAATGGGATGAATCTTGCGTACACTTTGCTGGCATTGGCTCCGCTGCTGGTCGTGTTCCTATTGATGGTGGTGATGGGCCGCTCTGCCAAATTGTCCATGGGGGCCGCCTACGTGGTTACGGCCTGCCTGGCCTTGTTTGTCTGGGGCAGCCAGGGCTCGGTGGTGGCGGCGGCCACCATCAATGGCGTGGTCACGGCCCTGACGCTGCTGTTCATTGTATTTGGGGCCGTGCTGCTTCTGAATACCTTAAAGGTGGGTGGTGCTCTGACCGCCATCCGCCAGGGGTTCATGGACATCTCTCCGGACCGCCGCGTGCAGGTCATTATCGTGGCCTGGCTGTTTGGCTCGATGATCGAGGGTTCGTCCGGCTTTGGAACGCCATCGGCGGTCGGGGCTCCTCTGTTGCTGGCGCTGGGCTTTCCGGCGATGGCCGCTGTCATGTCGGTGCTGGTCATCCAGTCCACACCGGTATCTTTCGGTGCCGTCGGCACACCTATGTTGGTGGGCGTGCGCTCGGGTATCGATAACAAGGCCGATGTGGCGGCAGCCATTGCGCCTATGCAGCCTTTGGAGTACTTGCAGCAGATCGTGGAAAACGTGGCGCTGGTGCATGCGCTGATCGGCTTTGCGATTCCCCTGATCCTGTGCGGCCTGTTGACCCGCTTCTTTGGCGAACGCCGCTCTTTTGCCGAAGGTCTGGGTGCCTGGAAGTTCGCTTTGTTTGCAGGCGTGGCCTTTACGGTGCCTTACTACCTGATCGCCGTGACCCTTGGGCCTGAGTTTCCTTCGCTGCTGGGTGCGATGGTGGGTCTGGTCATTGTGGTGACCGCCGCCCGCAAGGGTTGGTTTCAGCCGAGCAAGACGTTCGACTTTCCGGATCGTCGCCAGTGGCCGTCGCATTGGCTGGGCACCGTCAAAATGGACGACACCGAACAGACTCAGCGCTTCTCCGTGCTGCGTGCGTTCTCGCCTTACGCCTTGGTGGTGTTGCTGTTGATCCTGACGCGTACCGTGCCGTCCGTCAAAGCTTGGCTGACCGGTCCTGACGCGACTTTCAAGATTACGGGGATTCTGGGCACCAATATCACCTCGTCCATCCAGTTGCTGTATTCGCCCGGCGCGATTCTGATTCTGGTGTCGCTGGCCTGCATCGCTATTTTCAGCATGAGCGGCAAGCAGTTCATGGTCGGCGTCAAGGACTCGGTGCGCACGATGGGCAGCGCAGCGCCTGCGCTCTTGTTGGCCGTGCCTATGGTCCAGGTGTTTATCAATTCGGCGGCGGCCGATGGCTCCATGGCCAGCATGCCGCTGGTTCTGGCTCAGGGCGCGGCGGCCGCCGCCGGTCAGGCTTGGCCCAGCATCTCGCCCTGGGTGGGTAGCCTGGGTGCCTTTATCGCCGGCTCCAATACCGTCAGCAACATGATGTTCTCGTACTTCCAGTTCTCGACGGCGCAACAGATCGGCTTGAACCTGGATCAGTCCGCGATCGTGGTCGCCCTGCAAGCGGTGGGCGGTGCTGCCGGCAATATGATTTGCGTGCATAACGTCGTTGCAGCCGGTGCGGTCGTGGGGATGTTGGGCCGCGAAGGCGAAATTGTGCGCAAGACGCTGATCCCCATGGTGTATTACGTCATTCAGGCTGGCTTGATTGGTCAGGCGTTGATTACCGGGTCTATCGGGTGGTGGGTGGCGGCGGCAGTCTGGCTGGCCGTGGTCATCGGCGGCCTGAGCCTGACGCGTGGTCGTCAACCGGCAGCCTCCCTGGCGACCTAATGTGCAGTGCTAGGATTGCTTGAAAAGCGCAGTGCAAGCAGCCCGTCGGGCTGCTTGCCAACATCAAGGGCGACGCCAATCTGGCGTCGCCCTTGATGTTTATGGTTTGGCAAAGCGTCAAGAGCGTTGACTATTGTGTTGATCCATCGGGATAGCGGTTTTTCCCTCTGTTGGTCAGGGTCAGGGTTTGACCCAAAGCCTCAGGCGCAGTTATTTCGGTATTTGCTTTCAATAATAAAAATAATGATTATCATTATCATAAAAAGGGATTGTTGCCGTTGACCCTTGGCGCTTGCGTGCCTTGCAGATTTCCAGTCCTTCCTGGCATGGCGTTCGGCTCCGACAGTCCATCCTTCTCTATGGTGCCGGAGGCTTCATGCAGCAACGCGCGTTTACTCTTTCCCCTCAGTTAGGCCTATCCGTCTTGTTGCTGACGGCTATGGGTATGCCCATGATGATTTTTTATGCCATCGGCATTCTGGGCCCGTTGTTGATTGCCGATCTGGGCATAGCGCGTCAGCAGTTGGGTTGGTTGACGACCGCGACTTTTGGCCTGGCCGCGCTTATTTCGCCCTGGGCCGGCGCTTTGGTGCAGCGCATGGGTTCGCGGGCCGGGTTGGTCAGTCTGTTTGCTCTGGTGGGCTTGTCCTTTTTGTTGGTGGGGATCTTGCCCGGTTTTGGTGGTTTGATGGCAGCCTTGCTGTTGTGCGGCCTGGCGCAGTCCCTGGCCAATCCTGCGACCAATCAGGCGATCGCCCAAGCCGTGCCGGCCTCTCGCAAGGCTGGGATGGTTGGCTTGAAGCAGTCCGGCGTACAGGCCTCTGCCTTGTTGGCAGGCCTGGTGCTTCCGCCTTTGACCGTGGCCTGGGGGTGGCGCGGGGCATTGCTCATATGGGCTCCGTTAGCTGTGATGTTCGCTGTTTTCGCAGCCCGCAAGCTTTCTGGAAAGGCGGCGGTTGCGCCAGGCCTGACTGTGCGGCCGGGCGTGCCCAACGGCTGGTTGCGGCTGTTGATGTCGATTCAGCTGTGCGCGGGGCTGGCCTTGTCTTCGTTCATGACTTATTTGGGGGTGTATGCCCATCAGTTAGGCGTGTCGGCGGTGGCGATTGGTGCCATGATCAGCAGCTTTGGGGTAATGGGTATTGCGTCGCGAGTCATCTTGACGCCGCTGGGAGCCCGGTTGCGCGACGAAACCGGGCTTCTGGCCGGTTTGTTTCTGCTGGCCAGCGTGTCCTTGTGGGTCTTGCAACAAGCGGATCAACTGCACCACTGGCCTTTGTGGCTAGGCGTAATCGGCATGGGATTGAGCGTGGCGGCGACGAATGCCCTGGCCATGAGCATGTTGTTGCGGGATGCGCGATTTGGCGGCGTAGCAAGCTCGGCCGGTATGGTGTCCTTGGGGTTTTTCGGCGGCATTGCGGCCGGGCCGCCTTTATTTGGCTGGTTTTTGGAGGGTTCGGCTGGATTTGCTGCGGCTTGGTCGGTATTAAGCGGTGTGGTGTTGTCAGGAGCGCTATTGTGTCTGGCGCTTTGCGCTTGCTTGCGTCGGGGGTAAGACGCGCTTGGAAGTTCGGTTGCGATCACGCCGATCAACGACAAGGCATAAAAAAAGGTTCTTCGAGAGATATCGGGGGTTCCTTCGTATTGGGCGGGCCGTTTGGGCCAAGCGGACAGAACCTTGGGTTCTCGCCAGGCCGGCCGCAGCGGGTCAGCTTGGCTGGGGCCTTCGCCCGCGCTGCGCGCGGATTCCCTGGTCGGGATGCCGGGGCGGGCGGGGCGTGAACTCGCAGGGTGATTCGTCCACTGGACGAATCACAAGCGCCCTGCTCGAACAGCACGCCCCTTGCCTCCCACCCCAGCATCCCGCCTGCGGCGAAGGCCCTGACTCGCCCGCCGTCCCGCTGCGGCCTGACGAGAACGGCACCGCAGTGCTTGGCCCACATGCGGGGCGTCCGTGTATGTTGCACAAGGTATCAGCCATTCGCTGCATGTTCTGTTTGGCAAGAATGCATATCGCCGGGTCGCTTTCATCGGTGCCTTGAATGGCGTCTTAAAAAAGCCAGCTCCTCATCGTCTGGGTGAACTGGCGCTCGGCATTCTTCGGAAACCCTAAAAAAAAGCCTGATCCCTACAAGGGCATCAGGCTTTTTGGGTGCTTGGTTCCCGCCGTTTTCAGGCGGCAGGAACTGGGCGTTCCAGGCTTAACCTCGGGCTTCGATCTGCGCGTCCACCACGGCCAGTGCCGTCATGTTCACGATGCGACGCACGGTGGCGCTGGTGGTCAGGATATGCACAGGACGTGCCGCACCCAGCAGGATGGGGCCCATGGCCACACCGTTGCTGCCCGTCATCTTGAGCATGTTGTAGGTGATGTTGCCGGCGTCCAGGTTAGGCGTGATCAGCAAGTTGGCCGACCCGCGCAGCGTGCTGTCGGGGAAGGCTTTCAGGCGGATTTTTTCCGACAGTGCAGAGTCGGCGTGCATTTCGCCGTCCACTTCCAGCTCGGGCGCGCGCTCGGCCAGAATCTGGCGGGCCTTGGCCATCTTGCGCGACGACTCGGTCTGGCGGCTGCCGAAGTTCGAGTGCGACAGCAGGGCAACACGCGGCATGACGCCAAAGCGCTTGACTTCCTCGGCGGCCTGGATGGTCATGTCGGCGATCTGCTCGGCCGTTGGGTTTTCGTTGACGTGCGTATCGCAGACGAACAGGGTCTGGGTAGGCAGCATCAGCACGTTCATGGCCGCGAAGGTCTGTGCGTCTTTCTTCAGGCCGATGACCTGGTCCACGTAGTTCAGCTGGCTGTCGTAGTTGCTGGCGACGCCGCAGATCATGCCGTCGGCATCGCCGCGTTGCAACAGCATGACGCCGATCAGCGAGTTGTGCTTGCGGATCATGGCCTTGGCGATATCGGGGGTGACGCCTTCGCGGGCCTTGAGCTTGTAGTAGGCTGTCCAGGTTTCGGTAAAGCGGGCATCGTCTTCGGGATCGACGATTTCCACGTTCTTGCCCGCTTCCAGACGCAAGCCGGCTTTCTTGACGCGCATGTCGATGACGCTGGGGCGGCCCACCAGAATCGGCAGGGCCAGTTTTTCGTCAACCACGGTCTGCACGGCACGCAGGACGCGCTCGTCTTCGCCGTCGGAATAGATGATGCGCTTGGGCGCGGATTTGGCCTGCATGTACAGGGGACGCATCAGCGGGCCGGAGTGGTAGGTCATGGCGATCAGTTTCTGGCGGTAAGCCTCCATGTCCTCGATAGGACGGGCGGCTACGCCGGAATCCATCGCGGCCTGGGCCACGGCGGGAGCGATTTCGACGATCAGGCGGGAATCGAACGGCTTGGGGATGATGTAGTCGGGACCGAAGCTCAGGTCCTGGCCGGCATAGGCCGTGGCGACTTCGTCATTCAGTTCGGCCCGAGCCAGTTCGGCGATGGCCTTGACGCAAGCCAGCTTCATTTCTTCGTTGATGACGCTGGCACCCACGTCCAGCGCGCCACGGAAAATGAAGGGGAAGCACAGGACGTTGTTGACCTGGTTAGGGTAGTCCGAGCGTCCGGTGGCGATGATGCAGTCGGGACGGGCCGCTTTGGCCACTTCGGGACGGATTTCGGGCTCGGGGTTGGCCAGTGCCAGGATCAGGGGTTGGCTGGCCATGGTCTTGACCATGTCAGCCGTCAGCACGCCGGGGGCCGAGCAGCCCAGGAACACGTCGGCGTCTACGCAGGCATCAGCCAGTGTGCGGGCGTCGGTATCCTGCGCGTAACGGGCCTTGTTGGCCTCCATGTTTTCTTC
The DNA here is from genome assembly GCF_038237375.1 of Alcaligenes sp. SDU_A2. NCBI lineage: Bacteria > Pseudomonadati > Pseudomonadota > Betaproteobacteria > Burkholderiales > Alcaligenaceae > Alcaligenes > Alcaligenes sp. SDU_A2. The sequence continues at coordinate 2,701,079 of NZ_CP151273.1, read as the reverse complement.
GCGGCCCTTCCAGATGATGCCGCGCGAGTCGGTGACGTAAATGTTTTCACGCTTGACGCCCACAGCCACCAGCAGGTCCAGGCAGGCAATGGCGGCCGCGCCGGCCCCCGAGCAGACCAGCTTGATGTCGCCGATGTCTTTGCCCACGACCTTCAGGCCGTTGATGACGGCCGACGAGGAAATAATGGCGGTGCCGTGCTGGTCGTCGTGGAACACGGGAATGCTCATGCGCTCGCGCAGCTTCTTTTCAATATAGAAGCACTCGGGCGCTTTGATGTCTTCCAGGTTCACGCCACCCAGGGTGGGTTCCAGCGCGGCGATGATGTCCACCAGTTTGTCGGGGTCGTTTTCGTTCAGCTCGATATCGAACACATCGATGCCGGCGAACTTTTTGAACAGGCACCCCTTGCCTTCCATGACCGGCTTGGCGGCCAGTGGGCCGATATTGCCCAGGCCCAGCACGGCTGTGCCATTGGTGACCACGGCAACCAGATTGGCGCGCGAGGTGTATTTGGCGGCGGCTTCCTCGCCTTCGGCATGGATAGCCATGCAGGCCGATGCGACGCCGGGCGAATAGGCGAGCGACAGGTCGTCCTGATTGGCCAGCGTCTTGGTGGGCACCACCGAGATTTTGCCGGGGGTGGGATACGCATGATAGTCCAGCGCAAGTTTGGCCAGATCGGCGTTGGCATCCATTGTGGTAAAGCTCCTGAGGATATTTTTTGTGCAAACAATAATTTATAAGAAATCCAGGCGCTGGATAGTTGCTGATTTGTTATAGCCAGCATATGCCATGTGTGCGACCGGGTGCGGTGCAGGCGCTCGTGCGCCTGGGGGTCGGGAGGCGGCGCAAGAGGAAAGGCCAGCGGCAACCGGGATTTCCAGACCATTTAGCATATCGGAATTTTTATCCCGTGTGGGGCGCTGCGGGGGGCGAATCGGGGGTTTTCGGATTTACAGTCGGCTTCGGAGCCGAAAAGGACCATTCAGGGCGATGTGTTTGTTAATGCCAACGGTCTCCGGCAGGGGCCAAGCATTTTGGATGTCAATAATTGCGCCTTCTGCCCGCGGCGTTATACTAGAAAACATACGGCTTGTATAAGGCGTCACACGTTGCCTTCTGCTCCGCTATCCGCTAACCGGCGTGGCCGTGTCGCGGAAGGTTTTCCTGCATCTCAACACGAGTGAAGCACTCGGATAGGTGAAGCGTAATAATGTCATCGCAAAAAGAACTGCTCAGTAACTCCTATTTATTCGGGAGCAATGCTCCCTATGTCGAAGAACTCTACGAGTCCTATCTCGACAACCCAGGTTCCGTCGCCGACCAGTGGCGCGATTACTTCGATCAGCTGCAGCATCTGCCCGCCACCGACGGCCGCGATAACACGCGCGATCAGGCGCACGCTCCTATCGTCGAATCCTTTGCCCAGCGCGCCAAGGCCAACGCTTTCCTGACCCGTTCCCAGGCACCGGACCTGGCCGTGGCCATGAAACAGGTGTCCATCCAGTCCATGATCGCCGCCTACCGTTCGCTGGGCGCGCGCATCGCCGATCTGGACCCGCTCAAGCGTTCCGAGCGCCCCAGCTTCCCCGAGCTCGATCCCGCCTTCTACGGTTTGACCGAAGCCGATCTGGATCAGGTGTACTCCGCGACCAATACCTATTTCACCAAAGCCGACACCATGACGCTGCGCGACATGCTCAAGGCCTTGCGTGATACCTACAGCCGTTCGGTGGGCGCGGAATTCATGCATATTTCCGACCCGGTCGCCAAGCGCTGGATTCAGCAGCGTCTGGAATCCGTGCATGGCACCGGCAGCTTCTCGGTAGACCAGAAGCGCCACATTCTGCAGCAGCTGACCGAGGCCGAAGGCCTGGAGCGTTTTCTGCACACCAAATACGTAGGCCAGAAGCGCTTCTCCCTGGAAGGCGGCGAAAGCTTCATCGCCTGCATGGACGAAGTCATTAATCACGCCGGCGAGAACGGCGTGCAGGAAATCATCGTGGGCATGGCCCACCGTGGCCGCCTGAACATGCTGGTCAACATCATGGGCAAGATGCCCGGCGACCTGTTTGCAGAGTTTGAGGGCCGCCATGCAGAAGGCCTGACCGACGGCGACGTCAAATACCACAACGGTTTCTCCAGCGACCTGTCCACCCGTGGCGGTCCGGTCCATCTGTCCCTGGCGTTCAACCCCTCCCACCTGGAAATCGTCAACCCTGTGGTCGAAGGGTCGGTGCGCGCCCGTCAGGATCGCCGCAACGACGAGACCGGCAGCCAGGTTCTGCCTGTGCTGGTGCACGGCGACGCGGCCTTTGCCGGCCAGGGCGTGGTCATGGAAACGCTCAACCTGGCCCAGACCCGTGGCTACGGCACCGGCGGCACGCTGCACATCGTCATCAACAACCAGATCGGCTTTACCACGTCCGATCCGCGCGACACGCGTTCCACGCTGTATTGCACGGACGTGGTCAAAATGATCGAAGCGCCTGTGTTCCACGTGAATGGCGACGATCCCGAAGCCGTGGTATTTGTAACTCAGTTGGCGTTGGACTACCGCCGCGAATTCAAGCACGACGTCGTCATCGACGTAGTGTGTTTCCGCAAACTGGGCCACAACGAGCAGGACACTCCCTCGCTGACCCAGCCTTTGATGTACAAGAAGATCGGCCTGCACAACGGCACGCGCAAGCTATACGCCGACAAACTGGTCGCTCAGGGCGTGCTGTCCGAGAACGAACCCGAAGATCTGGTCAAGGCTTATCGTCAACTGATGGAAGACGGCAAGCGCACGGTCGAACCCGTGCTGACCGACTACAAAAACAAGTATGCCACCGACTGGTCTGCATTCCTGAATGCCAAATGGACGGATCAGGCCGACACCGCCTTGCCCATGTCCGAGCTGACCCGCATTGGCGAAAAGCTGACCACCGTGCCGGAAGGCTTTACGGTGCATCCGCTGGTCAATCGTCTGCTGAACGACCGTCGTGCCATGGCGCGCGGCGAAGCCAAGGTGGACTGGGGCATGGGCGAGCACCTGGCCTTTGCCACGCTGGTCAATAACGGCTATGCCATCCGCATCACCGGCCAGGATTCGGGCCGCGGCACCTTCACGCACCGTCATGCCGTTCTGCACGATCAGAAGCGCGAACGCTGGAACGACGGCACCTACATTCCCCTGCAGAATGTCTCCGAAGGTCAGGCAAGCTTTTTGGTGATCGACTCGGTGCTGTCCGAAGAGGCCGTGCTGGCTTTTGAATACGGCTATGCGTCTGCCGAACCCAATATCCTGACCATCTGGGAAGCCCAGTTCGGCGACTTCGCCAACGGTGCCCAGGTCGTGATCGATCAGTTCATCACCTCCGGCGAAGCCAAGTGGGGCCGTCAGTGTGGTCTGACCCTGATGCTGCCGCACGGCTACGAAGGCCAGGGCCCCGAGCACTCCTCGGCCCGCATCGAACGCTTCTTGCAACTGTGCGCGGACAATAACATCCAGGTCGTTCAGCCCACCAATGGCGCGCAGATCTTCCATGTGCTGCGCCGCCAGATGATCCGTCCTTTCCGCAAGCCCTTGGTCATCATGACGCCCAAGTCCTTGCTGCGTAATAAAGACGCCACTTCGCCGCTGAAGGATCTGGCCGAAGGGCAGTTCATGCCTGTCATCGGCGAACAGGACGAGTCCATCTCCGCGTCCGCCGTCAAGCGCGTGCTGGTCTGCTCGGGCAAGGTCTACTACGACCTGGTCAATGCCCGCAAAGAGCAAGAGCGCAACGACGTTGCAATTATCCGTGTGGAACAACTGTATCCCTTTGCCCACAAAGCTTTCCAGGCCGAGCTGCAGAAGTACGAAAACGCCAAGGAAGTCATCTGGGTCCAGGACGAGCCACAAAACCAAGGTGCATGGTTCTATATTCAGCATCACCTCTACGAGAACATGACAGAAGGCCAGAAACTGGGCTACTCCGGTCGTCCCGCTTCCGCTTCGCCTGCCGTCGGTTACCTGGCCAAACACCAGGAACAGCAGAAAGCCCTGATCGAATCGGCTTTCGGCCCTCGTGGCAAAACTTTCATGCTGACCAAATAAGCACCCCAAATTTTTAAATACGGAAAATACAATCATGGCAATTACCGACGTTCTGGTTCCCCAACTCTCCGAGTCCATCTCCGAAGCCACCCTGCTCGAGTGGAAGAAGCAGCCTGGCGAAATGGTCCAGGCCGATGAGATCCTGATCGAAGTCGAAACCGACAAAGTCGTGCTGGAAGTGCCGGCTCCCGCTTCGGGCGTGCTCAGCGAAATCGTCAAGGCCAACGGCAGCACCGTCACCTCCGGCGAGATCCTGGCCCGCATCGACTCGGCCGCCAAGGCCAGTGCCGCTGCGCCCGCCGCTGCTGCCGCTCCGGCTGCCGAGCCAGCTCCAGCCGCTGCCGCTCCTGCCGCATCGGTGTCTTCCGTGGCCTCGCCCGCCGCTGCCAAGATCCTGGCCGAGAAAGGCGTGGACGCCAGCGCCGTTGAAGGCTCTGGTCGTGGTGGTCGCATCACCAAAGGCGATGCCCTGCAAGCCAACGCACCTGCCGCCAGCAAGCCTGCCGCCGCTCCCGTGGCACCGCCCACCCTGTCGCTGGACGGCCGCCCCGAACAGCGCGTGCCCATGAGCCGTCTGCGCGCCCGCGTGGCCGAGCGTCTGCTGCAGTCGCAGTCCGAAAACGCTATCCTGACCACCTTCAACGAGGTGAACATGCAGGCCGTCATGGATCTGCGCAAGAAGTACAAGGATCAGTTCGAGAAAGAGCACGGCGTCAAGCTGGGCTTCATGTCCTTTTTCGTGAAGGCCGCTGTGGCCGCCCTGAAAAAGTACCCTGTGCTGAACGCTTCGGTCGATGGCAAGGACATCATCTACCACGGTTACTTTGACATCGGCGTGGCCGTTGGCAGCCCGCGTGGCCTGGTAGTGCCTATCCTGCGCAATGCCGACCAGATGTCGATTGCCGAAATCGAGCAGCAGATCGCCGACTTCGGCGTGCGCGCCCGCGACGGCAAGCTGACTCTGGAAGAAATGACAGGCGGCACTTTCTCGATCTCCAACGGCGGTGTGTTCGGTTCCATGCTGTCCACCCCCATCATCAACCCTCCGCAGTCGGCTATCCTGGGCATTCACGCCACCAAGGACCGCGCTGTCGTGGAAAACGGTCAGATCGTCATCCGTCCGATGAACTACCTGGCCATGTCCTACGACCACCGCATCATCGACGGCCGCGAAGCCGTTCTGGGTCTGGTGGCCATGAAGGAAGCGCTGGAAGATCCTCAGCGCCTGCTGTTGAACGTCTAAGCACGCTGTAACCTACGTCTTGTCCCGCCGGGCTGCCCCGGCGATGACAAGAGCCCTTTCGGGGGACGGCAGGCAGGTTCATTGCTGCGTTGCGTAGGAACATTTTTACGGCCAAGTGCTTGATTCCGAGCCTTGGCCGACTTTATTTACAAAGCACGATGGGGGGCCGGACCGACCGGCCCGATGCTTTCCCGCCTGACTGAAGGCGGTCCCGGATGTGTTTGTCTCTTATGGAATTCTCATGGCTAAACAGTTTGATGTCGTAGTTATCGGTGCCGGCCCCGGCGGTTACATAGCAGCTATCCGCGCCGCTCAATTGGGCATGAGCGTGGCTTGCGTAGACGCATGGTCCACTGCAGACGGCAAAGCGGCTCCTGGCGGCACCTGCACCAACGTCGGTTGCATTCCTTCCAAGGCTTTGCTGCAGTCCTCCGAACACTTTGAACATGCCAACCTGCACCTGGCCGACCACGGCGTGGATGTCAAGGGCGTGTCCCTGAATCTGGACAAGTTGCTGGGCCGCAAGGACACCGTGGTCAAGCAGAACAATGAAGGCATTCTGTACCTGTTCAAAAAGAACAAGGTCAACTTCTTCCACGGCACGGCTTCGTTCGGTGCCAAGGTGGACGGCGGCTGGTCGGTGAATGTGGCCGGTGCCAATGCCGAGGAGCTGGTTGCCAAGAACGTCATCATCGCTACCGGTAGTTCGGCGCGCGCCTTGCCGGGTGCCGAGTTCGACGAAGAGCAAATTCTGTCCAACGACGGCGCGCTGCGTCTGCCCAAGGTGCCCAAGAAGCTGGCCGTTATCGGTGCCGGCGTCATCGGCCTGGAACTGGGCAGCGTGTGGCGCCGTCTGGGCGCCGAAGTGACCATTCTGGAAGGCGCGCCCGAGTTCCTGTCTGCCGTGGATCGCGACGTGGCCAAGGAAGCCCTGAAGTCTCTGACCAAGCAAGGCCTGAAGATCAATGTGGGCGTGAAAGTAGGCGAAATCAAGAAGACCGCCAAGCAAGTCACCATCAACTACGTGGACGCTGCTGGTGCGGAGCATAAGCTGGAAGCCGACAAGCTGATCGTGTCCATCGGTCGTGTGCCCAACACCGCCGGTCTGGGTGCCGAAACCATTGGTCTGAAACTGGACGAGCGTGGCTTTGTGGTGGTGGACGACGATTGCGCCACCAGCCTGCCCGGCATCTGGGCGGTGGGCGATGTGGTGCGAGGCCCCATGCTGGCCCACAAGGCCGAAGAAGAAGGCGTGGCCGTGGCCGAACGCCTGGCCGGTCAGCAGCCGCACGTCAATTTCGACACCGTGCCTTGGGTCATCTACACCTCGCCCGAAATCGCCTGGGTGGGCAAGACCGAACAGCAACTCAAGACCGATGGCCGTGCCTACCGTGCAGGCAGTTTCCCCTTCCTGGCCAACGGCCGCGCCCGCGCTCTGGGTGACACCACCGGGTTCGTCAAGGTGCTGGCCGATGCCAAGACTGACGAAGTCCTGGGCGTACACATCGTCGGTCCCGTGGCCTCCGAGCTGGTGGCCGAAGCGGTGGCCATCATGGAATTCCGTGGCGCGGCCGAGGACATCGCCCGTATTTGCCATGCGCACCCGACACTGTCCGAAGCCATGAAAGAAGCCGCTCTGGCTGTTGATAAGCGCGCTCTGAACTTCTGATAGACTTTCAGGGTGTTACTTGAAAAGGGCGGGCACAGGCTCGCCCTTTTTGTTGTCGGGCTGCATCCCGGGCTCCCCTTGGGGAAGCGTAAGGCGTAGCGAGGGGCTCGACATATGGTCGGGCAACTCCTCAGGCAAAACTGATTTACCAGCAGGTGTCATGAACGTTCGAGAGTATTACCATCACGCCCTGGCCGAAAAAGGCTACCGTGCCGATAGCGCGCAGCAAGCCGCCATCGAGCGTCTGCAGGGCTTTTACGACGACTGGGTCGCCTATCGTCAGGCGCGCTCTAGCGCCTTGCGGCGTTTGTTGTCGCGACCGGCTATCCCGCGTGGCGTGTACCTGTGGGGCGGCGTCGGGCGCGGCAAGAGCTTCCTGATGGATGCTTTCTACCTGACCGTGCCGCTCAAGCGCAAGACGCGTATCCATTTTCATGAATTCATGCGCGGCGTGCACAAGGAACTGGACCAGGTCAAAGGCATGGCCGATCCGCTGGACGAAGTGGCCAAACGCATCGCCAAGCGTTACCGCTTGATCTGTTTTGACGAGTTTCACGTGTCCGACGTGGCCGACGCCATGATTCTGTACAAGTTGCTGCTGGGCTTGTTCGAGCGCGGCACATCCTTTGTCATGACCTCCAATTACGAGCCTTCCACGCTGTATCCGGATGGCTTGCACCGCGACCGCATCTTGCCGGCGATTGCCTTGTTGCAAAAGAATATGGACATCATGAATGTGGATACCGGCGTGGATTACCGGCGTCGCGCTTTGGAGCAGGTGCATACGTACCTTACGCCGCTGAACGAGGAAACCGCTGGCCAGCTGCACGCCATTTTTTCGTCCTTGTCCGACACGGCACCCGTGGACCCCGTCCTGACCGTGGAAAACCGCCAGGTGCGCGCCGTGGCCTTGTCCGGCTCGGCGGTCTGGTTCGACTTCAAGACCTTGTGCGAGAGCGCCCGTTCGCAGAACGATTATCTGGAATTGGCGACGCGCTTTCAGACCGTGATTCTGTCCGATGTTCCGCGCATGACGGCACGCGACGCATCGGCGGCACGTCGTTTTACCTGGCTGGTGGATGTGTTCTACGACCACAAGGTCAAGTTCATCATGTCTGCCGCCGTGCCGGCCGAGGAGCTGTATGTAGACGGTCCCATGGCCAACGAATTTCATCGCACCGTCTCGCGTCTGCTGGAGATGCAGTCGCGCGAGTATCTGGAGTCCGAGCGACGCCAGACGGTAACGCTTTAATCCTTACACCTGTTTTTCGAGTGCAATTCCTATCATGACGATTAGAGTATTGACCGGCGTGACCACGACCGGAATCCCGCATCTGGGCAATTACGCCGGTGCCATCCGCCCGGCTATCCGGACCAGTCAGCAGTCCGACGTCGACGCCTTTTTTTTCATGGCGGACTATCATGCCTTGATCAAATGCGATGATCCCGAGCGTGTGGCTGTGTCCCGCCGCGCCATTGCCGCCACCTGGATCGCTTGCGGTCTGGATGTCAACAAAGTGACGTTTTATCGCCAGTCCGATATTCCGGAGATTCCCGAACTGGCGTGGATGCTCAGCTGCGTGACCGGCAAGGGCTTGATGAATCGCGCCCATGCCTACAAGGCCTCGGTCGATAAGAACGAGCAAAGCGGTGTGGAGCCGGACGATGGCGTTACGATGGGGCTGTTCAGCTACCCGGTATTGATGGCGGCGGACATTCTGATGTTCAATGCGCACAAAGTGCCTGTGGGCCGCGATCAGGTGCAGCATCTGGAGATGGCGCGCGATATTGCCAAGAGTTTCAATCACCAGTACGGGCGTGGCCGGGATATCTTCGTGTTGCCACAAGTGCAGGTCGAGGAAGATGTCGCCTTGCTGCCCGGTCTGGACGGTCGCAAAATGTCCAAGAGCTACGACAATACCATCCCGTTGTTCGAGGGTGGCCAGAAGGCGCTCAAGTCGGCCATTGCCCGCATCGTGACTGATTCCAAGGGGCCGGGCGAAGCCAAGAACCCCGACGATTCGCACTTGATGGCCTTGTACCAGGCTTTTTCTACGCGCGAACAGAGCCAGGCCTTCCGTCAACAGTTGCTCGATGGTCTGGGCTGGGGCGAAGCCAAGCAGGCCCTGTACGAACAGTTGGAGAATCTGATTGCTCCTATGCGGGAGCGCTACGAATCCCTGATGGCCCGTCCGCAGGATATCGAAGAGCTGCTGCAAGTCGGTGCCCGTAAAGCACGTTCGTACGCAACGCCGTTTATTCACGAGCTTAAAGCGGCGGTTGGGTTGCGCGATCCTTTGACGGCGACAGGCACCGCACCGGATGCCAAGGCCCGCAAGGCTCGTTTTGTGAACTTTCGGGACAGTGATGGCACGTTCCGTTTCCGCTTGATGGATGCGGACGGTCAGGAATTGTTCCTGTCTTGCTCCTACGCCGATCCGAAACAGGCTGGAGCAGTGATCAAGGCCTTGCAAAGCGCGGCACCGGCTGAAGTGCTGAGCGAACAGGACGGTCGTTTGTTCGTGCTATGGCAGGATCAGCGTGTGGCCGAACTGGACACAAGCGATCGTCAAGCCCTTGAGCTGGCGCTGGCCACTTTCCGCGACGAATAAACGCGGCTTTGTCGTACATAAAAATGCCTGCATCGCAGGCATGTCAGACTGCTGACAAACCCTTGCGTAAAATCCTCTTGCCAGCCCTTGAGTGTGGGCTGGCATTTTTTTGCATTACGTTTGGATGCGGATGTTCATTGCCGAACCGGTTTTCTATAGACGTCGCTCAAGGCGCGAAGCCCTGATGGCCTAGAGCTCAACCCTTGGTCTATGGGTGATTCACTGATAACAAGACTGGGGGCGACTTATAGGGCTCCCACGTGTGCGGGTATGGCGTACAAGTTGTGTCTGGCGATGCGTGAGGAGCCTGTCGGTGATTGTGCCGAGCTCAGCAAAAGCCGCAAGATGCCGCAGCTTTTGCTGTTCGCAGGAGCGGCTTAGTTCCAGCAGGGTTCGGCAGGGATGCCCAGCTTTTGGCACAGGTTCAGAATTTCCTGGATATGTTCGCGCTTGACCAGAATCAGCTGGAATTCCTCGTCGTAGCTTTGGGCAAATTCGAGCAGACCGTAGTCGGGGTGGCAGGTCAGCAATTGCGTGTTGGCCCACTCGAAAAAGCCGTCTACGTCCTGAAAAGGCATGTCGTCGTAGGGGAACGGGGGCAGGTCGCGTGCCTCGAAGGCCCCCTGGATTTCTTCCCACAGCTCGTCCACGGTATCGGCCAGGGCCAGATAGTCGTCCAGTTCGTAGCCGATGGCCAGCACCAGCGCGCCTTCTGGATCGTGTTCCATCAGGGTGCGGGCCTGGCTGCCATAGGCCTGGCCCATGGCGTCCGGGCTGGCGCAGGCGTTTTGTATGGATTGGGCGATGTCCTGGATGTCTTGTTCGTGCTGCTCGAATCCGGTCAGCAGATTGAGCAGGCGTTGCAGGCTGGAAAGGTGCTCGGTCTGGTTCATGGCTTATCTCCGGAGTTTGCTGAAAGCAGCCGCCATGGCACCTTGCGGGGCCGCAGCGGTGGGGTTGGCAGGGCGCTGGCCGCCGCGCCGTACGGGGGGCGTGCCTGAATCGCTGCGGCGGCCACCTGCCGGGGCGTCGTCGTTCAGCCGCATGGTCAGGGCGATGCGCTTGCGGGCCACGTCCACTTCTTGCACCTTGACCTTGACGGTCTGGCCGACGCGCACCACATCGCGTGGGTCTTTGATAAAGGTGTCGGACAGGGCGGAAATATGGACCAGACCGTCCTGGTGTACGCCGATATCCACGAACGCTCCGAAGTTGGCCACATTGGTGACTACGCCTTCCAGCACCATGCCGGGGGTCAGGTCATTTAGGGAGTGTACGCCTTCCTGGAACTGGGCTGTCTTGAATTCAGGGCGCGGGTCGCGACCCGGTTTTTCGATTTCTGCAAAAATATCGCGCACGGTAGGCAGGCCAAAGCGCTCGTCGGTAAAGTCCGAGGGGGACAGACCCTTCAGGGAACCGGCCTGGCCCATGACGCTGGCGGCATCGGCCTGCAAGCGCTCCAGTATGCGGGCCGCGACTGGATAGGCTTCCGGGTGTACGGCCGAGGCGTCCAGCGGATTCTGGGCACCGGGGATGCGCAGAAAACCCGCGGCCTGCTCGAAAGCTTTTTCGCCAAAGCGAGGCACCTCGCGCAGTTGGCGACGGCTTTGGAACGCGCCGTTCTCGTCGCGCCAGCTGACAATGTTCTTGGCCAGCGTATTGTTCAGGCCTGAGACGCGCGCCAGCAGGGCGTAAGAGGCGGTGTTGACATCCACGCCTACGGCATTCACGCAGTCCTCGACCACGGCGTCCAGGCTGCGGGCCAGTTCGCGTTGATTTACGTCGTGCTGGTATTGGCCTACGCCGATGGATTTGGGGTCGAGTTTGACCAGTTCGGCCAGGGGGTCTTGCAGACGGCGTGCGATGGATACCGCCCCGCGCAGGCTGACGTCCATGTCGGGGAACTCTTGCGCTGCGACTTCGGACGCCGAATAGACCGAGGCCCCGGCTTCGGACACGATGACGCGGGTCAGGGGCAGTTGCGGGAAGGCTTGTTGCAGATCGGCGACCAGCTTTTCCGTTTCCCGGGATGCCGTGCCATTGCCGATGGCAACCAGTTCGACCTGGTGACGCGTGGCCAAGGCGGCCAGCGTACGCAGGCTGCCTTCGCGATCGCGGCGCGGCTCGAAGGGGTACACGGTGGCGGTGTCCAGCACTTTGCCGGTTGAATCGATGACGGCGACCTTGACGCCGGTGCGTATGCCAGGGTCCAGGCCTAGTACGGCCTTGTGGCCTGCTGGGGCGGCCAATAGCAGATCGCGCAGGTTGGCGGCAAAAACCCGGGTGGCTTCTTGTTCGGCATCGTCGCGCAGGCGACCGATCAGTTCGGTTTCAAAGGCGGTCAGCAGTTTGACGCGCCAGGTCCAGCGGCAGACTTCGGCCAGCCAGTGATCGCGCGGGCTGGCGTCGGCGGCAAAGCTCGCGCCGATGGCGGTCAGTTCGGCTACTTTCAGCACGCAGGGGTGGGGCAGTAGCTGATCGGCTTCCGGGTCCAGCCCGATGCGCAGTTCCAGCGCTCCTTGCTGGCGGCCGCGCAGCAGGGCCAGCACCCGGTGCGAAGGCAGTTGGCGCAATGCTTCGTTAAAGTCGAACCAGTCGCGGAACTTGTCACCTTCCTGTTCTTTGCCTTGGGCCACTTTCGAGTACAGGTGGCCAGCCTTCCAGAGATAGTCGCGCATGGCCTCCAGCAGGTCGGCCTGCTCGGCAAAGCGTTCGGCCAGAATGTCGCGTGCGCCGTCCAGCGCGGCCTTGGCCGACTCGATCTTGGCCTCGGGGTTCAGGTAGCGTTCGGCCAGCGCAAGCGGATCGGCGTTGCGGTCTGCCAGAATGGCGTCGGCCAGTGGTTCCAGACCCGCTTCGCGCGCGATCTGGGCGCGAGTGCGGCGTTTAGGCTTGTAGGGCGTGTACAGGTCTTCCAGACGCTGTTTGGTATCGGCCGCCAGGATGGCTTGCTCCAACTCCGGGGTGAGCTTGCCTTGCTGTCCGATGGACTCCAGGATGGCGTGTCGGCGGGCCTGCATGTCACGCAGATAGATCAGGCGCACTTCCAGTTCGCGCAGTACATTGTCGTCCAGCCCGCCGGTGGCTTCCTTGCGGTAACGGGCGATGAAAGGGACGGTGGCCCCGTTGTCCAGCAATTCCACCGCGGCGGCAGCCTGGGGGGCGCGGATGTTCAGTTCGGTAGCCAGCAGCGCCAGAATCTGATGTTGATCGTGTTGCCGGGCAAGGGTCTGCGCAGTCGTTTCAGTCATGAGTCCATCGTTGTAAAAGGATCTTCAAGCGCCGCATTTTGCCATAAAGACCGGCAGCGACGCAGCAATGGCGGGTATCATCTTGTATGTATTCCACTGTGATTGTAGACAGTTCTTGCTGCCCAGAAGAACTTTGGCCGCCAGGTCGCCGCTTATTCATCAGTGCTCAGGAGCGCCTCTGGCGCTGGATAACAGGTAATGCCGCGCTTCATCCCGGCCCGAAGGGCGAGGTCTGCGCTTGGGCGCGTGCTTACATTTCACTTCCGGTTTTTGCCCCATGCTGTTGCAGGATTACTCCGATATTTTCGCCCCCCAGGGGCCTTTGGCCGAATCTGTTTCGCACTACCGTCCGCGTCAGGCTCAGCTCGAACTGGCTCAGGCCATCAGCCAGACGGTGTCCGAGGCGGGCGTGCTGATTGCCGAAGCCGGTACGGGCACAGGCAAGACCTGGGCGTACCTGGTGCCTGTCTTTATGGGTGGGGGCAAGGCCTTGGTGTCCACGGGCACCCGCACGTTGCAGGATCAACTGTATCGGCGCGATATTCCGCACTTGCGCAAGGCGCTGGCCCTGCCGGTGGATGTGGCTTTGCTCAAGGGGCGTGGCAATTACGTCTGTCATTATCATCTGGAGCGCCTGGGCCAGGACGACCGGGCGCTGAAATCGCGTACCGAGGTCGGTTATCTGCGCGCCATACAACTATTTGCCGAGCGCAGCCGTTCGGGCGACAAGGGCGAACTGGCTGAAGTCCCCGAAGATGCCGATATCTGGCATCGGGCCACGTCCACGCGGGAAAACTGCCTGGGGCAGGATTGCCCATTTCTGCGCGATTGTTTTGTCATGAAGGCACGCCGTCATGCGCAGGAAGCGGATGTGGTGGTGGTCAACCATGCCTTGTTCATGGCCGATCTGGCGTTGCGCGAAGAAGGCGTCACCGATTTGTTGCCCAGCGTGGATCTGGTGGTGTTCGACGAGGCCCATCAGTTGCCCGATGTGGCGACGCGCTTTTTGGGAAGCAGCGTCTCGCTCTATCAGATCGTGGATCTGTGTCGGCAGATCGAGGCGGCAGGCCTGGCCCAGGCGCGCGAAACCGTGGACTGGAGCGCTGTGGCGCGCAAGCTGGAGCAGGCCGCCCGCGACCTGCATCTATGTACCGCTTCTTTGGCCAGGCAAGGGGGGCGCGCTACGTTTCAGGCCTTGCCCGAACCGGATGCATTTGACCAGGCTTTGGAACAACTGCTGGAAACGTTCGATAAGGTCATCAAGATGCTGGCCATGGTGGCCGAGCGCCACCCCGATCTTACCGCTGCGCACAAGGCCGGCCTGGATTTGCGCGCCCGCCTGTTTCAGTGGAGCCAGCCCGATCGCCAGGGGCGCCATGCCTACTTGCCTGATGACTCCGACGAGCGAGAACAGGCGGATCAGGCTGTGCGCTGGGTGGAAAGCGGCCAGCATTATCTGCGCCTGCACAGCGCCCCCTTGTCGGTAGCCAAGATTTTTTCGCGCTATCGGGGCAAGGAACAGTCCTGGGTATTGACCTCGGCCACCTTATCCGTGCATGGCGATTTCAATCATTTCAAGCGTCAGTTGGGTCTGTTCGATGCGCGTACCGAGGCCTGGCCTTCGCCCTTCGATTATGCCAATCAGGCCTTGTTCTATGTGCCCAGCACCTTGCCCCTGCCCAGTCACCCACGCTTTAACGAAGCCTTTGTCGATGCCTTGATGCCCCTGATCGAAGCCGGTCAGGGCGGGGTGTTGGTCTTGTGTACCACCTTGCGCTCGGTCGAACGCATCGCCGATATGTTGCGCGACCGCTTCGAGCAACGCGATATCGAACGCAGCGTATTGCGCCAGGGCGAACGGTCCCGTCAGGTTTTGTTGGACGAGTTCCGCGCTCGTGGCAACGCCGTGCTGGTGGGCAGCGCCAGCTTCTGGGAGGGCATCGATCTGCCCGGCGATGCCCTCACGCTGGTGGCCATCGATAAGTTGCCCTTCGCGCCGCCGGACGATCCGGTGCTGGAGGCGCGCATCAACGAATGCCGCGAACGGGGCGGTAATCCTTTTATGGAATACCAGTTGCCCGAAGCCGCCATTGCCCTGAAACAAGGGGCAGGGCGCCTGATCCGCACCGAACGCGATTGGGGAGTATTGATGGTTGGCGATACGCGTATCGTGGACAAACCGTATGGCAAGCTGCTCTGGCGCGGTCTGCCGCCCTTTGCCCGCACACGCGACCCGGCTCGCGCTCTGGCTTTTTTGCACGAGCACAGGCGCAAGCGCCAGGCCGAGTCCTCCAGGGGAGAACCCTCTGCGCAAGAGGCGGCTCCAGAGTAAACAGTATTTCTGGTTCCGATCGCCGTAAGTATGCCTGTCTGGAGCCGCCACCCGAGAACGGGCGGCTCTTCTGTCATCGTTACGATCACCACCGCACAATCAAAAAAAACCCGCCGGCAATGGCGGGTTTGGGGTGCGGCTGGGATCGGCTCAGAACCAGTTGATCGGATTCCAGTAGTTGACCTTGGCGTCCAGGCCTTCTTTGAAATAGCGCGAATCAGGGAAGTTGGTGTCCAGCACGCGCTTGGTGTCGTCACGCAAATCGGTCTGGCCCAGCTTGTCGTAAGACAGGTACATCAGGTACAGGGCTTTTTCGGCAATCGGCACGCCCTTGAAGTCGGTGATGACGGTCTGGGCGCGATTGATGGCGGCTACGTAGGCACCGCGCTTGTAGTAGTACTCGGCCACGTGCACTTCGTTCTGGGCGATGGTGCTGACCAGCCAGGTCTGGCGCTTGGCCGCATCGGGCGCATAGCGGCTGTTGGGGTAGCGCTGCAGCAGTTCGTTAAAGGCCTCGTAGGACTCGCGCAGACCTTTGGGGTCGCGTTCGCTGGGGTCTTGCTGCGTGACGTTGGCCAGGGCGGCGCTGGGTGGAGTAAAGGAAATCAGGCCTTTCAGATACAGCATGTAGTCCGTGCCGGGGTGGCTGGGGTACTGTTTCTGGAAGCGGTCGATGGCCGCCAAGGCCTTGGCGGGTTCTTCGTCTTTCCAGTTAATGTAGGCCTGATCGATCAGGGCCTGCTGGGCAAAGGTGCCGAACGGATAGCGGGACTCGACAGCCTCCAGGCGGGCGCGCGCATCTTTCCAGTTGCCGGCGGACATTTCCTGGCGGGCATCCTGATAGAGACGTTCGGCTGTCCAGCCTGCCGTTGGGTCCACTTCTTTTTTGGTGGTGCCGCAGCCTGCGAGCAGGGCAGCCGCAACCATCATCGTGGCCAGCCGGGCCAGTTTGTTGCCACGCGCGCGCGGCAAGTTGAGGTTCAGACGAGTCACAAAAGCATCCTTGGTGTTAGCATTGCGGGTCAATTATATGATTTGTCGCCATGCCTGACACAGATACCGAAAAAGATAGTCTTTTTTCTGCGGAGCCACTGCGTTTCGTACTTCCCATCAGTTCGGCACCGGACCGGCTGGACAAGACGCTGGCGCGCCTGATTCCGCAGCATTCACGCAGCCGCCTGCAATCGTGGGTGGAAAATGGGCATGTGCTGGTCAATGGCGAAATCGTCAAGACCAAGCATACCGTGTATCCCGGCGATACGGTGTTGGTATGGGAGCAGCAAGCCCCCGAAGACATGGCTTTCGAGCCTGACGATGTCGCTTTCGAGGTCCTGGCCCAGAGCGATTCCTGGCTGGTGGTCAATAAACCCGTCGGTCTGGTCACGCATCCGGGCGCGGGCAACTGGCGCGGGACGCTGCTTAATGGCTTGTTGTTTCGCTTTCCAGCCCTGCGTCAGGTACCGCGCGCCGGGATCGTGCACCGTCTGGATAAAGATACCTCCGGCTTGCTGGTGGTGGCCCGCACAGAAGTGGCGCAGACGCATTTTGTGCGTCAATTGCAGGAGCGCAGCATGGGGCGTCAGTATCTTGCCTTGGTACACGGTGTGTTGCCGGGGCAAGGCACGGTGGATGCGCCCATCGGCAGGGATGCACGCGTGCCGGTACGCATGAGTGCCGCCGCGTCGATCGCGCCCAAGCCAGCCGTGACCCATTACGAGGCGGTGCGTCAGGGCTACGCGCCGGATGACGAAGCGGTTACGGAGGTGGCCTGTCGGCTGGAGACCGGACGCACGCATCAGATTCGCGTTCATTTAAGTTCCATTCATCATCCCTTGGTGGCCGACACCTTGTATGGCGGGCGCATGATCGCCGGCGCGCAGCGCCAGATGCTGCATGCCCATATTTTGCAGTTCGATGATCCCGATACGGGCCTGCGCCAGTCTTTTACGGCTGCGCCACCCCAGGATTTTCAGTCTGTCCAGGAGGTGATTGCGTGGAACACGCGTCCTTGATCCCTAATGTCAGCGGCCCGGACCAGTCCGGGCTGCTTTACTTTTGCACCACGCGCATCGGCGGGAGCAGCAGCGGTGAGCGCGCCAGTCTGAACCTGGGCACCAATACGGGCGATGATCCGCTGCAGGTCCAGGCCAATCGGCAACGTCTGCGCGACGTGCTAGGGGCCGAGCCGGTCTGGCTCCAACAGGTGCATGGCACGGATGTGCTGGACGCCGACCAGGACGTGCTGCCGGATGAACCGCGTTTGTTCGATGCAGCCGTCACGACCCGAAGTGATCGTGTGCTGGCGATCCTGACGGCCGATTGTCTGCCCGTCGTGGTCTGGGATGAACGGGCCAGTGTCGTCGGTGTGGCTCATGCGGGCTGGCGTGGACTGCAGGCCGGGGTGTTGGCGCGGATGATGGCGCTGATCAAGCAGCGGCGTCCCCAGGCCCAGCAATGGCGGGCCTGGATAGGACCTGCCATCAGTCAGCCTTGTTTTGAGGTTGGGCAGGAAGTATTTGATGCTTTTGTGCAGGCCGATCCTGCAAACCGGCCTTTTTTTATTGCAGGCCAACAAGCAGGGAAATGGCAGGCCGATTTATCGGGCATGGCCGCACGGCAATTGGAATTATTGTGTCCGGGGGACATTCAGGTTTATTTCAGTCAATTATGTACGTATACAGAGTCGGAACGCTTCTATTCGTATCGCCGCTCTCCCCAGACCGGTAGGCAGGCCACTATTGCCCGTTTAACCAGTCCGTAACATGCCGCTTGTACGCTTTTGGGGTATATGAAAATAGCGAATAGTTACTATTGGCTGATTCGCCTAATTAATTACCCCAATTGACGATTTTTGTTACTAACACCATGATGAAAGGGTGAGGCAGAATCGTCTAAAGGTGGCCGATGTTGAATAATCAAAATGCGTTTCAAGGTTTTGCAGGTTCCAACGATGCAGAACAGTTCGCAGAACTCCAAAAGCGCTACGTGCAGCAATGGCAACGTCTTTGGGAGCAGGCCAAGACGGGCGACTTGCCTGAACTGAAGGATAGGCGGTTTGCCGACCCTGCCTGGCAGAGCAATCCGGTGGCTAAATTCAATGCGCATGTCTGGGAACTGGGCGTGCAGGCCATGCGCGATATGCTCGATCTGGCTCAGATAGAGCCCGCACAGCGCGAAAGACTGGATTTTTCCCTGATGCAGTGGGCCGAAGCCATGTCGCCTTCAAATTATTTGTTGCTCAATCCCCAGGCCATGCAGGCCGCGGTGGACAGCGGCGGACAGTCGGTGTTGCAAGGGATGCGCAATTTTCTGGGGGACATGCAGAAAGGCCGCATGACCCAGACCGACGAGAGTCAGTTCGAGCTGGGCCGCAACGTGGCCACGACGGCCGGTGCCGTGGTGTATCAGAACGACCTCTTTCAGCTCATCCAGTATGCGCCCACGACCACGATGGTGCATGCCGTGCCGCTGCTGATCGTGCCGCCTTGCATCAACAAGTTCTACATTCTTGATCTGCAAGAGAGCAATTCCTTTGTGCGTCATGCCGTGGATCAGGGCATGACTGTCTACCTGATGTCCTGGCGCAACCCGCAGCCTGCCGACGGTGCCCATGTGCAGTCCCTGGATTGGCAGGACTATATGGAGCAGGGTGTGCTGGAGGCGATCCGCGTCAGTCAGGAGCTGTCCGGCCAGGACAAGATCAATACTCTGGGCTTTTGCATCGGCGGAACCTTGTTGGTCAGCGCGCTGGCCTTGGCGCATGATCGTGGCCAGGACCCGGCGGCATCGATGACGCTGTTGACCACCATGCTGGATTTTTCGGATGTGGGCGTGCTCAACGTCTTCATCGATCAGGCGCATGTCGCCTTCCGGGAGTGGCAACTGGGGCAGGGAGGATTGCTCAACGCCCGCGAACTGGCCAGCACTTTCTCGTTTTTGCGACCGGCCGAACTGGTCTGGAACTACGTCAGCAGCAATTATTTACAGGGTAAAACTCCGCCGGCTTTTGATCTGTTGTATTGGAACTCGGACGGTACGCATCTGCCCGGTCCATTCTTTACCTGGTATCTGCGCAACACGTATCTGGAAAACCGTCTGGTGCAGCCGGGAGGGGTGCGTTTTGGTGACCATTGCGCCGACCTGGCCAAGTTGGACCTGCCTGTCTATGTGTATGGTTCGCGCGACGATCATATCGTGCCTTGGCAGTCGGCCTACGCGTCCTTGCGCGCTTTGCCGGCCGCCCAGCATCGCTTTGTGCTGGGAGCCTCGGGGCACATTGCCGGTGTCATCAATCCGCCGGCCAAGCAACGCCGCAACTTTTGGGTGGGGCAACAGACCCAGGGCGAGGCTTCGGTCGTCGATCCCGAGCAGTGGATGGCCCAGGCTCAGTCGGTGCCAGGCAGTTGGTGGCCGGACTGGATCGATTGGCTAAAGCCCTTGTCCGGCTCCAGAAAGCGTGCCCGGCGTACGCTGGGGCATGCGCGTTACCCTGTTCTGGAGGCTGCACCCGGCAGCTATGTCAAAGTGCGCGCGCAGTAAGCGACGTACCTGTTCTTTTTCGGGACAGGGCTGTTGTGCGCCTGTTCCTCTTGTCTGGAAGCGGTACGCGCCTGCCTGCGGCGCCGCAGACCGATTCCTGCTTCGTCACCCCCTCAGGAGATGTATATGAGCAGCAAAGTAGCCTATGTAACTGGTGGTATGGGAGGGATAGGCACCGCAATTTGTCAGCGTCTTGCCAAGGATGGATTTGTGGTGATCGCCGGCTGCGGCCCCAATCGCGATTTCCAGAAATGGCTGGATGAGCAGGCGGAGCAGGGCTATACCTTCCACGCTTCGGTCGGCAATGTGGCCAGCTGGGAGTCGACGGTCGAGACGTTCAAGAGCGTGTTTGCCCAGTTCGGACAAGTGGATGTGCTGGTCAATAATGCAGGTATCACTCGCGACGGCACCTTCCGACGCATGAGCCAGGAGGACTGGCGCGCAGTGATCGATACCAATTTGAACAGCCTGTTCAACGTGACCAAGCAGGTCATCGACGGCATGGTCGAGCGCAAGTGGGGGCGTATCATCAACATCAGTTCGGTCAATGGCCAGAAGGGGCAGTTCGGCCAGACCAACTACTCCACGGCCAAGGCCGGCATTCATGGCTTTACTATGGCGTTGGCCCAAGAGGTTGCCAACAAGGGCGTGACGGTCAATACTATTTCTCCCGGCTATATCGGAACCGATATGGTGCGTGCCATCCGGCCCGATGTGCTGGAAAAAATCGTTGCTACCATTCCGGTCGGGCGCCTGGGCACGCCGGACGAAATCGGCGCTATGGTGGCCTGGCTGGCATCGGGTGATTCGGGTTTTGCCACGGGGGCGGATTTCTCCCTGAACGGCGGCCTGCACATGAGCTGACGCTCACAAGCATCTGTTCTA
The DNA here is from genome assembly GCF_038237375.1 of Alcaligenes sp. SDU_A2. Taxonomy (NCBI): domain Bacteria; kingdom Pseudomonadati; phylum Pseudomonadota; class Betaproteobacteria; order Burkholderiales; family Alcaligenaceae; genus Alcaligenes; species Alcaligenes sp. SDU_A2. The sequence goes on along the minus strand of NZ_CP151273.1, from coordinate 2,680,463 downwards.
TGTATTTATTGATTAGGAAGTAAGCATCAGCATGGGATCTCGACTCATCAAGAAGTACCCCAATCGACGTCTGTATGACACGCAGGCCAGCGCCTACATTACCTTGGTCGATGTCAAGCAGCTCGTTCTGTCGGGCGAGGAGTTCGCGGTTGTCGATGCCAAAAGCAACGAAGACCTGACGCGCAGCATACTGTTGCAAATCATCCTCGAAGAAGAAAGCGGTGGAATCCCCATGTTTTCCACGCCGGTGCTTATGCAGATCATCCGCTTTTATGGCAATGCCATGCAGGGGGTCATGGGCTCGTACCTGGAGAAAAACATACAGGCCTTTATGGAAATCCAGGAGCGCATGACTGAACAGTCCAAGGGCATGTACGGGGCGCAGTTCGGTCCCGAGACCTGGGCGCAGTTCATGAACGTGCAAGCCCCCATTATGCAGTCCGTCATGAACAACTATATCGACCAGAGCAAGAATTTGTTCGTGCAGATGCAGGATCAGATGCAGGATCAGACACGTCAGATGTTCTCGGTCTTTCCTTTTGTCCAGCCTACGGGCGGCAAGGATAAAAAAGGCTGATTGTTAGCTCTGATCCTGTGACGGGCGCGCCTTGAACGGAGTGTGTGCCGCCAAACTGTCGCGATAGCGGGCCACCTGGCCCGCTTCGTCGTTTAGGAATTGTCCGACGGCTTGTGCAAAGCGCGGGTCGGTCATCCAGTGTGCCGAACAGGTGGCGGCGGGCACCAGGCCGCGCGATAGCTTGTGTTCGCCTTGTGCTCCGCCTTCAAAGCGCTGCAGGCGCTGCGCAATGCAATAGCGTATGGCCTGTATGTAGCAGGTCTCGAAATGCAGGCCGGGCACATAGTGCGTGCATCCCCAGTAACGCCCATACAGCGTTTGACCGTCGTGCAGCGACAGGGCGCTGGCGATGTTGCGGCCGTCGCGGCGCGCCAGGATCAGAGTCAGGTTTTCAGGCATGTGTGTGCGCAGGCGAGCGAAGAAATCGCGCGTCAGGTACGGAATCTGGCCGCGCTCGGTGTACGTGTTGGCATAGCATTGGTAGAAGTAATCGAGCTCGTGCTCCCCTAGATCTGTTCCCTCCCGGTGTTGGAATGTGATGCCTTGATCCGCAATTTTGCGGCTGTCTTGACGCAGTTTCTTGCGTTTTTGTTGCGTCATGTCCGCCAGAAAAGCCTCGTAATCGTCATAGTCGCGGTTGTGCCAATGAAACTGCACGTCGTGCCGGATCATGAAGCCCGCTTGCTCCAGAGCCTGCCTGTCCTGGGTGGAGGGAAACAGCACATGAACGGACGAGAGCTGATTGTCTTGAGCAAGCTGTTGCAACTGGCGGGCCAGCAGCAATTTGTCCTGAGGGTGTGTGGTCAGCAGCCGCGGCCCGCCGACGGGCGTGAAGGGGACGGCGACCAGCAGCTTGGGGTAGTAATCCAGGCCGTTGCGCAGGTAGGCCTGGGCCCAGCCTTGATCGAACACGTATTCGCCGCGCGAATGATGTTTCAGATAGAGAGGCACGGCACCGCATAAGTGTTCGCCGCGATGCATCAGCAGGAAGTTTGCCCCCCAACCAGTGTTTGTGTTCGCGCAGTTGCTTTGTTGCAGGGCGAGCAGAAAGGCATGGCGCAGAAAGACATGTCCTGCGCTCAAGGCATCCCAGCTGGAAGCGGGGATGTCTTGCAGGCAGGTCTGCAACGAGAAACGAGCGGGTGCGGACAGCGGCATGGCGAATCGGGTCGGAGGGTTGCGGCCCTTGCCGTCTATCGCAGGCAAGGATGGATTTGTATACTAGCCAGCGTTGTGAACCTTGGGAAGGCATAACCGGTGTCCAGGCTGGCATGGGTGGTCCGCCTGGAGTAGAAGTCATGAAAAAAATGCTGATCTTACCTGCCCTGATGATGTTCCTGGGCGCTGCCCAGGCCGGGCCAGTGTGCGAATTTTTGCTGAGCCGCTTTGCTGTGCATGCGCAGCACGAAGGCAGTTTGGACGTCCAGGATCAGCCGCAAACTTGCGTGATCCGGCAGGGGCAGATGGGAACCGGGACAGGGTCAATGGTACTGGCCTTTGACCAGTTGCGCCTGAGTGGGTCGGGATTCGCGTCAGGTGGAGAGGAAGGGGATCTACCCCAGACTCTTGCCCTGGATGTGACTGGTATTTATGTTCTGACCGGCCGGATGCCGGGCCAGGATTATCTGATGCGCCTGCAGGCCTTGCCCATGAGCTTTGGGATGGACTATGTGTGGGACGCGCAGTCCGGTCAGTTGCGTATCGAACGAGCCGTGCTGCGCGGTGAGCGTTTGCGAGAAATCAGTGTGCATGTGCTTGCCCAGGCATCGGAGTTGGCCGGGCAGCCTTTACGGCTTGAGGACCTGCCGGCATTGCGTTTGCGGCATCTGCGGCTGCGCTTGGATAATGTGGCACTGGTGCAAAGCATGATCATGCCGGCGGTCGTCAGTTCCATCAGTCTATATGAAGATCCCAAACCGACCATTCAGGCCGGCCTGCTGGCGGCGCGCACAGCGGTGATGTTGATGCCGCCTTCCACGGCGGCGTTGGCCAGTCGTCAGGCCCTGCTGGACTTTATCGGCGAGTTGCCGGCACCGAAAGGGCAGTTGGATTTGCGCCTGGACTTTGATCCGCCGCTCGATGGCCTGGCTCTGGGCGGGGCGGGATCTATGGATCAAGTGCGCAAGGCCATGTCCGGCATGCGGGTACAGGCGCGATATGCTCGTGGAGATCTGCCGTTTGCTTATGTGCGTGTACGCGACTGGTTGCGCATGGTGTTGAGCGCGCCCAAGAACCTGCCCTGAACACAGGAGAGCGCAAAAGGAACAGGCGAAAAAAAACCGGACTAAGTCCGGTTTTTTAAGGCGAAGCCTGGATTTAAAATGCAGGCTGCCGATGTTTGGTTGCGGGGGCAGGATTTGAACCTACGACCTTCGGGTTATGAGCCCGACGAGCTACCATGCTGCTCCACCCCGCGTCAGAAGAATAACTATAACACGTTTTTTGAATATGTACATAGTGTGACGGTTTTTTTTTCACGATCAGGTGCGTTGTTGTCTGTGGCAGTGGCGTGTCGTAACGGATGCGGGTCAATTTTCTTGCGTCATGCCGATGGCGGTGGTGTAATAGATACCGTGAGTACAGATATGGCTTGACTGGCATTTTCAAAAAGCTCAAACGCGCAAGCAGCCATTCGTACCCCGCTGGTCCTAGTTCGGACGTAGCGTTGTAACCGCAGTCGGTCCCCCATTAACAGGGGCGCGCCGGCAACGAATTTCTCTGTTTTATTTTGCTGGGCCGGTTCTCGATGATGCGATGGCGTTGTCGATGATCGGCGGCCCCGCAGGTCGCCCTGATTTTTTCTTGTGCTGTATTTGCGCTGGCTGGGCCGGCGCGGATTCATCCCGGTATTGATCCAGGACTTATCCAGGCATGTATTCCGTCAACCTAACTTTGTCTGTCTGCTGTCGCCGGCCCGTGTCGGGTATTGCGCCTGGGCGCAATCTGCGCACAGCCGTGCTGCGTGGCCGGCACAGTGATGGCTGTGTTTTGAGCGGGCAAGAAAAAAGCCAGCTCGTGGTGGCTGGCTTTTGGCTGAATTCCGGTGTAGTGGTTGCGGGGGCAGGATTTGAACCTACGACCTTCGGGTTATGAGCCCGACGAGCTACCATGCTGCTCCACCCCGCGCCGGAAAAAGAATATTAACACTGAACTTTTAATATATGCAAGTTTTGTCTTACAGTGAGGCTTCCCAGTAGTGACCGAAAGTGAAATAATTCGCGTCCTGGAGACGGCCCTGCTGTGCGCGCGACAGCCCATGAGCAGCGCCGAACTGCGCAAGATGTTTGTGTCGCCGGAAGTGACGGCTGACGATTTGCGGCGTTATCTGGCTTTATTGCAGCTGGATTGGAAAGAGCGCGGCCTGGAGTTGGTTCAGGTGGCCAGCGGCTGGCGTTTTCAGAGCCGCCCGGCGATGCAGGTTTTTTTGTCCAGGCTGGACCTGGAGCGTCCGCCCAAATATTCCCGTGCCGTGCTGGAGACCCTGGCCATTATTGCCTGGCGTCAACCCGTGACGCGTGGAGATATCGAGGATATACGCGGCGTGGGTGTGTCCACGCAGATTGTCCGCACCCTGGAGGACCGGGGGTGGATCGAGGTGCTTGGCTACAGGGATGCGCCAGGACGGCCCGCCTTGTTGGGAACCACGCGCCAGTTCCTTAACGATCTTGGATTGCGTTCGCTGGACGAGTTGCCTGCGGTCGAGTCTTTGGACGCGCTGCAGGCGTTGGACCCATCGCCCGCCGATGTCGCGGTGGCGGGGCAGCCCGGCCGTGAGCCGCAGGCGGATGAAGCCCTGGATATACATGTTGACACTGTTGCCCGAGAGCAGGCTTTGATGGGCGGTTCGCAAGAACCGGCCTTGTTGCAGGCTGCGCCGGGTGTGCTCGGATTTGAGTCGAATGCGCAAGATGCCGTCGCGCTGGATGCGGGGCGGCAAGAGGTGGATTCGATGCACGAAATAAAAAACTCTGGAGTAAATGATTAAAAATGACTGATTCGCACGAGACGAATACAGCCCCGGCGCCGCAGGCGCAGGATGGCAAAAGTGCCCGCGCCAAGGGCCAGGGCCGCAAGCTGCGTACGCCGTTTCGCCGCCGCCGTGGCGATGCGACCCAGGAGTCGACCCCTCGCCAGCGTGAGTCTGCCCAGGCTGCCGCGCCGACCGAGGTCAAGGCCAAGCCGGCCCGTCCGCAGGCCCGGCGCAAGCCGGCTGCCGGCCAGAACTCCAATAACCGTCGCTCGGCAGGCTCGTCGGCGCGTGGTGGTCGTCCGAATGCACGGCATTCTGCGGACGATGCGCCGGTGCTTGTGCTGGAAGGCGATGATGAGATCGCATTCAGCCACCTGGACAAGCAGGCGCGTTTGTCCCAGAAGCTGGGCAAATATATGGGTAGTGAATTGGTCCAGCCCAAGCTGCATAAAGTGCTGGCCGAAGCGGGTATAGGCTCGCGGCGCGATATGGAGGAGCTGATCATTGCCGGACGGGTGTCCGTCAATGGCGAGCCTGCGCATATCGGCCAGCGTGTGGGCGCGGATGACAAGGTGCGCGTCAATGGCCAATTGCTCAATCGTGCCGGTGGCAAACGTCCGCCACGGGTCATTCTGTATCACAAGCCCGCCGGCGAGATTGTGACGCACGACGATCCCGAAGGGCGTGCGACTGTGTTTGGGCGCCTGCCTTCCTTGAAAATGGGCAAATGGCTGTCTGTGGGACGCCTGGATCTGAATACCGAGGGTTTGCTGATTTTCACCACGTCCGGTGATATTGCCAACCGTCTGATGCACCCGCGTTATGGCGCCGAGCGCGAATACGCTGTGCGTATTCTGGGTGAGCTGACCGAAGAGCAGATGCAGTCTTTGCGCGACGGCATTGCGCTGGAAGACGGGCCGGCCAAGTTCGGTTCGCTGGAGTACCTGGGGGGCGAGGGCAGCAATCGCTGGTATCGCGTGACCTTGAACGAGGGGCGCAACCGCGAGGTGCGACGCATGTTCGAGGCAATGGGTGTTACGGTCAGCCGCTTGATCCGGACCCGCTTTGGTGAGGTTGGCCTGCCTAAGAATCTGCGCCGTGGCCGTTGGGAAGAGCTGGACGGCGATCTGGTGCTGGCGTTCATGCTGCGTCTGGGGCTGGTCAAGGATGGCGATGAAGAGGGCGGGCAGGCGCGCCGGGAGCGGCAGCCTTTGTCACACGACAGTGCTTTGCCGCCGGGTTTCGGTACGCTGGAGCACAATGGCCTGAGTGGTGCCCGGATCGGGCGCGGCGGCCGTCTGGCAGGGGCGCGTCCGCGTCCGGCCAGGGGGGCGCAGGTCAATGAAAAGGCCAATGGCGCTTTGTTCATCAGTGGCGGTCTGGCTAACGGTCACCCCGACGCGGGGCGGCGTGAGCACGGCGGACAACGCCAGCGCAGCGAGTCGCCGCGTGGCGGCCAGGGTCGCAGGCCCCAGGACGGGCGGCCCCAAGAAGGACGCTCGGCCGCGCGCGGCAAGTCCGGTGCGGATCGCGCCGGCGCGCATCAGGGGAGCAAGCCGGGTGCCAAGAAGCCGACCACGGTGGTGCGCCGGCGCACACGTCGTGATGATGACTGGCAGCCGGCCGGTTCGGCTGCGCACGAGTCCCAACTGGGGCGCGGGCGTCGATAGTTAGAGGCAGGTGCCGGGCCGTGCGCCCGGCGCTGCGCATTCAAGCCTGTAAGGCCGCGTGAATGCACGCATTTTCCGGTTTTCTGGTAGAATAAAGAACTTGGCTCAGTGGCACTTGTGCCTGCTGGGTCTTTTTTGATGCTGCGTGCCAGCGATCCGCCTTGCTTGGCTGTGTTCAGGGTGGGGTGCGGTAGTCAGTCTGGCTGCGCGTGTGGCAGGACTCACTGTGGCGTTGGCAGTGCGCGAAGCCGGTGCTGTTGTCTGCAAGGCGGACGGCAGGCTGGCATGGTGACCATGGGCTGGCGTACAGCCCATTTTTTTTGGATTTTATGGCAGACATTCTAGCGTTGGTGCAACAGACCCTGGCAGGCACAGAGTACGAACTGGTGGACGTGGAGCGTGCGCCGCTGGGCCTGCTGCGTGTGGTCATCGATCATCCGGAAGGGGTGCGTATCGAGCACTGCGAATGGGTGTCCAAACAATTGTCGCGCGTTTTCGAGGTCGAGAACGTGGACTACAAGCGCATGGAAGTGACCTCGCCGGGGGTGGACAGACCCTTGTTGCGCGTGGGCGATTTCGTGCGTTTTGCCGGTCAGCGTGTGCAGGTTCGTCTGCACGAGGCGATCGACAGTCGTAAAGTATTCGTGGGTACGCTCCACGCCCCAGAGGGCACTTTGGCCGCCGATGTGCCTCTGGATACCGTTTTTAGGCTCGAACTGGACGATGCATCGGGCAAGCTGACGCAGCTCGACTTCACCTATGACCAGGTGGATCGTGCCAAATTGGACCCCGTTCTTGATTTCAAGGGTAAGAAGCGATGAGTCGCGAAATTCTATTGCTGGTCGATGCGCTGGCGCGAGAAAAGTCGGTAGCACGAGAAGTTGTTTTTGGCGCGCTCGAAAGCGCCCTGGCCTCGGCCATGAAGAAACGCTTCAAAGAAGATGTCGATATCCGTGTGGATATCGACCGGGAAACCGGTGACCACGAAGGCTACCGGCGCTGGCTGGTCGTGCCCGACGAGGCCGGCCTGCAAGAGCCGGACAAGCAGGAACTGTACTCCGACGCGCTGGATATCGATCCCGAGCTGCAGGTGGGCGACTACATCGAGGAAGAGCTCGAGCCCATCGAGTTTGGTCGCATCGGGGCGCAGGCGGCCAAGCAGGCCATCCTGCAGAAAATCCGCGATGCCGAACGCGAACAGGTGCTGAACGACTTTCTGGAGCGCGGCGAAACCATTGTGTCCGGTACGGTCAAGCGTATGGACAAGGGCGATGTCATCATCGAGATGGGCAAGATCGAAGCCCGCCTGCCCCGTTCCGAGATGATCCCCAAGGAAAACATCCGCGTGGGCGATCGTGTCCGGGCCTGGGTGCAGAAAGTGGATTACGCGGCACGCGGCCAACAGGTGATTCTGTCGCGCACGGCACCCGAGTTCATCAAGGAGCTGTTCGAGAACGAAGTGCCCGAGATCGAGCAGGGTCTGCTGGAAATCAAAGCCGCCGCCCGCGATGCCGGCGTGCGCGCCAAGATTGCGGTCATTGCCTACGACAAGCGTATCGATCCCATTGGCACGTGCGTGGGCATGCGTGGTTCGCGCGTGACGGCCGTGCGCAACGAGCTGGGCGGCGAACAGGTCGACATCGTGTTGTGGGCCGATGATCCGGCCGAATTCGTCATTGGCGCATTGGCGCCTGCACATGTCGAATCCATTCTGGTGGACGAAGACAAGCACGCCATGGATGTCGTGGTGGACGAAGAAAACCTGCCCAAGGCCATCGGTGCCCGTGGCCAGAACGTGCGTCTGGCCTCCGAACTGACCGGCTGGCAGATCAACATCATGACCCCCGAGGAAAGCCGCAACCGTCAGGACGAAGAACGTGAGCAAGTGCGCGCCGCCTTTATGTCCCGCCTGGATGTGGACGAGGACGTGGCCGATATCCTGATCGACGAAGGCTTTACCGGTCTGGAAGAAATTGCCTACGTGCCCTTGCAGGAGCTGCAGGAAATCGAGGCCTTTGACGAGGACATGGTCAACGAGCTGCGTGCCCGTGCCCGCAATGCGCTGTTGAGCGAAGCCATCGCCAAGGAAGAGCTGGTGCAGACCGCTGCCAAGGAACTGGCCGGCATCGAAGGCATTACGCCCGAGATCATCGCTCAACTGGCCGAAAACGAGATTACAACGCTGGACGATCTGGCCGAGCTGGCCACCGATGAGCTGTCCGAGATGACCGGACTGGGCCAGGACGAGGCCAGCGAGCTCATCATGCGCGCTCGCGCCCACTGGTTTGACGACGAGGCCTGATCATGACCCCCTAGGTCCCGCGCGTTGTATTCATTAAGAATAGTTGTAGTAAAGCAAGAGAGAGTCGAATGCCGAGTAACACTGTCGCCCAGTTCGCTCAAGAACTGAAAATGCCTGCGAATGTTCTGCTGGAGCAGCTGCGCACCGCAGGTATTGAGCTCAAATCGGTCGATGACGCCATCACCGATTCGGATAAGGCGAAGCTGCTTGAATCGTTGCGCCGCTCGCACGGCAGTCAGGAAGGGAATAAAATCACCCTGACCCGCCGCAAGACATCCGAGATCCGTCAGGACGACGGCTCCGGGCGTTCGCGCACGATTCAGGTGGAAACACGTAAAAAGCGCGTGTTTGTCAAGCGTGACCCGTCCGAGCTGGTGGCAGAGGCAACGGCTGCGATGCACCAGGAAAATGCCAGGCAGGCAGCAGAGCAGGCCGAGCAAGCCAGCCAGGCGGCACCAGAGCCCGCCGAGCCGGTTGCGCCCGTTGTCGAGCCCGTCGCTGCGGCACCGGCTCCCGAGCCGCCGGCCGTCAAGCCGGAACCTGCACCAGCCGAACCGCTCGTCCAGTCGACTCCTCCTGCTCCAGCGCCGGAACCTGTTGCTCCTGTGGAGCCTGTAGCCGCCGTCCAAGAGAGTCAATCCAAACCAGAACCTCAGCCTCAGGAGCAGGTTGCCGCGCCTTCGGAGCCATCCGAAGAGCATGTGCCGGCCCAGACCGAAGCGCTCGAGGCTCCATCTACCCAGGCCAAGGCCGAAGAGAAGCCAGTGGTACCTACTAAATCTGCTTCAGAAGCTCGTCAATCTACTCCTGTGAATAAACCTCAGCATCCTCAAGGGGCCAAGTCGCCCGCTTCGACCGGAAAACCCCGGGAAATGTCTGGCGTGGGCCAGCGCCGCGCCGCTCGTGGCCCCGTCATTCCTCCCGTTGCTGCCGATGTGGAGCAGGATCAAGACCGCGAGCGCGCCCGCAAGGCGGCTGAAGCCGAGGCAGCTGCGCTGCGTGAAATGCTGAATCGTCCGCGCAAAGTGTTGCGTGCTCCTGAGCCTGAAGGCGAAGGTAGCGGCAAGGCGGGCGCAAAGAGCGCGGTCAAGAAAGACGTCAAGGGTGCCAAGACCGACAAGGCACCTGGCAAGACCGTCAAGACCGACGCCGCGCCCGGTTGGGGTGGCGATGCCAATCGCAAAAAGCAGCCCTCCAAGGCCGATGTTGCATCGGCTGGGGCCGGTGGTGCCCGCGAAGGCTGGAAGTCCAACACCAAGGCCGGTCGCGGCAAGGGTGGACGCGGTGGTCGCAATGCGCAGCCCGAGCGTCGCGAGCCGCAGGTGGCCGAATTCATCGCACGCGAAGTTCATGTGCCGGAAACCATCTCCGTCAGCGATCTGGCGCACCGCATGGCTGTTAAGGCGGCCGAGGTCATCAAGCATTTGATGAAACTGGGTCAGATGGTCACCATCAACCAGGTGCTGGATCAGGAAACCGCCATGATTCTGGTGGAAGAGCTGGGCCATAAAGCCATTGCCGCCAAGCTGGACGATCCGGAAGCCTTCCTGGTCGATGCCGAGGCGACCGATGCTGAGCTCAAGCCGCGCGCGCCTGTGGTTACCGTCATGGGCCACGTGGACCATGGCAAGACCTCGCTGTTGGATTACATTCGCCGCGCCAAGATTGCTTCGGGTGAAGCCGGCGGCATTACGCAGCATATCGGGGCGTACAACGTAAAAACCGAGCGCGGCACGGCTACGTTCCTGGACACTCCGGGCCACGAAGCCTTTACGGCCATGCGCGCCCGGGGTACGAAGGCAACGGACATCGTTATCCTGGTCGTGGCTTCTGATGATGGTGTGATGCCTCAAACTCGCGAAGCCATTCACCATGCCCGCGCGGCCGGTGTGCCGCTGGTGGTGGCCATCAACAAAATCGACAAGCCCGAGGCCAACCCAGAGCGCGTCAAGCAAGAGCTGGTTGCCGAGCAGGTCGTGCCGGAAGAATACGGCGGCGATGTGCCTTTCATTCCTGTGTCGGCCAAAACCGGCCAGGGTATCGACGAACTGCTGGAAAACGTGCTGCTGCAGGCCGAAATGCTGGAGCTCAAAGCGCCGGTGGATGCGCCTGCCAAGGGTACCGTCATTGAAGCACGTCTGGACAAGGGCCGCGGTCCTGTGGCCACCATCCTGGTTCAAAGCGGCACCTTGAATCGTGGCGATAGCGTGTTGGTCGGCGCATCCTTTGGTCGGGTGCGCGCCATGCTGAACGAAACCGGCAAGTCGCTCAGCTCGGCCGGCCCTTCGATCCCGGTTGAAATCCAGGGTCTGACCGAAGTGCCCGGCGCAGGGGACGAACTGGTCGTGATGGCCGACGAGCGTAAAGCCCGCGAGATCGCCCTGTTCCGTCAAGGCAAGTTCCGCGACGTCAAACTGTCGCGACAGCAGGCCGCCAAGCTGGAGTCCATGTTCGACAACCTGGGCGAAGGCACGCAGACGCTGTCGCTCATCATCAAGACCGACGTGCAGGGTTCGCAGGAAGCGCTGGTGCAGTCGCTGGTCAAGCTCTCTACCGACGAAGTGCGCGTGGTGGTGGTGCATGCCGCAGTGGGTGGCATTTCCGAGAGCGACGTGAACCTGGCGATTGCTTCCAATGCCGTCGTGATCGGCTTTAACGTGCGTGCCGAGCAAAGTGCCAAGAAACTGGCCGAAGCCAACGGTATTGATCTGCGTTATTACAACATCATTTATGATGCGGTCGACGAGGTCAAGGCGGCTCTGTCGGGCATGCTGGCCCCCGAGCAGCGCGAAGAGATCATTGGCATGGTCGAAATCCGCGAAGTCTATAATGTGTCGCGGATTGGCAATATCGCCGGTTGTATGGTTACCGAAGGCGTGGTGCGTCGTGATTCGCAAGTTCGCTTGCTGCGTAATAACGTTGTCCACTGGAGCGGTTATCTGGATTCGCTGCGCCGTTTCAAGGACGACGCCAAGGAAGTGCGTTCCGGCTTCGACTGCGGTATCACGCTGCGCGGCAACAACGATATCCAGGTGGGCGACCAGCTCGAGGTCTTCGAGATCAAAGAGATCGCCCGGACGCTTTAATTCATGGCAAGACACAAGTCCAAACCGAACCCAGGGCGCAATACGCGCCTGGCCGACCAGATCCAGAAGGATCTGGCGGTCCTGATCCAGCGCGAGATCGATATGACCCGCGCTGGTCTCATTACCTTGACTGGCGTGGAGTTGTCTCCGGACTACGCACACGCTAAAATTTATTATTCGGTGCTTGGTGCCGAACCCGAGACGGCTCAGGCTGTCCTATCGGAGAAGGCGGGCTGGTTGCATTCGCAGCTCTATAAGCTGCTGCACATACATACGGTGCCCACCCTGCATTTCCATCACGACAGGCAACTGGAACGCGGTATGGCACTGTCCAAGCTGATCGACAGCGCCAACCAGGCCGACAGCGAACGAATGAACGGCTCGGCCTCCCCAGCCGACGACCCAGACGAACAGTCCTGACTCGGCTGTTGTTTTTCACGGACTGATACACAATGGCTACGCGACGACGCGGGCAGTTGATTGATGGTGTGTTGCTTTTGGACAAGCCTGTAGGCCTGTCCAGCAACCACGCTCTGCAACGCGCCCGCCGTACCCTGGACGCCCGCAAGGCCGGCCATACCGGAACGCTGGACCCTTTTGCCACTGGGCTGCTGGTTTGCTGCTTTGGCCGGGCCACGAAGATTTCCGCCACGATGCTGGAGGCCGACAAGGCTTACGAGGCCACCGTGGCCTTCGGCACCGAAACCGATTCGGGCGACCTGACCGGCAATGTCGTGGCGCAGGCAACAGATTTCACCGGAGTAAGCCCGGATGCGCTGGAAGCGGTGCTGCCGGCATTTCGGGGGCCGATTTCGCAGGTGCCGCCCATGTATTCTGCGCTCAAGCGCGATGGCAAGCCCCTGTATGAATATGCCCGTCAGGGCATAGAGCTGGAACGCGAGGCACGACAGGTCGTGATTCGCGAGTTAAACGTGCTGGAATGCACGCCGCATTTCGCGCGTCTGTATGTACGCTGCAGCAAGGGAACCTATATCCGGACCCTGGCGCAGGACATCGGTCGCGCACTGGGATGCTATGCCCACCTGTCGGCCTTGCGCCGTACGGAGCTGGGTCCTTTTCACATCGACGACGCTTATGGCCTTGAACCGCTGCAGGCGATGGAAGACCCGATGTCGGCCTTGCTGGCCATCGAGAGTTTGCCTACCGAGATTTTGCCCAAGAAACTTCAATCAGAAGGATGAGTTATGAGTCGCGCATTGCGCAATGTGGCCATTATTGCCCACGTCGACCACGGTAAGACTACCCTGGTCGATCAACTGTTGAGACAAGCCGGTACGTTCCGCGAGAACGAACATGTCTCGGAACGCGTCATGGACTCGGGCGATATCGAGAAAGAGCGCGGCATCACCATTCTGGCCAAGAACTGTGCCGTCGAATACGAAGGCACGCACGTCAACATCATCGACACCCCCGGTCACGCCGACTTCGGCGGCGAGGTCGAGCGCGTGTTGTCCATGGTGGACGGTGTTCTGCTGCTGGTGGATGCGGTCGAAGGCCCCATGCCACAGACCCGTTTCGTGACGCGCAAGGCGCTGGAACTGGGACTGCGTCCTATCGTGGTGGTCAACAAGGTCGACCGTCCAGGCGCACGCCCCGACTACGCCATTAACGCCACCTTCGATCTGTTCGATAAGCTCGGCGCCACCGACGAACAGCTGGATTTCCCCATTATTTACGCATCGGGGCTGTCCGGTTATGCCGGTCTGACCGAAGATGTGCGCGAAGGCGATATGCGTCCGCTGTTTGATGCCATCCTGCAGCACGTGCCGCAGCGCGACGACGATGTAAACGGGCCTATGCAGCTGCAGATCTGTTCGCTGGACTACAGCTCCTACGTGGGCAAGATCGGCGTGGGCCGCGTGAACCGCGGTCGTGTCCGTTCCGGCCAGGATGTGGTGGTCAAGTTCGGCCCCGATGGCGAAGCCATCAAGGGTCGCATCAATCAGGTATTGAAGTTCAAGGGCCTGGAGCGTGTGCAGGTCGAAGAAGCCGAGGCCGGCGACATTGTGCTGATCAATGGCATCGAAGAAATCGGCATCGGCTGCACGGTCATGGACCCGGCCGTTCCCGAAGCCTTGCCCTTGCTGCGCATCGACGAACCTACCCTGACCATGAACTTCATGGTTAACACCTCGCCATTGGCGGGCCGTGAAGGCAAGTTCGTGACCAGTCGCCAGTTGCGCGACCGTCTGGACCGCGAACTGAAGTCCAACGTGGCGCTGCGCGTTAACGATACCGACGACGATACCGTGTTCGAGGTCTGCGGTCGGGGCGAACTGCACCTGACCATTCTGATCGAAAACATGCGCCGTGAAGGCTACGAGCTGGCCGTGTCGCGTCCGCGCGTGCTGATCCGCGAAGAGAACGGCGTCAAGATGGAGCCCTACGAGTTGCTGACCGTGGACGTGGAAGACGGCCACCAGGGCGGCGTCATGGAAGAGCTGGGTCGTCGGCGCGGTGATCTGCAGGATATGATTCCCGATGGTCGCGGCCGTACCCGCCTGGAATATCGTATTCCTGCGCGCGGCCTGATCGGATTCCAGGGCGAATTCATGACCTTGACCCGCGGCACTGGCTTGATGAGCCACATTTTCGACGAATTCCGCCCCATGCGCGAAGGCACGGTGGGTGAGCGTCGTAATGGCGTGCTGATCAGCCAGGACGAAGGCGACGCCGTTGCCTACGCACTGTGGAAGCTGCAAGATCGCGGCCGTATGTTTGTTTCGCCCGGCGAAGCACTGTACGAAGGCATGATCATCGGCATCCACAGCCGCGACAACGATCTGGTCGTCAATCCCATCAAGGAAAAGAAGCTGACCAACGTGCGCGCTTCCGGCAAGGATGAGCATATCGACCTGGTGCCGCCTATCCGCATGAGCCTGGAGTACGCGGTGGACTTCCTGGACGATGACGAGCTGGTCGAAGTGACTCCCAAGTCCATCCGTCTGCGCAAACGCTTCCTGAAAGAGCACGAGCGTCGCCGCAGTATGCGCGAAGGTTGATCGCCGCTTCTGTTTGTTGACGAAGTACCAGAACGCCTGCCTTGTGCAGGCGTTCTGCGTTTTGGGCAACGCTTATGTGTAGGGCAGGAACGGCATTTCCCGCAATGAACAGCTAGGGGTTAATAACTGTAGATAATAAAAAAGGGTTTTATTAATCTATATGCGCAGGCAGAGCCTCTGCCGGTTGGCTTTCTTTTTGGGGTCTCGCTCCGGTTTTCTGATGGCCGGGCGATACATTGCTGTCATGCGATGGCTGGTTCCTGTGACCGGCGTTTGGCATCTGTCTTGCCGGTCCGTTTTTCCTGAAGGAGAACACCGATGGCGCAGCATATTGTCGTGGTAGGGGGAGGGATAGGCGGTACCATGACCGCCAATCACCTGGTCACCAAACTGTATCCGGAAATCCGCTCCGGAAAGGTTCGCATCACTCTTTTATCCAATTCGCCCTGGCATTATTACAAGCCGGCTTTTATGTACGTGGCTTTCAATGCTTTCTTTCGGGATGAACTGCGGCGTCCTCAACGCTCCTTGTTGCGCCCGGAGATCGATTTCCAGCTAGAGGAAGTCAGCGGTTTTGATTTTTCGGCCAGTCGCCTGTATTGCGCCAGCGGCAAGAAGATTTCCTATGACTATCTGGTCCTTTCGACAGGTTGCGTGCCTGCTCCCGAGAAGATCGAAGGTCTGAAAGAGGGTGGGGATCATTTTTATCAGCATGCCCCTGCACGTCAGCTGGCCGAGCGTCTGGGCCATCTGGAAAAAGGGCGAGTGCTGATTACCGTGACTTTCCCCAAGACTCACAATGTGCCTCATCAGTGCGGCATTGCGCCCGTGGAAACCACGTTGATGCTGGACGATTTTCTGCGGCGGCGCGGTGTGCGCGATCAGGTGCAGATATCGTATACCTATCCCACGGTTTCTCAGTTGCTGCGCAATTGTCTATTTCTGCAGGATGAGGTTTGCCAGGTCCTGCCGCCCATTTTCGAGCAGCGGGGTATCCATCACCAGCGTGGCTTTACGCTCAGCCGCGTCGATCCGGAACGCAAGATCGCTTATTCGGAAGAAGGCGGCGAAGAGCCTTTTGATATTCTGATGGCCACCCCGCCCATTACTGCTGTGCCGGCTGTGCGCGACTCGGGCATTTCGCAGGCAGCCGATGGCGAGGGCTGGGTGCCGACCGACCACCAGACCCTGAAGGTGCTGGGCCTGGACAATGTCTATGTGTTGGGAGACACGGTTGATCTACCGATCAGCAAAGCAGGCGGCTCTTGCCACAGCCAATCGCCGGTATTGGTCAATAATCTGGCTTCCGAAATTCGCTTTGGCCACACGTGTGATGAGTACGAAGGACGTGTGGTCGCCGTCGCCCAGATGGGGCTGGAGGGCGGCATGCCTCTTTGGTACGACTACACGGAAGACGTGCATCCCACGCCGCCCACCAAATTGGGTGGTTTGATGCGCAAGGGATTTAATCGGGGCGTGTACTGGGCCGTGGCCCGTGGATTGATTTGAGCAAGGAGATGGGTATGAAGACGCAACTGGACACGGGGTTGGAGCCAGGTCTGGCAGCGGCGGCTGCCCAGGCACCGACGGGGCTGCAGGCGTTGCTGGGCGAGGACCCGGGCGTCAAAGGGCTGGAAGAGCTGCTGGCCAAGATAGAGCCACTGCTGGCCGGCGGTCGCTTGAATCGATTGGTGGATGTGGCATCGTTAATGGCCGATCTGGTGGACATGACGGATGACTATATGGTGGAGAAATTGGCGCGTTCGCTGGAGGAGGGGACAGGTGCAGTGTGGGCGGTGGGTAATGCCGCGCGCATGGCCGCCGATCAGGTACGGGCTACCGAGCAGACACCTTCATTGATGGGTTTGCTGCGCTTGGCCAAAGAGCCGGACGTGCGTCGCGGGCTGACTTTCTTTTTAGTGGCGGCCGGGGTAATGGGTAAGCAGATGCGCTATCAGAATTTGGACCATACCGGCGATTAATGCGCGGCGGGGCACTCCTTGACGGAGCGCCCCGCCGGCGCACGCTAGCGGTTCAGAAACGCCATCTGGCGCTTTTCGACGATACGAAATGCGCCGACCAGAGCAAAGGACACGCCCAGGTAAATCAAGGCGGCAATGCCGTAGGAGGTAAAGGTCTGGTAGGTGGCGGCATTGGCATCGCGCGCGATCTTGAGCAGATCCGGCACGGTGGCGGTGAACGCCAGAGAGGTTGCGTGCAGCATCAGAATGACTTCGTTGCTGTAGGCGGGCAGCGCCCGGCGTAGCGCCTGGGGCAGGATCACGCGTCGGTATAGCGTCCAGCCCGACATGCCGTAGGCGCGGGCCGATTCCACTTCGCCGGGCGGCATATTGCGTATGGCACCGGCAAAGATTTCTGTCGTGTAACCGACGGTGTTCAGCGTCAGGGCCAGCACCAGGCAGTTAAACCCACTTTGGAAAAAGGCTTCCAGCGGTGGCACGGCCTGAATGATGGCCAGTTTGTATAAGGCCGTGTAGATCAGCAGGATCTGCACATACAAAGGCGTGCCGCGAAAGAAATAGGTAAAGGCGCCGATCGGGCGCGACAGCCAGGCCCGGGCCGAAACGCGGCCCATCGCCAGAAAAATGGACAGGAAAAAGCCTATCGTGACCGATAGCACCAGCAGCCAGAGGGTCATGGCCAGCCCCGAGAGCTGTCCGTTGCTGTGATACAAGTAGGCGCGCCAGAATTCGTTCAGTACATCCATCAGAATTCGGCTCCTCGAACGCCCATGTTGTAGCGCCGCTCCAGGTAGCGCAGCCCTACGTTGCTGACCGCTGTGAGCGCCAGGTAGATCAAGGCCGTCAGGCCTACGAACAAAAAGGTGTTGAATGTGGCATTGCCTGCGTTCTGCGCGACTTTGACCACATCGCTCAGGCCGATCAGCGACACAAGAGCGGTGGACTTGAGCAGCACCTGCCAGTTATTGCCCAGGCCCGGCAGTGCGTAGCGCATCATTTGCGGAATCTGGATGCGGCGCAGGATCAGCAATGGACTCCAGCCACACGCTTTGCCCGCTTCGATCTGACCTTTGGGTATGGCCAGTAAGGCGCCACGGAAGGTTTCGGCAAAATAGGCTCCGTAGATAAAGCCCAAGGTGACCACCCCCGCACCGAAGGGGTCGATCTCTATCATGTCCACTTCCAGCCAATCGGTCACATCGTTCAGCCAGATTTGCAGGCTGAAAAAAAAGAGCATCAATAAGACCAGATCCGGTATGCCCCGGATCAGTGTTGTATACAGGCCGCCCGCCAGCCGCAGCAGCGGCGCGCGGGACAGCTTCATAAGAGCCGCAAGCAGGCCCAGTACCAGGGATACCAGCAGCGAGAGCATCGCCAGTTTGATGGTTTCCCAGGTGCCGGCCAACAATTGCGGCCCATAACCGTAAAGCAGCATTATCTGGCGTCCAGGTCAGGGGGCAATACGGATGTTGTCTTTCTGGAAATACTTGTCCGCGAACGTCTGCAGCGTGCCGTCGGCCTTCATGGCGCGCAGTACCTCATCGACCGCATTTTTGAGCTTTTTGTTGCCCTTGCGCAGACCCATGGCGATAGGCTCGTTCAAAATGGCGCTGTCGGTGATGACAGCACCGGTCAGCTCGAAATCCGCACCCGCCGGCTTGGTCAGAAAACCTTCCACGGCATTTTGAGCTTCCTGGAAGGTGGCATCCACGCGTCCCCCGGCCAGATCGTTGAAGGCGTCGGTGTAACTGGGATAGGCGACCACGGTGACGCCATTGGGGGCCCAGTTCTGGCGCGCGTAGGTTTCCATGGTGGTGCCTTGCTGCACGCCGACGCGTTTTCCGGCCAGCGATTGGGCCGTGGGCTCCAGACCGCTGCCTTTGCGGGCAGCCAGGCGCACCGGCACTATGTACATGGGTTCGGTAAAGTCGATCACCTTGGCGCGCGCGGCGGTGGCCGTCATGGTGGAATTGGCCAGATCGAATTTGCGAGCCTGCAGACCGGGAATCAGGCTGTCGAACGAGGTGTCGGTCCAGACGCATTTTGCTTGCAGGCGCTTACAGATTTCGTTGCCGATATCGATGTCAAAGCCTTGCAACTGTCCGCTGGGGCTCAAGTATTCAAAAGGAGGGTAGCCGGCTTCGGTGGCAAAGCGGATTTCCTCGATTCCGGCCGCCTGCACAGCAGGCAGCGCCGCGCTGCAAAAAGCCGCCATCAGAAGGCGGGCTAGGATTTTGTTCATGTGGTGCTCCTGCAAATATCGACTGGCTTGTGGCGTTCAATACAAATTCGGCCCTACTGTTGGAGGGCCGAAGAAAGTATGCAAATTTAACCCGTCTGCCTTACTGGGGCAATGCGGGTTCGGCCCTAGGCAGTACGCAACACTTGTTTATATAGGTCATGACCTCGTCCAGATCGTCGGTGATCACCAACAGATCCAGGTCCTTGGGCGAGATCAGGCCCAGGGTCAGCAACTGGCTGCGAATCCAGTCGATCAGGCCGGACCAAAACTCGGTGCCGATCAGTACAATGGGAGCGGACGGCACTTTGCCGGTTTGCACCAGTGTCATGACCTCGAACAGCTCGTCCATGGTGCCAAAGCCGCCGGGCAGTGCAATATAGGCCCAGCTGTGCATGAAAAAGGTGGCCTTGCGCGAATAGAAATATTCAAACTGCAGGCTTTGAGTCTGGTAGGGGTTGTTGGTGGTTTCGTGGGGCAGGCGTATATTCAGGCCGATACTGTGCCCGCCGGCCTCGAAGGCTCCCTTGTTGGCCGCCTCCATCAGGCCGGGCCCACCCCCGGCGATCAGGGTGACGCCGGCACCGGCCAGGCGTCGTCCCACTTCTTGAGCCAATTGGTAGTACGGATGACCGGGCTTGATGCGCGCGCTGCCAAATACACTGACGCCAGCGCCCATTTCTTTTAATGTATCGGCCGCAGTCTGCAGTTCCCGCATGATGGTCGGAATCTGCTCTGTGGCCGGTAAACGGACGATTTTATTGTTAGACATGAAAAAAACCTTGTTGCTCGTTGACGGTTCCAGCTATCTGTATCGAGCGTACCACGCGATGCCCGATCTGCGAAACGCGCAGGGCCACCCTACGGGAGCCCTGTACGGTGTCATCAATATGTTGCGCCGTCTGTTGCAGGATTACCAGGCCGATTACATGGTGTGTGTGTTTGATGCCAAGGGCCGCACCTTTCGCGATGATCTCTACGAAGACTACAAGGCAAACCGTCCTTCCATGCCGCCGGATATGGCCGTGCAGATCGAACCCATCCACCGTACCGTGCGCGCCTTGGGCTGGCACCTGATCTGCGAACCTGGCGTGGAGGCGGACGATGTCATCGGCACGCTGGCCCGCCTGGCCGCCGAACAGGGTATAGATACTGTGGTGTCCACCGGCGACAAGGACCTGGCCCAGTTGGTCAACGACCATGTGCAACTGGTCAACACCATGAGCAACGAGCGTCTGGATGTAGAGGGCGTTACGGCCAAGTATGGCGTGCGTCCAGAGCAGATCATCGATTACCTGATGCTGATCGGCGATACGTCCGATAATATTCCGGGCGTGCCTAAAGTCGGCCCCAAGACCGCCGCCAAATGGTTGAACGAATACGGTAGCCTGGACGAACTGTTGCGTCATGCGGACAGTATCAAAGGGGTTGCCGGACAGAATCTGCGCGATTTCAGTCCCAAGTTCGAGTTGACCCGTCAATTGGTCACGGTCAAGCTTGACTGCCAGGTGCCCGGCTTTGGCGGCCGCTTTGCCGAGCTGGAGCCCGAACCGCGCAATGTAGCCGTGCTGCAGGATGTATACGAAACATTTGGCTTTCGCACCTGGCTACGCGAGCTGACCGACGATCCAACACGGATTCCAGCGCAGGATGCGCGAGTGGAAACCGAGACGCCGGCTTTGCCTGCCGAGCTGGATTACCAGACGGTGACGACAGAGCAGCAACTGCAGTCCTTGGTCCAATTGTTGAACAAGGCCGAACTGACCGCCCTGGACACGGAGACGACCTCTCTCGATCCCCTGCTGGCCCAGTTGGTGGGCATATCCGTGGCGGTGCGTACCGGCCAGGCCTTTTATGTGCCGGTGGCGCATCGTGCTACGCACGAGCTGGAGCAGTTGGACAAGGCTGTGGTGCTGGATGCATTGCGTCCTTGGCTGGAAAATGCCAAGGCCGCCAAAGTGTTGCACAACGCCAAGTACGACAGCCATGTTTTTGCCAATGCAGGCGTGGCCTTGCGGGGCATACGCGAGGACACCATGCTGCAGGCCTATGTGTTGCAGTCGCACAAGCGCGTCAATATGGAAGAGCTGGCCTTGCAGTGGCTGGGCATTAAAGGCATGTCTTACGAGGATATCTGCGGCAAGGGTGCCAAGCAGATCGGTTTTGACGAAGTGGACATTGCCACGGCGTCGCGGTATGCCTGCGAAGATGCCGACTATACGCTGCGCCTGCACGAATGCCTTCGACCCAAAGTGGCGGAGCACGATGGCCTGGAGCGCATTTACCTGCTGGAAGTTCAGGCATCCGATGTGCTGACCATTGTGGAGCGCAATGGCGTCAAGGTGGATGTGCAGGCCTTGCATCAACAAAGCCACGAGTTGGGTCAGAAGATGCTGGAGCTGGAAGGCAAGGCCCATGAGCTGGCCGGCCAACCCTTCAATATGAACTCCCCCAAGCAGGTGGGCGAAATTCTGTTCGGCAAGCTGGGCATTCCCGTGGTGCGCAAAACGGCCAGTGGAGCGCCTTCCACGGACGAGGACGTATTGACCCGTTTGGCTCAGGACTACCCCTTGCCGGCGGTATTGCTGGAATACCGTGGTCTGGCCAAGCTTAAATCTACCTATACCGATAAGCTGCCCAAGATGGTCAATGCCCAGACCGGTCGAGTGCATACACGTTATGCACAGGCGGCCGTGGTCACCGGCCGTCTGGCCTCGTCCGATCCCAATCTGCAGAATATCCCGGTTCGTACCGCTGAAGGCCGACGCGTGCGCACGGCGTTTGTGTCCGAGCAGGGCAAGGTCGTGTCGGCCGACTATTCGCAGATCGAGCTGCGCGTCATGGCCCATGTGTCGGGCGACAAGAATCTGCAGCAGGTCTTTGAACAGGGTGGGGACGTACACAGGGCCACGGCCGCCGAGATTTTCGGTGTACAGGCCGAGCAGGTGACTTCTGACCAGCGCCGTGCGGCCAAAGCCATCAACTTCGGTCTTATCTACGGCATGGGCGAGTTCGGCCTGGCCAGCAACCTGGGCATTACCCGTGATGCCGCGCGTGCTTATATAGACCGATACTTTGCCCGTTATCCAGGTGTCGCGGACTACATGACTCGTATCAAGGCCCTGGCGCACGAACAAGGTTTCGTGGAAACGGTTTTTGGCCGCCGCCTGTGGTTGCCCGAGATCAAGGGGGCCAAGGGGCCGCGCATGGCCGGTGCCGAGCGCGCGGCGATCAATGCGCCCATGCAAGGGACCTCGGCAGACCTGATTAAGATGGCGATGGTGGCGGTGCAGAACTGGATTCAGGAAAAGGGCCTGAAGACACAGATGGTCATGCAGGTACACGACGAACTGGTTTTTGATGTCCCGCCCGACGAGCTGGAGCTACTGCGCGAGCAGTTGCCGGGTTTGATGTGCCATGTTGCCGAACTGGCCGTGCCGCTGGTTGCCGAAGTAGGTGTGGGCGATAACTGGGAACAGGCGCACTGATCAAGGTGTTTTGGGCGTAAAAAAGTCCTGTGCAGATTGCGGGGGTGGGCCGTTTGGGCTAGGCACAGCAGTGCAGTTCTCGCCAGGCCGGCCATAGCAGGCCGGCTTGGCTGGGTTCTTCGCCCGCGCTGTGCGCGGGTTCCCTGGTCGGGATACTGGAGCGGGCGGGGCGTGAACTCGCAGGGTGATTCGTCCCCTGGACGAATCACAAGCGCCCTGCTCGAACAGCACGCCCCTTGCCTCCCGCCCCAGTATCCCGCCTGCGGCGAAGTCCCTGACTCGCCCGCCGGCTTGCTATGGCCGGCCTGGCGAGAACCCAAGGCTCTCTGCTTGGCCTAAACGGCGGGACGTCCGCGTACGCCGTAATCAGTCATCTACTGAATGTTCTGTTGGACATGAATGCGTATGACCGGGGCTATGTTATGGGTGTTTTGAGCCGTTGAAGATGCAGCAAGCTCGAAGGGGCGAGTTGGATGGTTTTCCCCAGGCGGGGCGCGGGGACGGGATGTAAACCGCTGGAGTTAGGAGCGCGCTGATCATACGCCCGACCAGGGCGCGGCGCGCTATCAGCGCCTTCCAGTCTTGCTGCACCTTGAATGGCATCTTCAAAAAAGCCAGTTCCTCATCGACTGGGTAAATTGACGTTCGGAACTCCTCGAAGCCCCTTTTTTTGCTGCCGGATCGTTCTCTAGAAAAAAGTGCTTCCCGCTCAGACAGGGGGGGGCTTAGGGACGCGGCGTTCAATTGCCTGGGTCGCGCACTCGGTTGGGCAGCAGCTCGTCGTGTTTGGCCAGAATGGGGTAGGCGGCGGCGTTGACCAGGTAAGAATTAATGGTGCGCACGTCGCGTAAAATTTCCAGGTAGAGCGATCCTTGGTCGGCCGCATCCAGTTGGCCGGACTTGATCTTGCTGATGTGCCGGTCGCTGGCGCTGGATTCCAGGTCGCGGAAAAAGTCTTTTTCGAATGCCAGAAAGCGCGCCGTCTTGACGTCCTCGGCCACGAACAGGGCGGCGGCCTGACGCTGGTTGCGAATCAGCCTGTCCATGACTTTGGCGATCTCGTCTTGTTCATCCTGCTGCAGCAGCCAGCCCTGTTTACGCAATTTCCCGGTATGTGTCAGCAGGCCGCTGACGCTGATGGTGGCGGCGTGGGCCATATTGGTGGAGAAAGCCAATATATCGTTCAGGCGCCGCATATCGTTTTTGCTTAGATTTTCTTGATCCAGATGTGCCAGGTAGGCGGTGATCAACTGATCCAGCCGGCTGACGGCGTTATTGATATAGCGGGCGTGATTCAGATTGTGTGCGCTATTGCTGATCAGTGCCTGGCGGGCGGTGCCCAGGATACTTTGCAGCATATCGGACAGGCGCAGGGCCTCGCGGGCGGCATTGCCCAGTGCGACCGCCGGCACTTCGTGGGCCGATTCGTCCAGATACAGCGGCTTGCCCGGGTCATCCGGATCGTTGCGGCGTGGCAATTGGCGGCTGAGCAAGCGCGCGTAAGGCTTGAGCAGCGGCATGAACAGTGCAGCGACCGCCAGATTGAAGATCGTATGGAAGTTGGCGACGGCGCGGGCGGGATCATCGGTCAACCAGTTCATCAGAGCGGGAATCCAGGGCAACAGCAACATGCCCAGGATGCAGCCGACCACGCGCGTGCCCAGATTGCCCAGGGGCAGGCGTTTGTTGGCCGGATCTTTGTCGCCGCCGGTGCCTTCCAGGACCGGGTTGATGGCGGTGCCCAGGTTGGCACCCAGCACCAGCGCGTAGGTCAGTTGTGGGTCCATGTAATGGTGACCGGCCAGCGAAATAATCAGCACAACAATAGCGACGCTGGAATGCGCCGCCCAGGTCAGCAAGGCCGCCAGCACCAGTCCGGTGACGGGCGAGTCGGACAGGGCTTGCAGCAAGGTCTGGAGCAAAGGGGCGTCTTGAATGGGCGAGAACAGGGCAACCAGCTCATGCAAAGACAGCAGCAATAAGCCCAGACCGATAAAGACCCGGCCCAGGTCGCGGCGGCGGCCCGACTGGTGGGCGCGAAACAGCCAGACACCCAGCAGGATCAGTGCCGGAGCCAGGGCAGTCAGCTGAAAAGACAGCAATTGCACGATCAGGGTCGTACCCACATTGGCACCCAGCATGGCCGCCAGACCAGGGACCAGCGCCACCAGTCCGCCGGCGGCAAAGCTGGTAATCATCAGTCCGGTAGCGGTGCTGCTTTGGATGGCGGCGGTAATGGCTGCGCCGGCCAGAAAAGCGCGTCGGGGGCGACCCAGCGCGCGCCCCATCCAAACTCCCAGTTCTGCGCCGAAGGCACGCTGTACGCCACTTTGCACCATGTGTACGCCCCACATGAGCAGGGCGATATAGCCACCGAAATCGAGGAGTGTGAATATTTCTTTCATCCAAATATCATAGCGCAGCGATTGTTACAAAGATCGGATCGAGCTCAGTGCCAGGCAATAAAAAACCCCGGCAGCCAGGGCTGCCGGGGTGGGGATACGGGCTGCAGGCGTTTAGACGGACTGGGCGTTTTGCAGGGCCTGGATACGGGCCGGGATGGGTGGGTGCGAAGCAAACATGGCGCTGACGGCACCGCCCCCGGAGATGCCGGCGGCCTCGAAGTTCTTGGGCAGGGCACCGGGTTCCATGCCGCCCAGGCGCGCCAGCGCGTGGATCATGGGTTGACGCGAACCCAGCAGTTGAGCCGAACCGGCGTCGGCGCGGTATTCGCGTTGACGCGAGAACCAGGCCACGATGATGGAAGCCAGCACGCCGAAGATCAGCTCGAACACGAAAACGGCAACGTAATAGCCTATGCCCACCGAGTCGCGCTCGTTGCGCAGCAACACGCGGTCTACGAAGTAGCCGGCGACGCGGGCCAGAAAGATGACGAAGGTATTGACCACGCCCTGGATCAGGGTCAGGGTGACCATGTCGCCATTGGCAATGTGTGCGACTTCGTGGCCCAGCACGGCCATGACCTCTTCTTCGGTCATGCCGCGCAGCAAGCCCGTGGACACGGCAACCAGCGCATCGTTCTTGAAGGCACCGGTGGCAAAGGCATTGGGTTCGCCGTCGTAGATGGCCACTTCGGGACGGCCTATGCCGGCGCGGTCCGCCAATTGGTGTACGGTATCGACCAGCCAGGCCTCTTCAGCATTGGCGGGGGCGTTCGGATCGATGACGCGGGCATTGACGCTTTGCTTGGCCATCCATTTGCTCATCAGCAGCGAAATGAAGGAACCGGTAAAGCCGACCAGACAGGAGAAGATCAGTAACTGGGTCAGGTCCAGCCCTTGGGCGCTCATGTATCGTCCCACACCCAAAATGCTCATGGAGGCACTCAGCACCAGCATGACGGCAAGGTTGGTGATCAGAAATAGAACAATTCGTTTCATGAAGACGGATTCCGGTATGACTGAAAAATAAGGCGGCCTGCGGCGCGCAGAAAATTTTAGCGTTGTTTGGCTGGGCGGCGGCAAGAAAATTCCGGCCCTGGCAGGCTGCGTGCGTATCGCTTCGGCCGGGGGCGGCAATAATCGTGTCGCATGGTCTGTTCAATATGGGGACGTCTGGGTATTTTTACAAGTCAGGGGAGTATAGTAATGGCTTCCCCTAATTTCTTTTCTGGTTTGTTCGCATGCAGTCATTGTGGATGCTGGTGGCCTGTGCCATGTTTGCCATTATGGGGGCCTGTGTCAAAGTGTCCGCCGACGCAGGGGCGTCCATGCCCCAGATTGTGCTGTTTCGCGGCTTGCCATCGGTTCTGCTGCTTTATTTCTGGGCCAAGGCCGGACGCCGTCCCATTGCACCCAAAAGCTGGAAGTTGCACATACGGCGCAACGTGTCGGGTGTGACTTCGATGTGGCTGGGTTTTTTCGCGCTGGCCTATCTGCCTTTGTCGACAGCGGTCAGTCTGAACTACACCGCGCCTTTGTTTATCGCCGTCTGGATGCTGGCCTGGGGCGGCACGCAGCGTGACCCGATACGGATTCTGGCCGTGTTGCTGGGGTTTTTGGGCGTGGTTGGCGTGTTGCGTCCCAGCATTTCCGAAGAGCAGTGGTTTGCCGCCATGTTGGGCCTGAGCGCCGGAGCCCTGGCGGCAGTGGCCATGATGCAGGTGCGCGCACTGGGTCGCTCGGGTGAGCCGGAATGGCGCACAGTGCTGATTTTTTCCTGTTTCGTGGTGGCGTCCAGCCTGGTAGGTTTGCTGCTCGATGGCTGGCGGGATCTGGATTGGCGCGCGTGGCTGGCCTTGCTGGGGGTCGGGCTGGCAGGACTGTTCGGTCAGTTGACCATGACACGGGCCTTTGGTCTTGGCTCGGCGCTGTTGACGGCCGCCTTGCAATACACCACCATTATTTTCGCCGCCCTTATCGGCATCGTTTTTTGGGGCGATCTGCCCGATTGGCTGGCCTGGGCCGGCATGGCGCTTATCATCGGGTCAGGTTTGCTCTCGGCGTGGCGTACCTATAGCGAAGATCGTATCTTGCGCGGGCGGCAAGCCGCGCCCATGTCAGAGACGCCCACCAAGGAGGCTGAGCATGTTTGATTTTCTGATTACCCCCCAGCAGTTGCAGGCACGCCTGGAGCGGCCCGATTGCCTGGTGTTCGATGTGCGCCACGACTTGGCGGATCATCACGCCGGACAGCGCGCCTACGAGCATGGGCATATTCCCGGCGCTTTGTTTCTGGATCACGAAAACGATCTGGCCGCGCCCAAGACCGGTCTGAACGGACGCCACCCTTTGCCTACGCGTCAGGAGTTGGCCGCTTTGATGCGGCTTAAAGGCCTGACCTCAAGCATGCAGGTCGTGGTGTATGACGCCCAGGGCGGACTGTTTGCCAGCCATGTCTGGTGGATGTTGCGCTGGCTGGGGCACGAACATGTTGCTATTTTGGATGGTGGCTGGCAGGCCTGGCAGGCGGCGGGCGGTCCGGTGCAGACCGGACAGCGCCAGCCTTCGGTGTCCGAGGCGCAAGCAGTTCAGAGCCTGAACCTGCCCAGTCAGGCAGCCATGCCCACCGTTCAGGTCGCCCAGGTTTTGGCCAATATCGCCAAACCGGTATTTACCGTGTTGGATGCCCGCGCTCCCGAGCGTTATCGCGGCGAAATCGAACCGATGGACCCAGTGGCCGGCCATATCCCAGGTGCCTTGAATCGTTCCCACCAGAACAATCTGGATGCGCAGGGGCGCTTTAAGCCGGTAGCCCAGCTGCGCGAAGAGTTTACGGCCCTTTTGGGCGGTGTTCCGGCCGCGCAGGTGGTGCATCAGTGTGGGTCGGGTATTACGGCTTGTCACAATCTTTTTGCTATGGAACTGGCGGGTCTCAAGGGTTCGCATCTGTATCCCGGTTCCTGGAGCGAATGGGTCAGCGATCCGGCCCGACCCGTGGCCCGCGCTTGAGCGGGTGCCAGTGCATGGGCCGCCGCCGGGCGGCCTTTTTTCTGCCTATCTGTTTACGCCTCTGGCTCCTGTGAACGGCGCTCTGCGCCCGGCTCCCGTACAATGCGTTTTTCGAGCGGGCGTCCTCGCGCCCGGGCAGTCCTCATAGATCAGGAAAAGTTATGGTTAAATCTCGCGACGATAATCAGAGCGTTGACACATCTGCCGGGCAGGACTTCGAGTCCGCGCTGGCGCAACTGGAGGCTCTGGTGGCGCGGATGGAAAGCGGTGCTCTGCCGTTGGAGCAGGCCTTGCAGGCCTATGAGCAGGGTGTGGAGCTTGCCAAATTCTGCCAGCGCAAGTTGGACGTTGCGCAGGAACAAGTCAGTGTATTGCAAGGCAATCTGCTGCGTCCCTTGTCCGGGGACGAGGCGGATGGAGACATTTAATATGGGTTCTGTCAGTTTTTCCGAGTGGTTGCAGCAACGGGTCGAACAGACCGAAGTCGTGCTGGAGCAGTTATTGCCCGCCGCCGACCAGGAGCCGTGCCGCCTGCATCAGGCTATGCGTTATGCTGTGCTGGGCGGCGGCAAGCGTGTCCGTGCCGCCCTGGTGTACGCGGCAGGCGAGGCCGCCTTGCAAGGCAAGCCCATGGCGGCTGCGCAGCAAAAGGCACTGGAGTTGGCGGCGGCCGCGGTCGAATTGATTCACGCGTATTCCTTGGTGCATGACGATCTGCCGTGCATGGACGACGATCAGTTGCGCCGTGGACGGCCCACTGTGCATGTTCAGTTCGACGAGGCTTGCGCGATGCTGGCCGGTGATGCCTTGCAGCCGCTGGCTTTTGAGTTGTTGGCGCAGATGCCGATTGCGCCGGCCTTGGTGGTGCAGGCGATTTCTCAGCTCGCCCGTGCCGCTGGTAGCGCAGGCATGGCGGGTGGGCAGGCAATCGATTGCGCCAGCGTGGGTCTGCAGTTAAATCGCGAGCAGTTGCAGGTCATGCACAGCATGAAAACCGGTGCCATGCTGGAAGCCAGCGTATTGTTGGGTGGCATTGTGGCCGGAGCTTCGTCCAATGTACGCAATGGCCTGGAAGACTATGCCCAGGCCGTGGGTCTGGCGTTCCAGGTCGTGGACGATATCCTGGACGTAACGGCTGATACCGCCACCCTTGGTAAGACGGCAGGCAAGGATGCGGCCGACAATAAGCCCACCTATGTCTCCATTCTGGGCATGGATGGGTCGCGCGAATTGCTGGGCACCCTGAATACTCAGGCCCAGTTGGCTTTGCGGCCGGTGGGTCCGGCGGCAGCGCGCTTGAACCAGTTGGCCGACTATATTGTGGGTCGCGACCGATAGGGCGTGTGCAAGGCGGTTTGGCACCGGTTTTGGCGCTGGCCGCGAAGCGATTTACAATAACCGATTGACGACGCTTGCCTGGCAGCGTCGTTCCACTTATTTGCCCGGATAGATGTCCTTCAGTATGACAACCGTTTCTCTAGAACAGATACAGTCGCCCGCTGACCTGCGCAAGCTCGATCAGCGCGATCTTCCCGAACTGGCCCGTCAGTTGCGGGAATTTGTTCTGCAGTCCGTATCCAGAACGGGGGGGCATCTGTCGTCCAATCTGGGCACGGTCGAGCTGACCACGGCCCTGCATTATGTCTTTGATACCCCTCACGACCGTATCGTGTGGGATGTGGGCCATCAGTCCTACCCGCACAAAATTCTGACCGGTCGGCGCGAACAGATGGGTTCCTTGCGCCAGAAGGGCGGTATTTCCGGCTTTCCCAAGCGTTCCGAGTCGCGTTACGACGATTTTGGCACAGCCCATTCGTCCACATCGATCTCCGCTGTGTTGGGCATGGCGGTGGCCTCGCGTAACGCCGGCATCGATCGTCAGCACATTGCCGTCATCGGCGACGGGGCCATGACGGCGGGCATGGCGTTCGAAGCTTTGAACAATGCGGGCGTCACCCCAGATGTCAACGTACTGGTCGTACTCAACGACAACGACATGTCCATCTCCCCGCCCGTGGGAGCCTTGAACCATTATCTGGCCCGTCTGATGTCGGGCCGCTTTTACGCAGCGGCCAAGAATGTAGGTCGTGCCGTGCTGCAGCATGTGCCGCCGGTATTGGATCTGGCCCGGAAGTTTGAAGGCCATGCCAAGGGCATGCTTACACCGGCTACCCTGTTCGAAGAACTGGGCTTTAACTATGTGGGCCCTATCGATGGCCACGACCTGGATGCCTTGGTCGATACGCTGAGTAATCTGCGCGAATTAGGCGGCTTGCAGTTTTTGCATGTGGTCACCCGTAAAGGGCAGGGCTATAAGCTGGCCGAGGCCGACCCGGTTCTTTATCATGGTCCGGGCAAATTCGATCCATCAGTAGGATTGGTTCAGCCGGCCACTCCGCCCCGACCTACGTTTACGCAGGTGTTCGGCCAGTGGCTGTGCGATATGGCCGCCGAAGACCCCAGGCTGTACGGCATTACGCCGGCCATGCGCGAAGGCAGCGGCATGGTGGAGTTCGAGCAGAAATTTGCGCGTCGTTATTTTGATGTGGGCATTGCCGAGCAGCATGCCGTCACCTTTGCGGCCGGTTTGGCCTGCGAAGGGCAAAAGCCAGTCGTGGCCATTTACTCGACCTTTCTGCAGCGCGGTTACGATCAATTGATTCACGATGTGGCCCTGCAGAATCTGGATGTTACCTTCGCGCTGGATCGCGCCGGCATCGTCGGTGCGGATGGGGCGACGCATGCCGGCAATTACGATATTGCGTTTCTGCGCTGCATCCCTAATATGGTGGTCGCCACGCCGTCCGACGAGCGCGAAGCCCGCTTGCTGTTGACCTGTTGCTATCAGCATCCCGGCCCAAGTTCGGTGCGCTATCCGCGCGGCGCAGGCGCGGGCGTGCCGGCTGGCGACGATCTGGCCACGGTGCCGCTGGGCAAGGGTGTGGTGCGCCGTCAGGGCAAGGGCCTGGCTTTGCTGGCTTTCGGCCCTATTCTGTACGAAGCCCTGAAGGCTGCCGAGAGTCTGGATGCCACTGTCGTGGACATGCGCTTCGTCAAACCGCTGGATGAGACCTTGCTGCAGGATCTGGTACAGGGGCATCAAGCATTTGTCACTCTGGAAGAGGCCTGCATCATGGGCGGGGCCGGCAGTGCGGTGCTGGAGTTTTTCGCTCGTGCCGGTATTGCCGCGCCGGTGTTGCAGTTGGGTTATCCGGACGAGTTCATCGATCACGGCGACCAGAAAAAAATCGCTGCCGAACTTGGTTTGGATGCGACGGGCATAGAGCACGCCATCCGTGAGCATTTCTCATGTTTGCTTGAGGCCTGATGCACTTTGCCGGCTCTGGTGGGTCGGCAAAGACGTAAATATTCGCTTTGTTCATACGGTTATCGAACTGTCGGGTCGATAACCGTAAGATAATCACTTATTACGGATTAATTGCGGTTGTCGCTCTGCGGCGACCGGACTGACTGATATGAATACAGTGTCGGAAAAACCCTTGATCATGCCGGATGTGCAAAGCAGCGTGGATACGCGCCATGTTGCCATCCAGCGCGTGGGCGTGCGCGGGGTTCGCCATCCGATGATGCTGGACCTGGGGCAGGGGCCTGTGCCCACCGTTGCTCAGTGGGAGCTGACGGTGGCCTTGCCGCCCGAGGAAAAAGGCACGCATATGTCGCGCTTTGTGGCGCTGCTCGAACAATACCGTCGCCAGCCCTTGACGCCGGTCGGCTTCGTGCAGATGGCCCAGGAAATGCTGCCGCTGCTCAATGCCGGGCGCGGTGACATCAGCGCCTCTTTTCCGGTATTCCTGGAGAAAATCGCGCCGGTTTCGGGCGTGGCCAGTCTGATGGATTACACGCTGAGCTGGACCGCCCGCGTGGCCCAGGGCGAGCAGCCCGAGTTCGAGCTGTCCGTGCTGGTGCCGGTCACCAGTCTGTGCCCGTGCTCCAAGGCCATCTCCGAATACGGTGCGCATAATCAGCGTTCGCACGTTACCGTGCAGGCCGTGTTTAGCGATCCCGCTGCCATCGATCTGCCTGCCTTGATCCGGCGTGTGGAAAGCCAGGCTTCGTGCGAACTGTGGGGGCTGCTCAAGCGCAGCGACGAAAAATACGTCACTGAACAGGCCTACGACAACCCTAAATTTGTCGAAGACCTGGTGCGCGATGTGGCCGTCACCGTGCGTTCCTTGCCTGGAGTGTTGCGTTATCGCATCGAGGCCGAGAATTTCGAGTCCATCCACAATCATTCCGCCTACGCCAGCGTAGAAGGCTGATGCATTGCATCTTGTCAGCCGTGCTGGCCTGGTGCTAGAATTTATGGTTTCTTGCTCGACCCGAAATTAGCGGGCGGGCTGTCGCGTCTGGTGTGCTTTTGCGTAGTTGGCGGGGTGCAGACAGGCGATATCCACAAGGAGTTGTTTCATGCGTCACTACGAAGTAGTGTTCATTGTGCATCCCGATCAAAGCGAGCAAGTGCCCGCCATGGTCGAGCGCTATTCGGCGATCGTCACTTCCGCCGGCGGCACCATCCACCGCCTGGAAGACTGGGGCCGCCGTCAACTGGCATACCCCATCCAGAAACTGGTTAAGGCTCACTACGTGTGCCTGAACATCGAATGCGGTCAGTCCATCCTGGACGAACTGGAGCATTCCTTCCGCTACAACGACGCCATTCTGCGTTACCTCATCGCCGGCGCGAAGAAAGCCCCTGAAGGCGCTTCGGTCATGATGAAGTCCGTCGAGCGCGAAGAAGCGCGCAAGGCAACGGCAGAAGCCAGCGCACCAGCGGCTGAAGCTGAAGAATAATAGTTCCGACTGCGTGAACCAGATCAGTCTCGACGGGCAACTTATCGACATCAAGCCGCTGCGCTATACGCCGGCCGGTGTCCCAGCCCTGGAATTGGCTCTGGAACACGAATCCTCCGTGATGGAAGCCGGCCATCCCCGGCAAATCGCTCTGGCGATGCAGGTGGTGGCTTTGGGTGAGCATGCTTTGGCCTTGGTGGACACTCCTTTGGGAGCCCGTCTGCAAGTTCAGGGATTTATCGCCCCGGCCCGCAAAGGGTCTACGCGTCTGGTGCTGCATGTGCAGCAATTTCAGCGTCACTTTGCAGGGCAGGCCACCGCCACGGTCTGACAGTCTGGCTCGATCGTCGCGACGTGTTCACTTACACATCGCTTCACACTGAATTCTCCCGGACTTTGTCCGGTTACTAACGAGGCTCAAAATGGCTTTCCGTAGAGGCAAAGACAAAAAACGCAAATTTGCACAACAGAACCCACTGTTCAAGCGCCGCAAATTCTGCCGCTTCACCGTCGCTGGCGTTGAAGAAATCGATTACAAAGATCTGGACACCCTGCGTGACTTCATCCAGGAAAATGGCAAGATCATCCCCGCACGTCTGACTGGCACGAAAGCGCACTACCAGCGTCAGCTGGACACCGCTATCAAGCGCGCGCGTTTCCTGGCTCTGTTGCCGTACACCGACAACCACAAATAATCCAGAGGAACATTAGTCATGCAAGTCATTTTGCTCGAAAAAGTCGCCAACCTGGGTAATCTGGGTGACGTGGTTCGCGTGCGTGATGGTTATGCCCGCAATTTCCTGCTGCCCCGCAAGATCGCCCGCCGTGCTACGGCTGCCGCTCTGCAGGAATTTGAAGCACGCCGTGCCGAACTGGAAAAACTGCAAGCCGAAAAACTGGCTGCCGCCCAGGCCCTGAACGAAAAGCTGAGCGGTCAATCCTTTACGCTGGTTCAGAAAGCCGGCGTGGACGGTCGTCTGTTCGGTTCGGTCACCACGATGGATATCGCCGCTGCCCTGCAGGGTGCAGGCTACGCCGAAATCGTCAAGACCCAGGTTCGCCTGCCCGACGGCCATCTGAAAGCCGTTGGCGAGTACCCTGTGCAAGTCGTGTTGCACGCTGATGTCGTGGCCGACATCGCTGTGGTGGTGCAGGGCGACGTCGCCTAAGCCTGCCGCTTCGCCCGTGGTACATTCCTTTATGGAATGTGCCGGCCAAGCCTCAAAAAAGCCGGTGCAAGCCGGCTTTTTTGTTTTCTGCTTTTTCTTTTAAGTTAAGGCGGAAACTTTC
Source organism: Alcaligenes sp. SDU_A2 (assembly GCF_038237375.1). Classification (NCBI taxonomy): domain Bacteria; kingdom Pseudomonadati; phylum Pseudomonadota; class Betaproteobacteria; order Burkholderiales; family Alcaligenaceae; genus Alcaligenes; species Alcaligenes sp. SDU_A2. The sequence continues at coordinate 2,646,613 of NZ_CP151273.1, read as the reverse complement.
CACAACGCTGCAGGCAGGCATATAAGCCATACAGCATGGGATTTTTTGATTTTTGAAGGTGTGTGCGTGGAAAGCAAGACTGCTCAAACCGATTCGACCCTGGATTATTTGCGGGTTCCGCCCCATTCCATCGAGGCGGAACAGTCCGTTCTGGGTGGCTTGTTGCTGGATAATGCCGCTTTTGATCGGGTGGCCGACATTGTCACCGACGAGGATTTCTACCGTCACGATCACAAACTGATCTGGCAGCATATTACCCGCCTGATCGGGCTGGCCCGCCCGGCTGACGTGGTCACTGTATTCGAGTCCTTGTCGGTCGCCGGCAAGAACGAAGAGGTCGGCGGTCTGGCCTACCTGAATGCGCTGGCGCATAACACGCCATCGGCCGCCAATATCCGTCGCTATGCCGAGATCGTGCGCGAACGCTCCATGCTGCGCAAGCTGGTTACTGTGGCTGACGATATTTCTTCGGCTGCATTCAACCCGCAAGGCAAGGAAGCGCGCCAGATTCTGGACGAGGCCGAGACACGTGTGTTCCAGATCGCGCAGGAAGGTGCTCGCGGATCGCAAGGTTTTCTGGAGATCCAGCCTTTGCTCAGTCAGGTCGTCGAGCGTATCGACGAGCTCTATCACCGCGAAGGCGATTCCGAAGTCACCGGCGTGCCTACCGGCTTTGCCGATTTGGATAAAATGACATCCGGCTTGCAGGCGGGGGATCTGGTCATTGTGGCAGGGCGTCCGTCCATGGGTAAAACCTCGTTTTCCATGAACATCGGCGAACACGTTGCGATCGAGCAGGGCCTGCCCGTGGCAGTGTTTTCCATGGAAATGGGCGCGGTGCAGTTGGCCATGCGTATGGTCGGCTCGGTAGGCATGCTAGATCAGCATCGCATGCGTACCGGCAAGCTTACGGCCGACGACTGGCCGCGACTGACCCATGCTGTGCAGCAGGTGCAAGAAGCGCAGATCTACATCGACGAGACGCCGGGCTTGTCTTCGATGGAAGTGCGTGCCCGCGCCCGACGTCTGGCTCGTCAATGCGGGCAGCTTGGGCTGATCATTATCGACTACCTGCAACTGATGTCCTCCAGCGGCGGCGAGAACCGCGCTACGGAAATTTCGGAAATCAGCCGTTCGCTCAAGGGATTGGCCAAAGAGTTGAATTGTCCGCTGATTGCGCTGTCGCAGTTGAACCGAAGCCTGGAACAGCGCCCCAACAAACGGCCCGTCATGAGTGACTTGCGTGAGTCAGGCGCTATCGAGCAGGATGCCGACTTGATTCTGTTTATTTACCGCGACGAAGTCTATAACCCTGACTCGCCCGACAAGGGCACGGCGGAAATCATCATCGGCAAGCAGCGTAACGGTCCCATCGGGTCGGTGCGCCTGACCTTTGCCGGAGCCAGCACGCGTTTCTTGAACTTTACGCCGAACTAAGCCGGGATTCGGTTCGTTCGTGAAAAAAGCCAGCCGGCATTCTATGCTGACTGGCTTTTTTGTTCTTCGCTGATCTTCGGAATGGACTTGTCGTCGGAAGGAAGAGTTACGACTGAAGCCGCCGTTCGCAGGTGTGCGGGTCTCGTTCGGGCTGACGGCTTGCCGGTGCTGCGCACCGGTACCCTGGTCGCAGGAGCGATACGGGCGCGCCGTTAACTCGCCCGGTTGTTCGCCCCCCAGGCGAACAACACGCGTCGGGCTCGAACAAAACGGCGCTTGCCTCCCGTATCGTTCCTGCGCCTGCGGCAAACCGTCTTACCCGCCCATACGAGACCCGCACACCTGCGAACGGCTCAATGCGTTTCTTCGTTGGAGTGATCTATTGAGTCAGTGGGATGAGGCGTGGGTGGTAGCGATGTATTCAAGACCACTGATGCGTCGTCTAGTCGGTGCAAGCCGTTCAAGTCTAGGGCTGGGGCGAGGGGGCGGGTCAGACGGCTTGCCGCCGGCAAGTACGTGGGCCGGGAGGCAAGCGGCCTGCTGTTCGACTGGGGTGCTTGTGTCTCGTCCAGTGGACGAGACACCCCAGGAGTTCAGGCTGCGCCCGGCCCGCGTGCTTGACAAGGGCACCGGTGCGCAGCACCGGCAAGCCGTCAGCCCAGGAGGCTCAGCCCTAGACTTGAGCGGCGATTTCTGGCATTCGTATTCTGCTCATGAATGACCAGTGGTTCCCGAGAAGATGCGAAGAACCTTGTTCTGGCGTCGCCTCGCTCCGAGCGCCCCTCAGTCCTGGCCGTTTCGGCCCAGCCGTCCCGCCAGCCACGCGCAGACCAGTAACTGCCACTGGTGAAACAGCATGATGGGCAGGATGATGGCTCCGACGGCACTGCTGGCGAACAGGACATTGGCAATCGGAATGCCGCTGCTCAGGCTTTTGTTAGAGCCGCACATCAGCAGGCTGATACGGTCTGGCCGGGAAAAACCCAGCCAGCCGCCCAGCAACCAGGCCAGTCCTTGCGCCAACGTCAACAAAACAGCGTTGCCCAGCACAATGACCAGCAGGGCGCTGATCGGGGTGGACGACCACAGGCCGCCCACGACCGCTCCCGAGAAAGCGGTGTAGACCACCAGCAAGATGGAGCCTTGATCCACCACTTTCAGCAACTGATTGTGCTTGCCCACCCAGCCGCCTATCCAAGGCCGCAGCAGGTGGCCGAACACAAAGGGAAAGAACAGTTGCAGCATGATCTTGCCGACGGCCTCCAGAGAGACGCCCGCCTGGGCGGAGGTCGCTCCCGCCAACACAATACTGATCAGCAAGGGAGTGATGAATACACCCAGTAAGGTCGAGGCCGATGCGCTGCAGATAGAGGCCGGTACGTTGCCGCGTGCTATCGCCGTCAGGGCCACGGCCGATTGCACTGTACTGGGCAGACAGGCCAGAAACAGCACGCCCAGGTAGAGGTTCTCCGTCAACCAGGGGCGCAGCACGGCCGCCATGCCTGTGCCCAGCAGCGGGAACAGCAGAAACGTGACCGACAGAATGGCCAGGTGCAGACGCCAATGAGCCAGACCGCCCAGTATGGCCTCGCGCGACAGACGCGCGCCATGCAGAAAGAACAGCAGTGCGATGCCGATCTGGGTGGCGTGGTGGAACAGAGGAACACCCCAGCCCTGAGCGGGCAGCAGGCTGGCCAGCACGACGGTCGCGAACAGCTTGAGCAAGAAGGGGTCGGTGGGCAGGCGCTTTATCATGGGGTGTGCGCGCTCATGGTCAGGGCCAGGTGGTACGCGCTGGCCAGCGATGCGGCATCGGCACGCCCTTGGCCGGCTATGTCGTAGGCGGTGCCGTGATCTACGCTGGTGCGGATGAAAGGCAGGCCCACGGTGACGTTCACGCCCTGGTCCAGCCCTAGATACTTGACGGGAATCAGGCCCTGGTCGTGGTACTGCGCCACCACAATGTCGAATTCGCCTTGGCGGGCCCGCATAAAGATGGTGTCGCCCGGCCAGGGGCCGCTGACATTCAGTCCTTCCTGGCGTGCTTGCGCAATGGCCGGGGCAATGTGCTCGATTTCTTCATGGCCGAACTTGCCGCCTTCGCCCGCATGGGGATTGAGCCCGGCCACCGCCACCCGTGGCTGGGCAATACCGGCTTGCAGGCAGGCGCGGTGGGCTAGATAAATAGTTTGCAACACGCGTTCGTGGCTAATCAGGGCGGGCACCTGAGCAAGGGCTTCATGGATGGTGACCAGGATCACGCGCAACTCGTCATTGGCCAGCATCATGGCGAAATGTTCGGTTCCGCTGCGTGCGGCCAGGATCTCGGTGTGGCCGGGCGCGGCGATGCCACCGGCCTGCATGGCCTGTTTGTTCAGTGGCGCGGTCACGATGGCGCGGATGCGTCCGGCCAGCGCGTCGTCGATGGCATGGCATAGATATTCGTAGGCACCGCGTCCGGCCAGGGCATTGACCTGGCCATAAGGCAGATCTTCAGGCAGTGCCTGCCAGCGGTTCAGCACGGCAATGATGCCGGGCGGGGCGAGCAGCGGAGTATCTACCTCCTGTACCTGCCAGCGCGACTGCGCGCCGACCAAGGCTATGGCACGGCGCAGGGCGTGTGCATCGCCGTAGACCACGGCGGGATGGGGCAGGCCTTGTTCGTAAAGGCGGACGATGATTTCGGGGCCTATGCCGGCGGCATCGCCCATCGTCAGTCCGACAGGGTGTTCTGTGCGTGTGTGCATGTGCGCTATGTCAATAAAAAAACCGGGTCCAGGACCCGGTTCGTTATGCGGTGGCACCGGTCAGAGTGCGTCGCTGGCGTAATCGGCCAGACGGGAACGCTCGCCGCGCTGCAAGGTGATATGGCCGGCGTGCGGCCATCCCTTGAAACGGTCCACTACATAGGTCAGACCGGAGCTGCCTTCGGTCAGATAGGGGGTGTCGATCTGGGCGATATTGCCCAGACAGATGATTTTAGTCCCCGGACCGGCGCGCGTCACCAGCGTTTTCATCTGCTTGGGTGTCAGGTTCTGCGCTTCGTCGATGATCAGGAACTTGTTCATGAAGGTGCGCCCGCGCATGAAACTGAGTGACTTGACCTTGATCTTGGAGCGTATCAGTTCCATGGTCGAGTTGCGCTGAGGCTCCTGTCCGCTGCCCAGATTGGTCGAGGACTTGCCCGTGCCCAGGTGCAAAACTTCCAGATTGTCCTCCAGCGCGCCCATCCAGGGCTGCATTTTTTCTTCCTCGGTGCCGGGCAGAAAGCCGATATCGTCACCCACCGGCACCGTGGCGCGGGTAATGATGATTTCGTTGTAGCGCTTGGTTTCCAGCGTCTGGGTCAAGGCACTGGCCAGAGCCAACAGCGTTTTGCCTGTGCCAGCGTGGCCTAGCAGCGAGACAAAGTCGAAATCCGGATTCATGAGCAGGTTCAGGGCGAAATTCTGCTCGCGGTTGCGGGCCGTGATCCCCCAGACATTGTTCTTGCCGTGGCTGTAGTCGCGCAGGGTTGCCAGCACAGCGGTGTTGCCGGCGGTTTCGCGTACCTGGGCATACAGCGGTTCTTCGCCTTCGGTAAAGACAAACTGGTTAACCATGAACTGGCTGCACAGCGGGCCGCTGATGCGATAGTAGGTGGTGCCGCCTTGTTGCCAGGACTCCATGTTTTTGCCGTGCTTGGTCCAGAAATTGGCCGGCAGGGGCATGACGCCGTCGTAGAGCAGATCCGAGTCGTCCAGGACATGGTCGTGGCGGTAGTCTTCGGCCTGCAGGCCCAGCGCCTTGGCCTTCAGGCGCATATTGATGTCTTTGGACACCAGCACGACTTCGCGTTTGGGCATGGACTCTTTAAGCGCATGCACCACGGCCAGGATGGCGTTGTCGGCCTTGCCGACCGGCAGCTCGATAGGCAGGCGGGTGTCCAGGGCGACGGTCTGGAATATGACCGAACCCAGGGCTTCGGTATTGCCGATGCCGTCCAGATGGATGGGCTTGTCCAGGCCGTGATCGCCCACCAGGCCTTCCAGAGAGCGGCTGACCTGGCGCGCGTTGCGGGCCACTTCGGACAGGCCTTTCTTCTGGTGGTCCAGCTCTTCGAGCACCATCATGGGCAAGAAGATGTCGTGTTCTTCGAACTTGAACAAGGAATTGGAGTCGTGCAGCAGCACATTGGTGTCCAGCACGAACAGCTTGCGCAGTTGCGGCGACAGGCGGGCGCGCTTGGGCGCTGCACCTGGGGCGCGACGGGGCTGGGGGCGGCCGGCGCAGTGGCGGCGGGCGCGGGCGTTGCAGTGGGTGTGGCGGCGGCGCGAGGGGCTGCTGCAGGAGCCGGTTCGGCCTTGCGTGGAGCGCTTGTCGGTTTGTTGCGGGCCGGCTTGGCCTTGGCTTGCGGCACCGTGGCGGCCGGCTCGGGTGCCGGTGCCGGCGGTTCGGCAACGACGACGGTCACGTCGTCTTCGCTAAGCAGGGTTCCCAGCTTGGTGGGCAACTTGGGTAGCGGCATGTAGGACGTACTCCTGGTTGTGCGCCGGCGTGCGGGCCGGCGCGATAAGGGTTCAGGCCAGTTCTTGGGCCGCCTGCAACACGGCGTCCACGTGGCCGGGCACTTTCACGCCACGCCATTCTTGGATCAGCACGCCTTGGGCGTCGATCAGGAAGGTGCTGCGCTCTATGCCTCGTACCTGTTTACCGTACATGTTTTTCATCTTGATGACGCCGAACAGTTGGCACAGGGTTTCGTCGGTGTCGGCGGCGAGGGAAAAATTCAACTCTTGCTTATCGGTAAAGCGTTGGTGCGAGGCCAGCGAATCACGCGAAACACCAACGATCTGCGTACCGGCCGCCTGGAACTGGGGCAGGGCATCGCGAAAGTTCTGCGATTCGGTGGTGCAGCCCGGCGTGTTGTCCTTGGGGTAGAAATACAGCACGGTTTTTTGGCCATGTAGGCTGGCCGTGGAAAATGGGCCGTGGGTAGCTGGCACGGAAAACTCGGGAATAGGTGATCCGGTCTGTACGGTGCTCATGCGGGTTCCTGTATCAGTAGGGCGACGACGACTTTGCGTCCTTCGGCCATGAGAATATTGTAGGTTCTGGCGGCGGCCTGGGTATCCATGATTTCCACACCTATGCCCAATTGCAGCAATTCCTGTGTAATGGCAGGGTTCAGGAAATGTTGGCGTTGGCCGGTGCCGATCAACAGCAGTTCCGGCGCGTCGGCCGGGCGGGCTGGCGGCGCATCATCCAGAAATGCCATAGGGTCTTGCTTGATCTTGTCCAGGCCGACAAAGGCGCGAAGGTGCTCGACCGTCAACTGGGCGGCGTGCTGTACGGCCAGTTCCTGGACCGGGCCGTCGGGGGCAAAGAAGATGGATTGATCGTGACGTTGGAAATTGATGGCCACGTAGTCATCGCCGTAGGCGGTGATGGCATTTAAGGCCGGATTGTGTTCGCGTTGCAGTTGCACGATGAAGATCTCCCGTTACAGCCTTGATCATAGCGCAAAGCGGCACGGTCCACGGGCGCGGCGGCGCTGTGCGCAATGATTCTCACATGCGCGATCATGGATTAAACTCTTTGATTTAATCCCGCCTTTTCAATCGCGCCTGCCGCCATTGTCTTTCCAAGGAATATCATGATCCGCTTTCCGCGCATCGAGCGCCTGCCCCCTTATGTGTTCAACATTACCGGCGAGCTGAAGATGGCCGCGCGCCGTCGTGGTGAGGACATTATCGACATGTCGATGGGTAATCCGGATGGCGCGACGCCCGCGCACATCGTGGAAAAGCTGGTCGAGGCCTCGACACGCCCCGATACGCATGGCTATTCCGTCTCCAAAGGTATCCCGCGTCTGCGCCGCGCCATCACGAATTGGTACGAGCGCCGCTATAACGTGCAACTGGATCCGGATAGCGAAGCCATCGTCACCATCGGCTCCAAAGAAGGCTTGGCCCATCTGATGCTGGCCACGCTGGACAAAGGTGATACCGTGCTGGTGCCCAATCCCAGCTATCCCATCCATATTTATGGCGCGGTCATCGCCGGTGCCAATATCCGTTCCGTGCCTATGGTGCCGGGTGTGGATTTTTTCGATGAAATCGAAAAAGCGGTGCGCGAGTCCATTCCCAAGCCCAAGATGATGATTCTGGGTTTTCCCAGCAATCCCACGGCGCAGTGCGTGGATCTGTCCTTTTTCGAGCGCATCGTCGCGCTGGCTCGCGAACACGGCATTCTGGTCGTGCATGACCTGGCGTATGCAGACATTACTTTCGACGGTTATGTGGCCCCGTCCATCATGCAGGTGGAAGGCGCGCGCGATGTGGCCGTGGAATTTTTCACCATGAGCAAGAGCTACAATATGGCCGGCTGGCGCATTGGCTTCATGGTGGGTAACGAAACCCTGGTCAACGCCCTGGCGCGGATCAAGAGCTATCACGATTACGGCACCTTCACGCCCATTCAGGTCGCTGCTATTGCGGCTCTGGAAGGCCCGCAGGATTGCGTGTCCGAGGTCGTCGAGCAATATCGCCGGCGGCGCGATGTGCTGGCCAAGGGCCTGCACGAAGCCGGCTGGATGGTCGATATCCCCAAGGCCTCCATGTACATCTGGGCCAAGATTCCCGAGTTCTACAAGGACATGGGTTCGCTGGAGTTCGCCAAGCGCCTGCTCAGCGACGCCAAGGTTGCCGTATCCCCCGGCATCGGCTTTGGCGAGTATGGCGATAACTACGTGCGCTTTGCGCTGATCGAAAACGAGCAACGCACCCGTCAGGCGGTGCGCGGCATCAAAGAAATGTTCCGTAAGGACGGTTTTGTTAAATGAGTCCTATCAAAGTAGGTTTGCTGGGTCTGGGTGTGGTCGGCAGCGGCACCTGGAACGTACTAAAACGCAACGCTGATGAAATCGCCCGTCGCGCGGGCCGCCGCATTGAAATCGTGGCGGTTGCCGTGCGCGATCTGGACAAGGCGCGTGCGCTGGTCGGGGACGACATGACCCTGACGACCGATGGCATGGACATTGTCCGCAATCCAGAGATCGACATCGTGGTCGAGCTGGTGGGCGGCTCCACCCTGGCCCGTGAATGGGTCATGGAAGCCATTGCGCAGGGCAAGCACGTGGTCACGGCCAACAAGGCGCTGCTGGCTAAACACGGCAACGAGATTTTCGCGGCCGCCCATCAGCGTGGCGTCATGGTGGCCTTCGAGGCAGCGGTGGCCGGCGGTATTCCCATTATCAAGGCGATCCGCGAAGGCCTGTCGGCCAACCGTATTCAGTGGCTGGCCGGCATCATCAACGGCACCACCAACTACATTCTGTCCGAGATGCGCAACCGGGGCGTCAGCTTCGCCGAAGCCCTGGCCGATGCGCAGCGCCTGGGCTATGCCGAAGCCGATCCCACCTTCGACATCGAAGGCGTGGATGCCGCGCACAAGCTCAGCCTGTTGGCCTCGCTGGCCTTTGGCATTCCCGTGCAGTTCAGCAAAGCGCACGTGGAAGGCATTACCAGCCTGTCTCTGGAAGATCTGCAGCATGCGCAGCGCCTGGGCTATGGCGTGAAGTTGTTGGGCATTACCCGCGCCCGCCCCGAGGGCATCGAGCTGCGCGTGCATCCTACCCTGGTTCCGGCCCAGAGCATGCTGGCCAATGTGCAAGGTGCCATGAACGCCGTGCTGGTGCATGGCGATGCCGTGGGCCAGACCGTGTACTATGGTGCCGGCGCGGGCGATCTGCCCACGGCCTCTGCCGTGGTGGCCGATCTGGTCGATGTTACCCGCTTGCAAAATGCCGATCCCGGGCACCGCGTGCCGTATCTGGCTTTTCAGCACGATGCGATGGCCGATACGCCTATTCTGCCTATGGACGAGGTCGTGTCTGCATACTATCTGCGTCTGCGCGTGGATGACCGCCCTGGCGTGTTGGCCGATGTGGCCCGCATCCTGGCTCAGTCGGATATTTCCATCGGCTCCATGTTCCAGGAACCGGCCGGCGATCATGCCGATATCATCTTCCTGACCCACGAGGCCCGCGAAGGGGCCATCAATGGTGCCATCAGCCAGATTCAAGGTCAGTCTTTCGTGCGTTCAGCGGTTACCCGCCTGCGCGTGGAGAATCTGTAATGAACTACATATCCACGCGCGGCGGCATGACGCCGCAGCCGTTTTCGGACATCCTGCTGGAAGGCTTGGCTCCGGATGGCGGCCTGGCCATGCCCGAGCAATACCCGCAGGTCAGCGCCCAGACGCTGGAGTCCTGGCGCGCGCTCAGCTATCCCGAGCTGGCTGCCGAAGTGCTGTCCTTGTTCGTTACCGATATACCCAAGGGCGAACTGGCGGAATTGACCCAACGCGCTTATGCGCCCGGCGTATTCGACAGCGAACAGGTCGTGCCGGTCAAGCCGCTGGCCCCTGGTCTTGCATTGCTGGGCCTGTCGCAAGGCCCGACCTTGGCGTTCAAGGATATGGCCATGCAGTTTCTGGGCCAGGCTTTTGAGTATGTGCTGGCCAAACGCAACAGCACCCTGAATATCGTAGGAGCGACTTCCGGCGATACTGGCTCGGCGGCCGAATACGCGCTGCGCGGCAAACGCGGCGTCAGCGTGTTCATGCTCTCGCCCTTTGGCCGCATGAGCGCATTTCAGCGCGCCCAGATGTATTCCTTGCAGGACGACAATATCCATAACTTGTCGGTCAAGGGCGTATTTGACGACTGCCAGGACATCGTCAAAGCGTTGGCGGGCGATCTGGAGTTCAAGTCGCGCATGCACCTGGGGGCAGTCAACTCCATCAACTGGGCTCGTATCAGCGCCCAGGTGGTTTACTACTTCTGGGGTTGGCTGCGTGCCACCTCGGCGTCCGGCCAGAAAGTATCCTTTGCCGTGCCATCGGGTAACTTCGGCAATATCTTGTCGGGGCATATCGCCCGCCAGATGGGCCTGCCGGTTCATAAGCTGGTGCTGGCCACGAACGAGAACAATGTGCTGGAAGAGTTTTTTCGCACCGGCATCTACCGTCCACGCGGCTCGCAGCACACTTACGCCACCTCCAGTCCTTCTATGGACATTTCGCGTGCCTCCAACTTCGAGCGCTTCATTTTTGATTTGCTGGGACGCGACGGTGCCAAGGTCAAGGCGCTGTGGGAACAATTGGCGCGTGATGGTTATTTCGATCTTAGCGAACATCTGCCGCGCTTTGAAGCCGAATACGGTTTCGTGGCTGGTGCCAGTTCGCACCAGGATCGTCTGGAAACCATTGCCCAGGTGTACGAGCAGCACCAGACCCTGATCGATCCGCATACCGCCGACGGCGTCAAAGTGGCGCTGGCGCATCGCGATCAAGGCATTCCCATGCTGGTATTGGAAACCGCTTTGCCGGCCAAGTTCTCCGAAACCATCGAAGAAGCCATCGGTCAGCCCGCGCCTGTCCCGGCCCATCTGGCCGGTCTGGCCGAACTGCCCCAAAAGGTCGTGGTCATGGATGCCGATCTGGAACAGGTGCGTCGCTACATCGAAGAGCACGCGCCGGTCTGAACCGTATCGCGGGGATAACAATCCCCTTGGCTTGTGAACGACCCCCATCAGTTGGATACATCTCCAACTGATGGGTTTTTTTTGCTTCTTCGAGATGTTTCGGGGACTCCTTCGTATTGGGCGGGCCGTTTGGGCCAGGCAGAAAGCAACCCGGGTTCTCGCCAGGTCAGCCACAGCGGGCCGGCTTGGCTGGGGCCTTCGCCCGCGCTGTGCGCGGGTTCCCTGGTCAGGATACCGGGGCGGGCGGGGCGTGAACTCGCAGGGTGATTCGTCCGCTGGACGAATCACAAGCGTCCTGCTCGAACAACACGCCCCTTGCCTCCCGCCCCGGCATCCTGCCTGCGGCGCAGGCCCTGACTCGCCCGCTGGCCCACTGTGGCTGACCTGGCGAGAACGGCACCGCTGTGCTTGGCCCAAACGGCGAACCATCAGCGTATGCTGTCCAACATATCAGCCATCCGCTGAATGTTCTGTTTGGACTGAACGCATATGGCCGGGGCTATGTAATCGGTGTTGTGAGCTGTTCAAGGCGCACCCGAGCCGCGTGTTCGACCAGGGAACCGGCGCGTAGCCCCGGCAAGCAGTCAGCCCCAAGAAAACCTCTGGGTAGCCTGAACGGCGGCCGAATGCTGCATACCGCTTTTTAGCCTATTCCCAATCTCTGGCCCCGACTCTGATAGCCCAGCCCTAGTCCCCATCTCTGTCCTGGATTTAGCTCCATCTTTGCTTGGCTAAAGTCGTACACTCCAGGCAGCATAAGCTGCGCTCGATTCGGTGCTTTCGTACCTTTAAGCCCCAAAAGCATCAATACAATGAATGGGTTTTAACTTTATAAATCGATTCCCGGCATGGAAAATAAAGAGGCTTAGGTATGATCCAGGCCAGTCGTTCAGACCGGCTGTAGAGGCTCAGCCCTTGAACAGAAAAGGAAACCCCCAATGAGTACCGACCACCATGTCAAACTGCGCCCCCTGGAGCGCGAGGATCTGCGCTTTGTGCACCTGCTGGACAATAACGCCATTGTGATGCGTTACTGGTTTGAAGAGCCCTACGAAACCTATGGGGAATTGGTTGCGCTCTACGACGAACACATACATGACCAGCGTGAACGCCGCTTTATTGTGCAATGGGAAGGATTGGCGGTCGGGGTGGTGGAGTTGGTCGAGATTGATCATGTCCATCGACGGGCCGAGTTCCAGATCATTATTGCGCCCGAATACCAAGGCAAGGGGATTGCGTCGCGTGCCACGATGCAGGCCATCGAATATGGCTTTGGTGTGTTGAATCTGTACAAAATCGTTTTGATTGTGGACAAGGAAAACCACAAAGCCATTCATATTTACAAGAAATTTGGCTTCGAGGTCGAAGGAGAGCTCAAGCACGAGTTCTTCATCAATGGCCAATATCGGGATGTGGTGCGCATGCGCTTGTTTCAGCAGGACTTTTTTGCCAGGTACAAGCCGGCCCAGACGGTGATGGTGACGCCGCCGGCGCAGTAAACGCAGCCGTTGTTACGTGGTCGTTCCCAGGCTGTGGGCCGCCTGAAGGCCGCTGCGCACCGCTCCTTCCAGTACGCCGGGGTAGCCGGTGTTGGTCCAGTCTCCGGCCAGCCGCAGCGCAGGCCAGGCAGTCGTAACGCTGGGCCGCCGCAGGCCGGGCACGGCCGCGAAGGTGGCGCGTTTTTCGATGATCAGTTCCGTGTTGCGCACGGTCGGCATAGGGCCGAAACGCTGCGTCTGGCTGCGTATCTGCTCCACAATGGCTGCAATCGCTTGTTCCCGTGGCAGCGCCTGCAGGCGTATCGCATCACTGACGACGATGGCAAGCAGCGTTTCCCGGCCGTCTGGTTTCAGGGCACTATGATCGAACAGCCACTGGCCTGCGCTGCCGGTGACATCGTGCAGCATCAGCATAGGGTGGGGCAGGTTCCAAGGCTGATTCAGATCCAGATACAGCGTGGCGATAGGCACGTACTGCATGGCGTCCAGATCGGCTAATAGTTGTTCGCTGTGCGCGGTGCTTGGCAGGGTGGACAGCAGGCGTCTGGCCTGTGGGGGCGGGCAGGCCAGGATGGCGGCATCGAACGGCTGGCTGTCTACGTCTACGCCGTCCTTGGTCAGTTGCAGGCTCTGAACGCGGTGGCCCAGATGTACGTCCAGTTCGTGTAGCGCGGGTTCGCACCAAAGACGCCCCAGATCGGTCAAGGGAATCAAAGGCTGGCTGGCTTGACGGGGGCCGCCCAGGCTATCGCGCAGCACATGGGCGAACAGTTGGGCGCATGCCTGTTCGATCGGCGTGTTCATGGCAGCCACGCACAGCGGCTGCCAGAACAAGCGGATCAGGTCCGCGTCCTGGCCGTGTCGGTCTAACAATTGCAGCACGGTCAGCCCGTCGGGAGCGCGCCAGCGCTGTGTTTCAAGCCAGCGGCAGAAACGGGCCAGCTTCAGTTTTTGCCTCCAGCCTATGCCTTGGGCGCTCAGCAGGCCGGCCAGCAGATGCCAGGGGGCGGGCAGGGCGCGGTTGCGCAGGCGAAAGTCGCCCTGGGCAGCCACGATGTCCAGTTCCTGACGATGCAGGCGTGTGCTTTCGTCTAGCCCTAGTTCGCGCAGCAGGCCCAGGGTCTGGGTGTAGGCACCCAGCAGAATATGCTGCCCATTGTCCAGTTCGCGTTGCAGTTTAGGGCTGTAGATGCGGCGCGCCCGCCCGCCGATATGGCGGGCAGACTCAAAGACGGTAGGGGCATGGCCTTGGGACTTCAGCGCCCAGGCAGCGGCGCAGCCGGCCCAGCCCGCGCCGATGACGGCGACCTTCATCGGCCTAGTTTGCGTTGCAGGCCGCGTCCGCCCGACACCCAGGTTTTCCATGCCAGCCATAATTTGCGTATGGGCGTGAGCGAAATGCGCTGCTCCAGCACATGCCAACGGTCACGCGCGATTTCGTTCAGCAAGGCATGGTAGATGGCGGCCATCAGCAGGCCGGGGCGCTGGGCGCGCCGATCGGCTGCGGGCAGGGCGCGCATGGCGTCCCGGTACAGTTCCTGCGCACGCTCGGTCTGGAAAGCCATCAAGGCTTCAAAGCGTTCCGAATGCTGATGATTCAGAATCTCGCTGGTGCGCACCTCGAATCGGTCCAGCTCTTGCTGGGGCAGGTAGATGCGTCCGCGTCGGGCGTCGTCGCCCACATCGCGGATGATATTGGTCAACTGAAAAGCCAGGCCCAGTTTTTCGGCGTAGTCGCTGGTCTGTTCTTGCGTCTGACCAAAAATCCGCGCCGACAGCAGGCCGACCACCCCGGCGGCGTGCCAGCAGTAGCGTTTTAGGTCCTCCCAGCTTTCGTAACGGGCCTGATCCAGATCCATTTCCATGCCGTCGATGACGGCCAGCAGTTGCTCCTGGGGCAAGCCAAAGGCCTGCACATGCGGGGCCAGGGCCTGCATGACTGGGTGCTGGGTGCGGCCTTGATACAGTTCGGCTACCTGGTTGCGCCACCAAACCAGCTTCATGCGTGCCACGGATTCCTCGTGGACTTCGTCCACGACATCGTCCACTTCACGGCAAAAGGCATATAGGGCGGTGATGGCGCGGCGGCGCTCCGGCGGCAGGAACAGGAAGGCGTAGTAAAAGCTGGAGCCGCTCTGGGCTGCCTTGTTCTGACAGTACTCGTCTGGGCTCATGGATGTTCAGGACGCAGGGAGGTTAAGGAAATCATATCTATGCGGTTCAGCGAACAGCTCGGGTCAGCCCCAGGCCGCGGGCAGTCAGGCGCAGCCAATCCAGGCGCGTCAGGGTAGGGCGGTGGGAGAACATATCGAACTGAACGGCCTGCAGGCGCTCCAGAATGCGTAGCCCGCCCAGAATCATCAGTTTCAGCTCCAGGCCGATGCGTCCTGGCAGAAGGGCGGCCAGCGGCAGCCCTGATTGCAGTCGCTGGCGCGCATCGCTGGTCAGCAGCGCCATCAGTTCCTGCCAGCGTTCGTCGGCACCGGGATGGCGCTGCAACGAACAGCGGGCCTGGATGTAGTCATCATCCAGATCGTAACGCTGCAACAGCTCCTGTGGGATATAGACACGATTTTTGTGCCAGTCCAGGGCGACATCCTGCCAGAAGTTGACCAGTTGCAACCCGGTACAGACAGCGTCGGCCATCTCCAGCCGCTCGGGATCGTGGGCCTGGTACAAATGCAGCATCAGACGGCCAACGGGATCGGCCGAGCGCGAACAGTAGTCCAGCAACTGGGTCATGTCGGCATAACGCTGGGTAGTGACATCCTGTCTGAAGGCCGAGAGCAGATCCAGAAAGGGTTTGAGCGGCAGCTGGTAATTGCGGATGGTCGCGGCCAGCGGCACAAAGATGTGGCTGTGCGGCGCATCCACCAAGGCTGGCTGGTGGTATTGCAATTGTTCGATGCCGGCCTGGAATTGATCCAGCAGGGCCAGGCGTTCGTCGGCGCTCAGGTCGCCTTCGTCGGCAATATCGTCGGCGCTGCGGGCAAAGCGGTAGATGTCCACCACAGGGCGGCGCAGACGGCGCGGCAGCAGAACCGAGGCCACAGGGAAGTTTTCGTAGTGCTCGATAGACATAGCCCGCCAGTATACGGCAGAGCCGGGGGGCTGTTCAGGATCTTTGGGATGCAGCGGTCAGATCATGGATCGGTCCTAAACGGTGGGCAGGCCATCGCATCACTTTCGTTTCAACAGGGGCTGGTTTAGACTCTCAAATTCCTTTGGGGAGAGCCATGCCACGTCCTATATCGGCGACTATTCATGTATCGTCGCTGCGCCACAATCTTGATATCGTCATCCAGAGCCTGAATAGCGCGACCTCCATGACCGGTGTGCGGCGACCCAATATCTGGGCCGTCATGAAAGCCAATGCCTATGGTCACGACATCGAAAACGCCGTGCGCGCGTTCCAGGCGGCCGAAGGCTTTGCGATGCTGGACATCCAGGAGGCCATACGTTGCCGCGAAGCGGGTTGGACACGACCCATCTTGTTGCTGGAAGGTTTTTTCCAGCCCCAAGACCTGGATGTCCTGGCCCATTACGACCTGTCCACGGTCATCCACGGCCACGAGCAGCTCAAGATGCTGGAGCAGTGGGAGTCGGGGCGGGCGCTCAATGCAATGGTCAAGCTCAATACGGGCATGAATCGTCTGGGTTTCAATGTGGACGACTACCCGGCCGCATTCGAGCGCGCTCAGCGTTTGCAAAAGGCCGGCAAGCTGGGAGTGGTGGGCAAGATGACCCATTTTGCCCGCGCCGATGACAATATCGATGCCACCCTGGAGCAGATCCGTTGCTTTACCCGCATTACCGACGAGTTGCCCGGACCAGTCAGCATTTGTAATTCAGCCGCGACGCTCAGCCCCGATCTGGGAGCCTATATGCCTGCCGAGCCGGAGCAATGGGTGCGTCCCGGTATTTGTCTGTATGGCAGTTCGCCCTTTGCCGGCATCAGCGCCCAGGATTTCGGCTTGCAGGCCGGCATGACGCTGGCGGCCGAACTGATCAGTGTGCGCGGCGTCAAACAGGGCGAGGGTATTGGTTACGGCCATACCTATGTGGCTGAAAAAGCCATGCGGGTAGGGGTCGTGGCTTGCGGGTATGCAGACGGTTATCCGCGCCATGCGGGCACAGGCACGCCGGTTGTAGTCAACGGTGTGCGCACGCGCTTGCTGGGTCGTGTGTCCATGGACATGCTGGCCGTGGACCTGACGCCCGTGCCGGCTGCCGGCGTGGGCAGCCAGGTTGTGTTGTTTGGTCAGGGCGGCCCTTGCGTGGACGAGGTCGCCGCTGCGGCGGGCACGCTGGGCTACGAACTGATTTGCGCGGTTGCGCCGCGCGTGCCGCGCACCATCCAGGATTAACACCACCAAGGCAGGCCATGAAAAATAAATGTGTATTAATTACCGGCGCTACCAAAGGCATAGGTTGGGCGATCAGTCAGCGTCTGGCCGATGCGGGCGCGCATGTGGTGGGCTTGGCCCGCCACACGGAAAATATCGATTTCCCCGGCTATTTGTATTCCTGCGATCTGAGCAATGCGGGCGAAACCGAGGAAATGCTGCGCGTCATACGCGAAAAATACCCGGTGGATGCGGTGGTCAATAATGTAGGGGCGGTGTCTCCCGAGCCTATCGGCCAGGTCGATCTGGGTAATTTGTATCAGGTGTTTGACTTGAATGTGCGCGTGGCTGTGCAGGTCACGCAGGCGTTTGTGCCGTCCATGAAGGCGCGCAAGGAAGGGCGCATCGTCAACATCTGTAGCCGAGTGGTGCATGGCGGCAGCGAACGCACCAGTTATTCGGCGGCAAAAAGCGCCTTGCTGGGCTGTACCCGCACCTGGGCGCTGGAGCTGGCCCCCTATGGCATTACGGTCAATGCCGTCTCGCCCGGTCCTATCGAAACCGAGCTGTTCCGTGCGTCGCATCCCGTTGGCAGCGAAGCCGAGCAGCGCAGTCTGGCCTCTATTCCGCTGGGACGTTTCGGGCAGGCCGCCGAAGTAGCGGCGGCCGTTACCTTCCTGCTTAGCGACGAGGCGGCGTTCATCACCGGCCAGAATCTAGGTGTGGATGGCGGCGGCAGCCTGGCCGGCCGCTAAGGAGTCAGCATGGCTACAGGCGCGCGCGCCGGCCGCAAGGCCAAGATTGTTTTTGTCTGTAACGAATGCGGGGCAGACACGCCTAAATGGGCGGGCAAGTGCCCGGCCTGCGGAGCCTGGAATAGCCTTCAGGAAACGGTAGAGTCGCCAGCGGCCGCTTCCGCGCATCGGTTCGCTTCGCTGGCCGGCTCCAGTCCTGTGCAAAGTCTCTCGGATGTGCAGGCACGGGAATTGCCGCGTGTGCCCACCGGCATCGGCGAATTTGACCGGGTGCTGGGCGGCGGCCTGGTGGAAGGCGGCGTGATCCTGATCGGCGGCGACCCAGGCGTGGGCAAGTCCACCTTGCTGTTGCAGGCCATGTCGTCCTTGGCGCAGCAGACCAAGGTACTGTATGTCACCGGCGAGGAATCCGCCGAGCAGGTGGCGCTGCGCGCCCGGCGTCTGGGCGTGCCCACCGATGGCGTGGACTTGCTGGCCGAGATCCGTCTGGAATCGATCAGTCAGGCTTTGCAGACGCATCAGCCGCGCATCGTGGTCATCGACTCCATTCAGACTTTGTACTCGGACCAACTTAGCGCTGCGCCCGGTTCGGTGTCGCAGGTGCGCGAATGCGCTGCTCAATTGACCCGGCTGGCCAAGCAAAGTGGCACAGCCATGATTTTCATCGGCCACGTCACCAAAGACGGCACGCTGGCCGGTCCGCGCGTACTGGAACACATCGTGGATACGGTGCTGTATTTCGAGGGCGACACGCACTCGTCATTTCGCATGGTGCGTGCCTTCAAGAACCGATTCGGCGCAGTCAACGAATTGGGCGTGTTCGCCATGACGGAAAAAGGCCTGAAAGGCGTCAGCAACCCGTCGGCCTTGTTTTTGTCGCAGCATTCGCAAAGTGTGGCCGGTTCCTGCGTCATGGCGACCCAGGAAGGCACACGGCCGCTGCTGGTGGAAATCCAGGCCCTGGTGGATTCGGCCCATGTGCCCAATCCGCGCCGCTTGTCCGTAGGCCTGGAAAGTTCGCGTCTGGCCATGCTGCTGGCCGTGATGCATCGCCATGCGGGCGTGGTCACTTACGATCAGGACGTTTTCGTCAATGCCGTCGGCGGCGTCAAGATTACCGAACCGGCCGCCGATCTGGCCGTGCTGTTGGCGATTTTGTCGTCGTTGAACAACCGGCCCTTGCCGCGTGGTCTGGTGGTCTTCGGCGAAATCGGGCTGGCCGGAGAAATTCGTCCGGCGCCGCGTGGCCAGGAGCGCCTGCGCGAAGCGGCCAAGTTAGGGTTTAGTATTGCCTTGATTCCCAAGAGCAATGCGCCTCGTCAGGCCATCGAAGGCTTGGAAATCTGGGCGGTGGATCGGGTCGAGGACGCGGTCGAGCGGTTGCGAAACCTGTAACGCTCGCATGGGCATTGAATTGATTCTGGCCTGTTTGCTGGGCGGTGCGCTGATCGGCTTTGGCGGTGGCGTGCTGGGCATCGGCGGCGGGCTGCTGGCCATTCCGTTGCTGGGACTGATTCTGGGCATGGACCAGCAGACGGCACAGGGTACGGCGCTGGTCATGGTGGTGCCGGCCGTGCTGTTGACAGTGCGTCAGTACCATCGGCGCAATCATATCGATTTTCGCCGCGCCGCTTTGGGCGCATTGTCCTCTATTGTTTTTACCTGGTTGGGCGCGCGCCTGGCCCTGGGTATGGACGCCGTACTGTTGCGCCGCATTTATTCGGTGTTTGTGCTGGCCATCGCCCTGTATTATTTTTATCAAAGTCTGGGGCCTGCGCGTCGGCAGGCCAAGGAAAGCGTGCGTCCGGACCCCGGCTCTTTTGGGGCGCTCTGGTATGTGGCGGTAGGCATGATGGCGGGTTTGGCCGGCGGTGTGTTTGGTGTGGGCGGTTCGGTGCTGGTCGTGCCGTTTCTGACCAGCCGTATGGGCTACAGCCAGACTGGAGCGCAGGGGCTGGCCTTGTCCATGATCATTCCGGGCACCTTGGTCGCCTTGTTTACCTATGCCGCGCATGGCCAGGTCAACTGGCAGGTGGGTCTGCCTATGGCCATAGGCAGCCTGGCGCTGGTGCCGTACGGCGTACGCCTGGCCTACAGACTGCCTGAAGTCCGGTTGAAATTCATTTTTGCCTGCATGCTGGTGCTGATCATGTCCTTGCTGCTGGCGCGTGTCTAAGGAGCTGTCGTGAACGCTTTGTCCGAATCCGTCTTTTCCTTGCCCGGCGGAGGGGCCTTGCTGGCCCCCGAGATGCGCGATGGCTTGGATCTGACGCCGGCAACACTACAGCGCTGGTTTGAGCCGCAGGCGTATGGCGATCAGGCGGTCAAGGTCGGGCAGGGCGGGCGTCAGGCAGCCTGGTTTGTGCAAGGGCCGTTCGGTCAGGCGGTATTGCGTCATTATCGGCGTGGCGGCTTGGTGGCGCGTTTCAACGAATCGGCCTACTTGTGGCAAGGTCGGGAACGCACCCGCAGTTGGCGGGAATTCCAGGTGATGTCTTATTTACACCACAAAGGTTTGGCGGTGCCATCGGTGCTGGCCGCCGCCTGGTGGCGCAGTGGCCCAAGCTATCGGGCCGCCCTGATGACCCGCCGTCTGGCCGATGTTCGCCCTTTGTGCCAGGTGTTGGGAGCGGCGTGTCCCGAAGCGGTGGCGCGCGAGATTGTCCGCATGCATCAATTCCAGGTTTGGCATGCCGATCTTAACGCCTACAATATTTTGTTGGACGCGAGTGGTAAGGTCTGGCTGATTGATTTTGACCGCGCCCGCCAGGGTACATTGAGTCGTTCCCTGGCCTTGGGCAACCTGCAACGCCTGCGCCGTTCGCTGCGTAAAGTGTGCGGGCAGGCGGGCGATGACTGGTGGCAGAAACTGTTCTTCTTCTACAGCCAGCAAATGCAGTTTTAATACGACTATTGGCCGCAAAAAAGCTTTATCATCTCGCCTTTTGGGTTTTTCGCTTTCGATAGGAAGGGGACTCGCGATGTCTTTTGGGATGAACACGCCACAGGTACTCGCCGGCCTTCTGGCCGCTGCTGCCATTTTGCCTGCCGCGCAGGCTCAGGATCAGGTCGTCAACGTCTACAACTGGGCCGAATATACGGCACCGGACACTCTGTCCGGCTTTCAGAAAGCCACGGGCATTACCGTGCGCTACGACGTATACGACAGCAACGACACGTTGCAGGCCAAATTGCTGACTGGCAAATCAGGCTACGATGTGGTGGTTCCGTCCACGCATTACGCAGCCCGCCAGATCGAAGGCGGTTTGTTCCAGAAACTGGACAAAAGCTTGATCCCCAACTGGAAATACCTGGACCCCGACATCATGGCGCTGTTGTCCGATGTAGACCCGGGCAACGAATACCTGATTCCCTGGGGGTACGGTACCAACGGCCTGGGTTACAACGTCACCAAGGTCAAGGAAATAATGGGCGCGGATGTGGACCTGGGTAACTGGGACATGCTGTTCAAGCCCGAGAATGCAGAAAAGCTCAAGGGCTGCGGCATTTCCATCCTGGACGAGGCCGCTCAGGTGTTTCCTGCCGTGCTGCACTACATGGGCAAAGACCCCAACAGCAGCAACGAAGCCGACTATCGCGCCGCGCTGGACCTGCTCAAGCAGATTCGTCCCTATGTGCGCCAGTTCAGCTCGTCGGGTTATATCGACGAACTGGCTGCCGGCGACTTGTGCATGGTTTACGGCTTTTCCGGCGATGTCATGATTTCTTCCGCGCGTGCCCGCGAGGCCAAAAAGCCCTACGCTATCGACTATTACATTCCCAAGGGCGGCGCGCCCGTATGGTTTGACACGATGGCCATCCCCAAGAGCGCGGCCAACGTGGCGCAGGCGCATGCATTTATCAATTACATCGAGACGCCCGAAGTCCACGCGGCCATTACCAACACCATGTTCTACCCGAATGCCAACAAGGAAGCGCGCAAGTTCGTGGTCAAAGAAGTGGCCGACAACCCCATGATTTATCCATCGCCCGAGGTGTCCAAGACCTTGTTCGTCATTAAGCCGCAGCCCTTGAAGGTACAGCGTTTGCAAACGCGCCTGTGGGCCGAACTGAAGTCGGGGCGCTAGGCATCATGCAAGATATCCGTACCGGAGCGCCGTCTTGGATGGGCGGTGAGGATGCGTTCGTGCGCGTGGACGAAGTCGTGAAGATTTTTGGCGACACGGTCGCAGTCAAGTCGGTCAGCCTGGATGTGCGCCGCCACGAGTGTTTTGCCCTGTTGGGCAGCTCGGGCTGCGGCAAGTCCACCTTGCTGCGCATGCTGGCTGGTTTCGAGGAGCCGACCTCCGGTCGGATCTATCTGGACAACGAGGATATTACCGATCTGCCGCCGTACCGTCGGCCGGTCAATATGATGTTCCAGTCCTATGCCCTGTTTCCGCACATGACCGTGGAGGCCAATGTGGCCTTCGGCCTGAAGCAGGAAGGGGTGCCGCGCAACGAGATCCACGAGCGCGTTTTCGAGGCCTTGGATCTGGTGCAGATGGCCGGTTTTTCCCGGCGTAAGCCCAACCAGCTCTCGGGCGGGCAGCAGCAGCGTGTGGCGCTGGCGCGCAGTCTGGTCAAGCGCCCCAAGCTGCTCTTGCTGGACGAGCCCATGTCTGCGCTGGATAAGCAGATCCGCCAGAAAACACAGATTGAACTGGTCAAGATTCTGGAACGCGTGGGCGTTACCTGCATCATGGTTACGCATGACCAGGAAGAGGCCATGACCATGGCCGATAGGTTGGCCGTCATGTCCGAAGGGCAGATCATTCAGTACGGCACGCCCTACGACGTCTATGCCTTCCCGAACTCGCGTTTTGTGGCTGGTTTCATCGGTTCGACCAATTTGTTTAACGGTGTCATTTCCGTGGACGAACCCGATTATGTGCATATCGAATGTGAAGAGCTGAGCCGCCCGCTGTATGTCAGCCACGGCATCAGCGAACCATTGGGCATGGAGGTATCGGTATCCATTCGTCCTGAACAGATCAAGGTCAGCCGCGACATGCCGGAGCTTGATACCAATTGGGGGCACGGCATTGTGACGCACGTGGCCTGGATGGGCAGCTACACACGCTACCAGATCCGTCTGGATGCCGGCATGCTGATCGAGGCGCAGATGCCCAGCGGCACACTGGCCCAGCCCGATGCGCCGGTTCTGGATGACGAGGTGTACGTTTCCTGGTCCGATGATAGCGCAACGGTGCTGAGCGCATGAAGAACTTTTCCTGGCGCAAATTGCTGCCCTCGACCCGCATGTTGGTCGTGGGGCCCACGTTCCTGTGGATGATCCTGTTCCTGCTGGTGCCGTTCCTGCTGGTGTTCAAGATCAGTTTCGCGGATCTGGATTTCGGCGTGCCGCCATACACGCCGCTGGCGCAGTTCGCCGATGACAGCATTTCCTTCGTGCTTAATCTGCGCGGCTATATTCTGCTGTTCAGCGATAGCCTGTACCTGGCCACCTACATCAGCTCCTTGAAGATGGCGGCAGTGACCACGCTGTGTTGCATTCTGATCGGCTATCCGGTGGCTTATTACATTGCCCGTTCGTCTCCGGCGGTGCGCAATGTGCTGTTGCTGGCTGTCATTTTGCCGTTCTGGACATCCATGCTGCTGCGTGTGTATGCCTGGGTAGGCATTTTGCGCAACGACGGACTGCTGAACAACGTACTGCTCTGGTTAGGGTTGATCGATGCCCCGCTGGAAATCTATCGTACCGATCTGGCGGTGTACATCGGCTTGGTCTATGCCTATCTGCCGTTTTTCATCCTGCCGCTGTACGCCAATCTGGTCAAGCTGGACGTCCGTCTGTTGGAAGCCGCGTACGATCTGGGGGCACGTCCCTGGGCGGCGTTTCGCCGGGTCACCTTGCCTCTGTCCATGCCGGGCGTGGTCGCCGGGGCCATGCTGGTGTTCATTCCGTCCGTGGGCGAATACGTCATTCCCGAAATGCTGGGCGGTGCCGACACCCTGATGATGGGCCGGGTCATGTGGACCGAGTTCTTTAATAATGCCGACTGGCCGATGGCGGCGGCGGTGACCTGCATGATGGTGCTCTTGCTCATTATCCCGCTCATTCTGTTCCAGTACAGCCAGATGCGTCAGATCGAGTCTCAGCGAGGAGGCCGCGTATGACCCGCCCCAATCCCTGGCTGCGCGCCCTGGCCTTGACCATAGGCTTCGGCTTTCTGTATGTGCCTATTTTGTTTCTGGTGGTCTTTTCTTTTAATGATTCGGCCATCATGACATCCTGGGCAGGATTTTCGCTGCGCTGGTACGAATCCCTGTTCCAGGACGAGGTGTTGCTGTCGGCCGCGCGTCTGTCTTTTCTGGTGGCCTTTCTGACTGCCACCATGTCGCTGGTGCTGGGTACCTGGGCCGGTTACGTGCTGGCCCGCATGGGACGTTTCAAGGGCTTTGTCTTGTATATAGGCTTGGTCAGCGCGCCGCTGGTCATCCCAGAAGTCGTGCTGGGCATTTCCTTGCTGTTGATGTTCGTCGAGCTCAATTCCCTGTTGGGCTGGCCCGAGCAAAACGGTGTGTTCACCATTTGGATCGGTCATGTGGTCTTGTGCACCGCTTATGCCACGGTAATTCTGCAGTCGCGTATCCGCGAGCTGGACCGCTCCCAAGAGGAAGCAGCCCTGGATCTGGGTGCCACGCCACTCAAGGCATTTTTTCAGATCGTGCTGCCTTCGATTACCCCGGCCCTGATGGCTGCCTGGCTGCTGGCCTTTACCCTCTCGCTGGACGATGTGGTGATCGCTTCCTTCCTATCAGGGCCAGGTTTCACGACCTTGCCGGTCGAGGTGTTCTCGCGCGTGCGCCTGGGGCTCAAACCCGAGATCAATGCCCTGGCCACGCTGTTCATTCTGGTGGTGGGTACATTTGTTATTGTCGCCAACCGCCTTCAGGTGCGTCGTGAACAGCGCACCTGAACGTGTAGGGCTGCCATGCTCTTCATGGCAGCGAAAGTGGTTAGCCACATACCGTTGCGATTGCGCCGTAATATGGCTGTAGCAGCGCCCAGGGGGCGCAGTACAGGGAGGGACCGGAATGCGAGCAGTAGAGGAGTTGTTGTCGCCTGTTTCTGAGCAAGACCCTTGCGGACAGGATATGTCGTTTTCCATCCAGTTTGATCGCATCCAGGAGGCACGACGCGAAGACGATCCGCAGCTTGAGCAGGGCGATTGGGTGCGCGAGGTCAAGGAGGCCGACTGGAGCAAGGTGCAGCAGATGGCGCAGGCCCTGCTGATCGAGCAGACCAAGGACTTGCGAGTGGCGGGCTGGCTTATCGAGTCCCGCATCAAGTTGCAGGGATTCCAGGGCATGGCCGGCGGACTGGCTTTTCTGGCTGCTTTATGCGATCGCTACTGGGACGGCTTGCATCCGCGCATGGAAGACGATGACATTCAGGCGCGTGTCGGCAACCTGGCCTGGATCATCAATCGGGCCCGTGAACTGGCGCGCTATGTGCCGCTGGCCCACAGCGACGCCGGGCGCTACGGCATTGCCTATTGGGATGCGGCGCAGCAGCTTGCGCAGGCCATCCGGCGCTCGCCCGACGAAGCCTCTTCCTTGTCGGCCGGACGATTGACATTAGAGGACTTCAATCAGGCCTTGGCGGACACGCCTGCCGCGCATTATGTTCAGACGCTGGCCGGGCTGGATGCCGCGCGTTCGGCTTTGGCCGAGTTGGACCGGGTGCTGCAGGAGCGGCTGGGCGAAGAAGGCCCGGCCCTGTCGGGACTAGCAGCGGAACTGGACGGCAATGCCGAACTGATACAACGCTTTGCCGCGCAGGCCGGCGTGGATTTGCAGCCCGTCCAGCCTGTGCATCCTACAGTGACCCAGGCAGTCGTTCGCACTGAACCTACGTTGACCATCCCCAAGGAGCGCCTTGCCGTGTCTGCCCACCCAGTCTTGATCAGCTCGCGCCAACAGGCCTTGGAACAGTTGCGTCAGATAGCCGCTTTTTTCCGGGAAACCGAACCGCACAGTCCGGTGGCGTACATGGCGCAGAAAGCGGCGGATTGGGGAGAGATGCCGCTGCATCAGTGGCTAGAGCAGGTCATCAAAAATCCTGATACGCTGGCCAGTCTGCAGGAGCAATTGGGGGTGGTGGCGGGCCGGGCTTCGTCCTGACGCCCGGCAGGGCAGGTCAGTTGCTGGCGCGAAATTCGATGCGCCGGTTCTTGGCGCGTCCTTCGGCGGACGCGTTAGAGGCCACGGGCTGGTCAGGACCGGCACCGCTGGTCTCGAAGCGCGATTCAGGCAGTCCTTTATTGATCAGGTAGGCTTTGACGGCGTCCGCGCGCGCCTGACTCAGTGCCAGGTTGGTGGCTCGACTGCCCGAACTGTCGGTATGTCCGATGATCTGAACCCGTTGGCTGCTGATCTGCGGCAGCACATCGGCCAGTTCGTCCAGCAGTTGGCGACCTGTATTGGTCAGAGTGGCGCTGCCTGTCTGAAACTCGACGATGCGCTCGGCCAGGGTGTTGTCCAGCCGGGCTTGCTCATTGCGGTCACCGGCCACGCGCAATCCGTTGGCGATTCGGTAAGTAGGATTCAGCGCCGTGGCCAATGTGCTGGCGACTTGCTGGCGTGTGGCTTCATTGGCCACTTCGCCCGTCAGACGTATCTGCGTGCCGTCGATTTCAAGCTGTCCCCGGTGTACCTGCTGTAGTGATTTGTCGAGCAGATTGTTCACGTGGCCCGACCAATTGGGTGGTGCCACGACGCCGCCGACCTCGATCTGGTCGATGACATTGCCCAGGCCGTATAGTTGTTGCAAGCGCTGCAGCACATCGGCCTTGGTTTTTTCGTCGGGTACGGCACCGCTGGCCAAGACCTGGCCCGGCTGGGGGATGATGTTGGCGGGGATGACGGTCGCCGATCCGCTTGCCAGCGCGGATGCGCTCAGACACAGACCGAGCAAGCCGGAAAGTCCGATCAGACGGGGCATATCAGGCTCCTGTGAAGACATCGTGAAATGTGTCGCGCACGGTGCGCAGGGACAGCCTGGGCTGGCGCAGATAGCTGGACAGCTTGCTTTGGCCACTGTCCAGCTGAGGCAAGTCTTTGATCCAGGCTGGCTGGTCCAGGCATAGGAACTGTCGGTAGGCTTGCGCGGGCGTGGAAATCAGGCTGGCCAGATCATCGGGGTGTGCACCGCGCAACCCCACCGCCAGACGCTGCCGGCCTTCCAGCCTTAGCACGAAGACGGCCAGTTCAAAGTCGCCGCGCGCCAGAAAAGGAGTGATCAGACTGAGCCAGAACGCAGCGCTCAGGTTCATGTAAAGAGGATCGCGGGGTAGGGGCAGCAGCAGACCCTGATCGGCCTGTGAGCGGCCACTGGATTGCAGAGGTGTCATCAGCGCGCCCAGGGCCAGAACCAGATCGTGGAAGTCGATGGTGTGTTCGTGTTGGGCGAGCAACGAGACCATGCCGTCTATAGTCTGCAGATCGATGAAAGCGTCGAATCCGTCGTCCGCCTGCGTACGCACTTCGCCGGCCAGATTATCCAGCTCGGACAAGGCTTGGTCAGGCGCGGTACTGGTCATGAGGCTTTGCGTGGAGCGTTCCATTGCCCCCCATATTCGGCTGAAGGCCATGGGGCTGCGGGCGATGAAATCGAGCGAATGGGGGACAGGCAGGGATGTGGCGCATAAAAAAGGGAAGCGCCGACCTGCCTGGTCGCGGCTGGGCTGCAGATGACCGGCAATGGCCAGCTTGCTGCGCGAGCCCAGGAAAGCGAAGCGTACGGCGTGCAGGTTGTCGTAAAGCGTCTTCCAGTCCAGGTCCTGTTCCAGCTGACCCATGGCGTGGGCGACCCAGTTGTCCAGGCTGGCCATCAGTTGCGGGTGTGAGGCGTTTTTAACAAAATCGCCACGCGTGGGAATCTTGCCGAAGTAGGCCGTATTGACTCTTTGTGTGGCATGGATGCTCATGGCCGTCCTCCCGCCTGCAAGGGGGCGGGAGCATCTGGGGCCGATCCGCCGGCAATGCTGCGCGGCAGGGCCAGTCCCGACAGGCCCTGGCTGGCCGCATCGTCGTCGGCGCTGGCCTGGGTATTGCTGATGATGCGCAGCAGCACAGGCACAGTCACCCCGGATGCGTTCCAGGTCATGTTGAATGAGCCGTCGGCATTGGTCGTGCGCTGGGCCGACGCCAACAGGCGCTCCAGACCGTAGCGTCCGGGCTCCTGGACAATGTCCACGGTGCGGCCTTCGAAGCTCTGGGCCGTGATGCGCACGCCCGGTGCGCCTTGCGGGTTGGGCCAGATGAAGTTGACCCATTGGGGCGGCGTATTGCGGTAGCGCAGTTGCTGGCCGTCGATCTCGATAGTGTATTCCGAGGCACCTGCCGCCGGCCGGGGCTGGATCTGGAAATGGGTCTGTACTTGCTGCGCGCTGCCTGCGGCACCGCCGGACAGCGGAGCCACCCAGCGAGCGAAACCGGCTGTGAAAGCGGGCTGCAGTGTGATGCCCAGATCGCCCCAGGTGCGGCTGGTCAGGATGGTGCCACGCCGGATGGCCAGCGGTGCCAGCGTGTCGGACACAAAATGGCTGATGGCACCTTCGGGGCCGAAAATCCGTCCGATTTCGTCGGGTCCGGCTTCGATCGTACCTTGCGGGTTGAAGGGATATTTTCCAGCCAGCTTATCCTGAAAAGGCTCGTAAACCTGTGCCAGCCATGTTTTGTTCAGTTCGGCCTCGGCCGTGGGCAGCGCGGCCGCGAAGCTCTGGGACAGCGGGCGCACCAGCAGAGGACGCAAGGTCTGGCGCTGGGTATCGTTCAGTCCGGCCAGAATTTGCTCATCCACCAGGCGCAGCGCATCGGATAGCTCCGAACCTTTGCCTTGCAGGGTCTGGTGAACGAGCATGAGCGCTCCAGGGCCGGGATCTCCCTGGTTCTGGATCTGATTGAAGCGGGTCCGGATGCTGGCCAGCGACCCCATGTAATTGCCCAACAGAGACTGGCCGTCGTGATCGGCGATAAGGCGGGCGATGTCCGAGAACTGCTCGCCGACCGGACCCGGTTCGACCGTGGCGGGCGCAGCCGGGTCGGGCGCGTCTGGTGTGTCCTGGCGCAGGATGACGCGCCGGAACCAGCCGGCCTGCGGCTGCGATGTGTCTGCAGCGGCAGAAACCAGTCGGGGATTGTCCCAAGCGGTCTGCGCATAGGCTTCCAGCAGCAGTTTCTTGGTGGGCGAGTTATCGGGGTGGCCCAGCCGGTTCATGCCGTCCACGGCCTGGGAAAAGGTGCTGAACGAGGCGATGCTGACCCCGCGCAGAAATTTTTGCCATTCTTGCGCGTATTCCGTCTTATACATATCGGACAGCCCCTTGAAGATCTGTTCCGGGCTGCCCAGCAAGGTCAGGTCGTCGCGGCTGTTGACCCCCAGCACCCAGTCGGTAGTCTGGAGCTCTTTGCGGGAGGCTTCCTGAAAGGCCGGTTCGATATATTCACGCCAAGCCTGGCGGGTGAAGGTGCCGGGAATGGCGTAGCTGCCGGTCATCAGGTCGGCATCGGCATCGCCCACGATGCGGGCCACGGTCATGGCCTGGAAACGGGTGGAGGCGCGCGCCTTGATCGTGGTGTAGGCACGTTCGCGGGCAGGCATGCCTTGCATGACCGCCCGCAGGCTTTGACGTGCGCTCTCGACCAGGGCCAGATTCTGGTCGATCTGTGGCCAGGCCGGATCGCTCGGGCGTCCAGTATAGAAAGACACCATGCGACCGGCACTGCGTATCATCTGGTCGCGCGGCATAGCCCCGCGGTTGGTTTCCAGCCAGCCGCGCCAGAAACGCGTGATCTGATCGGCCAGATGGCTGGGTTCCACGTGCTGACGCGAGGCCATCATCAAATAGGCTTTCAGTGCATTGTGCACGTCTTCGGCATTGGATGGCGAGGCGTCCTGGAACAGCGTGTCTGCAGGGGCAGACACAGCTACGGTCGACGCAAGGGCATCGGGCCCATCGGCGCGCAGGCGGATTTTGGACAGAAATTCCTCTACGCTGGATTGGACCGGCGTGAGCATGAACTGGCGTAGTCCGTGATAGTACTCGGCCAGCAGTTGCTGCTTGAGCTGTCCGCCCTGGTACAGTCCAAAACGCAGCGCCCAGGGACGCTCGGCATCAAAGCGGTCCAATTGTTCGATCCGGTCCTGCAGGATCTCCATGGCTTCCAGGCGGCTTTGCAAGTCGGTTCGGTCGGCCTGCAGCCGCACGACGGCATCCAGGTCGGCGCGCACGTTCTGCACCAGTTGCTGATTGGCGTAATAGGACCAGCCCCACAGTCCCAGCGATAGACCAAGGCCCAGCACCATCATGAAGAATCCCGCGTAGCGCAGACGGATGCGGCCGGGATTGGCGTGCTGCTTGACCAGGTTCTTGTCGGCGAAGATAACGTTGGAAAACAGGTTTTTCAGGAAGTAGCCGTGCCGTTCTGGGGCGGCCGGCGTGCTTTGGCTGTCCTCGCCGCCGCGCAGGCCAAAGGACGCTTTTAGATGCGGCGTGGAACTGCTGCGTGCCTGACCTTCCTGAACAGCACTGGTGAAATAGAACCCACGCAGAATGGGTTTGTACTGGTAAGGGTTGGGCTCGAACAACGTGGCCAGAAAGGTGCGCAGGGCCGGCTGGATCGCGGCGAACTCCAGCGGAAAGGTCAATAGACCGGCCGGCAGGGTATGTGTGGACCGAGCGGCGATCTGGGCCGTGCTGATTTCTTTGAGTCCTTGGTGGAGGATCTCGAAATGTTCGTCGAACAAGGCCACCGCATCCCGCGCATCCTGCGCCTGGTACGGAAAAGTTGCGCCCCAGACCTGCTGGCGTTGATGGTTGCTCTCGTTCGCAAAGAAGTCGGTGAAGCCGGCGATCAGGTCTGTTTTGGTGAAGAGGATGTAGACCGGCGCGATAACTTCCAGGCGCTCGGTCAGTTCCTGAATGCGCTGGCGAAGGTTTTTGGCCAGATCAATAGCAAACTCGGGTCCGGTGGCAGTCAGTTCGCTGATGCTGACGGCCACGATGATGCCGTTGATAGGCGCTTTGCTGCGGTATCGCTTGAGCAGATCCAGAAAACCCAGCCACTCTGTGCGCTCTTCTTCGTGGACTGAATAGCGGCCGGCCGTGTCCAGCAAAATTCCTTCGGTGGTAAAGAACCAGTCGCAGTTGCGTGTTCCCCCTACGCCCCGGATGCCGGCCCCCGTGGAGTCTTCCAGGGGAAATTGCAAGCCCGAATGGGTGATGGCGCTGCTTTTCCCGGCCGCCGGATTGCCAATGACGATATACCAGGGTAATTCGTACAAAGCTGCATGACCGGATGTCTGGCCGATCCTGGACGTTTTGAGCAAGCGCACGGCGTGCAGTAGACGTTCGCGCAGTTGTCCCAGGTCGCTGGGGGTCTTGCTGGCCCGTACTTGTTCTTCCAGGGCCTGGCCCAGGATGCGGCCGGCCTTGCGATTGCGGCGGCGTCGCCACAGTAGCGTGACAGCGCCGAAAACAGCAAAGACAAGCAGCGTCCATGCGGACCACCACATTGCTGTTTGCATAGTGTCGGCCAGCATAAAGTAGATGATGATCAGCGCACTCAGCCCCAATAGGGAAAAAGTGCGCGGGGCGACGATCATTCGTCCGATCCAATACCGGAAATCATGAAAAAGACTGGCAAGGCGGGAAAAGAATCCAGATGGGTTCGGCATGAGGCTGGTCGTACACGCTGTGATAGAAGTGTTTGATTAAATCAATGCGATGCAAGAAAGGAAAAAGTGTATGTAGGGGAGAGAAATAAGTCCATATAAAACGGGAAAAAGAAAAAGAAAGAAATTAGAAACAAAAAATATCAGCGCTGTGACCGTGCGCCAGGATGGCGATATTCGACATGCCCGAAATCCATCATCTTCCATCGCCCGCCCCAGGTCAGGCCGACCTTTTCGGCTGTTTCGCCATATAACTCATAACCCCGCATGGCCCAAGGATCTTTTTCGGTGATGACGATCTTGCCATTGCGCAGAAAGGCGCTGTCCGCGGCCAGGCCGAACTGGTGATAGCTCTGAAAGGCGCGGGCCTGAGTGACATGTGTTCCCATGGCAGCCAGCTTTTCCTGCCGCTCGGGGCTGCGGTAGCCCTCTAGCAGCACCATTTCATAGCCGTGCTCTTCGCGCATGATCTGGTAGATGAGCAGTAGACGATGGCGGAATTCCGCATCCAGCAGATCCCAGTCGCGGCTTGCCTGGACCAGCTGCGGACGGATCAGCTCGACTTCCCGCGTGGTGAACATATCCGGCGGCAAGGCCGCTGGCGTGGCCAGCCGTTCGCCAGTCAGCAGGGCCTGTATGCGGTCGTCGATACGGGCCGCCTGGTGCAGACGAAATACATGACTGTCTCGTCCCAGTACCGCTACCAGCGGTGGCAGTATCAGCAAGAGGGCGGCGACTGCCAGTGCGTGTCTGCGGTGCCAACCTGTTCGCCCTGCGTGGCGCACCGCCTTGGCCGTGCTTTCGGCGGGCGCGGTAACGATCAGCAGACCATAGCGCCCAATGCGCGACAGCAGATGGCCGGCGCGCAGGCAGACTTGGCGACTGCCGGCGATTGCCCACTGTCGCAGGGGCGGGAATATCAGAAACGACAGCACCGCCAAGGACAGCAGGAAATAAAAAAACAACAGAAGGGCAAAGTGCATGCGGGCGTGATAAGAGAAAAAAATAGAAATGATTTTAGCAAAATAAAAAATAGTTTTTTTGCAATCTAATTAATGTTTAAGGCGAGATTTATAAGGTAAATAATAAAAGGCGGCTAATTATTTGTTTGTGACGAGAATTTGATATGCTTGCTGAAAAAACTGGGAAATTTCAAGAAAGGAGTGGCCGTGACAGTGCCTACGTTGATGAATGCAGTCGGATCGTCTCCGAACAAAGAGCACCGAATTCTGGCTGCATTGGAAGGGCGCGTTGTCCAAATACCTGCTCGGGCCAGGGACCAGCCTGCCAATACCGGCGCAGGCCGCAAAACCGCCATGTTGCTGACAGGGCTTGTTCTGAGCGCAGGCCTTGCCCTGTACGCCGCGACGCGGGACAACGGTTCTGGATTTCGGATCTCTACCGCTCCAACCAGCTCGGAAAACGTCGTGAACGCTCCGACAGTGCCCGTGCCGGCCTTGCCCGAAGCGTCGGTAACGACAGCGGCTGTTCTTGAGGATTGGCCGCAGGCCGCGCACGAAGCGGATGCGCATGACCAGGGGGAGTTGCGCAATCCCTTGCTGATGCTGGATCAGGCGGCCACGCCGCGTTCTGGTCTTGCCGGTTTGTTAGCGGAGCGGGATGCAGGCTCGACGCGTGCGCCGCACATCACGCCGTCAGGCACCGTGCCGCACGCCTCTTCCGGCAAGCCGGCCCCGTCAGCGATACCGGGGCGGGGCGCTGCGGCCCAGAAGCAGGTGGATGTATCCGTGTTGGCCGGCTTGCTGTCTATGGGCCTGCCGTCGTCCAATCTGGCTGGCGTGCAACTGGTCGATGACGGGGCAGTGCGCATGCGCGTCATTCCGGTGGATCAGATATCGGCGCGTTTGCAGGAATGCGACCGACAAAGTTTCTTCCAGCGTCCGTCTTGTCGGGCGCAAGTTTGTCGCGCGCATCTGGCGCATGAAGCCTGCCTGGCTGAGCAGACCGCATCGCCCGAACCCTGAGCGCGACCGATACCGGAGCTTCAGGGCAGGGTGATGGTCAGGTGGGCCGAGCGAGGCCCTACGCTGACGATGTGCTGATACTGCCCCAGCATGTCGTGCGTGTCCTGGGCCAAGGCATAGCGGATGCCCAGGAAGCCCGCTACGGCACATAGCGATACCAGAGCGGCCATCGCCCAAAGTGGCATGTCGCGCTTCAAGGTGTGGCTGATCTTGTCGGGTATCGCCCAGAAGGGAGCGAAGCCGCTGCGCTTGTTGCGCATACGGGCAATCTCGTCCCCCAGTTTGCTGGTCAGAAAGCCTAGTTTTTCTTGTCCCTCAAAGACGTACTTGCCTTGGAAACCCAACAGCAAGCACATGTGAAAGACTTCCAGCGACGGCAGGCGGGCGGCCCCTTCCAGTCGCAACTCTTCCAGCCGCTCAAAAAAATTGGCACCCGCCAACTGATCGCCAAAAAGCGTCAGTTGCAAGGGGCGGATGTACCACTCCTGCTTGACGGCGAAATCCGACTGCAGAATGATCTCGTCCACGGTGGCGCAGAAGGCGTATTTGGCGGCATGGCAGTCTTGTCCGGCGATGTTCATCGCTCGTGCCTGGCGATCTACATCGGCCAGATAGTCCTGGACCCGCCGGGTGTAATCGGCGGCGCTGATGGGCTCCGAACCGTTCTTGAGCAGGAACAGCATCAGAAAGCCTTCGTAGAACAGATCGACCAGCGTGGGCTTGGCGACAGCGTCCGACACGGTGACAAGATCGGGAGGCGGGGAGACGGCGGTGGTCATGGTGGGTATCTCCGAATACAGGCTATTGCGTGACCGCGACCAGATCTAACTTCAGGTCGGGAATGCCGGCCGGGGCATAAATGGCGATGCTTTGACCTTGTAGCATGGCGTCGTACAAGGGGCCTGACGATTGCAGGGCGAAATAGGCGGTGCCGGGCTTGACGGGAATGGCGGCCGGTACTTGCGGTGTGTAATTAAGCACGATACCCGGCATGGCGGCCAAAACCAGTTTTTCGACATCGTCCGGAGAGCCGATCTTAAAGCGCAGCGGCACAAGTTCTTCAAGTTGGGCTACGGGCAGGGACGAACCCACGCCCAGGAAAAGAGAGGTCTTGGCATCGATCTTGCCCGAGTCCAGGCGTCCGCTGTGGATGGATGGCCGTGTTTCGTTGAGTGCAATCGAAAAATAACGGGTGGAGATTACGGTTTCCAGCAAATCGCGCAGCAGGATGTCCAGCTTGACGAAGCCTGCCTCGGGCTGCTCGTGTTGGTAGACCGGCAGGTCAGCCAGGCTGTATTGCTTGGAGAAGGTCATCAGTGCGCCTGCCAGGCGCAGCAGCTCCTGAAACAATCGCTCCGGGTGTAAGAGAGGGTGGCGGTACAAGTGGGTCAGGGCCGCATGGGCGGCATTGGCCGTGTGCAGAAGCCAAAAGGATGCCACGTCGCCGGAACGAAATTCGATGATATGTTGGCTGGGTTCGCGGTGAAATCCGTACAGCGCGCTGATCTTGGCCTGTAAGGCATCCAGCGTTTGCTTGAGCTGTTCATACAAGGCTGGATTGGCTTGGATGGAGAGAGCCGGTGCCATATACGAAGTGTCGATCTCGTAGCCGGCATTGGCATTGCGCATCAGGCGCAGAATAGGGATGGTGCTCAGGTGGTCGCTGGGAGAGTGGCTGCCGATCAGGCGGGTGTTTTTTTTAAGGTAGGTGATGTCGGCGGTGACGGCCTTGGTGTAAAGGTCGGCCGTGGGCTCGGTGCGTGCCGCAAAACGGGCCTCTCGGTCCTCTTGGGATTGGCTGAGGTTGTCGCCCATGGATTTTTGTAGCGGCAAGGCCAGCGAGATCACCAGTCTGTCTGCGCTGGGTAGTTCAGACAGCTTGAGCGCGGGAGGAGGGGCGTCGCGTGAAGGGGCGCTCAGTTGTTCGCCATCGGGGAAAATCGCGGCGATTTCCAAAATGTGCAGTTGGCCTACAGCCAGCGCGTCCAGGTCTATCTTCAGGTGCTGCAGCCCCCAGCAATAGGGCTGGATGGCGCGGCTGGCGTAGCCGAGTCGATGCTCGTGGTAGGCGTCTTGTTGCTGAAAGTTCTGGGGGCGCAAAAACAAGCCTTCGCCCCATAAAGGTTTTGCGTAATACACAGTGTTCAATTCCGATGACGAACAGTGGAAATGGCATGTGGAGTGTCAATCCGGTCATGCAGGACTTTTATTCGCAACG
The DNA here is from genome assembly GCF_038237375.1 of Alcaligenes sp. SDU_A2. NCBI lineage: Bacteria > Pseudomonadati > Pseudomonadota > Betaproteobacteria > Burkholderiales > Alcaligenaceae > Alcaligenes > Alcaligenes sp. SDU_A2. Next base: position 2,611,141 of record NZ_CP151273.1, on the reverse strand, counting down.
CACCATGCTCAAGCTGGCGGGATCATGCCTGGGCATATCCCGACGCTCTATTGCTTTTCCGCGCGTGACAGACAGGGCGCAAGCATGCGCCCCTAGAACAATACCTGTTTTTTCGGCCTCTTTGGCATCAAATACATATTTCCAGCGTTGCGGATAAGCCGAATGAAAAAATGTGGCTATTCCTATATAGCGAATTGTGTTGGGTAGCTGTTCTTTTGAATTGTATACACGTCCGGGTATCAGTGATATTTCCCGAACTTGCTCCAGATCTGATCCCAAGGCTGTTTTTTCTTCGTCTTTTGACAGCATGGTCTTCATATCCATGCGCAACCATGTTTCGTAATTATTTAGATAGTATATTTTTGTAACCACGGCGGCGCCATGACCATAGGCGGCATTCAGGTTCTTACCGGCATGGATAGCTACTGCAATTTCCAGCGGTGCATTTTCCGGTTTTTTCAAACCGGCGGCCTCTAGCGCAGCACCTGCCAAAGATCCAATGGCACTGGCCCCTCCCATAGTGACGCAGCCTTCCAACAGCGGTAGTGCGACCAGCATAAGTGCCCAAAATCGAGCCCGCATCCTAATTGATTTAGATTTCATATATAAGCCGCTTTTTTATTCATGATTTGAATTTATTTATCGTATTGCAATTCGATTTTATTTTACGCTGTTTCTCTGATTTTCTTTCTTTGTGAGGCCGCTTGTTTGATGGTCTGTTTTCTTGTTCTGGTATCTTTGTTTGATTTTGATGCTATATTTGCTCCGATTTTTATTTATTTTTCTTGACGGAAAAAGATGATGTTTCCTCGTTTTTTGGCGTGTGGCCTTGTTTTTGCTCTTGTGACGGGTTGTGCTTCGTCGCCTAATCAAAAGGAACTGGAGCCTTTATCTCAGAACGAATTGACCACGGCTATTGCGCAGGCATTGCAAACCGCACAGGACGATGATCTGGATCTGGCGATCGAGAAATTAACGGAATTGGCCCGGCGCAATCCCTCATCAGGATTAGTCTGGTCGCACATTGCCAAATTGCGTTTCGATCACGCGCAATATGGTGCCGCCATTGTGGCGGCCGACGAAACTCTGCAGCGCGAACCGGATGATTTCACGGCCAAGTCGGTGCGTGTGGTGGGCGGATTGCGCATCGCTTTGCAGTCCCTGGCCGATATACGCGATAACGCGCTGCTGGCTGGCAATGCCCGGGTGGATGCCCAAGCCCTGGCGCAGGCCTTGCGCGACTCACTCGGGCAAGACGCTTTGTTTCCCAAAGAGCGCAAGCGGTCACCGCGTCGCGCTCGTGCTAAGCCCGTCGATGCTCGCCCCGTATCGACCGGCACAGAGACCTCTGTCGAGCGCTCAGCCGAAGCCGCGTCGGCTCCGGTGACAGCGCCGCCTGCCGCGCCAGTCGCTGCGCCTGCAACGGCTCCTAAAGGCGGTGCAGAAGAACGCAACCCGTTTTCGGGATTGCTGAACGTCCTATCCAATTGACGGCCTGCTGCCGGGCTTGCAAGCCTGCACGGGTCGAGATCTAGATACCAGGGAGCCGATGATGGCGAAACGAGAAAGCATCCAGAAGAAACTGCAAAAAGTGCGTCCGCCGCGTGTCCAACTGACTTATGACGTCGAAAAAGGCGATGCCATCGAACAGAAGGAGCTGCCTTTTGTCGTGGGGGTAGTGGGCGATTTCAGCGATCAGTCCGAGGTTGATCTGCCGCGCTTGCGCGATCGCAAGTTCGTAAGCGTAGACCGGGACAATTTTGACGATGTGATGGCCGGCTTGAAACCTCGCACGGCCTTTCAGACCGAGAACCGCCTGACCGAGGAAGGGGGCCGTTTCGGCGTGGACCTGACCTTCGAGTCTATCGACGACTTTCGCCCCGAGGCCGTGGTGCAAAAGGTTCAACCCTTGCGCGAGCTGGTTGAACTGCGCAGCAAGCTTGCGGACCTGCGCAACAAGATGGCGGGCAACGATAGGCTGGAGGACGCTTTGAGCGCGGTGCTGGCCAATACCGAGAAGCTGCGTCAGCTGGAACAAGAAACCGCTGCCCAGGAGGATGACCATGAATAAAGAGTATGCGCTTGCCCAGGAGACAGCACCGGTTGCCGAGCAGGGGGCTGGCTTGTTGGATCAGATTGTGGAAGAAAGCCGGGTCGCCAAATCGCACGAGGAGCATGTGCGCGCCAAGGACATCATCGGCGAACTGGTGAAAGAAGTCATGAAGGGCACGGTGCTGGTATCGGACAATCTGTCGGCCACGCTGGATGCGCGGGTGGCTGAGCTGGATCAATTGATCTCCGAACAGCTCAGTCAGATCATGCATGCGCCGGCCTTTCAGCAACTGGAGAGCACCTGGCGCGGACTGCATTACCTGGTGCAGCAGAGCGAGACCAGCACGACCTTGAAGATCCGCCTGCTCAATGCCAAAAAGCGCGAACTGGTGCGCGACTTCCAGACTGCGATCGAGTTTGACCAGAGCGCCATGTTCAAGAAGGTCTACGAAGAGGAATTCGGCACCTTTGGCGGCGATCCCTTCGGCGTGCTGCTGGGCAATTTCGAGATTACTCGCCAGCCCGAAGATATGTATTTCATCGAACAGATGTCGCACGTGGCCGCAGCTGCGCATGCACCTTTCATTGCTGCCGCTTCGCCCGAGCTGTTGGGTCTGGAGTCCTTTGCCGACCTGGGCAAGCCACGCGACCTGGCCAAGGTATTTGACACGGTGGAGTACGTCAAATGGCGCAGCTTCCGCGAATCCGAGGACTCGCGCTATGTGGGTTTGACCTTGCCGCGATTTCTGGGGCGTCTGCCTTATGACCCTAAGGAAGGCAGTACGGTCGAGGGATTTAACTTTGTCGAGGATGTCGACGGTACCGATCACTCCAAGTACCTCTGGTGCAATGCCGCCTGGGCGTTCGGAGCGCGTCTGACCGACGCTTTTTCCGACTTCGGCTGGTGCGCGGCCATACGCGGTGTCGAAGGCGGCGGGTTGGTCGAGGATCTGCCCACGCATACGTTTCGCACCGATGACGGCGAAGTGGCCCTGAAGTGCCCAACCGAACTGGCGATCACGGACCGACGCGAAAAAGAGTTGAGCGATCTTGGCCTGATTCCGCTGGTGCATTGTAAGAACTCTGATTACGCCGCTTTTTTCGGTGCGCAATCGGTGCAAAAACCCAAGAAGTACAACAGCGACAGTGCCAATGCTAATGCGGTGCTGTCGTCACAACTGCAGTACATCTTCTCGGTTTCTCGGGTGGCGCATTACCTGAAGTCCATGATGCGCGACAAGATCGGCAGTTTCGCATCGGCCCAGTCCGTGGAAAGTTTTCTGAATCGTTGGCTGTCCCAATATGTCTTGCTCGATGACAACGCAAGTCAAGAGCAGAAAGCCCAGTTTCCGTTGCGCGAGGCGTCGGTCACTGTTTCGGAAGTGCCGGGAAAACCCGGCGTATTTCGCGCCGTCGCGTTTTTGCGTCCGCATTTCCAGCTCGACGAGCTCTCGATTTCCCTGCGTCTGGTAGCGGAGCTGCCGGCCCAGGCACAGAAACTCTGAGCTCTTTTTCTTGGTTCGTTCCCGTTCAGCTTAAGAGGAAGCTATGAAAGACATCTACATCAAGTTCGGCTCGCCTGCCATCAAAGGTGAGTCGCAAGACAAGGATCATGCCGATTGGATCGAGGTCAGCTCCTGGAAGCATGACATCATTCAGCCGCGTTCAGCAACCGCTTCCACCGCCGGCGGCCATACGTCCGAGCGCACCGAGCATGGCGACATGGTGTTTGTCAAAGATTTGGATGTGGTCAGTCCGCTGCTGTATCAGCACGCATCCGGCGGCACTACCTTCGATGAGGTGACCATCGATTTCATGCGTGCCGACGGCGAAGGCAAGCGCGTCAAATACCTGGAAGTCAAGCTCAAGAATGCGCTGATCAGTCGCATCACTCCCGCCGTGGAAGTGGAAGGTTTGCCTTCGGAGCGCTTTCACTTGAAGTATGCCGCTGTGCAGTGGAAATACACCCAGCAAAAGATCGGCGGCAACCAGGGCGGCGTGTCTCAGGGGGCCTGGAGCCTGACCAAGAACGACAAGACCTATTCGGTCTGATCGTGTTGATATGACCTCAAGAGAGCGGTTTTTTGCGCAAGAACATAGCGCTCTCTTGTTTGTGGATGGCCAGGATGCCCTGAAGCATGAAAGGTTTTGAACCCACTCTGCTTGACAAGCTGTTCTTTGCCGATGAGGGAGCGGGGCACCAGGTGCGTCGCTTCAATATCGAGGAGCTGAAACAGGCCGTGGCCCGTGATATCGAATCGCTTTTGAATACGCGCATGGTGTTTTCCAAAGATAGTCTCGCTGCGTTTCCGCAGATACGCCGTTCTGTCTTGACTTACGGCATGGACGATTTTTCCGGGCGCAGCCTGGCCAGTCATTATGACCGGCTCTTTATCTGCACATCGCTGGAAAATGCCATTGCCCGGCATGAGCCGCGCCTGCGTAACGTCAAAGTGGCGCTGGAAGTGGATGCCCGGGCCACGGCAGTGCTTTTCTTTGCCATTTCGGCGGTCCTGGATGTCGGGCCGGTGCATGAGCCGGTGACGTTTGACGCGACCCTGCAGCCCACGACCTTGCAGTACGAGGTTAGCCGCGGCCGCGCGCGTACGGCGGGAGCCGATAAGCTGTCCTAAGCGGCCGATGGAATCCATATGCAAGAGTTATTGCCTTATTACGAGCAGGAACTGGCTTTTCTGCGTGGCACATCACGAGAGTTCTCCAAACGCTATCCCAAAATAGCATCGGGGTTGGGGTTGACGGCGGAGGTGTGCGAGGACCCGCATGTCGAGCGTCTGATCGAGTCTTTTGCGCTTCTGACGGCGCGCGTCAGCAAGCGGCTGGACGACGATTATCCGGAGCTGACCCACGCACTGTTTGATGTGCTGTATCCGCATTATTTGCGTCCTTTCCCCTCCTGCTCTATTGCACAGTTCGTGCTTGACCACGATGCGCTGTCCGCTCCCGGTTTGCTGCCTCGGGGGGCGGTGCTCAAGTCCCACGCTGTTCAAGGCGTGACCTGCAGTTTCCGCACGGTCTACGATCTGCCGCTTTTGCCGGTGTGGTTGGATCAGGTGCATTACACCGCCGCGCCGGCGGCACCCAGCAAGGCACGAGTGCATCCTCAAGCAAGCAGTCGCTTGTCGTTGCACCTGAAATCGGCCCTGAAACGCGATGGCGCTGCGTTTCAGCCCCGCCTGCGCTTGTATCTGCATGGGGATGCGTCGCTGGTAGCGGCGTTGCGGGATGCGCTGCTTTTGAAAACCGTGCAGGCCTTCGTCGATGAAGGTCAAGATCAGGATTGGCAACCACTTGAGCAGATCCCGCTTCAGGCATGCGGCTACCAGGAGCACGAATCCCTGATCGACTTTCCTGCCGCCTCGCACCCGGCTTACCGCCTGCTGGCGGAGCATTTTGCCTTTCCCGAAAAATTCAATTTTATCGAACTGGACCTGACCCCTTTGATATCCAGGCTGTCAGGTGGCGGTGGGGTGACGCTGCATTTCATGCTGCAAGGCATTGCCGCTGACTCCAGTCTGGGACGTTTGCTCGAGACCACGACGCGTCATCATGTCCGCACCGACTGCGTGCCCGTCATCAATCTGTTTCACAAGAAGGCAGAGCCCATTCGTCTGACCCATACTGAAGTGGCTTATCCGGTAGTGGCCGATGCGCGTCGCGCCTATGCCTACGAGGTCTACAGTATTGATCGGGTCTGCCAGATCAAGCAGTCGGCGCATGGCGATTCGCTGACCGAATTTAAACCGTTCTATTCACTGCATCACGGGGATTCGCCGGACAGCACGGCGGGGTATTGGCTGGCCCGTCGCAATCCGACGACGGCCCGCATCAGTCCAGGTTACGAAACCGAGCTGACGCTGGTTGATCTGGCCTCCAGCCCGACAACGCCGCAGATCGAGACCTTGAGCCTGGATTTAAGCTGCACCAATCGCGATCTGCCGGCGTTGATTTCTGTGGGACATGCGGGCGGCGACCTGACGCTGGAAGGCGGTTCGCCGGCGCGGGAAATACGCCTGTTGCGTCGGCCTACCCGCAGTTTGCGCTTTCCCATGGGACGGGGGACGCACTGGCGACTGATTTCGCATTTGTCCCTGAACCATCTATCACTGGTTCAGGGCGGGCTGCCGTCTCTGAAGGAAACCCTCAAATTATATGACCTTGCCGGTTCATCGTCCTCGCAACGCCAGATCGACGGTCTGGTGGGGCTGGACTACCAGCCCGCCACTTTATGGATGCCGGGCGAGCCGTTCGCCTCTTTCGTGCGAGGCGTGGAAATTCGCCTGAGCCTGGACATGGATTATTTCGTGGGCAGCAGCCTGCATGCCTTTGTGCGTGTCTTGAACCATTTTTTTGCGCTGTACGTCCATGCCAACAGTTTTGTGCAGCTTCTGGTGCTGGACAGGCGAGATGGGACAGAAATCATGAGGTGTGAACCATGCAACGGCGACTCGATTCTGGTTTGATCGAAGCGTTTCTGCGCAGTCCACAGCGCTTTCGCTTCTTCCAGGCCATGCGCCTGCTGGATCGTTGGGACTGTCATGTCGCCCTGACCCGAGGGCAGGAGCGCGCACCGCCCGTACAGCGCCGTTTTCGCAATTCGACGACCTTGGCCTTTTCGCCCAGCGAAATTGAATCTGTCCAAGCCTATGACCACGAGGGCAAGCCCATTTCGTCTGATCGGCTAAGTCAGGCCATTGCCCAGGGTGATATTGCCGTTGTGGAAATTGTGCCGGCCTTTATGGGGTTGCTGGGTGCGCAGGGTGCTTTGCCGCATCACTACTCCGAACGCGTGATCAACGCTGAAAGCCTGAAACGTCATCCCGGTGCCAAGGCTTTTTTTGATTTGTTTTCCGATCGGCTGGTGGCGCTGTTCTATTCGGGTTGGAAAAAGTACAGGCTGGGCCTGCAGCACGAAAGCCGACCTCGCCAGGCGTATCTGCATGTGCTGCTCTCCCTGGCGGGGTTGGAACATGTTTCTTTGCGCGATCGCCTGGTCCAGGACGGCTGCGGCGATGTCAGCGACGAGGTCCTGGCGCGCTACGCAGGAGCCATACGCCAAAGACCCGTGTCCGCCGTCTATTTGCAGCAGGTGCTGGCGGACTATTTTCGTACGCCGCTGCGCATCGAACAGTTTGTGGGGCATTGGTATCGGGTTCCGGAACAGGCGCGCACACGATTAGGGCAGGTCGGCGCAGTTCTGGGGGCAGCGGCGTATGTGGGTGAGCGCATCTGGCAACGCAACTTGCGACTCAGGCTTTGGATAGGGCCGTTGGAGGCCGACGTTTTTCATGACTTCCTGCCTGGTGGGCAACGGGCGGGGGCGCTGGGCCGGCTGCTCACGCTGCTGGCCGGCGTCACCTACGAGTACGAAGTCCGCCTGATCTTGGCAGGTCAGTCCATACGTCCATGTGTGCTGGATGATGCCGGGGCGGGCCGGCTGGGCTGGAGCACGTTTTTGATTTCCCAGGCGTCCGAGCGGGACCGTTCGGACGCTACTTACGAGCTGCACACGATTCATTGATGTGTTTTATCTACTTTGGTGTCCGGAACCTGGCGGGATGATGAACTCATGGCAACTTCTTTGAAGACTTTGATCGGCAAGCTGAGCGCGACCAGCCGCGCGGCGGCGGAACGCGCAGCCAATCTATGTGTTTCGCTGGGACACCACGAGGTGGACGTGGAGCACCTGAGCTTGGCCCTGCTGGAGCAGCCGGCATCCGATTTTTCAATCGTGTTGCGCCGCAGCGGTATCGATGGCGCGCAGGTGCAGACGCAACTGGAGGCCGAGCTCAAGCGTTTCAAGAGCGGCTGCCAGCGTACGCCAGTCTTTGCCGTGCGTCTGCCAGCGCTGTTCGAGCACGCCTGGCTGATCGCTTCGCTGGATGGAGCCGCAGCGCGTATCCGATCCGGGCATCTGCTGCTGGCTTTGCTTACGGATGAGCAGACCGGTCCGATGATGCGACGCAGCGCCCCAGAATTGGAAGCGGTGCGTCTGGATGAGCTCAAGCATCATTTCGATGCGCTGACCGACGGCTCTCAGGAGCGCCAGGAGTCCGGGGTCTTATTGGGTAGTGCGTCGGTCCCAACGGCGACAGGGGCGCAGGCCAGTCCCGCGCTGGATCAATACACCATTGATCTGACCGAGCGCGCCCGGCAGGGATTGATCGATCCGGTTATCGGCCGGGAGCCGGAGATCCGTCAGTTGATCGACATACTGACGCGGCGGCGGCAGAACAACCCCATCCTGACGGGCGAGGCCGGCGTGGGCAAGACGGCTGTTGTAGAAGGGTTAGCCTTGAAGATTGCCGCTGGACAGGTGCCGCCGTCATTGCAGCCGGTCTGCCTGCGCGTGCTGGACATGGGGCTGTTGCAGGCCGGTGCCAGCGTGAAGGGGGAGTTTGAGAACCGGCTGAAAGGGGTAATCGATGAGGTGCGCCAGAGCTCGGTGCCCGTGGTGTTGTTCGTGGACGAGGCCCACACCTTGATCGGCGCAGGTGGCCAGGCCGGGCAGAACGATGCGGCTAATCTGCTCAAGCCGGCCTTGGCACGCGGCGAGCTGCGCACCATTGCCGCCACCACTTGGAGCGAGTACAAGCAGTATTTTGAAAAAGATGCGGCCTTGGCGCGGCGTTTTCAGCTCGTCAAAGTGGACGAGCCGGACGAGTCCTTGGCGGCCAGTATGTTGCGCGGTATGGTGCCCTTGCTGGAGCGGCATTTCGGCGTGCGGGTCCAGGACGAAGCGGTCGAGGCGGCGGTACGCCTGTCGCATCGTTATATCAGCGCCCGGCAATTGCCGGACAAGGCGGTCAGCGTTCTGGATACGGCCTGCGCAAGGGTAGCTCTGGGACGGAGTACAGAACCGGCCTTGATCGACGAGCATCGTCAGGAGCTGGAGCGCCTGCGGGTTCAGCGTAGCGCCCTGGTGCGTGAACAGGTGGCCGAAGGCGGCCACGCTGACAAGATCGAGGAGTTGGACCAGATACTGGCACAGGGGAGCGCGCGCCTGGCATCCAACGAGGAACGCTATCGCCGAGAAAAAGAGCTGGTCGCACAGATCGATGCCTTGAGGGCGCAACTGGAGGCCGACGCGGCGCAGCCTGGGCAGCAGCAGCTTGTATCCGGCCGCAGCCGGCGCAGTGTCGTATTGACGCCCAAGCAAAAGCAATGGCGCGATCTTCAGGCTAGCTTGCGGGTCGAGCAGGGTGGTCAGCCTCTGGTGCAGGCCCAGGTCGATGCGCAGACGGTGGCCGAGGTAGTGTCGGCCTGGACTGGCATTCCTCTGGGACGCATGATGGCTGACGAAATTCAGGCCGTTTTGTCGTTGAAGCAGCATCTGGCCGAGCGGGTCATCGGCCAGGATCACGCCCTGGAAGCGATCGAGCAACGCATGCTGACTTCTCGCGCCGGGCTGGAAGACCCTCACAAGCCTAAAGGTGTGTTTCTGTTCGTGGGCCCTTCGGGCGTGGGCAAGACCGAAACCGCGCTGGCCTTGGCCGATACCTTGTATGGTGGCGAGCGCAAGCTCATCACTATCAATATGAGCGAATACCAGGAAGCGCACAGCGTATCCGGCCTGAAAGGGTCTCCGCCCGGCTACGTGGGGTACGGCCAGGGCGGGGTGCTGACTGAGGCAGTGCGTCGTCAGCCCTACAGCGTTGTGCTGCTGGATGAAGTCGAGAAAGCCCATCCCGATGTTCTGGAACTGTTTTTTCAGGTCTTTGACAAGGGCTTCATGGACGATGCTCAGGGCCAGGAAATTGATTTCCGCAATACGCTCATCATTCTGACATCCAATGTTGCCTCTAGCGCCATCATGCAGGCGTGTCTGGCGGGTGGCCAGCCCGTCCGTCCCGAACCGGCAGCGCTGCTGCAGGCGATCAATCCCATTCTGTATCGTCAGTTCAAGCCGGCGTTCCTCGGGCGCCTGGCGGTTGTGCCGTTCTATCCGATCGATGACGACTCTCTGGCGCGCATTATCACGCTGAAGCTGCAGCGCATTGCCGATCGCTTTGCGCAGAACCATCAGGCGAGGCTGGAATGGGATGACAGCCTGGTGGACGCGATCTACGCACGCTGCACGGAAGTCGATTCAGGCGCGCGAAATGTGGACAACATTCTTAACGGTAGCCTGTTGCCGGAGATCGCCGGCCATGTACTGAGCCGCATGGCGCAGGGCCAGCCCCTGACGCGGGTGCGTGTCACCGCGCTCAAGAACGGGCAGTTCCGTTACCGGGTCGGATAGGGAGGCAATGGCAGTGTCGTTCTTGGAAACCATCGATCATTTCATCCAAGGGGCCCTGCAGTGGGAACGGCGTCCCGTCACACTGTCCTTCGGACCGGCGCAGGATGTGCTGGGACGCTTTCTGGCCGTGCAGCATGCACGCATTCACGAAAGCTTGATGACCGGCATCCAGGGCGAATTGACGTGCCTGTCTGCCCGCCGCGATCTGTCGCCGCGCCTTTTTTTGGGCGTACCCGTCTCGGTCCGACTGGTCACGGATCAAGGGCGTGAGCATGCCATCAGCGCTATCGTGCAGGACGTGAGCATCGGACAGAGCGATGGGGAGCTATGTGTCTACCGCCTGCGCATCTGCGATGCCTTGTCCTTGATGGACAAGCGCATCAATTCACGCGTCTTTCGGCAACTAGGCGTTGTGGATATTCTGACCATTCTGCTGACGGAATGGCGTCAACGCAGCGCAACGCTGGCGGCGGCCTTTGAGTTCGATATCAGCGGCTTGCACGCGGAACGCTACCCTGCACGGGAACTGACCCGTCAGGTCAACGAATCGGATGCTGCTTTCGTGCGGCGTCTGTTGCGGCGTGACGGCATCACCGCGTTCGTTCGTCCTGGGCAGGCCCAGACCGGAAGCCCACGGGAAGACGATACGCCGGTGCACACGCTGGTATGTTGCGACGATCCCATGTGCCTGCCCCAGGCACCGGCAGGGACGGTACGCCTGCATTCACGCAATGCAGCGGTAGAAGAGCGTGATGCCATTACTCACTTCGCTTTGCATCAACACTTAGTGCCGGGCGCGGCCGGCCGACCGTCCTGGGACTATAAAAAAGCCCGCATGGATGAGTCTTTTGTTCCGGTTAACCTGGAACAGGGAGCACATGGCAATGATCTTGCCCAACTGCTAACCGACGTAGCCATCGACATTCCCCACGTAGGCGACTCATGGAATGACCATGACCGGCTTACGGTAGCCAGGGTCTTGGCGCATCAGGCCCAGGCACAGTGCTATGACGGCATCAGTGCCGTGCGCGATCTGGCCGTCGGGGCCTGGATTCTCTTGGATGATGGAGCGGTCTGGAGCCAGTTGCCGGCTGAACAGCGCCAATTCATGATCACCTCGATCGAACACACGATCTGGAACAACCTGCCCAAGGAGTTGAACGAGCGCGCCTTGGCACTGCTGCCCAGCCAAACAAGCCTTACTGCGGATGGGGGTGGGGGTGTCCCCGTGGCCTGCCCGCAAGAGCCGACGCGCTATCAGAACCGCTTTTCTTGCGTGCGCCGGGGCGCTCCCCTGACACCCCCCTACGACCCTCGCAAAGACTTGCCAGCGGTCCATTTATTGACAGGCACCATTGTCGGCCCCGAGGACGACGAGGTTTTTTGCGACGATCAAGGCCGTGTGCGGGTGCGCATCCATGGCCTGGATGCGGCGGACCATGCGCACGCGCAAGGGGCTGGCGTCAGCGGATCGGCCCGCGACAGTGCGCCGCTGCGTGTGTCGTCTTGCCTGGCCGGTAATGGCTTTGGCGGCCTGTTTCTGCCCCGGATCGGCATGGAGGTCTTACTGGATTGTCTGGGAGGCGATCCAGATCGGCTGGTCATCCTGGGCGTGCTCAGCAACGGTGTTCATCCGCCCACCACCTTCAGTCATACCGGAAATCTGCCTGGGAACCGCTATCTCTCGGGTATCAAGACTCAGGAAATCAAGGGTTCGGCGTATAACCAGCTTCGATTTGACGATACGCCGGGAGAGATCAGCACGCAGCTAGCCAGCGAACAGGCTCACTCCCAGCTTAACTTAGGATTTCTGACGCAACCGCGCCAGCAAGGCAAAGGGCAGGAGCGCGGCGTGGGGGCCGAGTTGCGCACAGACGCGGCGATGGCCTTGCGCGCGGCGCAGGGCATATTGTTGACCACGTATGCGCGCAGTCAGGCCCAGGGCGGGCAATTGGACCGAGAAGAATTGCTGGGTCTGCTGGAGCAGTGTCAGGATCTGTTTCAGGCCTTGGGTTCTTATGCCGGAGAGCATGGTGGGCAGGCAGCCGATACGCAAGGGCAGCAGAATGTATCCGATGCCATGCGCAATTGGTCTGCAACCCCGCCTGCAGCATCATCAAGCGATGCGAGGGCCGACGCCCAGGCGCTGCTAGCCCTAGGCGCACAGGCCGGAACCATCAGCCTGACACCCAAAACGCATCTGACCTTTGCCGGCGAGAACATCGACCAGGTGGCGCAGCAGCACCTGCAATTGATGAGCGGTCAGCGCTTCAATGTCACGGCGGGACAGGGGATACAGCTGTTTGCACGCGGCACAGGGGTGCAGGCGGTGGCCGGTGAAGGTCCAGTGCTGCTGCAAGCCCAGGATGACGCACTGACCGCCAATGCGCAAAAAGGCATGACCCTGACCAGCAACGAAAACGAAGTACTGATCACCGCGCCGGTCATCCGGTTGGTCGCGGCCGACGGCAGTTATATCAAGATCGGCGGCGGCGTCACCGTGGGTACTCAAAAGGACATTCAACTCTTGTCCGCCGCTCATCAATGGGGCGGGCCGTCGAGCGATCAAGCCCAGGTGCCCCGCATGCCCACCAGCAAGATCCGCTTCAAACATTGGATCGGCCTGCATTACCTGGACGCAGAAACCGGCGACAACATGGACAAGGCGGAATACGAGATCCACTTCGAAGATGGTCAGACCATCAGCGGCGCGCTCGATGAGCACGGCCGCGCCTACCACGAGCTGGACAAACGCAAGCCAGTACGTCGCATCATTTATAAAGCCCGTCCCGCCCAAGCCGAACATAAGTTTGATCCGCTAGAAAAACTATTGATGGCCGCTTCGAACGGTCCCACGTCGTTAAAAGGCCGACGTCATGGATGATCTATCGCCCTCTCACAATCCCAACAGCGCAGAGCTGGTCTCCGTAGGGCAATTGCGACGCGCCCTGGCATTCGTCACCGAGCAATACGAAAACCTGAGCGACGGCACCGGCGACGTGCTCGAATGGTTATGGGGTGCCATTCAAGGCGACTTCAACGACGAACGCAGTACCGGGCAGATTGTTTTTGATACCGCTATTTCCATGGTGCCCGGCGTAGACCAGGTCTGCGATGCGCGCGATCTGGTCGCGAACTGCAAAAAAATCAATGAAGACCCCGACGACATAGACGGCTGGATCTTCCTGGGCATGACCCTGATTGGCCTGATTCCCATGGTGGGGTCGCTCATCAAAGGCGTGTTGAAGATTTTTTTCGTCGCCATACGGCGGGCAGCGCCCAATCAGTTAGGCAAGGCCGTGGACGAGGCCATGACCTGGGTTATTACCTTGCTGCGCAAGCGCGAAGTACAAAAATACTGGCGCACACTATTGGGTTGGGACAATGTCTTTGGCGAGCTGGCGCAGCAAGCCACGCAAATACGCAACCGCATCAGCGTATCGACATTGATGCAGGCTTTTGACAGAGGCATTGCACTGTTACAGAACTTGGCCGACATGGTGCGCTACCTTCCCGTTGTGGGCGAACAAGCCCAAGCCACGGTGGCGATGGTACATAAAGTGCGGGTTCTGGCTACCACCCATCTGGATCGTACGCTGGCTCCTTTGCGCAACATTATGGACGCGATTATCCAGCGTCTGCAACTGGAGCAGATTCTGCAGCATCACGGTATTGTTGATATCGGTAATGTGCACTTTCGCGGTGGCTTGCCCGAAGCGCGAGCGGTGACGCTGATGTGGGATACACAGCCGCCACCGGCCTGGTTGAGTCGGGGGGAACCGGAAAGATATAAGCCTTTAGTACCTGCACAGCGATTTACACAGATTACTGAAAATGCTAAAGAAGGCTTTCCCCTGTTGAAAGATCATGAGATCGCCAGTTTCGCCCAAGGCATGACCAAGGCCGAGCTGCGCGGCCCGATGCGCCTGTACCGCGTGGTTTCGCCAGGCAACCAAGCCGCCAGCATGGACTGGGTGACCGAAGAAGTCTGGCAGCAAATCATGAGCAGTCCGGACCCCAAGGCGGCCTGGCGCAAACACCTGGCCGTCTGGCCCGACTGGAATGCCGATGGCCAATTCGTTACTTACGATATTCCGCCCGGCCAGACCCTGAAAGTCTACCGGGGGCCGGCAGCCGCTCAAATTAAAGAAGATGCTCTGCCTAATCACTATCTGGAAGGCGGCTGGGAGCAGATCAAGTTCGATGCCGCCCAGGTGTACGATGCTGCCGGCAACGCCGTCAACACTGTAGGCGGACAGGCGGTGCGCCATACCGACCGGTCGGTTTTCTATCGCAAAGACTACCGCACAGGCGAAATGACGCGCACTGATATGGACTATGCCCAATACAAGCGCCTGCCCGCACAAGAACAATCTCAGTACGAGCCTTTGCGCGAAGAAATCACACATCCCAATATCAGCGGCCCCTTCGACACGGGCTGGGGCTACACCGATTTCGATGCCCAGATGATCGACGCCAAGCTGGGCCTGCCCGCGCTGCCGGGCCAGCTCAGTGAACTCAGACAATAGACCTGCGAGACTGCTCATGACGGCCGACACCACCACCGAATTGCATGCTTGGCACAAGCGCCAGGCCACGTTGATAAACCATTTTGCCTCGCTGGAGTATCTGCAAGGCCTCAAGCCCTTGGTCGATGAACTCATCCTCTGGACTGACGCGGTGCTCAGCCAGCGCGCCCCGTTCGATGCCATCGGCCTGGCCGATCTGCGTTGGTCCCCCACAAGTACCAGCGCCCATTTCAGCACCTATGCCTTCCCCGCGCTGCTTGATTTTCAGCAGAGTATTCAGCGCCAGATTGCTAAAAGGTCGGTTGATATTTATAGCAGCACCGCTGCTTATCAATGCGCTCGCATGTTAAGCGAATACGGGCATTCCATGCTCTGGGCCACCCGCGAGCAAGAAGACGCCTTCCAGGAGAAGTTCGCTCGTATTTATTCTTATGCGGATAAGATCGACGGCATCTTGCGGCGCCCTCCGATATGCGACGATTTTGTTTATTGGGTCATTTGGAACAAATATAAACATTTTTTCCCCCAACTACCAAGATTTCGCATACGCACCGATATCGGGGGCGAAAGCGGCTCCCCACCACCTAGAACCGGCCTTTATGTGCCCCAGACAGATCCCTATGGCGCCCTGCAATTCGCCTGGACAGGCGGATACGGAGAGCTAGGTCCGGTACGCACTCTGAACGATTTGGGCAGGAAAGCCTTGCGCGCTGTCGGACGGGACGGCTTGTGGGACGATCAAGAGGGTTTATTTGCTTTTGCACTCAAACACCAAGATCAAGGCATACAAACAGATGATCTTTTTTCGTCCATATCGCATGAGCCAAGGCGACACCTTGCTCCGCCGGTCGTCGCCATACATACGTTTGATGAACACCCTTGCAAATGGTATTTCGTCGAGCTGATCGAAGGCGAATTCGAAGAACACGATGGCACGTACACGCAGGCTAGTAGCAGCGTTAACGCATCAGTCCATCCCCCGTCCACCCTCGCCGGGCAGCCGTGCCCACGATCGGGCTGGTGGTTCACTCCCGCCAAGAACAACAGCCGAACTCGCTTTGACGAGGGCGATGTCATGCCCGACATGCCCGGTAACCACTACGGTTCAGTGATCTGGCAGTGGGACAGTCATCAAGACAGTCCAAGGTGTTGAGTCACATGGCCCCTGCACCCCCCACCGCTGCTTTTTTGTGGAGCCGGGCTACAGCCAACAAGCTGGACTTGCCCGCGCTGCCGGGCCAGCTCAGTGAACTCAGACAATAGACCTGCGAGACTGCTCATGACGGCCGACACCACCACCGAATTGCATGCTTGGCACAAGCGCCAGGCCACGTTGATCAACCATTTTGCCTCGCTGGAGTATCTGCAAGGCCTCAAGCCCTTGGTCGATGAACTCATCCTCTGGACCGACGCGGTGCTCAGCCAGCGCGCTCCATTCGACGCCATCGGCCTGGCCGATCTGCGTTGGTCCCCCACAAGTACCAGCGCCCATTTCAGCACCTATGCCTTCCCGGCGCTGCTTGATTTTCAGCAGAGTATTCAGCGCCAGATTGCTAAAAGGTCGGTTGATATTTATAGCAGCACCGCTGCTTATCAATGCGCTCGCATGTTGAGTGAATACGGACATTCCATGCTCTGGGCCACCCGCGAACAAGAAGACACCTTCCAGGAGAAGTTCGCTTGTATTTATTCTTATGCGGATAATGCCGACGGTATCTTGCGGCGTTTTCCCACGCGAAACGATTTCTCGTATTGGAACTTATGGAACGAATACAAACATTTGTTTCCCAGACTGCCTCGGTTCAAGATACGCACCGACATTGAGGGCCACAGTGGTTCTGTTCCGCCAAGAACCGGCCTGTACGTCCCGCAGACCGACCCTTATGGTGCCTTGCAATTTGCCTGGACAGGGGGGTATGGAGAACTGGGGCCAGTATGTACCTTGAACGAATTTGGCCACCAAGCGTTACAGGCGGTTGGGCGGCATGGCCTGTGGGATGACGGGCAGGGCTTGTTCGCGTTCGCGCTTGAACACCTGCATCTGGGCATACAAAAAGACGACCTATTTCAGGTTCGATCTAACTTACCTGATTTCAGCACCGTGCCACTAGCGGTATCCCGTCTCAGCATAGAGGAGCAGCCTTGCTCCTGGTATTTCGTCGAGCTGATCGAAGGCGAATTCGAAGAACACGATGGCACATACACGCAGGCTAGCAGCGTCGTTAACGCATCAGTCCATCCCCCGTCCACCCTCGCTGGACAGCCGTGCCCTCGATCGGGCTGGTGGTTCACTCCTGCTAAGAACAACAGCCGAACTCGCTATGACGAAGGCGATGTCATGCCCGACATTCCCGGTAACCACTACGGTTCAGTGATCTGGCAGTGGGACAGCCATCAAGACAGTCCAAGGTGTTGAGTCACATGGCCCCTGCACTCCTCACCGCTTCTTTTTTGTCGAGCCAGACTACAGCCAAGAACATTGTGTCAGTCAGGGTAGCTTTAGCTTGAGTCTTTTTTTGAATTATGCCGATCCGATAAAGAGGTAATGCCAGTGTCGTTCTTGGAAACCATCGATCGTTTTGCACAGGGTGCCCTGCAGTGGGAACGGCGTCCCGTGACCTTGTTTTTCGGACCGGCGCAGGATGTGCTGGGACGCTTTCTGGCCGTGCAGCATGCACGCATTCACGAAAGCTTGATGACCGGCATCCAGGGCGAATTAACGTGCCTGTCTGCCCGCCGCGATCTGTCGCCGCACCTTTTTTTGGGCGTGCCCGTCTCGGTCCGACTGCTCACTGATCAAGGGCGTGAGCATGCCATCAGTGCTATCGTGCAGGACGTGAGCATCGGACAGAGCGATGGGGAGCTATGTGTCTACCGCCTGCGCATCTGCGATGCCTTGTCCTTGATGGACAAGCGCATCAATTCACGCGTCTTTCGGCAACTAGGCGTTGTGGATATTCTGACCATTCTGCTGACGGAATGGCGTCAGCGCAGCGCCACGCTGGCGGCAGCCTTTGAGTTCGATATCAGCGGTTTGCGTGCCGAGCGGTATCCCGTCCGCGAACTGACCCGTCAGGTCAACGAATCGGATGCTGCTTTCGTGCGGCGCTTGCTGCGCCGTGAAGGCATCACGGTATTCATGCGCCATGGGTCGGCACAGGCCCAGAACCGCCAGGGTGACGATGCGCCGGTTCATACATTAGTGTGTTGTGACGATCCCATGAGCCTGCCTCTGGGGCCGGCCGGTACGGTGCGTCTGCATTCACGCAATGCAGCGGTAGAAGAACGTGACGCTATTACCCACTTCGCCTTGCATCAAAGCCTGGCACCGGGCGCGGTCAGCCGCCCGTCCTGGGACTATAAAAAGGCGCGCATGGACGAGTCAGTTGTTCCGGCTGCACAGGAGCAGGGAACCCATGGCAACGATCTGGCTCGCTTATTGACCGATACGGCGATCGACATTCCACATACGGGCGACTCTTGGGACGACCACGACAGGCTTACTCTGGCCCGGGCTCTGGCGCATCAGGGGCAGGCGCAGCGTCATGACGGCATCAGTGCCGTGCGCGATCTGGCCGTCGGGTCCTGGATTTTGCTCGATGACGGGGCTATGTGGAGCCAACTGCCATCCGAGCAGCGTCAGTTCGTGATCACCTCGATCGATCATTCGATCTGGAACAACCTGCCCAAGGAGTTGAACGAGCGCGCCTTGGCACTGCTGCCCAGCCAAACAAGCCTTGCTGTGGATGGGGGAGGGGGGGTCCCCGTGGCCTACCCGCAAGAGCCGACGCGCTATCAGAACCGCTTTTCTTGCGTGCGCCGGGGCGCTCCCCTGACACCCCCCTACGACCCTCGCAAAGACTTGCCAGCGGTCCATTTATTGACAGGCACCATTGTCGGCCCCGAGGACGACGAGGTTTTTTGCGACGATCAAGGCCGTGTGCGGGTGCGCATCCATGGCTTAGACCCTTCTGATCATGCGCACGCGCAAGGGGCTGGCGTCAGCGGATCGGCCCGCGACAGTGCGCCGCTGCGCGTGTCGTCTTGCCTGGCCGGCAATGGCTTTGGCGGCGTATTTCTGCCTCGGATCGGCATGGAGGTTTTGCTGGGATGCCTGGCAGGTGACCCGGACCGCCTAGTGATTTTGGGCGTATTGAGCAATGGCGCGCATCCGCCCACCACCTTCAGCCACACCGGAAATCTGCCTGGGAACCGCTATCTCTCGGGTATCAAGACCCAGGAAATCAAGGGCTCCGCGTACAACCAGCTTCGATTTGACGATACGCCGGGAGAGATCAGCACGCAGCTAGCCAGCGAACAGGCCCACTCCCAGCTTAACTTAGGATTTCTGACGCAACCGCGCCAGCAAGGCAAAGGGCAGGAGCGTGGCGTGGGGGCCGAGTTGCGCACAGACGCGGCGATGGCCTTGCGCGCGGCGCAGGGCATGTTGTTGACCACGTATGCGCGCAGCCAGGCCCAGGGCGGGCAATTGGACCGAGAAGAATTGCTGGGTCTGCTGGAGCAGTGTCAGGATCTGTTCCACGCCTTGGGCTCCTATGCCGGAGAGCATGGTGGGCAGGCAGCCGATACGCAAGGGCAGCAGAATGTGTCCGATGTGCTGCGTACCTGGACATCGACAGAACAGGCCTCGTCGGATAAGACTGTGTCCGCGGCTTCCCAGGCCTTGATGGCCTTTGGCGCGCAGGCGGGTACAGTCAGCCTGACGCCCAAGACGCATCTGACCTTTGCCGGCGAGAACATCGACCAGGTGGCGCAGCAGCACCTGCAACTGATGAGTGGCCAGCGTTTCAATGTCACATCGGGGCAAGGCATGCAGTTGTTTACGCGCGGCACAGGGGTGCAGGCGGTGGCCGGTGAAGGCCCAGTGCTGCTGCAAGCCCAGGACGACGCACTGACAGCCAATGCACAAAAAGGCATGACGCTGACCAGCACCGAAAACGAAGTACTGATCACCGCGCCGGTCATACGGCTGGTTGCGGCCGACGGCAGCTATATCAAGATCGGCGACGGCGTCACGCTGGGCACGCAAGACGATATCCAGCTTCTGGCTGCCTCGCATCAATGGGGCGGGCCGTCGAAGGATCAGGTCGATGTGTCGGCTTTCTCCCGAAAGCCGACCGATCAGCAGTTTCAACTGCATTATCCGGAGCACAGTGCTGATCGGCCTGCGCTGGCCGCCAATCAAGCGTATCGAATCAGTCTGAATGACGGCCGGGTCGTGGAGGGAGTATCCGACGACCAAGGTCGAACCTCTCTGGTGCAGGACGAGGTCATGCGCATCGCTCGTATCGAAATAATGAAGTAGTACGGAATAAGCCCATGCATTGCGTGAAGGAGTCGGAAGGATGGACATCATGTCAGACAACGTGATTGCGCGAGCCTGCGCCTTGACGATGGCGAACCGCCCCGGCATGCGCCAGGTGCAGGTCCCGGCGGATTTGCCGGGCATTGTCATCTTCATCCACGGGGTGAACGATAACGGGGCCAACTATGGCACGGTCGAACAGGGCCTGTGCCAGGGGCTGAATGAGCGTCTGGGGCGCTCGGATATGCGCTCTGGCGTGTATGGACGGCAGTATCAACAGGCCAGGCAGGAGCAGGAGCGTAGTGCAGTCGCCAAGGATGAAGACATCCTTAGTGATCCAGACACTTATCTCCATCAACGCGAGTCAGGGGAAAACGGACCCAGTGTGTTCCTGCCCTTTTACTGGGGTTTGCGGGCGGCTGACCAGGACATCGCCACACTCGACAATCCGGGGCGCATCATTAGCCGTCAGGCTGACGAGAACGGCCGCCTGATGACGCGCGGCCAGTATCAGGATGTGCATGGCAATCGGCTGGATGCGAATTTCGCCAAGGGCGGCGGTTTTTTTGCCAATGCCACCAACAACATCCCGCAAATGTATGAACCGGGTTTTTTGCTTGGGGGTATCGAAAAGTTTGCTATGCACAACGCCTTGGGCGGCAAGGCCGTGTATGCCGGCACGGCCCCCGATCGACGCTATTTTGTGCTGGCTGCTACTCGCCTGGCACATCTGATCAAGACGATTCGCCAGGCCAAGCTGGAACTGCGCTCGGGCCAGAGCCCCCAAAACGAAACCATCACCATCATGGGCCACAGCCAGGGCAGCATCATTACCTTGTTGGCCCAGGCCCTGCTCAAGAGCTGGGGTGAGCGCTGCGTTGATTGCATCATCATGGTGGACACGCCGTACAGTTTGCATGCCACGGACCGCGATGGTCATCTGACGGGCCGCAGCAAGCTCAAGACTTTGGTGGATATTGTCAATGCGGTCACCGCTAAGCCTCATAGTGTGCCGGCCTTGGCCGATTTGATGCTGTCGTCGGAGCAGTCGTGCGGGCGCTCCGGGCCGCGCTGGAGTGCGAGTCAGGGCGAACGCCTGGACAAGAGCGGCCAGGAATGGATTACCTTCAAAGAGCGTGACAACCGCGGCAAGGTCTATCTGTACTTTTGCCCCGAGGATACGGTCACCGGCATGAAAAAAATACAGGGCATCGGCACTTTTGGGGTGCCTGATACGGTGCAGGATGAAAAGGGACCGTCACTGGATGCTATGGAGGCATTGAAAGAGCAACGATTTTTTCAGCGCATGTGGACCCGACTAAGACGCTGGGACTCGAAAACAGGGCAGCTCCATCCGGTAGCGGTAGGTTTGTCTGCCGGACGCATGCGGGTGCGCGAGGTTCATCAGCGGCGCAAGCCCGGACCGGATACGGATGGGACCGTGTGGGGTACGGCTGTGGAAAGTGGCAAGGCCGCGTATTTGCAGGCTTCGTTCGAGCAGAACAGCGAACGTCTCATCAATGGCGAGGTTCTGACGCCGCCGCACGAACCTGAACTGCATGGCGGCGAGGCCGTGCGCGGCGGGCAGCGCCCCGGCCATGCAGACGTGGCCGGCAAGCTCTGGCTGGACGAGGTGGGCCAGAATGTAGCGCTGGGGAATCAATACGCCTCGTTTCACTGGGTGGCTGTCCAGTCCGTTCATGAGTTCCCGCTCGACTTGACGCCCTACAAGACAGCGTTCAACGAAGGCAAGGCCCGGGACGACCAGGCGCACAACTGGCGCTTTACGCCACGGCCTGGGGATTGGGATCGCAGCGGGACGGTAGAGCGTGAAGAAACGCCTAATGAGGCCCGTGCGCGGCTGGCGCAGGATCCGGATGAGCTGGAGTCGAATAACTATCACTCCGCTATTTTGCGCAGCGCCGAGAACCATCGCTGGGTCACGGCCATGGACGTGGCCGTGGGTCAGGCGATCACGCTGGATAATTCAAACTGGCGGAAACTGTTGTATTTGATGGCGGATTGGCGAGAAAAAGAGATGGATGGCTTTCTTAAAAATCCGTGTTTCAAGAATTTATCGGCTGATACGCGGGCGTTGATCGAAGCGTGTGTTTTGTATTACCGGAAAGGCATTTTTCCTGACCAGAGCCATGTAGCTGTTTCGCCGCCGCCCTTGGTGGATTGCGAGCTGACGGCGGATGGGCAGGCCTTGCAAGGGCAAGCAGGCGGTCATACACGGAGTGGGCAGCCATGACGCCGCGCCTACGACGATATGTGACTCTCTTTATCCTGGCGTGCCTGGTCTGGGCAATCGGGATATGGGTATTGACGGAACTATTTTGGCAAGAGGAGCGGGCGCAGATGGGAGTACAGATACGCAACGGAATCATGGCAATCGCCGCCCTAGGTTTGTTGACTTATGGCGTGCATGGTCTCAGTTCAAAAAACCAGCCTACCCTGACGCAGGCTACGCCGCCCGTGCCGACTGAACCGCAAGGTTTCAATGGCTCGCCCGCCATGCTGGCGCGGACCGGCGCCGATTATGTGCTGGAGGTGCGAGGGATGGGGGTGGTGACCGAACATGCCACCAATCGCGAGATTTGGCAGAAAATCGAGGAGAAGGCCGATAATTTTGCGACGTATATGTCGCAAAATATCGATGATTATTTTGCAACGGATACCAGACGCATATCCGAATTGGGAGCGTCCAGTAACACTAGTTTCAAAGCGGGCGCAAAACACGCCGTTAGCCATTGGCCCGTGCCAGTGCTGATCTGGGAGCCCCCCAAGCATATTGACGCGACCCGGCCTTCTTCTCGCCTGGCCGGTTTACGGCAAGGGGCCAGCCTGGGGGTGCATTTGCTGCTGTGGGAGGACGATGCCAACACCGAGGATGGTGTGCTGATGTTGGAGCGGGTGTTTGCGTTTTTTGATACGCATCCGGATGTGCCTGAAGCCTTGTTGGTCAGTCAGGACGGCTCCATGCGCCGTTCCTTGTTGCGTACCCCTGGGCATACGAGTTTGCCATCGGAGGGTAAAGTCATCCCACCCATGCCTGACAGCATCGCCACTTTACTGGTGGCGCGTTCGGATCGCGTGGACGCGCGCATCCGCCCTTATGCCGTGGCGCAGAGCGGGCCGGTCAATCGCAACACCACGGATCTGGACATTACCCGCTTGTGGAACTTCTACTGGGAAAATGATAGGGATCAAGGACCGGATAGTTTTTATGCGCATTCCAAAGCGCAGGAGGCGGCGTTGGGCTCTCAATGGCCCATTAGCGCTGATTACATGTCCTCGGAGTGGTGGCACCGCATCCTGCCCCGCTTGTGGTCGACCTTGAGCAACGACGGCCCAGGGGAGTTCACCCCGTCGCCCTACATCCCCGTGCGCTGGACCACCTGGCAGGTGCGCCAGTTCGACCAGGCACCCTTGCTGGGCTATCTGCATCGGCCTGTGACAGTGTCCTTAAGTAAAGAAGACGGCCAGCCGTTGCGTCAGGCGGATCAGGCGGGCGCGATCAAAGCCGGCTGGGAGCAGGCGTTGGCGGCCCTGCCGGCGGGGCAGGCGCCGGTGCGGGTGTTCTACGACACCACGGGCGATGCGCGTTCGGTCATCCCCCTGAATCAGGCGCTGGCCCAGATCGGCCCGCACGTGCCGGATCTAAACCATGTAAAAGAAGGCTACGACATAGGCCGACGCATCGGCAATACTGGCATCAGCTCGCCGCTGGTGCAGATCGGACTGGGGCTGGTGGCCAGCTACCAGCAAGGCGGGGTCAGCGCGACGGTACACCGTCGCCCGGATGGCACCGCCACCCTCATCATGGTCAGCCCGCCCGAAGACGAAATCAAAGCCGCCTGGGCGGCCAAGACGAACAACAGCAATCCGTTCCGTTAAATATAGTCAAAAGGAGTCCAAGCTTATGCGCGGCGTGATTCGAGTGGAGGACCTGACCGACAAGGGCTGCCAGGTCTTGACAGGCAATGAGCAGTCTCAGGTCTTGGGGAAGGCAGTCGCCCGGGTCGGAGACCAATGTCGTTGCACGTCGAGCCCTGGCATCTGCTTTATTGTGGAGGGCGACGAGCGAGTTAAAGTAAAAGGACGATCCTTGGCGTTTGACGGTCACCATACCTCCTGCGGAGCGCGGCTGATTTCCTCTTGCGGTCACTCCGGGACAATTTGACGGGCGCGACTGAATCGCGGCGCTGGAGTCTTCCCAAAAAAATCGTGTGCATATTCCGCTAGAATCCGTCATTGACGAGTTCTGATTACAATGGAGTATTGCTATGCCCACGCTGTATGGTCTCAAGAACTGCAGCACCTGCCAGAAGGCGCAGGCCTGGTTCAAGCAGCACGGCCTGCCGCTGGATTTCGTGGATTACCGCGATCATCCTATAGAGCCGGCCCGTTTGCAGGCCTGGTCACAGGAGCTGGGTGGTTGGCCCAAGCTGGTCAATCGAGCCTCCATGACCTGGCGGCAGTTGCCCGACGAACGCAAAGACCCGCAAAGCGATGCGCAGTGGCTGGCTTTGATTGCCGAATTTCCGGCATTGGTGCGTCGGCCCGTGTTGGTGACGGCACAAGACGAGGTCAGCGTGGGTTTCAACGAAGGCAAATTTGCCGCTCGTTTTCTTTGAATTTTGATCTGGCGGCCTGGTCGTGCAGGTCTGCGCGGACGCGGACGGTTCCCATCGCGCCGCCCGGCCAAGGCTTCCGGTTTTTTGTGATTAACCATGTATACACAGTCCGAATTGAAACAGCAGGTGGCTCAGGCTGCCGTCGATTACATCCTGCCTTTGCTGACGCCCGATGCCATCCTGGGCGTAGGCACAGGTTCCACCGTCGATGTATTTATTGATGCGTTGGCTGCGCACAAGCACCGCTTCAAGGCGGCGGCCTCCAGCTCGAACCGCTCTACCGAACGCATGCAGGCTTTGGGCATTGCCGTGCAGGATCTGAATACGATCGAGCGCATGGACTGGTATGTCGATGGTGCCGATGAGCTCGATGGCCAACTGAATATGACTAAAGGCGGCGGCGGCGCGCTGACGCGCGAGAAAATCGTGGCCTCGGTGGCCGACAAGTTCTTGTGCATCGTGGACGAGTCCAAGCTGGTCGAGCGTCTGGGGGCATTTGCTTTGCCGGTCGAGGTGATTCCTATGGCCCTGAACGCGGTGGCGCGTCAGTTGCGCGAACTGGGTGGGCAGCCTGTGGAGCGTGCCGGATTCGTTACCGACAACGGCGGCTTGATACTGGATGTGGCCGGTCTGTCTATTGCTGATCCGGCGGCGCTGGAAGCGCGCATCAACAACATTCCGGGCGTGATCTGTTGCGGCCTGTTCGCCCTGAAGCCGGCCAGTGTGGCTTTGGTGGCCGGGCAGCAGGGGGTGCGCGTGCTTACAGGCGCAGGTTTCTGAACCTTAACGTCTCTGTCATAATTTGTGCTTAAGCTAGGTGTCTGACCCAGCGCTTGGCGAAAGCCACTTCGCCGTTACAGAAGGCCACTATGAACGAACATACCAATAAGCAGTTCCATTCCGACCTGGAAGCCACCCGTTCGCTATTTTTGCAGATGGGCGGCATTGTGGAGTCCATGGTCCGTAGCGCCACGGATGCTCTGCTGACCGGAGACATGTCTCTGGTCGATCTGGTCCGCGAACGTGAAAAGGAAGTCAATCGTCTGGAAGTCGAGATCGACGAGCGCATCACCAATCTGATCGCCCGCAATCAGCCGACCGCCATCGACCTGCGCTTGCTGTTGTCGATATCCAAGATGTTGACTGACATGGAGCGTTGCGGCGACGAGGCCGAGCGCATCGCCAAGATGGCGCGTCGTCTGCATGAAAGCACGGTGGGTTACGAGCCAGTGGTTGAATTGCGCCACATGAGCGCCTCGGTGGCCGGCATGATTCACGATGCCTTGGATGCCTTTGCGCGCCAGGATGCGGTGCATGCCGCCCAGATCGTGCGTAGCGACAAAGAAGTGGATCGCGAGTGGAAAGGTTCGCTGCGCCACATCATTACCTACATGATTGAAGATCCGCGCACCATTTCGCATTCCATCGATTTGATCTTCATTGCCCGTGCTCTGGAGCGTATCGGCGACCATGCCAAAAACATGGCCGAACGTGTCATCTATATGGTGCGTGGCGATGATGTGCGCCATACCGGCGTCAAGAACACCGAGCGCACCGCGCGCGGCGAGCCTTTGCCGCAAGAGCAAGACACGGAATAAGTCTTTTACAGACTGTTTGCTGCCAACAAAAACACCTGCCGCGGCAGGTGTTTTTGCGTGGTGACGGCATTAATCAGGATTTAGGCGCGACAAAGCCCTGGGCTTCCACATCGACGTCCTGGAACAGGTATTGTTCCATCTGTTCCTTCAGGTACTGGCGTGCGCGTGAATCGGCCAGATTCAGGCGATTTTCGTTGACCAGCCGGGTTTGCACGTCCATCCAGTTGGCCCAGGCCTGCTTGGAGATGTTGTGCCAGATCTTCACGCCCAATTCGCCGGGATACGGGGGGAAATCCAGCCCTTCGGCTTCTTGCTTGAGTTTCACACACTGGACCATGCGAGCCATGTTCTTTCCTTTTCAATCAAATGCTTGGATAGGTACATTGTACCTAATGCCGGTCGCGGATCAGAGCTTCTTGATAAAGACCATGCTGTTGCGCGAACGGTTGTAGTGCGACTGTTTTTCTTTGGGCAGGTCCGATACACCCCCTTGGACAAAGCCGCGCTTGATGAACCAGTGCGAGGTGCGCGTGGTCAGCACGAACAGACGTTTGAAGCCCGCTGCGCGTGCTTTAGCTTCAGTGTGGCGCAGCAGGATTTCGCCTTCGCCCGAGCCTTGCCATTCGGGGTGAACGATCAGGCAGGCCATTTCGGCCATGCTCTCTTGTGGGTAGGGAATTAATGCCACGCAGCCGTAGATGATGCCGTCGTGCTCCAGAACGGTAAAGCGTTCCACTTCGCGTTCGATAACCGAGCGGCCGCGCGGTACCAGTGTTCCGTCGTTTTCCAGCGGTTCGATCAGCTGCACGATGGCACCGACATCGTCCAGATTGGCTGGGCGCAGATCATCCAGGGTGTCCTCGACCACCATGGTGCCCACCCCGTCGTGGGTAAAGATCTCCAGCAGTATGCTGCCGTCTTGTTTGTAGGGCACCAGATGGGCGCGGGCGATGCCGCGCTTGACTGCCTGGGAGGCGTAGCGCAGAAAGGTGGAGCAGTCCTCGTCCAGCTTGCCCGAGGCCAGCAAGGCGTCGGCGTCGGCGCGCGCCAGTTCCGAGTCGATCTCCAGATTGTTGGAGTAGCCGATGTGCTCGGGGGTCAGGAAGATCAGCTTTTCGGCGCGCAGCGCAATGGCGGTGCTGGTAGCCAGGTCTTCCATGTCCAGGTTGAAGGCTTCGCCGGTTGGAGAAAAACCCAGCGGGGAGAGTAGAATAAGCGCTCCCTGATTAAGTATGACGCGCATGGCGTCCACATCCAGCTTGCGTACCGAGCCGGCGTGCCTGTAATCCAGCCCGTCGATCACGCCCACCGGCCGGGCCGTGACGAAATTGCCGGAAATAATGCGGATCTGCGCGTGCGACATGGGCGTGTTGGGCAAGCCCTGGCTGAAGGCGGCCTCGATATCCAGGCGGATTTCACCGGCGGCTTCCTTGGCGCATTCCAGCGCGGCGGCACTGGTGGGTTCGGTGCCGCGCCCGAACTGCGTGCTTTCGCCCTTTAAGCGCAGTTGTTCATTGACCTGAGGGCGCGAACCATGCACCAGAACCAGCTTGATGCCCAGGGCCGAGAGCAGGGACAGATCCGGGATCAGCGTATTGAGCAGTCCATCGTTGATGAGCTCTCCCCCGAAGGCCACCACGAATGTCTTGCCCCGAAAGTCATGCACATAGGGCGCTACTTCCCGGAACCATCGCACAAATTGAGCCTGTGCCTGATCGGGTGGTTCGAGAGCGGTAAACGAGTCGGGGGTGTCTGTGTTCATTGCGGGTGATCTATGCGTCCAAATTGAGAGCACGAAGGCTTGAAGCCAAAATTATAATGATGTCTGTACCAGAAACTACCTTTCATGCACGAGTCCGTAGAATTGACTGAAAACCCACATACGCTGCCGCCCATTCTGTACCCTGAAGACCTGCCTGTCAGCGGCCGCCGGGACGAAATAGCCCAGGCCATCAGGGACCACCAGGTGGTCATTGTGTGTGGCGAGACCGGGTCCGGCAAGACGACTCAGCTCCCCAAGATATGCCTGGAGATGGGACGCGGGCTCAATGGCAAGATCATAGGCCATACCCAGCCGCGCCGTCTGGCGGCGACTTCGGTCGCCAAGCGTATCGCTCAGGAGCTGCAGTCCGAGATCGGCGACTGGGTCGGCTACCAGATTCGCTTTAACGATAAGACCGGCCCGCGTTCGGCCATCAAGCTGATGACCGACGGTATTTTGCTGGCGGAATCGCAGCGCGATCCCTTGCTGAGCCGCTACGACACCATCATCATCGACGAGGCGCATGAGCGCAGCCTGAACATCGATTTTCTGCTGGGCTTTTTAAAGCAACTGCTGCCCCGGCGTCGCGACCTGAAGCTCATCATTACGTCGGCCACCATCGATGCCGAACGTTTTGCCAATCATTTTGCCCACAAGGGCAAGCGCGCGCCCGTCATCGAAGTGTCGGGGCGTCTGTATCCGGTCGATATCCAGTATCGTCCCATTCTGGACCCCGCTCAGGGCGATGCCCAGGAGCGCCGCTCCGCATCGGAAGACGAGCGTGACCTGATGGTCGGGATTGTCGATGCGGTGCAAGAATGCGCGCGCCACGGCAGTGGCGATGTGTTGGTGTTCTTGCCCGGTGAGCGCGAAATCCGCGAAGCCACCGAGGCGCTGGAAAAAGACAAACCCATCAATACCGTCATCCTGCCCTTGTTTGCGCGCCTGTCACAAGCCGAGCAGGAACAGATCTTCCGCCCCAAGGGCAATGCGCGCCGTGTGGTGCTGGCTACCAACGTGGCCGAAACATCGTTGACCGTGCCCGGCATACGTTATGTGGTGGACAGCGGCCTGGCGCGCATCAAGCGGTATTCTTGGCGCAATAAGGTCGAGCAGTTGCGCATCGAGGCCATCAGCCAGGCGTCCGCCAACCAGCGGGCGGGGCGTTGCGGCCGTATCGGTCCGGGCGTGTGCATACGCTTGTATGACGAACAGGATTTCAAGAGCCGCCCCGCGTTCACCGACCCCGAGATTTTGCGCTCTTCGTTGGCCTCGGTCATTTTGCGCATGAAGGCGCTGCGACTGGACGACGTGGAAACCTTCCCCTTTGTGGAGCCGCCCACGGGGCGGGCGATTGCCGATGGTTATCAGGTTCTGCAGGAACTGGGCGCGCTGGATGAACAACAAGGCCTGACGCCGGTCGGGCGCGCTCTGGCCAAGCTGCCCGTGGACCCCAGAGTGGCCCGCATGGTGCTGGCCGGTCACGAGCAGCATTGTTTGAGCGAAATGCTGATCATTGCCGCCGCCATGTCGGTGCAGGACCCGCGCGACCGTCCCATGCACGAACGCGAGGCGGCCAATCAGGCCCATGCCCGTTTTAACGACGACAAGTCCGAGTTTCTGTCTTACGTCAAATTGTGGAATTGGTTGCAAGAACAGTCGGCCGAGCAGGGTTCGCAACGCAAGTTCATGAATGCCTTAAAGCAAGCCATGCTCTCGCCTGTGCGGGTACGCGAATGGCGTGATGTCCATACCCAGTTGAGCAGTCTGGTACACGAGCAGCGCTGGGTCGCCAATCCCTCGCCGGCCACCTTCGAGCAGGTGCATCTAGCCTTGCTGACCGGCCTGATCGGCAATATAGGCCTGAAAAGCGAAGAGACGGGACTGTACCAAGGTACCCGCGAACTGCGTTTTGTCATTCATCCTGGCTCCCGCCTGGCCAAGAAGGCGGGGCGCTGGATACTGGCTGGCGAATTGGTGGAAACCACGCGCCTGTTTGCGCGCTGCATTGCCCGCATCGAACCCACCTGGGTCGAGAAGGTGGGGGCGCATCTGCTGCGCAAGACCTGGTCCGATCCGCGCTGGGAGAAAAAGGCTGGACAGGTGGTGGCCAACGAGCGCGCCACCTTGTATGGCTTGATGATCTACAGCGGGCGGCGCGTGCATTTTGGCAAGATCGATCCTGTGCAGGCGCGCGAACTATTCCTGCGCCAGGCCCTGGTGCCGGGCGAGATTGATTCCGGCCTGCCGTTCCTGAAACATAACCGTCAGCAGATTTCCGCGGTGGAGCGCCTGGAACATCAGTCGCGCCGCCCCGATATCCTGATCGATGAAGAGCTGATCTACGCTTTTTATGATCAGCGTATCCCTCAGGATGTCTACCAAACCGCGACGCTGGAAAAATGGTACAAGGGTCTGTCCAAGGAACAGGCCAAGGGCCTGGAGCTGAGCCGCGATGAACTGATGCGCCATGACGCCGCGGGCATCACAACGGAAGTTTTTCCGCGCTCGGTGCAGTGGCAGGGCGTCAAGATGGCACTGGACTACCACTTCGAACCTGGCTCGGTGCGCGATGGCGTCACGCTTAGCGTGCCCCTGTTTGCATTGAATCAGATCGATGCCGGGCGCTGCGAATGGCTGGTGCCTGGCATGCTCAAGGAAAAAGTGCTGGCTCTGCTTAAATCCTTGCCGCAGCGCACCCGTCGCCATTGTGTGCCTTTGCCCGAATATGCCGACGCCTTTCATCAGCGTTGGTTTGATCGTGCGGCCGACCCGGGCATGAGTCTGCTGGATGCGATCGCTCAGGACATGTGGGAGCAGGTCAAGCAGCGTCCGCAGCGCAGCGACTTCAAGCCAGAAACATTGCCGGCCCACCTGTTCATGAATTTTCGCGTCATCGACGATCATGGCCGCATGCTCTCGGGCGGGCGCAATCTGGATCAGCTCAAGGCCGAGCATGGCCGTCAGGCTCAGGCATCGTTCCAGCAGATCGCCGCAGCCGATGAACAAGTGGCGCAGGTGCTGGACCACGAACAGTTGACGAGCTGGTCTTTCGGGGCCTTGCCCGAACTGATGGAGATCCAGCGCAAGGGGCGCAGCTTTATCGGCTATCCGGCGCTGATCGACCAGAAAACCCACTGTGACCTGGATGTGTTCGATGATCCGGGACAGGCACGCCGTGAACACCGCAAGGGGTTGCGCTGCCTGTTCAGGCTGGCCTTGCGCGAGCAGGTGCGTTTTCTGGAAAAGAATATTGCTGATCTGACGCGCATCAGCATGCTGTACATACCGCTGGGTACGCAGGAGCAATTGCGCGAACAGATCATTGATGTGGCGCTGGAGCAATCTTGCATGATGGAGCCTTGGCCTCAGGATCAGGCCGGTTTTGAAGCGCGTGTTCTAGAAGGTCGTAGCCGCCTGGGGCTGGTGGCCCAGGAGGTGGCACGGCTGGCCGGTCAGATTCTGATCGAGTGGAGCGCGGCCCAAAAGAAGCTGGCTCAGATCAAGGCCCACCCCGAGGCCTTGAAGGACATACAGCAGCAATTGGCCGCACTGATGCCGACGCGCTTTCTGGAGGCCAGCGAATACAAACAGCTGGCCCACTTTCCGCGTTACTTGAAAGCCGTGCAGGCGCGGGTGGACAAGCTGCGCGCCGACCCGGCACGCGACCAGCGTCTGATGCAGGATATGTCGCCTTTGCTGCTGAAGTACCAGCGTGCGGTGGCTGCCTTGAAAGGTGCTCAGGACAGTGGCCTACGCGATTTTCGTTGGATGCTGGAGGAGTTGCGCGTGTCTTTGTTTGCACAGGAACTGCGCACGCCCATGCCGGTGTCGGTCAAGCGACTGGAAAAAGCCTGGGCGGCGCTGCAGCGTTGATAGGGCAGTCGGGCAGGGCAGACAGGCAAGCAGGGCCTGTTTGCCTTGCCCGGAGTCCGTTTCGCGTGCAGATTTTAATCGTCAGAACTCCAATAGATGTGTTTCACGGTGTTGGGCGAGGAACCTATTTTTTATCGGGTTCAGTACAATTCCTGAATGAGCGAAACACACCCCTCTTTTGTCCATTTGCGATCCCACTCCGAGTTTTCGGTGGTGGACGGCATCGCCCGTATTCCCGACATGATCAAAAAAGCGCTGGCCTATGGTCAGCCGGCGCTGGCCTTGACCGACCTGAGCAATCTGTTCGGTCAGATCAAGTTCTACCGATCGGCGCGCAAAGCCGGCATCAAGGCCATCATGGGTTGCGATATCTGGCTGCAGAACGAGGATGACCGCGAAAAACCCGCGCGCCTGCTCTTGCTGGTACAGAACGAGACCGGCTATCTGGCCTTGTGCGATATCTTGACGCGGGCCTGGCTGGGCAATCAGTACAAAGGCCGGGCGGAAGTGCAGCGCGCCTGGCTGCAGGGGCGCAGTGGTTTGATCGCCTTGTCGGGCGGGCGCATGGGCGATGTGGGCCAGGCCCTGGAAGCCGGCAATATGGAACTGGCGCGTCAGTGCGCACGCTACTGGGCCGATTTGTTTCCCGACGCGTTTTTTGTCGAGCTGCAACGCAGTGGTGCCGATGGCGACGAGCTGTACGTGCAGGCGGCCATGCGTCTGGCGGCCGAGCTGGATTTGCCGGTGGTGGCGACCCATCCTATTCAGTTCGTGGACGCCGAAGATTTTCGCGCCCACGAAGTGCGGGTTTGCATTGCAGAAGGCGAACAGCTGGCTAATCCCAAGCGTGTCAAACGCTTTACGCCCGAGCAGTATTTTCTGGATTCGGACGAGATGGCGCGGCGTTTTGCCGATGTGCCTTCGGCCCTGGAAAATACGCTGGAGATCGCCAAGCGCTGTAATCTGGAAATGGAGCTGGGCAAACCCTATCTGCCTGATTTTCCCACTCCCGACGGCATGACGCTGGACGATTTTCTGGTGCATCAGGCCCAGGAAGGTCTGGCCAAACGCATGGAACAGCTGTATCCGGATCAGGCCGAACGGCAGGCCCAGTATCCCACCTACCAGGAGCGTTTGACCTGGGAGTGCAACACCATTATTTCCATGGGTTTCCCTGGTTACTTTCTGATCGTGGCCGACTTCATCAACTGGGGCAAGCACAATGGCGTGCCGGTGGGGCCGGGCCGTGGTTCGGGGGCGGGGTCTTTGGTGGCATACAGTCTGGGTATTACGGACCTGGACCCGCTGCGCTACGACTTGCTGTTCGAGCGCTTCCTGAATCCCGAACGGGTTTCCATGCCTGACTTCGATGTGGACTTTTGCCAGGACAACCGCGAACGCGTCATCGACTATGTAAAGGAAAAATATGGCCGTCAGGCCGTCAGCCAGATTGCCACTTTCGGCACCCTGGGAGCGAAAGCTGTGGTGCGCGACGTGGGTCGGGTGCTGGAGCTGCCCTACAGCATGTGCGATGGCCTGTCCAAGCTGATCCCGTTCAACCCCGCTGACCCCTGGACGCTGGAGCGGGCCCTGGCTGATGAGCCTGCCTTTCGCGAACGCTACGAGAACGACGAAGAGGTCAAGGCCCTGATCGATCTGGCCAAGCCCCTGGAAGGTCTGACGCGCAGCGTGGGCATGCACGCCGGGGGCGTGCTGATCGCGCCGGGCAAGCTGATCGATTTTTGCCCCTTGTATGCTCAGTCCGGCCCGGATGCCAACGCCGTCTCGCAGTATGACAAGGACGATGTGGAAGCAGCCGGCCTGGTCAAATTCGACTTTCTGGGCTTGCGTAACCTGACCATTCTGGATTGGGCCGTGCGCTATGTGCGGCAGTTCAATGCGGACAAGCGCGACTTTGACATCATGGCCTTGCCGCTGGATGACGACGCGTCCTACAAGTTGCTGTGCGAAGGCAACACCACGGCCGTGTTCCAGCTGGAATCGCGTGGCATGAAAGAGCTCTTGCGCAGCCTGCGCCCGTCCACCTTTGAGGACATTATCGCCATGCTGGCCTTGTATCGCCCAGGGCCGCTGGAGTCGGGCATGGTGGTTGATTTTGTCAACCGCAAGCACGGTCGTGCCGAGGTGGATTATTTCCATCCGGACCTGGAAAGCACCCTGAGCAGCACGTACGGGGTGATCGTCTACCAGGAACAGGTCATGCTGATCTCGCAGATCATCGGTGGCTACTCGCTGGGTGGTGCCGACTTGCTGCGACGTGCCATGGGCAAGAAAAAACCCGAGGAAATGGCCAAGCACCGCGAATTGTTCGAGGCAGGGGCGGTCAAGAAGGGGCACGATCCAGAACTGGCGGTCAAACTGTTCGACCTGATGGAAAAATTCGCCGGCTATGGCTTTAACAAGAGTCACTCGGCCGCTTATGCACTGATTGCCTACCAGACCGCCTGGCTCAAGGCCCATCATCCGGCCGAGTTCCTGGCTGCCACTTTGTTATCGGATATGGACGATACCGACAAGGTGCAGATCTTCTGGAAAGACGCGCTGGCCAACGGTGTGCAGGTGTTGCCGCCGGACATCAATGCGTCCAATTATCGTTTTGAGCCGGTGCAGGACAGCTATACCGCCCAGGGTCTGCCGCCGCGCACCATGCGCTACGGCTTGGGTGCGGTCAAGGGCACGGGTCAGGCGGCGGTCGAGGCGATTGTCCAGGCACGTAAAGCAGAGGGGCCATTCAAGAGCCTGTTTGATTTTTGTCGCCGGGTGGACCGTCATCAGGTCAACAAGCGCACCATCGAAGCCTTGGTGCGGGCCGGTGCCTTTGACGGCATCGACGATAATCGCGCCGCCCTGCTGGCCACGATCGGTGCCGCCGTGGAAGCGGCTGAACAGGCCGAGCGCAGCGCCAATCAGTGCTCTTTATTTGCCGATGACTCGGACGATATCGTCGAGGGCGAAGTGGCCAAGGTCGCGCCCTGGAGTCTGCAGGACAGACTGCGCCAGGAAAAAACAGCGTTGGGCTTTTACTTTAGCGGTCATCTGTTCGATGCCTGGCGCGACGAAGTGCGCCGTTTTGCGCCTACGCCCTTAGCTCGGCTGGAGGCATCGCGCAGCCCTCAGTGGTTTGCGGGGGTGTTGTCAGCGGTGCGGGTACGCATGACGCGACGCGGCAAGATGCTGTATGCCATGTTGGACGATGGTTCGGCCCAGGTGGAAGTGGCGATTTTTAACGAATTGTTCGAGGAACACCGTCAGCGTCTTAAAGAAGACCAACTGGTCATTATCCAGGGCAAAGTCAGCAACGATGACTATACCGGGGGATTGCGGGTAACGGCCGATGCCATCTTCGATCTGCAATTGGCCCGCGAGACACGCGCCAGTTGCCTGAGCATCGTGCTGGGCGACAAGGCCGATGCCGCGCGCTTGCAGGCTTTGCTTGCCCCGCACCGTGCCCAGGAAGGTGGCGGGGTGGCGGTGCAGGTGCAGTTGCAGCGGCCTGACTACGAGTGTGTCATTCAACTGGGTAACGAATGGCGCGTGCGTTTGGCCGATGCCATGCTGGAGCAACTGGAGCAATGGGACGCTAGCAGCGAAGTGGAGATCAGCTACCGATGACGCCCTTGCGCATTTTGCATTCAGAAGCCGCGACTAGCTTTGGCGGGCAGGAAAACTATATCTTGCGCGCGATGCGCATATTGCGCGAACGCGGCCACCACGTAGAGGCAGCGTGTCAGCCGCATGCCCAACTGACTGCGCGGCTGCGCGATGAAGGCTTTGTCGTTCATACCTTGTATATGGACGGCACGCGCAATTACCTGCGCGGCGTGTGTCAGTTACGGCGCGTATTGCGCAATGGCCGTTTCGATGTGCTCAACAGCCACAGTCGACGCGACGCCATGCTGGCCGGCGTGGCAGGGCGGCTGGCCGGCACCCCCCTGATCGTGCGCACGCGGCACTTGGCCAAGAAGGTCGGTTCTTTGCTGTCTTATACCATCGTGCCCAAACGTGTCATCACCCCCAGCGAGTATGTGCGCCAGCATATGATCCAGCGCGGCGTCAAGCCGGGGGCGGTGGATGTGGTCTATCCCTGTGTCGATCCTGCGGTGATCGATGCCGCGCCCGCGCTCGATCTGCGGGCGCAGCTGAGCTTGGCATCCGATACTGTGCTGGTCGGTTGTGTCGCTGTGTTGCGGCGCGAAAAAGGACATCGCGAACTGATTGCAGCCATGCAGCCGCTGCTGGCCACGTATCCACACCTGCATCTGGTTCTGGTGGGGGGCGGTTCACCTGGCATGCAAGAGTTGCAGACACTGGTGGTCGAACAAGGCCTGCTTGGGCGTGTTCACTTGCTGGGCCCTCGCTCTGACGTGCCTTCGTTGCTGCCTAATCTGGATGTTTTTGCCTTGGCGACCCATATGGAAGCGTCAGGCACGGTGTTTGTCGAAGCCGGCAGCGCCGGTTTGCCGGTAGTCGGCACCCGGGTGGGCGGTGTGCCGGAGATGATGCTGGAGGGACAAAGCGGCTTGCTGGTGCCCTTGCACGATATTGCGGCGTTGACTCAGGCGCTGGAAAGCCTGATCCTTGATCCGGCTCGGCGTCAGGCGATGGGCGCAGCCGGACGCGACTTTTGCCGCAGCAATGACCGATTTACGCCCACGGCGATGGGTGACCGTCTGGAAGGCGCATATCTGCGCTGGCTCAAGGAATTACAGAAATGAGAATGGCCACCACCGTGCCGGTGATGATGTATCACCATGTCACGCCACAAGGCGGCATGATTAATGCGTCTCCCGAACACTTCGAGCAGCATCTGCAATGGCTCAAGCGCCATGGCTGGACCAGCTTGACGACGGAGCAGTTTGTCGGTCATCTGCAAGGGCAGGGCGTACCGCGCAAGTCGGTCCTTATCACTTTCGATGACGGTTATCTGGACAACTATGTCTATGCGTATCCCTTGCTCAAGAAATATGGCTTTAACGCTGTTATTTTTGTGGTGACCTCCTGGGTCAACGACGGCCCGGTGCGTTTGCATGCCGGCCAGGGCGAGGTGCCCGAATGTCCCGATCATCGCGAATGCGAGGCCCGCATTGCCGCTGGCCGTAGCGATGAGGTCATCTTGCGCTGGAGCGAAATCCGAGCCATGCAGCACGAGGGGGTATTTGAATTTCATAGCCATACTCACACCCATACGCGCTGGGATCTGGGCGAGTTGCGCGCCCAGAAAAACGACAAGATGCGTTGGGAGCTGGCGCAGTCGCGCCAGAGCCTGATCGATAATTTGGGCTCTGTGTCGGATCAGTTCTGCTGGCCGCAAGGCTATTTCGACCCGGATTACGTACAAATTGCCCAGCAGGCCGGTTTCCGTTATTTGTATACGACGCGGGCGTTTGGCTCCAACCAGCCCGGTACCGATCCTTTGCACATCTACCGCTTTGCCGTGCGTGATACCAGCGGCGCATCGGTAGGGCGGCGGCTGAACGTGGCCGTGCATCCGCTTATTGGTCCTATTTTCAACAGGTGGAAAGCATGGCGACGCCGGCAACGCCAGAAGTAGCCGCGGGCAAGGCTGCGCGCCTGTCCGTCATCCTGATTACCAAGAACGAACAGGCGCATATCCAGGCATGCCTGGAATCGGTGGCGTTTGCCGACGAAATCATTGTGCTGGATTCCGGCAGCACGGATCGCACGGTAGACATAGCTCGCAGCCTGGGTGCCAAGGTCAGTGTTACAAACGACTGGCCCGGATTCGGCCCGCAAAAAAATCGGGCTTTGGATCTGGCCACAGGCGACTGGGTGCTATCGATCGATGCGGACGAACGTGTCACCCCCGAATTGGCGCAGTTGATATTGCAGGAGCTGGACAACCCGCGCGCCACGGCCTACCGTATCGCCCGCCTGTCCGAATTTGCGGGTCGGTGGATACGGCACAGCGGTTGGTGGCCAGACCGAGTACTGCGTTTGTTCCGGCGCGGGACGGCACGTTTCAAGGACGTCAAAGTTCACGAGAGCGTTCAGACCGATCAGCCGGTGGCGATTTTGGACGGGCATTTTTTGCATTACCCGTATGCCAGCCTGGAAGTGTTCATCGCCAAGATCAATGCGTATTCGACCGAGGCGGCGCTTCATATGCAGGCGCGTGGTAAGACCACCAGTGTGCCGGGGATTGCTGGCCACGCCATCTGGACTTTTTTGCGCCATTACGTCGTGCGGCGTGGTTTTATGGATGGAGCGCAGGGCTTTATCCTGGCTTGCATGGCCGCGTCGGGCAGCTTATTTCGTTACAGCAAGCTTTGGTACTACACACGCCAGGGCAGAAAATAGCTGCTTATAATGCCGCTATGATTCCCATCCTTATGTATCATCAGATCGGGGTGCCGGCACCCAAAGGTTCGCCTTACCGGGGCCTGACCGTGCATCCCACCGACTTTCGCCGCCAGATGACCTGGTTGAAGCGTTTGGGTTATCGCGGCTTGTCCATGGCCCAGCTCATGCCGTATTTGCGTGGCGAAAAACAGGGCAAAGTCGTGGGCATCAGCTTTGACGACGGCTACCGCAACGTGTTCCAGAATGCCATGCCGGTGCTGGACGAACTGGGCTTTACCGCGACTAACTACATCGTGACGAGGCATCTGGATGGTTCCAACTTTTGGGATCAGCCCAAGGGTGTACCGCACTCCGGCCTGATGTCTCTGCCCGAACTGCGTGCCTGGGTGGCGGCGGGGCACGAGGCAGGATCGCATACGCTGGATCATGTGCATCTGACCGATGTTTCTTCCGAAATAGCGCATTATCAGATCGTTCAGTCCCGCAAGGAGCTGCAAGATCTGTTGCAGGTCGAGGTCAATGCATTCTGCTATCC
Source organism: Alcaligenes sp. SDU_A2 (assembly GCF_038237375.1). Taxonomy (NCBI): domain Bacteria; kingdom Pseudomonadati; phylum Pseudomonadota; class Betaproteobacteria; order Burkholderiales; family Alcaligenaceae; genus Alcaligenes; species Alcaligenes sp. SDU_A2. The sequence continues at coordinate 2,572,221 of NZ_CP151273.1, read as the reverse complement.
CTATGGGGATCAGACCAGGGCAATCCGCGAATTGGTGCGTCAGGCCGGTTATGACAACGCCACCACCACCAATCGGGGCTTGGCGCGTGCCGATGATGATCTGTTTGATCTGCCTCGCGTCACGGTGGCGCGTTCCACCCATATTTTCCGTTTTCTGCAAAAGTGTCTGACGCGTCTGGAAGATCGGCGTCGCACCCTATCCTCATGAGCGACACGCCCCCTTTCGCCGATCCGGTCTCGCAACGCCTGCGCATCGCCTTTGTGGTGGATCGTTTCGGCAACCGTTTCGGCGGGGCTGAAGCGTATGGGGTGGAGTTGATGCGCGAACTGTCCCGCCACCATGACATTACGGTGTTCGCGCGCGACTATGACAGCCGTTGCGATCTGAAACTACCTTTTGTGCCAATCCGCCATTGGTCACGCTGGCCGGGTTGGGTGCGTAGCTGGCTTTTTGCCCGTAAGGCTGCTCAGGCCACGGCCCAGGGTTTTGATATTGTGCATTCGCACATGAATGGCTGGTGCGGCGATGTCGAAGTCGTTCATGTCACTCCGGTACGTTATAACTGGCGAGTGCGTTCGTTGCCGTGGCTAAAAAAACTGGGTTCTTATATCAGTCCTCGGGTCGCGATGTATCTGCATCTGGAAGGGCGACGCTTGCGTGCCGGTTCGCAGGCAGTGGTGGCCGTGTCGGGCCTGATTGCCGAGCAGTTGCAGCAGGCTTACGGCGATGTGCATCCTTATCCGGTCATTGCTCCGGGTGTGCTGCTGCCCCAGGCCGACGGTCAGGAACAGCAGCGTGAACAAACACGCGCCGCGCTGGGCTTGGAAACGGGGCAGATTGTCTGTTTGTTAGTAGCGCGCAATCCTATCCGCAAGGGACTGGCCACGGTTTTGGCGGCCCTGGCTCAGATGCCTTCGCACTATCGCTTGCTGGTGGTAGGCGGCAAGCCCAGCCTGCGCGACGATATGCGTCGCCAACTGCTCGGACAAGGGCTGGAGGATCGCGTGGTGCTGGTGGGGGAAACCTCTAATGTCGAGCCTTATTATCGGGCTGCCGACATTTATGTGCATCCCACACTGAACGACAGTTTTGGCATGGCTCCGCTGGAAGCCATGTCGTATGGCCTGCCCGTGGTGCTCAGCCCCAGCCCTTGGTGTGGCTTTGCCCAGTATGTACGCGCTGGGCATCACGCTGTTTTGCTGTCCCATCCCGAAAATGCCGCAGAGCTGGCCGACGCAGTGCAGCGTTTGGGCGCAGATCCCGCTGCGGCCCGTCATTTAGTGGAAAACTCCCGCCAATTGTTGGCCCAGTTCAGTTGGCCTTCAGTTGCCGCTCGTTACCAGGCGCTTTATCAGCAGGTGTTGCAGCGTCGTTGATCGCCAGTGTTGTAATTAGGTCGCGTTGAATCGGATTCGACGCTGTTCAGCTATTGTTCAGGGACCGAACAAACAGATACACTGCGTCCCTGACGGACCCCGGCATGGGGTTCATTCGTTGGCGGCTGGCGGAGCGATTCTTGAAAGTACTTATTACCGATATCCATCATGGCAATGGCGGTGGACACGTGACGTATGTCCTGAGTCTGTTGCGGGAAATGGCCGGACGGTGCCAATTCACCCTGGCCGCGCCCGAGACCGGGCGGCTGTTTCGTGAAGCTTCGCGACTGTCGCACGTACGCGTTCTGCCGGGCTTGTATACATCGCGTGTGTTTTCTGCCATACCGGAAATTCGGAATTTACGTCGTTTTCTAAAAACGGAACGTTTTGACATTGCCCACTGCAATGGCGGTGCCGATCACCGGCATGTCATGCTTGCCAGCCTGGGGCTGCGCGAGGCACCGGCTATTGTCTGGACCAAGCACAATACCAATAAGGTGGATAGTTTTGGTCATCGCATGCGGGCGCGTTTTGGAACTCAATCCGCGATTGCCGTATGCGAATTTGTAGAACAGCAACTGCAACAGTCGGGCTATGCGCGTGCTCCTATTGCTGTCGTGCGTAACGGTATCGATACCACTTATTTGCAACCGGCTTCGGCGACGCAGCGGCAAGAGGCCAGGCAGGCATTTTTTGGCGATCTGCCCGACAATGCGCTGGTCTTTGGCAGCATAGGCGGAACAGACCTTAACAAAGGTTGGTTGCTGCTGGTGGAAGCGGTCAGCCTGCTGCCCCCCGAGTTGCGTAGCCGTGTGCGCTTGCTGGTCGCGGGCGACCCGCCTAATCAGGACATGATGGCGCGTGTGCGCGAACTGAATATGCAGGACTCGGTGCATTTTCCTGGTCTGGTGGCGGATGTGCGGCGTGTCCTGGCGGCGAGCGATGTGGGTTTTGTGTTGTCCTATCGGGAAGCCGCTTCGTACGCCAGTTGCGAAACCATGGCCGCCGGGCTGCCCACTTTGGTGTCGGCGGCGGGCGGTTTGCCGGAAAATGTGCGCGACGGGCAGGACGGCTGGGTAGTGCCAGTGGGGGATGTGCCGGCGTTGCACGCTTATCTGCAGCAGTTGCTGGCCGGTCGTTTTTGTCTGGAAACCCTGGGCCGCAATGCACGCAGTCGCGTCGAACAGGAGTTTTCCTTGTCTAAGTTCGCGGCCGATACCGAAATCGTCTATCGTCGGGCGCGGGCTTATCGGCAAGGGCATCGTCGGGTGGTTTCGGCACCGCTCTGATAAACCCTTGTTTTGTTGTGTTCTAAGTAGCTGGGCGCCGCCCCCTGCTTGCGCTGTCCCCATAAAATTGGACACTTCTGCGCGCGTTTGGGGGCGCTGTTTTATGGTTTATTACGAGAGGGAGCTGTCTGCCGCTCCAATTCGGTCAGCCATAGCAGAGCCTGATGGCGCTGTTGTCCGCACATGTCAGGAGACGGCTGCAGCCCAGAGCAGCAGGCGGGACGTTCCGGTTGACCAAAAATACGGCACCGCCAATGCTCGTCAAGCTGTATGCAGGGCACGCCAGCCGGTTTGCCCTGTGGCATGCCTGGAATAGGGCTGGAGATGGAGGGGGCGATGCAGCAAGCTCCGCAATTATCCCGGCAGATCATGTCCAACCTCTGGACCAGTACACCAAAATACCCACATATTCTTTGATGATGGAACGGCTCGATTGCAGCGCCAGCAGGCTGGGTCTCCAGCGGGAAAACTCTGGCGTGTCCGGTACGGTGATTTGCGGTGCCGCGCCGGCGGGGATGACATCCACCCCTTGTTTGCGGAAGATGGCCACGGCACGCGGCATGTGCAGCGCGGAGGTCACCAGCAAGACGCGTTTGAAGCCTTTTTCATCCAGCAGGCGGGCCGTGTATTCGCCATTTTGCTGAGTGGTCAGACTATTGTTTTCCATCAATGTGGCCCAGGCCGGCACATCAAGATCGCTTAATGTGTGCGCCATGATCTGCGCTTCGCTGACCCCGCCGTCCAGAGCGGCGCCCGACAGAACGATATAGGGCGCGCGCTCGGCCTTGTAAAGATCGGCGGCGCGCTCAACACGTGCGGATGTCCGACTGGCCGTGGAGGGCAGGAACCAGTTGCTGCGGTTCTGGGCCGTATAGCCACCCAGAACGACGATGGCATCAGCCCTGGGGGCCTGCGCAGCGCTTTGATAGGGGTACATGTTTTCCAAATAGCCGCCCACCCACAGGCTGGTGGCTGGCAGGGACCAGGCTCCAGCCCAGAGCAGGCCGCTCAGCGCCAGCGCGGCTGCCGTTTTGCGATGGCGAGTCACGAACAGAATGACGGCCAGCAGCAACAGGGCCGCGAACAGATTCAAGGGGATGACCAAACTGGTCAGTAGGCTGGACAGATTCATACGGGCTCCGCGATGGACTGCAGGGCGGTCAGGACTTCGTGCTGTTGGGGCCATTGGCCGTCGTGCCCCAGGCATACAGCGCGTGGCGACCAGGGACCGGTGTCTTCTGGATTGGTAACCCCGCATAGGGTCAGTTGCCGCGCCTGGACGGCGGCGGCAATATGCGATACGCCTGAATCGTTGCAGACGACCCAGCGTGCCTGTTGGCACAGGCGCGCAAAAGCACCCAGCGGTAACGAAGGCAGACAGCGGGCCGTCGGAGCATTTTCCAGCGCAGCATCGATTTCGTTTGGCGGCGGACACATGACCACCGTCATGCCCTGGGCCTGCAGTTCCCGGGTCAGGGCGTCGAAATGTGGCCAGACCTTGACGCGGCCTTTATGTAGACCGGTTGCCGTCGGCGCGATCAGGATATAGTCCCCGGCGCGCAGCGCCGCTTGGCGCAGGCTGTTGTCGCCTTCTTGACGCTGCAGCGGCGTCAGTTTCAGGTTAAGTGCCGTGGGTGCCGCATCGGGCACGGGAAGCAAACGCCAGCGCAGCAGTGCCTGACGCACAATATGGAACCAGGATTGCACGGCGTGCAGGGAGGCTTTGGGTTTAGACAGGGGCCAGCGCAGTAGCAGACTGCGGCCATCGTCCCGGTAGCCGCAGGACGGCAGACCGGCCAGCTTGAAGCTGAGCGCGCTGGTCAGGGAGTCGGGCAAGAGCACCCCGGCCGCTTGTCTATGGCCGGCTTGGCGGCGGTAGCGCCGCACCGCCCAGCCGTCGCGACGCCAGTGTCCGCTCATGGGAATAAAACCATGCAGCGGGTAGGCGGACAGCAGTTCGCGGGCCCAGGGGCGGGCGCAGACGACCACAGGCAAGCCGGTGTCCAACAGGGCCTGCAGACAAGGCAGGCTCATGCAGACATCGCCCAGCCAGTTGGGCAGTCGCAGGTAGAGAGCGTTTGGTTGAGGCATGAACGGGACTGCTCGGAAATACGATCTTGAGCGGGTACGCTCTGCGGTCGGCAATGAACGGTAAAATGAAAACAATCACATAGTATATAGGTGTCCTCGTTGTCCAACGCCATAGAAACAAAAATCCAGCCCGCAGGCCATGATCCGGTCAAGTCGGACTTGTGGAAGCGGATCTATGTCCGGCTGCTGCCTTACTGGAAGGCGGTTGTCGTGGCCTTGTTGCTGGTTGTGGTGGCATCGGCCACCCAGCCAGTGCTGGCTGTCATCATGAAGCCGCTGCTTGACGATGGTTTCACCGGAGCCAAGCCACACTATATCTGGTCGATTCCCCTGGCCGTGATCGGCCTGATCTTTCTGCGCGGAATCGCGACGTACGCCAGCACCTACGTATTTGCCTGGGTCACTAATAAAATGCTGCTGACTTTGCGGGGGGACATGTTTGCTCGTTTGCTCAGTCTGCCGGACGAAGAATTCAAGCGCGGCGATACGGGGCGCTTGTTAAACCGCTTTACGGTCGATGCCGGTGTCATGACCGGAGTGGCGACCGAAGTGGTTACCGTCATCGTGCGCGAAGTGTTGACTGTCGTGGCCATGCTGGCCGTGTTGCTGTATATGTCCTGGCAGTTGACTGTCATCGTGTTCCTGGTCATGCCGGCGTCGGTATTTGTGGCCAAGCTGGTGTCGCGCCGTCTGCGCCGCATCAACCGGGATACGGTCAACATGAATGCCGAGCTGACCCGTGTGGTGGGCGAGGCTATCGATGCGCAGCGTGTCATTAAGTTATTTGACGGCTACGAGCGCGAGAACGCCCGTTTTTCGTATGTAAACGGACGTCTGCGTCGTTTTGCCATGCGTGCCGCCTCGGCGGATGCGGCGCTCTCGCCCATCACGCAATTCTTTGTGGCCATTGCGGTAGCTGGCGTTATTTTCGTGGCTTTGTATCAGGCCAATTCAGGCGTGTTGACCGTAGGCAGCTTTGCGGCCTTCATGGCGGCTTTGGGACAGATTTTCGATCCCATCAAACGCCTGACCAATATTACCGGCACCATGCAGCGCATGCTGGTGGCGGCCGAAAGCGTATTTCGTCTGGTCGATCAGGAGTCTGAGCGCGATATCGGCACACGTGAATTTCCTGCCCAAGTGCGTGGTCATGTGCAGTTTGAACGTGTGCATCACCGCTTTCCCGATGCCCACCGGGATACCGTCGCCGACCTCAGTTTTTCCATCGATCCGGGTCAGACCGTCGCCTTGGTGGGGCGTTCGGGCAGCGGCAAGACGACGCTGGCCAATATGTTGCCTCGCTTTATCGAGCCGACCGGTGGGCAAGTCCGAGTGGACGGCATTCCTTTACAGGATCTTAAGTTGCGCAGCTTGCGCAGTCAGATTTCTCTGGTCAGTCAGGACGTGGTGCTGTTCGAGGGCACGATAGGGCAGAACGTGGCCTATGGTGCCGGTGCGGATGTTTCGGACGAACGCATCTGGGACGCCTTGGAGGCGGCAAATCTGCGCGAGTTCGTGGCTGGATTGCCGCTGGGGCTGGACACGCCAGTGGGTGAAAATGCCAATGCCTTGTCGGGCGGCCAGCGCCAGCGCTTGGCGATTGCCCGTGCGCTGATCAAAAATGCGCCTATTCTTATCCTGGACGAAGCGACCTCGGCATTGGATAACGAATCCGAGCGGCAGGTACAGGCTTCTCTGGAAACGCTCATGAAAGGCCGTACTACCTTGGTCATTGCCCACCGCCTGTCCACAGTCCAGAAAGCCGATCAGATTTTGGTGCTGGACGAAGGGCAGATCATCGAGCAGGGTCGTCATGACGAATTACTGGCCCGTGACGGAATGTATGCCAATCTGTACCGCATGCAGTTTCAGTTCAACGAATAAGCGGCGTTGTGTCGCAAACCAAGGAACACCATGAAGAAAAGCCTCATCATTCTGGCCGGGCTGGCTGCGTTGGCCGGATGTGCTACCGATAATGCCATGCTGCGCGAGGACGACCTGCGCCGCTCGGTTCATCAGAAAAGCGAACGACGCATCAATACTGACTTTGTCGGCATACAGCGGGCTTTGTTCAAGCATCAGGCCGAATGCGGCAAAGCAGCCGTGTTCAAGATGGACGAACGGCAGGCCAGTTACGGTACTTTGCGTTACCCGCTCGTAGATGGGGCGGGTTGGGATAAAACCATCTTGATCGATTTGACTTTGATGCAAAAAGGTTGGGTCGATGCCAAGGTTTATAGTTATCAGGCCGGAGTCAGCGATCAGATTGATGCTATCTTCACATCGATCCGCGCACCGGGCATTTGTAATCCAGACGATGCGCCTAAAGAGGTCATGCCCGAAGACGACTTCACGCCTATCGCCCAATAGACTGGCGTACCTATGGCCCCATCCTTGCTCGGGTGGGGCCCGTCGTCTCATCCGGCTTTACAGCAAAATAATGTCGTACTGTTCTTGGGAGTGCTGTGGATCAACCTCCAGCGAGATTGGCTTGCCAATGAAGTCGCCCGCCACGGCCAGATGCTGGCTTTCTTCTTCCAGAAACAGATCCACGACCTCTTGGGCCGCCAGGATGCGGAACTCCTTGGGATTGAACTGCTTGGCCTCGCGCAGCACTTCGCGCAGGATTTCATAGCAGACTGTGCGCGCCGTGCGGATCGAGCCGCGCGACTGGCAGGTGGGGCAGGGTTCGCACAACTGGTGTGCCAGAGAGTCGCGGGTTCGCTTGCGCGTCATCTCCACTAGGCCCAATTGGCTGAAACCATTGATGGTGACGCGTGTTCTGTCCTTGCTTAGCGCCTTTTGCAGCTCGTCCAGTACCGACTGCCGGTGGGCGGGCTCATCCATGTCGATAAAGTCCAGGATAATGATGCCACCCAGATTACGCAGACGCAGTTGGCGCGCCAAGGCGACGGCAGCTTCCAGATTTGTTTTGAAGATAGTGTCGTCAAAATTGCGGCCACCGACAAAGCCACCCGTATTCACATCGACCGTCGTTAGCGCTTCGGTCTGGTCGATGATCAGGTAACCGCCGGATTTCAGATCGACCCGTCGCGACAGCGCCCGTTTGATCTCTTCGTCCACGTGGGCGGTGTCGAACAAGGGGCGACTGCCCTTGTGATGATCGATACGTTCCAGCACAGACGGTGTGTAGATCTGGGCCCATTCTTTCATTTCCTGAACCACAGTACGCGAATCCACAATAATAGATTGCGTATTTGGCGTGACCATATCGCGCAGAACCCGTTGCGTCAGGTTCAGGTCGGTGTACAAAACGGAAGGTGCTCCTTGTTCGCGGATGCGCTCTTGGATGCGGGTCCATAAGGTGCGCAGATACAACTGGTCGGCGGCAATCTCTTCGTCTGTAGCGCATTCGGCTTGGGTGCGGACAATAAACCCGCCTTTTTCGTCCTTGTCCATCAGACGTGCTACGCGTTCGCGCAATTCGATGCGATCGGCGTCCGAGCCGATGCGTTGCGACACGCCTATATGCGGGTCAAAGGGCAAGTATACGAGCATGCGCCCGGCAATGCTGATTTGGGTGGAAACCCGCGCACCTTTTGTGCCCAGTGGGTCTTTGATCACTTGCACCAAAAGCGACTGTCCCTCGAACAGTAGTTTTTCGATGGGAGTGGGGGCGTTGCCGTGATTGCGTTCGACCCGGTTCTGGCGCAGATCGGCAACATGGATGAAGGCGGCTCGTTCCAGGCCTATATCTATAAAGGCACTTTGCATGCCCGGCAGCACCCGCGCTACCTTGCCCAGATAGACGTTCCCCACGTAGCCGCGCTGAATGCTGCGTTCGATATGCAGCTCTTGCACGGCACCTTGCTCGACCAGGGCGACGCGTGTTTCAAAAGGGGTGACGTTGATCAGTATGTCTTCATGCATGTTGCTTTCGCTCAGAGTATCTTCTGAGCTTAGTGTAGGGCCAAGTCTGGTGAGGTGCCATGTCTATATGGAAGATAATGTCCTATGCCTCTATATATAGCGTGACGGTTGCGTCGGTCAGTCAGTCAGGGCGCTGCCGGTGTGGGATTTCTACTGATTAGGTCAGTCGGCTTTCCTCTATATGCTTGGGTGGATGCGGCTAGGCGTCGGGTAAGCGGCTAATCAGATGAAAATGTGCCGATGTCGGCTGCTCAGGCGACCATAGTGTGCAATCCAAAGAAGGGGGGCTCTACGCGGAGAGCGTTTTCCTATGAAAGTCGATGAAAAAAGTCTTGGAAAGGTTGCTTGGGACAAATGGAAAAGCATCAAATACAGGTGTTTCATTTAGAAATATTTGTATTTATTCTATGAGCATCAATGGTTTAGGGTAAATGCCTAGTGTTTTCGTGGTCCGTTGCTGGAATAATGTCATGCTGAATGCTTGCGTTTATAAAAATAACCGTGCTATAGTTTCTTTCTTGCTGCAGCGAACAGGGTTTTCCCGAAGCGGTACAGCAAGCGGTTCGTTCGATTTCACCGCCTTGGCTCAATGGCCTGCACCGAAGTCTGAATCAACCGGCAGAAAATAAAGCTTGCATGATTTAAGTTTTTCATGTTAAAGTTCTAGATTCTGCAAACGAGATTACAAAGTTAAGTTTTTAGCGACGTCTTAAAATTTACCTTTGTAGCTTGTGAAGTTAAGCGGTACGGGATCAGGTGGTTTCATCCGGTTCTGGTTCAAGCGGGAACAAGTTTGATCGGTTTAGGTTCTACCCAAAACGCTCAAACGAACTTCAAAAAACGCTTGACACACTGCGAAAAACGCTTCATAATCTCGTTTCTCTGCTGCTGAAACAGCAAGGCACGAAACGCCACACAGCGTAACGCGCCGGCCGACTCAGCCAGTAGAACGACAGGCAACTGTCACTGCTCTTTAACAATTAACAGCCGATAAGTGTGGGCGCTTGGAATGAGCGGGCCGAATCCTTCGGGAATCGCCACAAGTTTGTATCAAGTGCTCACAGACGAAAAATGAAGTTTTTACCTTGTGTAAACTCTGAATTTTTCTTTGAGACACAATCGGTCTCGTCGCAAGACGGGACAACCACAGAGATTAAACTGAAGAGTTTGATCCTGGCTCAGATTGAACGCTAGCGGGATGCTTTACACATGCAAGTCGAACGGCAGCACGAGAGAGCTTGCTCTCTTGGTGGCGAGTGGCGGACGGGTGAGTAATGTATCGGAACGTGCCCAGTAGCGGGGGATAACTACTCGAAAGAGTGGCTAATACCGCATACGCCCTACGGGGGAAAGGGGGGGATCGCAAGACCTCTCACTATTGGAGCGGCCGATATCGGATTAGCTAGTTGGTGGGGTAAAGGCCCACCAAGGCGACGATCCGTAGCTGGTTTGAGAGGACGACCAGCCACACTGGGACTGAGACACGGCCCAGACTCCTACGGGAGGCAGCAGTGGGGAATTTTGGACAATGGGGGAAACCCTGATCCAGCCATCCCGCGTGTATGATGAAGGCCTTCGGGTTGTAAAGTACTTTTGGCAGAGAAGAAAAGGCGCTTCCTAATACGAAGCGCTGCTGACGGTATCTGCAGAATAAGCACCGGCTAACTACGTGCCAGCAGCCGCGGTAATACGTAGGGTGCAAGCGTTAATCGGAATTACTGGGCGTAAAGCGTGTGTAGGCGGTTCGGAAAGAAAGATGTGAAATCCCAGGGCTCAACCTTGGAACTGCATTTTTAACTGCCGAGCTAGAGTATGTCAGAGGGGGGTAGAATTCCACGTGTAGCAGTGAAATGCGTAGAGATGTGGAGGAATACCGATGGCGAAGGCAGCCCCCTGGGACAATACTGACGCTCAGACACGAAAGCGTGGGGAGCAAACAGGATTAGATACCCTGGTAGTCCACGCCCTAAACGATGTCAACTAGCTGTTGGGGCCGTTAGGCTTCAGTAGCGCAGCTAACGCGTGAAGTTGACCGCCTGGGGAGTACGGTCGCAAGATTAAAACTCAAAGGAATTGACGGGGACCCGCACAAGCGGTGGATGATGTGGATTAATTCGATGCAACGCGAAAAACCTTACCTACCCTTGACATGTCTGGAAAGCCGAAGAGATTTGGCCGTGCTCGCAAGAGAACCGGAACACAGGTGCTGCATGGCTGTCGTCAGCTCGTGTCGTGAGATGTTGGGTTAAGTCCCGCAACGAGCGCAACCCTTGTCATTAGTTGCTACGCAAGAGCACTCTAATGAGACTGCCGGTGACAAACCGGAGGAAGGTGGGGATGACGTCAAGTCCTCATGGCCCTTATGGGTAGGGCTTCACACGTCATACAATGGTCGGGACAGAGGGTCGCCAACCCGCGAGGGGGAGCTAATCTCATAAACCCGATCGTAGTCCGGATCGCAGTCTGCAACTCGACTGCGTGAAGTCGGAATCGCTAGTAATCGCGGATCAGAATGTCGCGGTGAATACGTTCCCGGGTCTTGTACACACCGCCCGTCACACCATGGGAGTGGGTTTCACCAGAAGTAGGTAGCCTAACCGTAAGGAGGGCGCTTACCACGGTGGGATTCATGACTGGGGTGAAGTCGTAACAAGGTAGCCGTATCGGAAGGTGCGGCTGGATCACCTCCTTTTAGAGCGAATGGCTCGCAAAGCGAAAGCGTCCACACTTATTGGCTGTTAGTTAATGTCATGACCATGAAGGTTATCGCCCAGTGGTGATAGATGGGTCAGTAGCTCAGTCGGTTAGAGCACCGTCTTGATAAGGCGGGGGTCGTTGGTTCGATTCCAACTTGACCCACCAACGATTACCTCGGGGGATTAGCTCAGCTGGGAGAGCACCTGCTTTGCAAGCAGGGGGTCGTCGGTTCGATCCCGTCATCCTCCACCATCGCTTTATCGCGGTAGGGGCCGGTAACTGATCATTCATGACAGAGTATAGGGCACAGGCAAACAACGGTTTGGCTGGCGCTAGATTCAACGAAGAGTGTTCTTTTTAAAGAATACTGCTCGTTGGGTTATGCAACCCACGAATTGCTCTTTAACAATTAGGAAGAAGCACAACGAAGGTGTGTTGTCTGATACGCATCATTTCTTAGGAAGCGATGTAGACAATGCACGGGTTGTGATTGCAACACGAACAATTTATGTTCAACAAGTTCTCAAAAATATAGACGTTGTTCAATCCTCGGATTGGATGACAGCTAAGGATTGATGAACGGCAACAACGTATACTCATATATCCTATAGCCGTAAGCGTTATAGGATCAAGCGAATAAGTGCATATGATGGATGCCTTGGCGATCACAGGCGATGAAGGACGCGGTAGCCTGCGAAAAGCTACGGGGAGCTGGCAAACAAGCTTTGATCCGTAGATGTCCGAATGGGGAAACCCACCGCAGCAATGCGGTATCCCATACTGAATACATAGGTATGTGGAGGCGAACCGAGTGAACTGAACCATCTCAGTAACTCGAGGAAAAGAAATCAACCGAGATTCCGGAAGTAGTGGCGAGCGAAACCGGACCAGCCTGGATGTTTTAGCGTATTACATAGTCGAATGGAATGGAAAGTCCAGCCGTAGCAGGTGATAGCCCTGTAGACGAAATGCAATACGTGGAACTAAGCATCGAACAAGTAGGGCGGGACACGTGAAATCCTGTCTGAATATGGGGGGACCATCCTCCAAGGCTAAATACTCGTGATCGACCGATAGTGAACCAGTACCGTGAGGGAAAGGCGAAAAGAACCCCGGAAGGGGAGTGAAATAGATCCTGAAATCATATGCATACAAACAGTAGGAGCACCTTCGTGGTGTGACTGCGTACCTTTTGTATAATGGGTCAGCGACTTACATTCAGTGGCAAGCTTAACCGAATAGGGGAGGCGTAGCGAAAGCGAGTCCGAATAGGGCGATTCAGTCGCTGGGTGTAGACCCGAAACCAGGCGATCTATCCATGGCCAGGTTGAAGGCACGGTAACACGTGCTGGAGGACCGAACCCACTAATGTTGAAAAATTAGGGGATGAGCTGTGGATCGGAGTGAAAGGCTAAACAAGCCTGGAGATAGCTGGTTCTCTCCGAAAACTATTTAGGTAGTGCCTCACGTATTACTGTCGGGGGTAGAGCACTGTTATGGCTAGGGGGTCACAGCGACTTACCAAACCATGGCAAACTCCGAATACCGACAAGTACAGCGTGGGAGACAGAGCACCGGGTGCTAACGTCCGGACTCAAGAGGGAAACAACCCAGACCGCCAGCTAAGGTCCCTAACTATGGCTAAGTGGGAAACGAAGTGGGAAGGCATAGACAGTCAGGAGGTTGGCTTAGAAGCAGCCATCCTTTAAAGAAAGCGTAATAGCTCACTGATCGAGTCGTCCTGCGCGGAAGATGTAACGGGGCTAAGCCATAGACCGAAGCTGCGGATGTGTACTATGTACACATGGTAGGAGAGCGTTCCGTAAGCCTGTGAAGGTGTTCCGTGAGGAATGCTGGAGGTATCGGAAGTGAGAATGCTGACATGAGTAGCGATAAAGGGGGTGAAAAGCCCCCTCGCCGTAAGTCCAAGGTTTCCTGCGCAACGTTCATCGGCGCAGGGTGAGTCGGCCCCTAAGGCGAGGCAGAGATGCGTAGCTGATGGGAAGCGGGTTAATATTCCCGCACCGTCGTAGAGTGCGATGGGGGGACGGATTGCAGAAGGTCATCGGGGTGTTGGATGTCCCCGTTGGCGCATCGTAGAAGGCACTTAGGCAAATCCGGGTGCATAATTCAAGGGTGTGACTGAATAGAGCTTCGGCTCTAAACTGACTGGAAGCAGTTCCAAGAAAAGCCTCTAAGCTTCAGCTCTACGAGACCGTACCGCAAACCGACACAGGTGGACGGGATGAATATTCCAAGGCGCTTGAGAGAACTCAGGAGAAGGAACTCGGCAAATTAATACCGTAACTTCGGGAGAAGGTATGCCTCATTAGTGTGAAGTGCCTGCGCACGGAGCACGAAGAGGCCGCAGTGAATCGGTGGCTGCGACTGTTTACTAAAAACACAGCACTCTGCAAACACGAAAGTGGACGTATAGGGTGTGACGCCTGCCCGGTGCCGGAAGGTTAAGTGATGGGGTGCAAGCTCTTGATCGAAGCCCCGGTAAACGGCGGCCGTAACTATAACGGTCCTAAGGTAGCGAAATTCCTTGTCGGGTAAGTTCCGACCTGCACGAATGGCGTAACGATGGCCACACTGTCTCCTCCTGAGACTCAGCGAAGTTGACATGGTTGTGATGATGCAATCTCCCCGCGGCTAGACGGAAAGACCCCATGAACCTTTACTGTAGCTTTGCATTGAACTGTGAACCGGCCTGTGTAGGATAGGTGGGAGACGTTGAAGCGTGGTCGCCAGACTGCGTGGAGTCAACCTTGAAATACCACCCTGGTCTGTTTGCGGTTCTAACCTAGGTCCCTTATCGGGATCGGGGACCGTGCATGGTGGGCAGTTTGACTGGGGCGGTCTCCTCCCAAAGTGTAACGGAGGAGTTCGAAGGTACGCTAGGAACGGTCGGAAATCGTTCTGATAGTGCAATGGCATAAGCGTGCTTGACTGTGAGACTGACAAGTCGAACAGGTACGAAAGTAGGACATAGTGATCCGGTGGTTCTGTATGGAAGGGCCATCGCTCAACGGATAAAAGGTACTCTGGGGATAACAGGCTGATACCGCCCAAGAGTTCATATCGACGGCGGTGTTTGGCACCTCGATGTCGGCTCATCTCATCCTGGGGCTGTAGCCGGTCCCAAGGGTATGGCTGTTCGCCATTTAAAGAGGTACGTGAGCTGGGTTTAAAACGTCGTGAGACAGTTTGGTCCCTATCTGCCGTGGGCGTTGGATACTTGACGGAGCCTGCTCCTAGTACGAGAGGACCGGAGTGGACGTACCACTGGTGTATCGGTTGTCATGCCAATGGCATTGCCGAGTAGCTACGTACGGAAGAGATAACCGCTGAAGGCATCTAAGCGGGAAACTCGTCTGAAGATTAGGTATCCCGGGGGCTTGACCCCCTGTAGGGTCGTCCGAGACCAGGACGTTGATAGGCTGGGTGTGGAAGTGCAGTAATGCATGTAGCTAACCAGTACTAATTGCCCGTGTGGCTTGATCCTATAACCCTTGTGGTTGTAGTGAGTACAAGTTGTTGACCACAGAACGTAATATTGAAGTGCAGCGCAGCCCGCGCTCGAACCCTTCGTAAACACTTGCTAAGCGATCCGTACTGATCCTGGCAAGGTGCTTCTTCCAAATTGGCCAGGCTGTCCACAAGACAACCTGGCAACCAGTTACGCTTGACGACCATAGCAAGGTGGTCCCACGCCTTCCCATCCCGAACAGGACTGTGAAACGCCTTTGCGCCGATGATAGTGGACGGACGTCTGTGAAAGTAGGTCATCGTCAAGCTCTTATTGCTCAAAACCCCCGCAAGCCTCGCTTGTGGGGGTTTTGTCTTTTAGGCGACGCAACGCCAGCGCACGGCTCGCTTGCTGCCTACATGCGCCTGAGCGCATCCGCCCCGGCCTGCGCGCCGCCCAAGCACAACACAGCGCGCACAACATTCAAACCCAAACCAAGCAGCTCTCCAACAGCGCCGTCGTTCAAGTAGCGGCCCATGCGCTATCAGGTCATATAGTCAGCAATAGCGCCCCATGCGCTGACCGGGTCATCCAATAAGCAGTACAGCCGGCAATAGTGATCTTGCTGAAGGCCTGATTGCCGGTGACGATGGTGCCCATGTGCCTCATTGCGCGAAGTTATCCCTTCAAGAACAGCTTCGCCCACTTTTTTATTCATCTCCTACGCGCAAGCCGTAAGCACGATGCTGGCGTGTGCGGATCAGTTCTGCTTCAAACTGCTGCTGCTGCTGCTGCTGCCTTTAATGTTGCTTCTTGCCGTCCGGGATGGGCCTATTTATTGACTCTTTTTTCTTCTATTCTCTTGCTGTCCCCGCGTAGAATGCTCAATAAATAATTTAGAGCTAAAGGAGTTGGGGATGGCAGTCGACAAGGTATTTGACGCAATCGTGGTCGGGGCAGGGCACAATGGACTGGCTGCGGCGGTGGAACTGGCCAGCCGTGGCTGGAAAGTATGCGTGCTGGAAGCCAAAAGTACCGCTGGTGGTGCGGTCAACACCCAGGAGCTGACCTTGCCGGGGTTCCGGCATGATGTCTGCGCCATGAATCTGTCGTCGTTTGCCGGTTCCCCATTCTACGCCCGCCACAAGGATGCCTTGGCGCGTCACGGTCTTGCTTTTGTTCCGGCGGAGCATTGTTTTGCCAGTGTGTTTCGTGATCAGAGCTGGTTAGGCGTCAGTGCGGATCTGGATACGACAGTGCAGCGCATCCGCGCTGTTTCCGAGAAAGATGCACACGCCTGGCAGGCCATGCTGGCTGATTTTCAGATCAAGGCTCCACACCTGTTTGCGGTTCTAGGTGCGCCTATGCCTTCGTGGAAACTGGCCAGAAGTGCTTGGCGCAGTTGGCGGGAATTGGGCAAGGAGGGGGTTGCGGAACTGTTGCAACTGCTGCTGGCTACTCCGCGCGACTTTCTGGATCGACATTTCGAGAGCGAATCCCTCAAGGCCATGATGGCCGCATGGGGGTTGCACGTGGATTTTGCGCCCGATACGGCAGGCGGAGCTTTGTTTCCGTATCTGGAATCTATGGCTAATCAGGCTTTCGGTATGGTGATCGGCCAGGGCGGTGCGGACACGATCATTACGGCAATGACAGGCTTGCTGCAGGAGTTGGGCGGTCAATTGCAGCTGGATGCGCCGGTCTGTAGGATTGAGCAGGATAAGGGCCATGCCAAGGCCGTGGTGCTGGCTGATGGCCGCCGTTTGCAGGCCCGCAAGGCCATTATTGCCAATTTGAATCCTCAGTTGGTTTTTGGCCGGCTGCTTGATGCGCAGTCGGTGCCGGCCAAGTACCAGAAGAAAGTGGATGAATTTCGTCCCGGTCTAGGCACGATGATGTTGCACCTGGCTTTGGACAGTCTGCCCGATTGGACGGCAGGGGCAGAGTTGCAGCGCTTTGCTTACGTGCATTTAGCTCCTGACCTGGCCATGATGAGTCGCGTCTATGCAGAAGCGGCCAGTGGGCTGCTGCCGGCTGAGCCGGTGCTGGTGGTGGGGCAGCCTACCGCTCTTGATCCGGGGCGTGCTCCACAAGGCTCGCACGTGTTGTGGGTGCAGGTACGAGTTCTACCCGCCCGGGTGTGTGGGGATGCGCTGGGCCGTATTGCCGCTGGCGATTGGTCGCAGATAAAGCAGGATTATGCACAACGCGTGCTGGATGTGCTGGAAGCGTATGCGCCGGGGCTACGCGGCAAGATTCTGGCCAGTCTGGTGATGTCGCCACAGGATCTGGAGCAGTTCAATCCTAGTCTGATTGGTGGGGATAATCTTTCGGGCAGCCATCATCTGGACCAGAACTTCTTTTTCCGGCCTGTAGCATCGTATTCTCGGTACAACACACCGGTCAAAGGCTTGTATCTGTGTGGGGCCTCGACGTGGCCGGGCGCTGGTACCGGAGCAGGATCGGGCTTTATGCTGGCGACGATGTTGGCCGCCTAGGTCCAGCGGGGCCCGGGGACTGTTGGCCCTGCGTAGTGGGCCGTTCTTGTGACAGGGCGCTAGAGACACGCCGCGGCACTGACGCCGGGCGGCTCATAGCCCGTTCAGGCGCTGGCGCGCGTGTTCCGACCGTTCCTGACGGGCTTCCAGTTCTCGTAATTGTTTGCGTATGCCATCGATATGTTCTCGGGCAGCCCGTCGCGCCTGATCGGGCTGACCCTGAGTGACGGCATTGCACAAGCGCGCATGCTGGCGGTCCAGCTGGCGTTTGGAACTCTGGTTAGGGTAGAGGTGCTGCACTGAAACGCGCACGGTTGACAGCATCAGTTCGTTGAACAGACTGATCATGTGGACCAAAACGGGATTGTGCGAGGCTTCGCAGATCGCCAGATGGAAAGCATGGTCGGCACGCGCGATGTCCTCTGGCGGGCAATCTTGCGCGTGCAACTCCTCCAGTTCCTGAAAACGCCGGCGTATCAGAATATGATCGGCTTCTGTGCCTCTGGAGGCAGCCAGCCGGGCGGCTTCACTCTCCAACAATTCGCGTACTTCCAGCAAATCGTACAAGGTGCGCTCTTGTTGTTGCAGCAGGTGTTCGAGTGGGCGGCTTGCCGCCGACTGGACCAGATTAGCGACAAATGAGCCTTTGCCGTGTTGCGTTTCAATCAGACCTCGGGCGCGCAGCAACTGCATGCCTTCGCGCAGTGCGGATCGGGATACCGCCAGACGCTGGGTCAAAAGCCGTTCCGACGGTAATGCCTGCCCTGGTTTGAGCACGCTGTCCATGATCAGGGTTTCGATACGGCGCGCGACCACATCGGCGGTGGGTGCGGCTCGTTTGGTCTGGCTTGTATTCATAGTGGTCGGACCAGTATTGCAGGGGCGTTTTAAAGTCCGTTATGGAGATTCAATCGCTTGATTTTAAGGTTAAAAATTAAGTTATGAAAATAATCGTCAGAATAAACTGGTCTGACCTCTTGTTTGCGGACTGGACAAGAGCGTCTGCATGGCAGACCATGCGGGTCAGGAGACTTTATTGACAGGAGGCGCTATGAGCTTGCGCTACGATGAAAAACTGGATGGCGCGCTGCCCCGCATCGACAAGGTGCAGTTGCTCAGTCGTTTTCGCGACGATATTCCGGACCTGGATGTACTGCATACCGATGAGCAGTTGCGTCCGTATGAATGTGACGGCCTGAGTGCCTATCGCACCCGTCCTTTGCTGGTCGTGCTGCCGCGCGACGCCGTGCAGGTGCAGGCCATTATGCGCCTGGCCCACGAAATGGGCGTACCGGTGGTGGCGCGCGGGGCCGGTACGGGCCTGTCCGGTGGAGCCTTGCCTCTGGAGCAAGGGATTTTGCTGGTGATGGCGCGCTTGAACCGTATTCTGGATCTGGACCCGAAAGCGGGGATTGCCCGCGTTCAGCCCGGTGTACGCAATATTGCCATTTCCCAGGCGGCGCAGCCCTACGGTCTGTACTATGCGCCCGATCCGTCCTCCCAGATCGCCTGTTCGATCGGCGGGAATGTGGCCGAAAACGCAGGTGGTGTGCATTGCCTGAAGTATGGCCTGACGGTACACAACATTATGCGTCTGGAAGTGATTACCGTGACCGGCGAACGCTTGGTGCTGGGCTCGGAAGCCCTGGATAGTCCCGGTTTTGACTTGATGGCGCTGTTTACAGGTTCCGAAGGCATGCTGGGCATCGTGACGGAAATCACGGTCAGGCTGCTTGCCCGGCCGCCGTGTACGGTGGTGCTGCTGGCTAGTTTCGATGATGTCGAGAAAGCCGCGCACGCTGTGGGCAGCATTATTGCGCAGGGCATTGTGCCGGCGGGTTTGGAAATGATGGACCAGATGTCCATACGCGCGGCCGAAGATTTTATCAAGGCGGGCTATCCGGTTGATGCGCAGGCGATCTTGCTGTGCGAGATCGATGGCGCGCAGGCTGATGTGCAAGACGATGTCGAGCGTGTCGAGCAAGTGCTGTATGCCGCAGGCGCGCAGGATGTGCGTATTGCCCATGATGAACAGGAACGTCAGCGGTTTTGGGCCGGACGCAAGAACGCCTTTCCGGCGGTGGGTCGTATTTCGCCGGATTATTACTGCATGGACGGTACTATTCCGCGTCGCCAGTTGGCGCACGTGCTTAAGAAAACGGCGGAGCTGTCCGACGAATATGGATTGCGCGTTGCCAACGTGTTCCATGCGGGCGACGGCAATATGCATCCTCTGATTTTGTTCGATGCCAATACACCGGGTGAACTGGAGCGTGCCGAGGCTTTGGGGGGCAAGATCCTGGAGTTGTGTGTTGCCGTGGGGGGCACCATTACCGGGGAGCATGGCGTGGGCCGCGAAAAAATCAACCAGATGTGTGTGCAGTTCAACGAAGACGAATTGCAGTTCTTTCATGCGGTCAAGGCGGCGTTTGATCCGCAGACCTTGCTTAATCCCGGCAAGAACATTCCTACGTTGAATCGCTGCGCCGAGTTCGGTGCCATGCACATTCATCATGGGCATCTGCCTTTTCCTGAGCTGGAGCGTTTCTGATGAGCATGATGGAAACTACAAACCAGGACAGAAGCGCCGAACTGCTGGAGCAGGTGCGGCAGGCTC
This sequence comes from Alcaligenes sp. SDU_A2, assembly GCF_038237375.1. Taxonomy (NCBI): domain Bacteria; kingdom Pseudomonadati; phylum Pseudomonadota; class Betaproteobacteria; order Burkholderiales; family Alcaligenaceae; genus Alcaligenes; species Alcaligenes sp. SDU_A2. The sequence goes on along the minus strand of NZ_CP151273.1, from coordinate 2,552,289 downwards.
TGGCCAGCAAGACTGCCTTGCGCATTCGAGGTGGTGGCAGCAAGGATTTTCTGGGGCGTGCGGTACAGGGGCAGGAGCTGAGCCTGCTCGGACACCAGGGCGTGGTCGATTACGATCCGGCCGAGTTGGTGGTGACGGTACGTGCCGGCACGTCCTTGGCGGCGTTGGATCAGGTCTTGCGCGAGCAGGGTCAGGGCTTGCCGTTCGAATCTCCCGAGTTTGACGGGCGCGCCACGGTCGGCGGTGCGATGGCATGCGGCCTGTCTGGTCCGCGCCGTCCTTGGGCTGGCTCTTTGCGGGACTATGTGCTGGGCTGCCGCCTGATCAGCGGCATGGGTTCGCATTTGCGATTTGGCGGTCAGGTCATGAAAAACGTGGCTGGCTACGATGTGTCGCGCCTGATGGTCGGTGCCCAGGGAGGCCTGGGTGTCATTACCGAGGTGTCGTTCAAGGTTCTGCCTCGGCCGCGCAGCGCACACAGCCTAGTGTTGGATGCGGAGCACGGTGATCTGGCGGACCTGCTGCGCCGGTGGCGCGACGAAAGTCGTCCCATCAGCGGCATGGCCTGGCAAGATGGACGCCTGCATGTCCGCCTGGAAGGGGGGGATAGTTCCGTGCGTCTGGCACGCCAGGACTTGGGTGGTGAGGCACTGGATGCCTCCTATTGGGATGATTTGCGTGAATGCAGGCTGGCTTTCTTTCAGAATCCGGCACCGCTGTGGCGTATTGCCTTGCCGGTGGATGCCCCTGTGCTGACCTGGCCCGGCGAGATATTGGTGGACTGGGGCGGTTCGCAAGTGTGGCTCAAGTCTGATGCCGCGCCGGAGATGATACATCAGCAGGCACGCAACGCCGGTGGTCATGCCCGTTGTTGGAGCGGGGCCGCTGCCGGTCAGGATGCGCTGCCCGAGTCTTTGCTGGGCTGGCACCGGCGTCTTAAAGAGCAACTGGACCCTGCCCATATTTTCAACCCCGGCCGGCTGTTTGCCGTGCCTGAGTCGGAGCCGACATGCAAACACATCTGAGCGAATGGGCCCAGCAGTTGCCGCGTTCTGAAGAGGCGCAAGCCATTTTGCGCTCTTGCGTGCATTGCGGGTTTTGTAATGCCACCTGTCCGACCTATCTGGACCAGGGTAACGAGCTGGACGGCCCGCGCGGCCGCATTTATTTGATCAAGATGTTCTTGGAAGGTCAGGCCACCTCCGAACTGACGCAGCACCATCTTGATCGTTGTCTGAGCTGCCGCAATTGCGAAACGACCTGCCCGTCCGGGGTGAAGTATCACGCGTTGCTCGACATTGGTCGCTCCGCTCTGGAGCCGCGTGTGCAGCGTTCGCTAAAGGCGCGTGCTACGCGGGTGGCGCTGACGCAGATTCTGCCTGAGCCGGGGCGTGTGCAAGCCTTGTTGGGAGTGGCCCGGGCAGTGCGCCCCTTGTTGCCGCAAGCGCTTAAAGAAAAAGTGCCCCAAAAGGATGCCGGTAATACAGCGCGTCCGGCTGTTCGTCATGAGCGGCGCGTGCTGATGTTGGAAGGCTGCGTACAGCCGGCGATGGCACCGGCTATTAATGCTGCCACCGCACGCGTATTGGACAGGCTGGGTATCAGTGTTACACCTATCGCCCAAGCCGGTTGCTGCGGTGCGTCGTCGTTTCACCTGGGCGCGCAGGAGCAGGGGCTGGAGCAGGCGCGGCGTAATATCGACGCCTGGTGGCCGCAGATCGAGCAAGGGGCTATCGCCATTGTGCAGACATCAAGTGGCTGCGGGGCCTTTGTCAAAGAATATGTCGATCTGTTCAAAAACGATCCGGCCTATGCCGAGCGGGCGCGACGCGTCAGCGAACTGGCTAAGGATCTGGTCCAGGTGCTCGAGGAGCTGCCGCTGGAACAGTGCATGGATGGCAAGGAACGGCCCCGACTGGCGTTTCATTGTCCTTGTACATTGCAGCATGCCCAGAAACTGGGTGGCCGCGTCGAGTCCGTGCTGACGCGCTTGGGTTTTGAGCTGGGCGCAGTGCCCGATAGCCACCTTTGCTGTGGCTCGGCCGGTACGTATTCCTTGACTCAGCCCGAGATCGCCGGTCGTTTGCGGGACCGCAAGCTCGATGCGCTGGAAAGCAGCAAGCCCGATGTGATCGCCACCGCCAATATGGCTTGCGGCAATCATTTGAACAGCGCCGGTCGTACCAAGGTGCGGCACTGGATCGAGTTGGTGGACGAACATCTGTCTGTGCAGACAGCCTGAACGCATCCGCCTGCGGATTGACACAGACGGCTCGCCCTTACAGGGCGGGCCGTTTTTGTATCGTCTGGAGTTTTGTCGGGTCTGGATGCTGAAACACTATCCGATATGTTCGTATCGTCTTTTATAAAAAATGATTCTTTGAACGTAATTCGATTTTAGGTTTTTTGGGAGAAAGATTAAGCGCTATAGTATTTCTTGTTTTTAATCAGGGATCGTTTGCCTGCTTGGGAGAGAAAATGCTTCGGAGCTGTGATGATAAAAAAAACAGGAGCCTGTCATGAAATGCCGTACACCCGAGACCAGAATCGAATTGGTACAGCGCTACCGATTACGCCCAGTCACTCATGTCCGCTTGTTGGCAGGGCAAAAAAAGCGCAGTTGTACGGGCGATATGCTGACTGATGCTTATTATTGTTTTGCGTATGAGGCAATGCAGGGGGCGGAAAAAGGATCGTTTTATTGTGGAAGCCATGCCGCGCGACATTTGCTGGAATTGACCGGTCATGCGCCCTTGCCTTTATTTAATCCTCTCAAGGCGGTGGATAGTGGCAATGGTGCCGGTGCGGGTAGTGGCGCAGGCACGGGGCAGGGCGGCGGAGCCAGGAAAGCATGGCATCCGGCGGCCAAGCAGTTATCCAATGCCATTAACTTATTGGTTGTTTGTTGGAATTCGCCACCGGGCCCGGCATTGACTGCCATTCAAGAAGAATTGGAAAACACTACCGATAGGGCTCCGTTGCTAAGGCAAGTAAAAGCCATTAATACGGTTATTTCCAAAGACATTAAAAAACGCACCTTGATAAAAATGCTCGATGATTTGTCGGCTGGCAATGACATAAAATCTTACGACTTCGATTTGTTGAATGAGATCCTGAATCAAGAGAGCGTCGTGTCCCATTTTGGGTAAAAGTGGGGGTATGCCAACAGTGGGTATCCCTTTGCATGCGGCAGCAAGCGCTAACGGCGGAACCGCAGAGCGGTATGTCGGATGGAGGCTTGCTGTACATGCGGGCATTAGTTTTTCTGTGTGGGTCGCCGTCCGGTGTAAAAAAAGCACACCGCCTTAGCGGCGCAAACGCCCGTTCCTGTTCATCAGCTCATCGATTGTTGGTCCGGGAGAGAGGGTGGGAGGCTGGCCGTTGCGATAGCCGCCGGACTCGAAAATAGATTGATGGCGTGCGTGCGGGCTGGGATTGTGCCTGTCCTGGGTAATCGTGAAGTTGATGCTGCCGTTCGAAGTGGTCACGGAGCGGGTGTCGTTGGCGTTTTTGCTCTCCACGGTTTTGAAGTCTTTGGAAATGCGGGAGCCATCGCCAAAAATCGAACTTGTTGTTTTTCCGGTGTTGATTGGCGGTGTGACCGGCGCGGGGGCGGGTTTGGCTGCTGTGCCGCTGAACTGCAGCCGTTTATCCACGATACCGCGCTCGGGGACGGCTTTGCCGGGTGTGCAGTTGCTGCATGGCTTGATGGTGGAGTCGGCCCAAGCGGATGGACTCAAGGGTAGGCCCAGAATAAGGAGGCCCGCTGCGACAAGAGAGTGTTTCATGTGTGGCCTTCAGCATGTCCAGTGTGATAACACCACCAGCTTAGCAAACAGCCGTTTGCAGCACCCAAACAAAAACGCCAACCCGTTGGGATTGGCGTGAATGTTGAACTGCTATTTGTTTGGTTGGTGCCGGTGAAAGGAATCGAACCCTCGACCTTCTCATTACGAATGAGCTGCTCTACCGACTGAGCTACACCGGCTAACCGAAGTCATGCAGTATATCCTGCTTTTTTGGTTTTTGTAAATCCTGTGCCGTGTTCAGGAGCTGGGCGTGCTATGTTGGGGTTTTGACTGGCTGACGAGGTCGATCATGCTTGGGATCAAGATTGGTTTTTTGGTGGCGGCGTTTTTGCCGTGGGTAGCGGCGATCTGCGCCAAGGCGGGCGCGGCGGGATTTGACAATAACAATCCCCGTCCCTGGATGGCAGGATTTACGGGGTGGCGGGCACGTGCCAATGCGGCGCAGGCAAATGCCTTCGAGGCCCTGCCGTTTTTTTATGGAGCGGTCTTGATCGCGTTGTGGTCGGGAGCGGACGCCTGGCGCGTGCAGAATCTGATGGTGGCGTGGCTGGTGTTGCGCGTGGTGTATTTGCTGATGTACTTGGCCGGCAAGGGGGCGCTGCGTTCGCTGGTGTGGTTTTTGGCCTTGGCTGTGAATGTGTGGATTTTGTTTCTGCCAGTATTGATCACTTGATCTGCGTTTGGATTGGTGGGTGCCTTTACGGCCAGTAAGTGGTGCATGAACGTGTCGTGGGTGCTCGTGCCGATCATGGACAGGGCATGTATGTGATCATCGCCCCAGATACCGGTAAAGGCGTCTGGGGCGATGTGCTTTTTTGCATGGTGTAGCTGGTAGGTGTGTCGGAAGTCAGATCTGGCTTTCTTGTTCTTGGGCTTCTTCGCGTGTGCGGATGGCCGAGGGGAACAGATCCCAGCAGGCGATGAACATGGCGGCGATCAGTGGGCCGATCACAAAGCCGTTCAGGCCGAAGATGGACAGGCCGCCCAGGGTGGAGATCAGGATGATGTAGTCCGGGATCTTGGTGTCTTTGCCCACCAGCAAGGGGCGCAGCAGATTGTCCACCAGACCGATGACGAAGATGCCGAAGGCAGTCAGGACGGTACCCTCGAAGTAGCTGCCGGAAACGAAAAAGTAGATGGCGACCGGAGCCCAGATCAGCGAAGCACCAACGGCGGGCAGCAGGGAGAGCAGGGCCATCAGCACGCCCCAGAACAGTGCGCCCTGTATGCCCAGGAACCAGAACATGACCCCGCCTAGCGCGCCTTGGGTAGCCGCCACGGCGATATTGCCTTTGACAGTGGCGCGTACCACGGTGGTGAACTTGCGAAACAGGTGGGTTTTGTGGTCTTCGCTCAGCGGGATCAATTGCCGGCAATGCCGGCCCAGCTCCACGCCATCGCGCAGTAGGAAAAACAGCATGTAGAGCATGATGCCCATGCTGACCAGGAACTGGAAGGTATTCTGGCCGACATTGACGGCTTGCTTGGTCAGGAACTGCCCGCCCTGAACGGCAAATTGGGAGAACTTTTCCTGCAAGGTGGCGAAACTGTCCAGTCCGAATCGGGCGGCGATATCGTGCACGCTGGGGGGCAGGGCGCTGAGGATTTTTTGCAGGTAATCACCGGGGTTGAGCTGGCCGCTGTTCATCAGGTCGTACAAGGTGGCGATTTGCTGCACCAGAGACATGGAGATCAGCGTGACCGGGATAATAACGATCAGAATAATGATAAGCAGGCTGATCAGCGCTGATAAAGAGCGTTTGCCGCGTGTTTTGGCCAAGAGCTTGCGTTGTACGGGCGCAAACAGAATGGCCAGGACGGCGCTCCAGAACACGGCACCGTAAAACGGCAGCAGTATCCAGAGAAAAGCGGCGGACACAGCGATCAACAAAAGCAGAAACGTGTGAAATTGCAGGTTGGGCCGTGTGGACATGGCGTTTTCCATAAGCTGGGATTGTGCCGATTGTACGGGGGAAAACGGCGGGCAGGCGTGATTGTTCGTGTCCGTTCGCATGATTGGCCGCAGCCCCTTTGTGACGGTGGGCATTCATAATCATGTCATATAGGTTTCGCATCCTTGTGCCTGGTGGGAATCGCCTGAGTACGGTTCCCGATGCATCTATTTCAAAGGACTGTGACATGAAAGACTTGGACCTGGACGATATCGCCGCCAACCCCGGCACCGCAGAATCTTTCGAAGAGGTGGTGGCGCGTGTGGCTTCGCGCCGTCGTTTCCTGAAAAGCGGCTTGGGCGCGGGCGCTCTGGGTTTTCTGGGGTTGGGTGCCGGTCTGAACGGTGTGGCACAGGCGGCCGATGCGGCAGGCAAGGGGGCGCAGTCTCAGAGCGCGCCGTCCATCGGTTTTTCGCCGGTGGCGGCCGGCACGGATGATGCCATTGTGTTGCCTCCGGGCTACGCGCATCAAGTCATTAATCGCTGGGGTGATCCTTTGTTCACGCATTCGGCTCCTTTCAAGGGCGATGCGTCCGAAGGCGGCGATGCCCAGGCCCAGCAGATCGGCTACAACCACGATGGCATGCATTTTTTTCCGATCGATGCGCATGGCGGACAGTCGGGGAGCAATAGCCAGGAAGGCTTGCTGGTGACCAATCATGAGTACATCACGCCACACTTTTTTTTCCCGCAGGGCGTGGTGCCGGCCAACGACAAGTGGAACGCCGACTGGGTGCGCAAGTCTCAGCATGCGCAAGGGGCTTCGGTCGTGCATGTCCGCCTGAACGGCGACAAGGGCTGGGAGCCGGTGTTGGATTCGCCGTTTAACCGTAGCATTAACGGCAATACGCCGATGGCGATGGTGGGGCCGGCGGCCGGCCATGCCTTGCTCAAGACCGGGGCCGACACATCGGGCCGTCTGGCGCTGGGCACATTTGGCAATTGCGGCAACGGCTATACGCTGTGGAATACCTATCTGACCTGTGAGGAGAATTTCACGGATTATTTCGGGGTCGGTGGGCAGGATGAAAAGTCGGTTCAGTATCACGACCAGGCACAGCAGGCGCATTTGCAGCGTTACAAGGGTTCCAGCAAGGCGGCCGACGGCGATTATCGCTGGGATACGCACGATGCACGTTTTGACTGGACCCGCGAACCTAATGAGAGCAATCGCTTTGGCTGGATCGTGGAGATCGATCCTTTTGATCCGCATTCCACGCCTAAAAAGCTGACGGCGCTGGGGCGTTTCAAGCACGAAAACGCCGCCATGACGCTGGCCGACGATAAGCGCGTGGTTGTGTACATGGGCGACGATCAGCGCAGCGAATATATATACAAGTTTGTGTCTGATGGCCGTTTCGATCCGACCCAGCCGGCCCGCAACCGTCTATTGCTCGACAGCGGCGTATTGTATGTGGCGCAGTTCAGCGCCGAAGGCGGGGTGGGTGACGGTGCCGGTTCGGGGCGCTGGATTCCTTTGGTGCTGGACACGCCTACGACAGACGGGCGAAAGCTGGGCGATTTGTTTGCCGATATGGGCGAGTTGCTGATCAAGACCCGTCAGGCGGCTGATGCCGTGGGCGCGACGCCGATGGACCGCCCGGAGTGGGTGGCCGTGCATCCGGTGACGCGTCAAGCCTATGTGACACTGACCAACAATAGTGATCGCGGCAAGGACAAGGCGCGTTGGCCGGGCGGCCCTACGCATCCCGGTGTGGATGCGGCCAATCCGCGCGCAGAAAATCCCTATGGGCAGATTGTGCGCTGGAGCGAAAAGGGGGGCGATCCTGCTCAGGACACCTTCGAGTGGGATATTTTTCTGTTGGCAGGCAATCCGCATATCCATCCCGATAGCGATCCCTTGAGTGGCTCGGACAATATCACCAAGGATAATGCCTTCAACAGCCCTGACGGACTGGCCTTTGATGCCCAGGGGCGTTTGTGGATTCAGACCGACGGCAATTACACCAACAAGGGTAAGTACGAGGGCCACGGCAACAATCAGATGCTGGTTGCCGACCCGGTCAGCAAGCAGGTGCAGCGATTCTTGGTGGGGCCTAAGGGGTGTGAGGTGACCGGCATTACCTGGACGCCGGATCAGCGCTATGTGTTTATCAATATTCAGCATCCAGGCGAAGGGCTGGATGTGGTGCCGTCGCAGCAAGAGCCGACAGCGGTGTCGACCTGGCCCGACGGTGCCAAGGCCAGCCGACCGCGCCCTGCAACTGTGGTGATCTGGCGCAAGGATGGCGGCATCGTAGGGGCCTAGGCCTGGTCGCGACTTACTCTTGTTGCTCGCGGGCCTGCATCAGGTAGTGGCTGGCCCGCCAGATATGCGCGCCGCTGCGCTCGAACCAGCGGTAGCTGTCGGTAATGCGCAGCGCGTGCGAGGTACTGCCGGCAGATGGCGGGCCAGCCAGCAGTGCGTTGCGCATGTCGCGCTGCTGGGCGGCCAGGGCCTGCGCATCTGCCTGGACCTGTTCCAGCCAGGTGTCGGGCTGCTGGCTGCGCAGGCCGTTCAAGGCCAAAGTGGCGATGTGGTCGGCCAGCTCTATGGTGCCGTAGCCTCGTGTGTCGCGGATATCGATGTTCTTGATGTCTACGATGCGCCTGTGCAGCCGTAACAGGTGATCGATGGCGTGCAACTGGGCGCTTAGGCGTGCGCTCAGGTCTGCGTCGTCCTGCGGGGTCTGTATGCGTATGGCAAAGTCGTAGGCCTGTTCCAGCAAGGTGGCGATGTTATGCAGTTCTTGGGTGGCGGTGTGCGCTAAGGGGGCATGCAGGCCTTGTTGGTACAGGGTCAGCAATTGTGTGGCGCTGGCCTGCAGCGTGCGTTGCAAGGTGGTGCAGGCTACTTGCGGCACGGTCAGCAAACTGCTGTCCAGGTGATGCTGGGGCTGGGCGCGGCGATCAGGAACCAGACGCTGTACCAGTTGTGCGAACTGTGGCGTGAAAGGCAGAAAGAGCAGGGCTCCCAGACCGATGAACAGGCTGTGAAAGGCGGCCAGGGCGATGGCTCCGGGCATGATCTGCAGCCAGTCGCTGGCCTGGTGCATGAGGTGCAGAAAAGCTGGCAGCAAGAGCAGGGCGATCAGGCCCGATGCGGCATTGAACAGGATATAGGCGATCGCCGTGCGCTTGGCATAGATGGTCCCGCCTATCGTGACAAGCACGCCGGTCAGGGTGGTGCCGATGGCGGCACCGATTACCACGGCAGCGGCCTGATCGAAGCTGACCGCTCCGGCATCCAGCGCGGTCAGTGTCATGGCGATGGCGGCAGTGGACGATTGCAGCACGGCGGTCAGGGCCAGGCCGATCAGCATAATGAGCACATAGGCACCATAGCTGCCGGCGGGTAGGTGGGCCAGGCTGAAGGTGTCGGCAAAGCTTTGCATCCCATCCTGAAGGGTACTGAGGCCCAGAAACAGAATGCCGAAACCGGCCAGTGCGCGTCCCAGTTCTTTGCTGCGCCCTTTGGCCAGCAGTTTCATCAGCGCCCCGATGCCGATCAGCGGCAGGGTGTAAAAACCCAGGTTCACCTTCAGGCCCAGGCCCGAGACGATCCAACCGGTGGCTGTGTTGCCCAGGCTGGCTCCGATGACTACACCGATCGCTTGGGTAAACGAGATCAGGCCCGCGCTAACAAAGCCGATCAGGGTAACAGTGGTGGCGGTGGAGGATTGAGCCAGGGCGGTAATCAATGCGCCGGATGCAAAGGCTTTGATGGGCTTGCCGGTGCAGGCCAGCAGGAATTGCTGGAGTGATCCGCCGGCGAAAGCGACCAGCCCTTCGGAGAGCAGCATCATGCCGATCAGGAACAGGCCAAGCCCCCCGGCAAAGGGGAAAAGGATATCAAGCATGAGGTACAGGCAGGCAGGAGAACAGCCGGCAGTATACGACTCCAGGCGACATGGTCGCCAGCTTGATTTGGCCAGAAAGTAAAACGCCCGTTCGACATATGCCGAACGGGCGTTTTGTATAAGTGGCTCCCCGACCAGGGCTCGAACCTGGGACCTGCGGATTAACAGTCCCGTTCCGCACGGTTTCTGGTTAGTCTAGCAAACGCCTATAACATTAAAAATCAGGCACTTAAGCGACATTGAGCGACAACGTCCGACAGTGCCCGACCCTTGGCGACACCTTTAACGCTATCATTTGCGCTATCAAAATCGCCAGTTCAGATACTACCATTGCCGGCTAAACGCGGGTACTCAAAGTATGCTTGTTGTCGATTTATGGAGGCTGGAAGGTAGTCTATGATGCACAGTAAGGTATACATATAATATGTTGAATAGCATGCGCATATTTTGCGCCATTGCCCCAGGAGACTTACGATGCTCGCCACCAGTCAAACACGCAGCGCCACAAAACGCGCAACCAACGTCTCGTTAGCCGAAGACATTCTGGTTCAGGCCAAAGCCTTGCACATTAATATTTCCCAAGCCGCCGAAGCAGGTATTGCGCAGGCTATCGCACGCAAGCGTGCTGAGCAGTGGCGGGCCGAAAACCACGCGGCCATTGAAAGCTCCAATGCCTTCGTTGAGAAGCATGGCCTGCCACTGGCGAACTACAGGATGTTTTGATGAGCCCAGAACGCTACAACCTGTACCCCAACCCGTCAGGCCCGGGCTACTTACTTAATGTGCAGGCCGACATCATGCAGCCGTTCAACACGCGCGTCGTGGTGCCTCTGCTGCCCTTGGCAGATGCGCCAAAACCTGCTGCCACACTGAACCCCTTGTTCGATATTGACGGTGTTGAGCATGTGATGGTGACCCAGTACATGGCTGCCGTTCCAGCCAAAGAGCTGAAAAGTCCGGTCGCTAGCCTTCAGCATCGCCACGATGTCATTGTGGCGGCTATCGACTTTTTATTTCATGGGTTCTAGCAAGGCCAAGGGCTGAACATGGCATTCATATAGCCCTTCGTCTCTCCATCCAGCGGGCACGCCCTTTGGAGGGAAACAGGCGTATACCTTTTGTTGTAAAAAGTGATACCTTTTGCCTGCTGATAAGTGTTTACCGATGTGTTGATTGAAGGACTTGGCTCTGCATGCTTCTGATTGCCCCTGGTGCCCGTGCCGTTATCCGCGATGAGGAATGGCTCATCCGCCGTGTTGACCCTTCTGCCGATGGCGGACGATTACTAACCTGTGATGGCATCTCGGAATTGGTGCGCGGCCGCACCGCGCTGTTCCTGACCGAACTGGAAGACCAGATAGAGATTCTTGACCCGGCTGCGACACAGCTAGTGCCAGACAACAGCCCAACGTACAACGCCTCTGTCTTGTACCTTGAAAGCCTGCGTCGGCGCAGTGTGCCTAGCGATGAAGCCATTCATCTTGGCCACCGTGGTGTGATGAACCTGATGCCTTACCAGCTTGACCCTGCGTTACAGGCGCTGCGTCAAACCCGCTCGCGCATCCTCATTGCAGATGCGGTGGGCCTGGGCAAAACACTCGAAGCCGGCATCCTCACCACTGAATTGATGCAGCGCGGTCGTGGTAAGCGGATTCTGGTTGTGACTACCAAGGCCATGCTCACCCAGTTCCAGAAAGAGTGGTGGAGCCGGTTTTCAATACCGCTGGTGCGCCTGGACTCGATTGGCCTGGCCCGCGTGCGCAACCGCATCCCGGCCAACCACAACCCGTTCAATTACTTTGACCGAAGCATCATTTCCATCGACACGCTCAAGAGCAACCTTGAGTACCGGAACTACCTGGAAAACGCCTGGTGGGACATCATTGTTATTGATGAATGCCACAACGTAGCTGCACGCGCCAGTGAAACGGGCTTATCGCGCCGTGCCCGATTAGCCCGTTTGCTGGCAACCCGCTCTGACACTCTGATGTTGCTGTCGGCAACACCGCACGACGGCTCGGCCCGCAGTTTTGCATCGTTGATGAGCCTGCTGGACCCGACGGCCATTTCCGACCCGGACGACTACACGCCCGAGGATTTTCGCAGCAAGGGCTTGGTCATCCGACGTTTTAAGAAAGATATCCGCGACCAGGTCAGCACCGAGTTCAAAGAACGTATCACCACACGTCTGCATGCCCAAGCAAGTCCGGCAGAAGAGGCCGCGTATCGAGCCTTGCTTGAGGTTCCTTTTACCCAGCGCGGTCAATACAAAGCTGGTCAACAAACCGAGCTGCAACGCGTCGGGCTGCAAAAAACCTTGTTTTCAAGCCCGGCTGCAGCTTTGGAATCTACCAAGAAGCGTATCGCTTTGCTTGAGGGTAAATCCGATGCCACCGATGCTGAGCGTGCCGAGGTCACCAGCCTTCACAAGCTGCGTGAGGCCTTGCTGGTGCTAGCAGATGAACCAGATGCGGCAAGCTTCAGCAAGTACCAGCGTTTGCTTGTCCACCTGCGTTCGCCCGAGTCTGGCTGGACCCCAGCAGAGCCTAAAGACCGCCTTGTCATTTTTTCCGAGCGTATCGAAACCCTGCATTGGCTGCGCGAGCACCTTGCAGCCGATATGAAGCTGAAGGCAAATCAGATTGAAGTGTTGCATGGGCAAATGGCCGACACAGAGCAACAAGAGCTTGTCGAGAGGTTTGGGCGCTTGAATGACCCCATTCGCGTACTGCTCTGCTCTGACGTTGCCAGCGAGGGCTTGAACCTGCACTACTTCTGTCACCGGTTGGTGCACTTTGACTTGCCGTGGTCATTGATGGTTTTTCAGCAACGTAACGGCCGGGTTGACCGCTACGGCCAGGAACATCAGCCGCAAATCATCTATCTGTTTACGGACACCGTGAATGAAAAAATCCGGGGCGACCTACGTATTCTTGAAATTTTGGAAAAGAAAGACGAGCAAGCCCTGCTGAATCTGGGCGACCCCTCGGCTTTCCTGAACGTGTTCGACCCCGACAAAGAAGAGGAAAAGGTTAGCGACTTCATGGTCAGTGGCCTGACCCCCGAGCAGGTTGAGGCCGAAATGGACGCCACTGCCAACGATGAGCAGAGCAATGAAGCAGATTGGCTGATGGAATTGTTTGGCGGCGAAACCGGCCACACGGCGCACACCAACGCCTCGTCCTCTGGTGAAACGTCCGTTTCTAATAGCCTGGCATCTATCAGTGAGCCCACGTCGCTGTTTAAGAGCGACTATCACTACGCAAAAACTGCATTGACCCTGCTGAACCAAGATGAGTTGCTATGTCAGTGGTCTGCCGAAGACGCTGAACAGGTGATTGCCCTGACCGCGCCTCAAGATTTGCAAGAGCGTTTGCGCCAGCTTCCGGCAGAGGTACAGGCCGCCAACGACCATTACGCCTTGTGTGCCGACCCCAAACGTATGGCCGAGGCTATTGAGACTGCGCGTCAAGCCCGGGCGGAAGAAGAGTCATGGCCACAGTTGCACTACTTGTGGCAGCAGCACCCAATCATGGAATGGCTGGGCGAACGGGTACTGACCTACTTTGGTCGGCACAAAGCTCCCGTGCTGCAAAGCATGGCACTGCAGCCAAACGAGCAAGCCTTCATCCTGATGAGTCTTGTACCTAACCGGAAAGGCCAGCCCTTGTTGGTGGAGTGGCAGGTAGCCTGCCGCACGGGCAGCGGCAGTTTTTCGCTGGAATCCTTCGACACCTTTGCCGCACGCAGTGGCATCAAGGCCGGCGGCCTGCCCAACCGGGGGCACAGTGACGCGCTTGAAACCATAATTGCCTCGATGCAGAAGGCTCTGCCTGAGGCCGTACACACCATGCGCGATTACATTTTGGAAAAACAAGCCTCATTCTCCGCTGCTCTCGAACAGCGGCTAGAAGGCACACTGGGCGAATTGCAGCGCCTGCAAAACCGCCAAATGCATCAGCTTGAGCTGAATCTGGCCAAGCAACTTGAAACGGTCAGGCGGGGTCGCTTCGAGCAGCGAAGCCAGCAAATCATCCGCGTTTTTGACGAGTATCGCCAGTGGGTACACGATACCCTGTCAACCGAACCGCAGCCTTGGATACAGGTGCTGGCTGCTGTGTGCCACCCCCAAGCCAATAATGCGGGAGCCTGACCATGCCAGTTCTTGACGCCGTTCAAACCTTCGCAGGCATTTCCAACGAAAACGAGTTCTACAGCCATCACTATCTGGCTGAGGTCTTCAAAGGCGACATTAAAGCCAGACTCGATACCTGGGAAGCAGAGGAAACAGAACATGCCGGTGACGAGGCACACCGTTCTCCGTACAAGCGACTGCAGGCCTGGTGGCAAAAGTGGTTTAGCCTGCATAGCCAGATTCAGCGTGCCGGTGATGACAAACAGCGCTGGCTGTTGTTCACCGAAATGCAAACGGGCTTGCTGCAGGCACTGGGCTATGCAAAGCCCAAGACATCCCCTGAGCTTCACGAGCTGGTTGCCGGCTTACCCATTCCGGTCTGGATACTCCAACTGCCCGGCTTGGCTGTTATTCCAGCCTACCGTCCAGGTCAAGGCCAGGAGGACCTTCTCGACCATACCCTGACCGGCCTACTGTATGGCGATGAACCCGTCCCCAATGCCCTGAAAGGCGAAACCTGGGCGGATATGCTTTCTGAAGCCGTATTCGCCGCAGACACACCTCCTAGGTATGTTCTGTTAGTAGGCTTAAGTGAGTGGCTGCTGATTGACCGCTACAAGTGGCCCAACAATAGGGCTCTGCGTTTCGATTGGGCGGAAATCCTTGACCGCAAAGACGCCGACACGCTCAAAGCTTGTGCCGTGCTGCTGCACAAAGACAGCTTGGCACCTGATGAAGGCACCAGCCTGCTGCAGTCACTGGATGAAAATGCACACAAACACGCCTTTGGTGTCAGTGAAGACCTGAAGTATGCCTTGCGCGAGGCCATTGAACTGCTCGGTAACGAGGCCGCACGGCAATTACGCCAGCAGGCTTCAGAGGCTAAAAAAGGGTTCTTCAGCGGGAAGGACCAGCTGGACGCAAGCGACCTGAGCCTGGAATGTCTGCGTATGGTGTATCGGCTGTTATTTATGTTTTACATCGAAGCGCGACCAGAGCTGTCTTACGTACCCATCGCAAAAAGTGAGGTCTATCAAAAAGGTTACAGCCTAGAAAGCCTGCGTGACCTTGAAATGCAGCCCTTGAGCACACCCAGTGCGCGCGATGGCCTGTACTTCGACACTACTTTGCGGCGCTTGTTCTCACTCGTTGCCCAAGGATGTGGCCTGAAGGAACCGTCCCAGCAAGAACTGGGAGCGAGCAGCGTGGCGGGTGCCAAAGACGTGTTTGCTATGGCCCCACTGGATAGCCGCCTGTTCGATGACAACTCTATGCCCTTGCTGGCTAAGGTTCGTTTTCCGAATCACATCTGGCAACGCATTATTCGGTTGATGTCGCTAACCCGCAGCCAGGGGCGAGGCCAACGAAAGGGGCGCGTCAGCTACCAGTTGCTGTCCATCAACCAGCTTGGGGCTGTCTATGAAGCCCTGCTCAGCTACCGCGGTTTCTTTGCGTCTGAAGACCTTTACGAGGTACAGCCGGCGCCAAAGAAACAGAAGGCCGCAGCAACCCAGGATGACGATGACGATGAGGACGATGCGTCACCGAATGGCGACGATGACTCGGCAACCAGCGCGTCAGCCGCGGCCACAGACCTGTTGGATAACGCCTGGTTCGTGCCCGCGAGCCGCCTGCATGAGTATGCTGAGAACGAGCGCGTTTATGACCGCAACGACGCCGGGCATCTGGTATTGCGCAAGCACGAGCGTGGCCGCTTCATTTATCGCCTGGCCGGGCGCGACCGCCAGAAAAGTGCCAGCTATTACACCCCGCAGGTTCTAACCCAATGCCTGGTCAAGTACGCCGTGAAAGAGCTACTGGAGGGCGGGCGAATGACGGAAGCGGACGATATTCTTACGCTGACCGTATGTGAGCCCGCCATGGGTAGTGCCGCGTTCTTGAACGAAGCCGTCAACCAGCTGTCCGAAGCGTATCTGGAGCGCAAGCAGGCGGAACTGGGGCGCCGCATTCCGCACGACGAGTACCCCCGCGAACTGCAGAAAGTTCGCATGTACCTTGCCGACCGCAATGTGTATGGCGTTGACCTGAACCCGGTGGCAGTGGAACTGGCGGAGGTTTCGCTATGGCTGAACGCCATTTACGGTGAAACAGACACCCAGGGCCTGCCGCAGCCCGCACGCGTGCCATGGTTCGGCTACCAACTGTTTGCTGGCAACAGCCTGATAGGTGCGCGCCATCAGGTGTATCGCCCCGGCAGCCTGCTACGGGGGGCCAAACCGGCTTGGCATGAAGAACCGCCTCGGCGCGTGACTTACGACCAGCCAAGAGCGTCCGATGAAATTTGGCACTTCTTGCTGCCAGACCCGGGAATGGCGAACTATACGGATAGAACCGCCAAAGCCTTGTATCCAGAGGACTTTGAACGGCTTAGAGCCTGGCGCAGGGCGTTTACCGCACCTTTGTCTGATTACGAGATTGCCCGCCTGCAGCAGTTGAGTAACCGGGTTCAAGAATTGTGGCAAGAGCACATTCAAGCGCTCGCACGCGACAGAAAACGTACCGAGGACACCCTGACCGTATGGCCGTCACAAGATGTAGACGACGACAGCCTTGAGGCTCGCATCAGCCGCAGCCAGAAGGAGGCCATACGAAGCGAAGGCTTACTGAATGAAGATGGCGACCTCGCTACCCCATTCAGACGGCTTAAGCTAGTGATGGACTATTGGTGCGCCCTGTGGTTCTGGCCCATTGCCGCCAGTGCGCAACTACCCAGCCGAGAAGCCTGGTGGATGGAAGTTGGTGCCATTCTTGAAGGCAATGTGGTCGACATGACGCGCCAGGTCGGGCTAGACCTAGGCGGGGAGTCGCCCGATAGCGCCGCAGATAATTCCGGGCGTACTGGATTTGAGCCTGCCCAACCTGGACTGTTGGGTTTCGAGGTTCAGCCTACTTTGCGTGCGCAGGGGCACGAGCGTGCTCGCTTGCATGACACCCTTGGGCAATTACGTATCAGCCGATTACGCCAGAGTTTTCCGCGCATCGAGTTGGTGGAGTCCGTTGCCGAAGCACGCCGGTTTATGCATTGGGAACTGTGTTTTGCTGATGTGCTTTTGCAGCGTGGTGGCTTTGACTTGATTCTGGGTAACCCCCCGTGGCTAAAGGTTGAGTGGAACGAGTCTGGCATCCTGGGTGAGTACAACCCGGTATTCGCCGTGCGGAAAATCAGTGCAAGTGACCTAGCCAAACTACGGGCTAATGCCTTTGCCGAGTTCTCAGGCTTGCAACAAGCCTGGACGGATGAGTTGCAGGAAGCGGAAGGGACGCAGAGCTTTCTGAACGCGGTGCAGAACTACCCGTTACTCAAGGGGGTACAAACCAATCTTTACAAGTGCTTTATGCCTTTGGCCTGGGGGTTGAGCAGTGCGCTAGGGGTGACCGGGTTATTACACCCTGAAGGCCCCTACGACGACCCTAAAGGGGGGGCTTTACGTGAGGCAATGTATGGGCGCTTGCGCAGACACTTTCAATTCCAGAACCAGGAGATGCTTTTTCCAATTGGTCACCGGGTTAAATACAGCATCAATGTGTACGGAGCCATACGGCCATCAACTCAGTTCGACAACATTGCGAATCTTTTTATCGCCAACACCGTTGATACGTCATATCAACATGATGGGTCAGGGCTACCAGGGGGAATCAAGAATGACGCGGGAAAATGGAATACAACCGGGCATAGAGACAGAATCGTACGAGTTGATGATGCTGCACTTATAACCTTCGCCAAACTCTACGACGAACCCGGCACGCCACCCCGCCGTGCCCGATTGCCTGCATTACATGCAGGCGCGTTGAGAGATGTGCTGGCCAAGCTTGCAGCTTACCTAAGACGGCTGGCGGACTTGGGGGATGATTATTTTTCGACGGAAATGTGGCATGAAACCATGCAACAGAAGGACGGCACCATTACCCGACGTTCGCCAAGCAACGTCGGCTTTCCTGCTACGCCAGACGAGTGGGTTTTGTCAGGGCCACATTTTTTCGTTGCTAATCCACTCAATAAGACGCCACGCAAGGTATGTACCGAGAAAGGCCATTACGACGTCATTGACCTTGAGAGCCTGCCTGACGACTACCTGCCTCGTACTAATTATCTTCCCATGACCGACCGTGCCGAATATCTGCGCCGAACGCCACGGGTCAGTTGGGTCGAAGATGGGGAAGTGGCAGCAAAGCCAGTAACGGATTATTTTCGGCTGGCATTTCGAGCCATGATTGGCTCGTCCTCTGAGCGAACGCTTACCGCTGCGGTGATTCCCTGGGGTGTGGGGCATATCAATGGTGTGCAATCATCGGCCTTTAAGTCCACTGCCAACCTGATTTATGCAGGATGTATTACAAGCGCACTTATAGGTGATTGGTATATAAAATCCATGGGTCGAAGCAATCTTCATGGCACTTGGACCCTGTTACCTTGGTTAGATGAATCACCCGCCGTCGAGGCAAGGTATCTAAGTCTGCATTGCCTTACCAGGCATTACTCTTCGCTTTGGGAAGAAGTGTTCAGCCTAGAGTTTTCCGACCAAAGTTGGACTCAACCCAACAACCCCCGCTTACCTCAAGATTTCTGGCAAAACCTGACCAGTACCTGGACTCGCGACTGTGCACTGCGTAGCGACTACGCACGTCGCATGGCCTTGGTAGAAATTGATGTGTTGGTAGCGCAAGCGCTGGGGATGACGCTCGAGGAACTGCTTCTTATCTACCGCGTGCAATTCCCTGTGATGCAGGGCTACGAGCGTGATACCTGGTACGACATCAACGGTCGTATCGTCTTCACCAACAGTAAAGGCCTGGTTGGTGTGGGCCTTCCGCGTAAAGGCGGTCGAACGACACCCAAGGTAAAGATACAAGAACCTGACGGCAAAACCCGCGAAGGTAATTTTGGTTGGGAAGACCTGTACAAGAACGATGAATGTCTTGTGCCCGATGGCACCGTGGTTACCCAACAAGTGCAGGATGACACCTTGCCGGGTGGCCCTCGCACCGTTGAACGCCGCTATGTGGCCCCGTTTGCCCGCGCTGACCGCGAAGAGGATTACCGAATTGCTTGGGATTTTTTCGCTACTGAAAAAATTGGAGGTACAAGATGAAGTCAGGATGTGCTTTTGACCAAGACTGGACCGCGCAGGTAACGCTGCCTGTCAAACGTGTTGGCACAAACTGGGAATTTCTATACGGCGGAGATATTCCCGTCAAAGATGGTGCTCTGGGCGACCTAACAATTAACCTCAGTCAAATTACCGATGAAAATTTTCGAGAACGCGTGAGCGCCGAAATCTGCGTCCAAATTCTTGAAGAAGGTACTCTTTTGCTGGTGGCATTGAGTGACCAAAGCAGAAGGGGTATGCGTCTTGGCCGCTGGCCAAAAGAGGATGTTTATAGTCTCCCTTTGGGTACTACAAGGCTGGAGAGAATTACGCTTGGTCCGCCGAAACGTAATCGGGTTGAGGGTCAGCCAATTAAAGATTCTGAGCGCAGTGGTTTGTGGCTAAAGCTAAAGGGGCTTGACCGCTGCGAGCTTATAGGAAGTACCGTTCTAATGCCAGAAGGTGCGGCGCAGTCAACTGCTACCAGTCTGAACCACGCTTTTACTTTACTTTCGCAGCAGTACGAAACTCATCGCATATCTAACACGGGGAATGTTTACTCTCGGGTGTTCTATCAAGAACGAAGTGGCGCATGGTTCCCTCTTAACGATTTGAGAATGGGGGTCAAAGTGCAAGGTGAAAAAAAATTATTAGATGAAACTTGGGCCGAAGTTGAGCGACTGTTAGGTTGGCGACCCACGATAGCATCAAAAAATAAAAAAACGCGATAGGCCCTTATTCATATGTTGCCATCCCTGCTAACCAAAGACATAAAAAACGGCCTGAAGCAGTTCCTGAAGGCCGGTTATGAGCCCTCTGATGCCTTCATGCATGGCTTGATGAGCCGGTTTGTTGAAGAGGAGTCCACCTGGCTCAAGGGTCCCTATGTGCAAGTGGGGTTGCCCTTTGTTAATGGCACCCAGGGCAAAAAGTTCTATGCCTCGTTTGAAACGCAGCATCCTGGTTACAGCCACCAGGAGCAAGCCTGGCGCCGCCTGTCATCGGAACACCTGGCAGCAAGTACGCTGGTGGCTACCGGCACGGGCAGCGGCAAAACTGAATGTTTTTTGTATCCCGTGCTGGATTACTGTGCCCGCAATCGAGCAGAGGGTGAGGCGGGCATAAAAGCCCTGGTTATCTACCCGATGAATGCCCTAGCCAGCGACCAGGCGCGGCGTATTGCGCAGTTGGTGGCTTTGGTGCCTGCTTTCGCCCAACTTCGCGTAGGCCTGTACGTAGGCGGCAGGCAGGGTGAGCCAGGTAGTGGCATGGTCATGACGCCCGAAAACGTCATCACAGACCGCGACACCCTACGCAAACAGCCGCCCGACATTCTGTTAACCAACTACAAAATGCTGGACTACCTGATGCTGCGCCCTCAGGACCGCCAGCTCTGGGCTGCCAATACACCCGAGACGCTGCGTTACGTTGTTGTTGACGAGTTGCATACTTTTGATGGGGCGCAAGGAACAGACCTGGCGCTGTTATTGCGGCGCTTGCGTGCCCGGTTGCAAACACCGGAAGGCCATCTGATTTGCGCGGGAACGTCGGCAACCTTGGGGGGGGCGTCGGACACCGCGCCGCTGCGCGATTACGCGCGCCAGATTTTCGGCGTTCCCTTCGAACCAGATTCTGTCGTGACAGAAAATCGTCAAAGTGTGGGCGATTTTCTGGGAGACGCGACGGTGGACTTCATGTTCCCGTTTCGACCCGATGTCGCCGCCCAGCTAGACCAGTCTCAATACGCTGCACCCGAGGACGCGGTAGCTGCTTGGTATGGCTTGTTTTTCCCGGGCGAGCCGGAGCCTGTTGATGTGAAAGACAAGGCCTGGCGGCAAGAGCTGGGTAAAAAACTGAAACAGCACCAGCTGTTTGTTAACCTGCTCAAGCTACTGAAAGGCAGCGTGATTGAGGCAGCAGAACTCAAAGAGTCTTTTGCCCGTAACATGCCCACGGCCACCGACGCACAAGTGGGGCTGGTACTGGACGCGTTGCTGGTGCTGGTGGCGTGGGCCCTGCGCGAGGGTAACCAACCCTTGGTGACCTTGCGTATGCAATTGTGGGTACGCGAATTGCGACGTATGGTCGGCAAGCTAAGCACAAAACACACTGACGTTGTACTGCGAAGCGAGCGCGACCTGCCCAGCCAACGCGATGGGGTATACCTGCCCATGGTGCAGTGCAGCCAGTGTCGCACCACCGGCTGGATATCGCGCCTGGTGCAAGGCACCAACACGCTGTCGACAAAACTCGACGAAATCTACAACACCTGGTTTTCTGGCCGCCCGGAAGCCGCCCGATTTTATGCAGCCCAAAGTGTTGGCCACAGCCACGTTGACGGTATCAACCAGCATGTCTGCGTGTCATGTGGCAACCTTCAACCCGGCGATGGTACCTGCCTGGCATGCGGTAACCAGGAGTTGCTTGCGATTTACCGGGTAACGGCGCAGCGCTCCCAAACTTCTGGCATGGCGCAGTTCACCCGGCATGACTCCACTTGCCCTGCCTGTGGCGAACGGGATGAGCTACTTCTGTTGGGTGCACGTAACGCCACCTTGGGCTCGCAGGTTGTTGAGGCGACGTGGGCCAGTGTGTTCAATGACGACAAGAAACTAATTGCCTTCTCCGATTCGGTACAGGATGCGGCTCATCGCGCGGGTTTTTTTGGTGCCCGCACCTATGTGAATAATGCCCGTATGGCGCTTGCCCAAGTGATGGACGAAATTGTCCAGGGTCCCGTTAGCTGGTCAGAGTTCCTGGATAAAGCCAATTCACAATTCGCTCAGCCCGGTTCCGTTTTGAATATGGATGACGAGCGGCTGGTGTCTGAATTTATTGGGCCAAACATGACCTGGCAGCGGGATTGGGCGGAGGAGTTGCCCAAGAACTTGCGGTTGCCCGCCGGCAGCAAGCTGCCCGGCCGAGTAAAGAAACGTCTGTTGTGGCAGGCTGTCAGCGAAATGACCTACCTTAGCAAGCGAGGTCGTACCCTGGAGCGCGTTGGCAAGGCCACGCTTTCAGTGCCCCTGGAGCGTCTGCAAAGGGTGTCTGAAACGCTTACTGAAAGGTTGCAAGAGCAGTTTGGCTTAAGGAATCTGACCCAGGCAACCGTTGTCTGGTGGCTGTGGGGCGTTCTTACACACATGCGCCGTCGCGGCGGCGTAATGCACCCAGAACTGGCGAACTACGCCGGTGATGGCAACATTTTCGCGTTGCAGGAAAGAGCGGGGCGCCGGGAATGGATGCCGACGATGGGTGACTACACCCCGAAACCGGTATTTCTGACTCTGGGTACCCAACGAGGTTTCGATAAACTGACCCAACGCAATCGCGCTACATGGTACGAACGCTGGGCAACTGTCGTGTTGAACCAGAACGGCTTGCTACCCCAAGGGATGACAGGCGAGATGTACGCCGCCGCCTTCGAGACGCTGGAACGGAACGGCATTGTTATACGCACAGCCCACCACACCGGCGATACCCTGGCGGTGAACCCCGATGCGTTGATGCTGAACACCGATGTTACGTTTGTGGCTACCAAGGGCAGCAAGCGCAGGTTGACGGTGCCGCGATTTGAGGCAGAGAATTTCCTGGGCATGCCGTGCCTTGACAGCGTCGAATCAACCTACGAGGTCGTGCTGGCAGACAGCAGCAATTGGTGGGCCATGCGATACAGTCAGGGTAGCGTTCGCCGTGTGATTGCCGCAGAGCATACGGGGCTTCTGGAGCGTACCGAGCGTGAAGCCCTGGAACAACGATTCAAAAACAAGAACCCGAAACCTTGGTTTGAAAATCTCTTGTCAGCAACACCCACCCTCGAAATGGGGGTGGACATTGGCGACCTGTCGTCGGTGTTGCTGTGTTCGGTACCACCTGCCCAGGCCAGTTTTTTGCAACGTATTGGCCGTGCAGGCCGCGTGGATGGCAATGCCGTAGCAACAACTCTGGCGGACGGGAACAGCCCGCACGACCTGTATTTCTTTTCCGAAACCCAGGAAATGATTGCGGGTGACGTTAGCCCACCTGGCATTTTCCTGCAGGCCGCTGAAGTGTTGCGTCGCCAGCTTTTTGCGTTCTGCATGGATGACTGGGTGGCAGGCCTGACAACCATGACGGCCTTGCCGCAGAAAACCTCTCAAGCACTTGATGCGGTGGAACAAGCTCGCCTTGACCGCTTTCCCTACATCTTTTGCGATTATGTGCTGCAGCATGAACAACGGCTTTTTGATGGGTTCATTGAGCTGTTGGGGCAGGATGCCACTGACAAGGTGCGTGAGCGGTTGTGGGACACCATGCAAGGTCAAGGGGAGGAAGACGGCTTACGTGTGCGTCTCATGAAGGTGTTCAGCGACTTGGTCGCAGAGCGCCGCACCTATAAGAAACGCAAAGATGAGCTGGATAAGGCCCGAGCCAAGTTAAAACAAAAGCCGCAGGATGAGGCGACGATTGTAGAGTACGAGCAGTTATCGCGCGAGCGCGACTCCATGCTGGAACTAATTAAAGAAATCAATGGTCGTGACCTGCTAAACACACTGACAGACGCCGGGCTGATTCCAAACTACGCATTCCCCGAAGCCGGTGTGGAATTGAAGTCTGTGTTGTGGCGCAAACGCGCTACCGATGAACCCGGCCAGGGTGCCTATGTGGCGTTAAAAACGCTGAAGTACGAGCGTCCCGCCCAATCGGCTTTGTCGGAGTTCGCCCCGGAAAACCGATTTTACGCCAACCAGCGACGCGTTCAGGTTGACCAAATCAACATGAGCCTGGCTCAGGCTGAAACCTGGCGCTTTTGCCCGGCCTGTCATCACATGCAGCACCTAGAGAAGGAGCCCGTTGAGCACGCCGTTTGTCCGCGCTGCAGCGACACGATGTGGGCCGACGCCGCCCAGAAGCGCACGCTGTTGCGCTTCAAGCAAGCCATTGCCAACAGCAATGACATGGAAGTGCGCATTGACGATACTGCAGAAGACCGCGAGCCGAAGTATTACGTTCGCCAGTTGATGGCCGATTTCCAGCCTTCCAGTATTCGGGAGGCGTGGCAGATTGGCTCTGGCGAGCTACCCTTCGGCTTTGAATTCATTTCTCGGGTGACCTTCAGGGATGTCAATTTTGGCGAACTGGCCAAGCCAGGCGAAACCTTCAAAGTTGCGGATGTTGAGTCCGGGCGGCCAGGGTTTTGCCTTTGCCGGTACTGTGGCAAGGTACAAAAACCCGCACGGCGCAATGCGGCCTCACAAAGCCAGACGCATAGTTTTGACTGCCCCAAACATGGCAGCGATGACCCTGCCAACCTGCTTGATTGCCTCTATCTTTACCGAGAGTTTGATTCCGAGGCGCTGCGGATTCTGGTGCCCTACACTAAGAGCGGAGTGGACGAACGCGTGGTGCAGTCATTCATGGCTGCCGTGCAGCTTGGGCTGAAAAAACGCTTTGGCGGCAAGGTGGACCACCTGCGCATGGTTCTGCAAGACGAACCGGGCAAAGAGGGTGGCCCGCGCAAACACTATGTGTTGCTTTACGACTCTGTTCCAGGTGGCACGGGGTACCTGCACCAGTTGCTGGCGC
Organism: Alcaligenes sp. SDU_A2; assembly: GCF_038237375.1. Taxonomy (NCBI): domain Bacteria; kingdom Pseudomonadati; phylum Pseudomonadota; class Betaproteobacteria; order Burkholderiales; family Alcaligenaceae; genus Alcaligenes; species Alcaligenes sp. SDU_A2. Next base: position 2,527,860 of record NZ_CP151273.1, on the reverse strand, counting down.
AGGATGCAAAGACCCTGACAGACGTTTTGCAAATGGCCCTGGATGCACTGACAAGCTGTTCCTGTAATGCTGACCCGGAAAAAGACGGCTGTTACCGCTGCCTGTATCAGTACCGCCTTGGCCGCAATATGGAACTGGTGTCGCGTGACTCAGCAAAATCGGTGCTTTCCGACCTAGTTAAATCGTTCGGGCATCTGGAGCAGGTCAAAACCATTTCAGATATCTACATCAACCCGAACTTTGATTCTGTACTTGAGGCCCGCTTTATCGAGAGCCTGAAACGGCTTAGTGGTGTGGGTGGCCTGCCAACAGTCAAGCTGGTTTCAGATATCGTTAACGGTAAATCGGGTTTCGTGCTGGAAGTTGGAAAACAGCGCTATCGCATTGAGCCTCAGTGTGAATTGGGGTCAGCACATGGGGTGTCGGTACCGAGCAAGCCTGATTTCGTTATTTGGCCCTGGGCAACCAACTCACGGCGTCGCCCTATTGCTGTGTTCTGTGATGGCTGGGTGTATCACAAAGACACCTTACGCGAAGATGCGCGCAAGCGTAGTGCCATTGTGAACAGCAATGGCTTTTGGGTCTGGTCGGTGACGCATCAAGATGTTGTTGCTGCGCTTGATGGCGCATTGAATACTGACCTGGAATCGCCCCTGGTAGCAATGAGTCGGCACGATGGAAGCAAGGCACCGCCTACCCTGCCCCGAGCCCAGGAAAATGCGTTCACCCATCATGCCGTTGCGCGTCTGCTGCAATGGCTGGCGACCCCTACTGAAGGCGCAGAGGGTGACGCGGCCGTCGGACCGCTACAACGTAACGCCCTGTGGTTGTCTTTTCTTTGCGTTCCTTCAGATGCCTCTGACCGAAGCGCTTGCGAGCAACAACTTGCCTCCTGGTTGCCCCTTTTGCCAGACAGTATCCTGGAGCCAGATGGCGCCTGGCCAGGCACAGGCTTTGCGCCGTTTGCATCCAAGCCCGGCGCGGCCTGCTTTCAGGTCGGGCGTTGGCCGATGGCGCTGGCCAGAGGTGTTCCCCCGGCACAAGGCTGGTCAGCCCCCGGAGCTGTCGTTCTGGATGCTTCGGCGGCCCTGGACGAAGAGACACTGCATCTGGCCTGGCGACGGTGGCTGCAACTGTATAACGCCATGCAGGTTTTGCCTGGCATGCTGTTGGTAACGGCAGACGGTCTTGAGGCTCGTGATTACGACGACTTATCCGTTGTTAGCGCGGGGGATGAAAAAGCCACTGTTCACGCCGGTGACCACGCCGCTTTACAAGCAGCCTGGCTGGACGCCCTAGACCAGGTTTTGCCTGAGCTGAAGCCCGGCCTGACACTGCTGGCCCGCGCAGGGTCTACCATTCCACAGGTTGGCATGGAATTGGTCAATGCCAAGGGCGACGTCATTGCGGATGCCGAGATGACCTGGCCGGCTGTCAAGCTGGCAATTCTTCGACCGGACCAAGATGACATGATTGGCATTTGGCAGACTGAAGGTTGGACTATTCTGATGCTCGATGAGGCTTACAGCCAGGTCGACAATCAGCCATGGTTTGTCGCCGCTGCAGAATCATTGGGGCTGGCGCTTGAATCGAACGTAGATAAGCAGGAGTGAACTTGTGACCTTTAAACCAAAAGTAGCCTTGTCTCAGGATTTCCTTGGCCAGTTGGCAAAGTTGCCTTCAGGTGTCTATGCAAAGGTCATGAAGTGGGCCACGCGCTTTCAGGCCGACCCCACCAGCCCAGGCATTAACTACGAAAACATTAACGGCGCGCGGGACCCCAACCTGAAATCGGTCAGGGTGGATAATGACTGGCGCGGTATCGTCTTCAAACCGTCAAAAGGTGATGTTTACGTGTTGCTTTACGTTGACCACCACGACGAGGCCTACCGATGGGCTGAGAACAAGCGTCTGGCCATTAACCCCGTTACTGGGGCTATGCAACTGGTTGTGCTTGAGCAAGTTGTTCAACAAGAGTCCGTACCAGAGGCGGCCATCGAACTCACGGGCGCGAAAGACGAGGTCAAGGGAACCCCCAGCTCGCCTTTATTTGCCGCCTTATCTGACCATGAACTGATGAGCTTGGGTGTGCCCGAAGAACTGATTGCACCAGTGCGGGCCGTTGCTACAGAGGATGGTTTAGACGCCATTCAAGCACGTTTGCCGGTTGAAGCGTATGAGGGCTTGTTTTTGGTGCACGCAGGTGACACTGTTAGCCAGATACTGACATCGCGTGAAACGCGAGTAGACCGTGAAATCGACATTGAAGATTTCGCGGCAAGCCTTGAGACACCAGAAGCACAATCTCGTTTTGTGGTGGTGGAGGACGACGAGGCTATGCGCGCCATCATGAACGCCCCCTTGGCTCAATGGCGTGTATTTTTGCATCCCACCCAGAAAAAACTGGCGTCAGGCGACCGCAGTGGGCCAATGCGCGTGCTGGGTCAAGCCGGTACCGGCAAAACCGTTTTGGCAATGCATCGGGCACGCTGGCTTGCAGAGAACCGCACTCCTGATGGTCAAAAAGTGTTGTTCACAACCTTTACAAAAAACCTAGCAGGCGACATTCAACAGAACCTGCGCTCACTGTGTAGCGCACAAGCCATAGCCAAGATTGAGGTCGTCAACCTGGACGCCTGGGTCGGTGCCTTTATTCGTAGCCGCAAGCTAGAGCACCGCATTGTCTACGACAGAAAGCGAGATGCCGCGCAACAAGCCTGGGAGTCTGCGCTGGCTACCAAAGACTCCAGCCTGGATTTGCCCGACGATTTTTACGAGCAAGAACTGGAACAGGTAGTACTAGCGCAAGGCATCACCACGCTGGCCCAGTACCGAGTTGCCCGTCGCACAGGGCGTGGCGTTGTGCTTAGTCGAACCAAGCGTGACGCCGTATGGCCCGTTTTTGAAGAGTATCGTGGCCAGCTGGCATCTAGAAAACTCAAAGAGGTTGATGACGCTTACCGCGAGGTCGCTGAGATTATTGCTTCGGAGGCACAGGTTGCCGGAGTGTCGTACACCCCGCCATACAGCGCCATCGTTATTGATGAAACCCAGGACCTGGGGCCTCAAGCCCTTACCTTGCTCAGAGCCATGATTCCAGCTGGAGAAAACGACTTGTTCTTCGTTGGCGACGGGCACCAACGCATCTACAGCCGTAACCGAGCCATTATGAGTCGGTGTGGCATTGAGATTCGTGGCCGCTCCCGCAAGCTTTATCTGAATTACCGAACAACTGATGAAATCCGCAAGCAAGCGGTTGCATTGCTGGAAGGCTGTGAAATCGACGATTTGGATGGCGGCAGCGACGAGGACCACCGTTACAAGTCCTTGTCTCACGGGCCGGTACCAAAGCTGACCCAAGTTGACGGTATTGAATCGGCCACGCAGGAGACCATTGCATTTGTGAACGAGTGGCGCGCGGGGCATACGCCCGAGGTGCCCTTGTCGTTATGTGTAATTACTGCCAGCACAAAAGTGCGTGATGCCATGGCTCGCGAGCTGGAAAACGCTGGGCTTGCGTGTGTGACGATTGATGCGCAGAACAACCACGCTAATGCGGTGAATGTGGTGCATTTGGCCACCATGCATCGCGCCAAAGGGCTGGAATTCGATTGTGTTGTCGTTGTTGCCCCGACCAGCTATCTCGGCGACCCGGCAGATACGGATAACCAGCGAAAGTTATTGTACGTGGCCTTAACCCGTGCCAAGCGAGGGGCGCTTTTGTTGCAAGTGCCGTAACTGCTCTTTCGGAGATGGCCAGCGAATAGCTGGCCATTTTTTTTAAGGTGGAAGGGATGCAAGCCTGTCAGTGACTATTAGCAAGTTCAAGCATCGCCTCTTGCACACCCGAGTGCAACACGCGCAAGCCATCATCAACAGTCAAGTGTCCATAATTTTTTATCACAGTCTCAAGTTTGTCATGCAGAAGATGAGCAACTGTCAGATAGTCACGTGGATGACGTTTCAAATGGTCGGTAGCAATAATATGCCGAATGATGTGAGGGCGAAAACCTTGGGTTTCTGGTAGATACAGCTTTGTCAGCACGTAAAACCTCACGCTGATTGAATCACTCAACCAATTGCCAGCGGGCTCAAGATTGTGTTCTTCCAACGCACTAATCATGGTGCGGCTCGTACTTTTCCTAGGCTGCCAGGTTTTACCCTCATCGTATGCTCGTGGGCCACGAACAAAGGGCAAAAGAAAGTAATCGGTGCTATCCGCGTCGACAGCATACGGACGCGCCTCGGACAGATAGCGCTGAATCCAAGGACCGACTGACGACTCAACTGCTACATCATAGTCAGTGTGAGCCGCACCTCGCTCATTCTTGAAGTCAGATGACTGAAAGCGCAGACGCCATTCTCCAGTGCTTGCTCGATAAAGGTTGCCCGTGCCATCCGCTCGATAAGTCATTACTGAAAAATGATTGACTCGCAAGGGGTTGCTGACCAACAGCTTGATAAGAACCATGTCCCTGAGCCAAGCTCGGTAGTCACGCTGATGCGCTGTCGGCGGTGGGTTATCCTCGAGGCCTTTGGGTAGGCGTAGCAATTCCCTCAACGGATACGAACTATTCAAGATAACCGCCGCACGACTATGCGACTCTCGCGAACGAACCGGAGAACCTTCGTTAAGCAAAGCCCTCAATTGCGCACTGATTTTCTCATGAGCAACCGCACAATGCCCATGCCAGTCCTCTAAAGACACTGAGAACCTGCCTGCCGGAAGCGTTTCTGACAACGAAGGGGTATTCCAGAGGACACCACGTTGTGGCGCAACGAGTGACAGTATCATTTGAAGAAACGTTACCAAGCCGTTATGACGGACGTTGCCCGCTCGTCGACGATTCCACAATACATATTGTTTGATAAGTTCGGGAAACGTAAGCCAGGCCAATGTGTCAACATCACTGTCTTCAATACCTTGACCTTTTGGCCGCGGCAACCTCAGGTAGCCCAGATAATTGCTGATGTTATTCCAGGCTACGCCTGCGGTGATGCACACATAACCGTCAAAGAGCATCGACCACTGAACACGCGCACCCGTCGACTCGAGTGGTTTTAAACGCCAACTGTTTCGCTTGTTCGCTGTCTCCCTAGTCGTATCCGTCTTGAACGAAATTACCTCATACCATTGTTCCCGAATGCGAGTTGTGGGCTTCAGAGAAAAACCCGGTGTTTCAGCACGATTGCGAGCGACGCGCTGGCTGTAAACAGTCGGCTTGTCTCCAACCTTCTGATTGCGGGAATATCGTGGGCGTCGCCGTGGCGGTTGTCTTGATGTCAACACCGCAGGGTCAAAACCGAGTGCCTGGGCAAGTGCTTCTACAGACGCTTTAGATGAGACATCAGGAAGATACGGGCCGGTTAACCACCGGTTCAATGTTGGTGGTGTTATACCTGCACGACGACACGCGTCAGCTTTTGAAAGACCACTTGTATTCAGCATTACCCTTACTGCTTCGTGGAATGTTGACGGTAAAGAGTCTGTGCGATTCATGGACTCAAATATTTGGTTCCACTGAATAATCTGCTCTTGCCTGTCTTTGAGCGTTCTAGCCGCCAGGCGTTCGGTTTGAAGGTCAGAGAATTGCAGCAAGTGCTTGTCGAATTGCGTCGTGAATTCGGTACCGACAAACGAGTCCAGTGAAAGGGCAAATGTTCGCATCCACAGGTTAAGTGCTGATGCGAAGTTTGCAACTTGCTGTGAAGTTCGACCTGCACCATTCAGCAGTTTTTTTCCAGCCTCATGCAGGTCCTTGTATCGTATTGTTGAAAACGACGGTGATGCCAGTTCGTGAGATGCAGAACGTTCGATTCCAAAAATCGAGGATTGGGTTTTTGAGTTCATAACCAATGCTATTTGCTACGTTGTCGAATAACGGCGGCGTTAATTCGGGAATAACGGACGCCTCCTGAAAAGCCGCATAAACATTGAAAACGGACAACCTGTCTTGATTCGTACTTGATTCACGAAGTACAGATTAATTGCCGTTATTCATTTATCAGAGGTCTTTGGTGTATGTGACACAACGGTTTCGTCGCTAACCTCAAAAACCTCTGTGGCTATTCGTATAGCAACCACGGTTAAATCTAAAAAAGCATGAAATTGAAGTTTGGCTCTTACCGCCTCAGCGGGCGTGATAAAAGCCATCGGGTCGCTGCATTGACGACATGCACCATGTCTCTGGCACATGGGCAACCGGATATAAATTCGGTGCATATACATTTAACTGGTGAGGGGGTTCAATCCACCGCGACCAGTGGATGTATTTGCACCAAGCGGGACGCTCAGGGTGCACCCTGGGAGTTTCTGCAGCAAGAAGGGGAGCGGCGAAGGATGCAACCTTCGAATAGTCTAGCTGTGCAACGGCATTTGCATGTGACCGTTGTGCCCGTGGTGACGGCTGGCTCCGAAATCCAGTCAGGGAAAAACTCAAACCTCTGACATTCATCAGGGTTGGGGGGAGTTTTGCCCATAGTTCAGGCTTCACCAAAATCCAGTTAGGCTTTTTTATAAAGGCGTTTTCCTTTATATAAATAAAGGAGTTATTGCTATTCACCAACTGCATTCGACCAAGTGGCAAGCGCAGGGCCTTCTCAGGTAAGGTAGGCTTTTTAAGTATCGCGTCCCAGGCATTTTCAGGACAAAGAAAGGCGGCCAAAAAGGCCGCCAGAAATCACTTTCTCGATTCGATGGCTCTCAGGTATCTTGTAATAGTTGAGTAGCTTCCGCGCCCTAACTCTAGACGCACATTAACGGGCCCAGGATGTCGTCCCTGCTTCTGCAGAGAATCAACAGCCTGCCGTACGTCGTCGATGCTGATGCCCGGGCACCCACGCTGCTTGACTGCTTTTATCATGTTGGTGTCCTGTTGTGAAACGTTCACGTTCCGTATAGCGACACCAGAATTTCGTAGTCGAAATAGATTTTGTTTTTATGAGGCTTATTTATGCAGGCGTTGCTCGAAAGTTTGATTAAAGCCAGGAAGGCGCGTGGGTGGACGCAGGGGCAACTTGCCCAGCGGGCGATGTTAAGTCGTTCTACCGTGCAACAAGTCGAATCGGGCGCGACAGACCCCTACTTTTCAACGCTGTATGAAATGGCAAGAGCCCTGGGAATGGAATTGATGACGGTCCCAGGGCCTTTGCGCGTTGAGCTTGAGTCATTTGTGCAAGCTGGTGGGCGCTGGCTTGGTCAGCCTCCCGGAATCAATGCCCCATTATCTATTGTTGACGAAATTGTGAGCGGGCAGCTTAATCTCAAGCGTTGACGTCCGTGTTGAGCAGGGCGAGGTAAGAATTTCGTAATCGAAAATCGTTGCCGCGCGACGGCGCCCGTTGTCAATATGAAGGTTTTTTCGGAGGCCCCATGACAACGGCACAACGTCCGCAGGAACCACAGATTTTTGACGGCGTGATTCTCTCGCCAAGCGAGCTCGCGGCTGACTTGCGAACAATTGACGCTCAAGCGCAACCCGGCGACTTCGCCCTGCAATGCACGTTCGATAACGTGGTCATCGACGCAGACGGCTATTACAAAGGGCGCTTTTTGCTGTTTCCCGACACCGGATTGGTTAAAACCAGTGTCCAGGTGGGCGCAGTCCAGTTCCGCGCTTTAGTGGACGTTACGACGCCCAATGGGCAACTCTGGTTAAAGAGTGTGTTTAAGCAGAAAAGATTTTGCTGGTTGCTTGATGATGCAGCTTCGGGTGATGCAATGTTAATGTCCGTAGCGGTCAAGCACACACCGCAGGCCAGGCTTGCCTACAGTGCTGCTGCACGGTGTGCTCCTGCTGCGCCCCTCAAAGGCGAGGCCTGCACCAAAGAAGTTTCTGAAGCTGCAAGCCCGCAGGCAGAGCGCTCGTATGTTCCAGGCGTACCGGTTGAAACTGTCGTCGTTGTTCTGTTTCGCTAGCGTTGCTCACGCACGGGGTGCCAACCCTTTGCGATTCTTGTCCCAGGCCAATTGCTTGGCAAAGGTTGCCTCAAGCCAGCTATCGACCACGTTGCTGTGCCAGTAAGCGTTGCGTCCCAGGCGCACGGGGGCCGGGAAACGTCGGGCGCGCACGAGGCGCTCCAGTGAGCGTTCAGGCATACGCAATACCTGAGCGACCGAGGTTTTGTCGTAGAGCGTGGCGAAATTTGGTGTGGCTTGTGTCATGGCGTCATATCCTATGTGTGGGGCGTAATTGCCTAGCACGTATAGGCACATGAGTCGGTCGCACCAACACATTTGGTTTTAGCTTTAACTGGTGCTGACCGAGCACCGTCGCGCCTCGATTATTGCTGAGTGCTTTTGGGATGGCGGCTTGCCCATCAGTCCAAAAAAAACCGGGCCGCACTCCGTTGATGGAGGCGGCCCGGTTTGTTTCACGGTGCGCTTTCTGGGGGGGCAGGCAGCTTTTCGGGGGCGAAAGGCAATGACGTTACCCGTGCTCGCTGGGGTGCTCGCCGGCTCTGGTAAAGGTGGTGATTGGTTCGCAAAAACTGTATCGTCTGGCCAGGACTGCGCAGGCGCTGATGCCCCGTTATCGCCATTTAAACGTCGGCTCTTGTTCTGCGCGCGCAAGGCGTCCCAGCAGTCGCCTTGGGAGAGCAACTGCTTGGGCGTTTGAGCGCTGGTCGTGTTGAGCTTCTCGTCCATGGCAGGCGCGATGTCGTTGCTGAACAAGTTGACGTACACCTGGGCTTGGCGTGTCGACGTGTGCCCCAGCACCTGGCTGATTTGCAGGGTATTCATCCCAGCGCGTGCCATTTCTGTGGGCAGCACATGGCGCAGGTCCCGAAAGTAAAAATCTTTAGGTAGGCCTGCCCGTTCGCGCGCCCGGGACCACCCGGCACGGATGGCCTCTTCGCTAATCGTAAAAATCGTTCCTGTGCGTGGCCCAGGCAGCCCATTCAGTATGTCTTGTGCCGGGCGCCACAGCGGCACATGTGCCCGAACGCCTTTACCTAACGTTTTAACGTTTCGGTCCACAAAATTCAGGTCTTCCCAGCGCAGGCGCAACAACGTGCTCTGGCGCATGGCGGTGGTTAGGGCAAGCTCAACCAGCGGCCAAAGCTGGGGGTTGTCGGCTTCGGACAAGGCTTGACGCAAGCGCACCAGTTGCTCGGTGCTGAGCGTAACAATGCGCTCGTTACCTGGTTTGAGGCGTATCCCGACGCACGGATTCTCAAAGCATTGCCAGCTCCAGTCGTTCTTGGCGGTGTTAAACAGGGCTTTCAACAGGGCGATTTCTTTTTGAATCGTGCTGGCTGAATAGCCTTCGGCTGTCATGTCGGTTTGCAGATTTCGAATGTGACCGCGCGTGATTTGCGAGGCACGCTTGTTGGCTAACAGGGTGTAGTGCGCGTACGTGCGGGGGTGCGCCTGGCGACTGCGTTCCTCGTTGTACGCGGCAAACCCCTGCGGGGTGATGCCTGCGGCGTTACGTGCACCGCGACGCGGTGCATCCACTTGGTCATCACCGTTGCGGGCGCGTTTGAGGGCGTGTTTTTCGTGCAGCGTGACTACCTCTTTGTGGCCCAGGTCATTGTCAATGAGCGCTAAGGCAGGCAAGCCCGCCGGTAACAGATAGTGGTTGATGCGGGTTAGCTCCTGGACCGCACCGCCTTTGGCCACGGTGACTGTTTTGGCGTACTCCGTGAGCATTTCGGCCAGCGTGGCGCGGCTTGGACCGCCCAGCTTGGGGGCATGCTCGTTTTGGTCAAGTGCCAGCATGTCGGCAATCCACTCTTTAGCTTCCTGAAAGGTTGCGAAGTCGGCAAACGGGCGTGCGCCGCTTTTCAGAGTGACTTGGGCGCGCCAGCCCTTGCGATAAGGGAAAGGTTGGGGCATTTTGCGGCTCATTGCGCACCCCCGAGAGAAAATGAGCGAGCGACAAGGCGGTGGGTGGCGCGCGCCATCAGCCGGGTGAGGTGAAAATGTGAAATCATGGTCCTATATCTCCGAGTTGGATATAGGCGTCTAGCGAGTGCCCCGGTGCGTGCATTTAAAGCTAAACCTGGTAGCTGTTAAGCGATAAAAGCGAGCCCTAGACGAAAGTGCACGGCACAGGCCGAGGCCCGTGTACGTCGCCGCGATTGCAGCTTCGCTGGGGCCGAGCGGCCGATAGCGCTAATTAACCTTAACGCTATCATTTGCGCTATCAAACGGCGAAAAGCGCAGTTTGTGCCGGGCAAAAAAATAGCGCCTTCGTAAAAAGGCGCTATTTTTCAAGGGCTTGGAGCCGGAATTCGGTGGCTCCCCGACCAGGGCTCGAACCTGGGACCTGCGGATTAACAGTCCGTCGCTCTACCGACTGAGCTATCGGGGACCAGCAAAGAAAAAGATTATATATCCTGATTTCTAGTTTTGTAAAGAAAAATGTGATCAAGGATATATTTTGTGCAAATGCATGGAAAGGTGAGTGTTGGCAATAGGAAAAAATCCCAGGTGCGGTACTGGGAGGATACTGGGCGGTCAATCTGTTGGATGGGCAGCCGGGGCAATAATTGCTTACAGGCGGTATGTCTGTTGGCCTGTGGGCCGAAGTGGGTCAAGGAAAGCGAGTGTTTCTGTCTTTTGCTTCTAGGGGAAAATGCTTAGAGTGCTTGTTTGGTGCGGCTTACAAGGTTTATTGACATCAATATAATTTAAACATGAAATATAAAAACAGCATTTTGAACGGATGTGCTCAAGAGTCGGTCGGGTTCTTTTTCTGCTTAAAAGACTTAAAAACCTGTCTTTAGATATATCTATGAGGCATCGCTGACCAGATGTTGTTTTTGCTTGCCGCGCGGGTGTTGCGCCTGCGGGCCAGTGCTACGCAGATCGACCCGGCCAGGGCATGCAGGGTGCTGTTGCGGGTCGGGGTCGCATAACTTCAACAAGAGAGCAGAGACATGAAAAAATGTGTGTTGGCCGTTTTGGCCATGCAGGCGTTGGCCACGACGGCCTATGCGCAGACCAGCGTCACTTTGTATGGCATCGTCGATACGGGCCTGGGCTACGAGCAATGGAAAGGCGATGATCTTGCCGGAGGCGGTGGCAAGAAAAGTCGTTTTGGCTTGGTCGATCAGGGCTGGCTGGGCAATCGCTGGGGCTTGAAGGGCAGCGAGGATCTGGGCAATGGTCTGAAGGCAAATTTTGTGCTGGAAAGCGGTTTTGACTTGGGCACGGGCTCGGGGCGTCAGGGGCGGCTGTTTGGGCGTCAGGCGATAGTGGGGCTGCAGGGCGATTCCTGGGGGCGTCTGGACATGGGCCGTCAGGTTACCGTGACGTCCCAGTATTTTTCGCCTGTGGCCAGTCCTTTCGGCGGTAATGGTTACCAGTTTGGGATAGGGACGGCGTTTACGGCGTCCAATACGGTTCGCTACGATAATATGCTGGCGTATCAGACCCCTGACTTTGCTGGCTTCCAATTGGGCGTGGGGTATTCCTTTAATACTAATGGCAACCAACAATGGAACCGCAGCGGCTTGCCCGATGGGGCCATTAATAGCGACGAAGCCAATGTCAAAGCGTACAGCGTCGCTTTGCGTTACGGCCAGGGGCCACTCAAGGCGGTGGCGACGTTCGATCAGGCACGCTGGGGGGATGCACGCGAGCGCAATGGCGTGCTGGTGGCGGGTCAGAGTGGCAATGTCAGTGCTTGGGGAATTGCCGCCAGCTATGATTTTGGCCCGGTCAAGCTGCATGCCGGCTTTGGGCAGGGGCGGGACGGCTTTATCGGCGGCTCGTTGCAGGCCGAACAGTTTGGTGGCGGTCTGCATAAGGGCTTGAAGGTCAACGCCTACACGCTGGGTGCTTCGGCTCCGGTGGGCAAGGCTGGCTCCTTGATGGGGTCCTGGACCATGGCCGATCCCCGCTCAGTGCCGCGTGCAACCGATGATGATAAAAGCCAGCATGTGTTCAGCCTGGGTTACCTGCATAAGTTGTCCAAGCGCACCAGCTTGTATGCCTTGGGTTCGTATGCGCGCAACGTAGGCTTTTACAATGATTTGAAGAGCACGATGGTGACGGCCGGGATCAATCACCGGTTTTAAGCGTTGGGCCAACAAGCATTGCTTGTTGTGGAGCAGGCGAGCAGTAGTGCAAAGGGCGGGCGCGAACCGTAGCGCTGCCTGCCCCCTTGGGCTGCCGATTCGGCAGCCCAAGGTTTTTTTGCGTTCGCAGCACCTGAATAAGCCTGCACTACGCTAGGATGCGCGATCTTGTCGTGGAGAGCGAAGGCGAAGGACGAAAAAAAACAGCCTATCGAAATAGGCTGTTTTTTGGTGTTTTTCTTGGCTCCCCGACCAGGGCTCGAACCTGGGACCTGCGGATTAACAGTCCGTCGCTCTACCGACTGAGCTATCGGGGACCAGAGAAAAATAAATATAGCATGTTTTTTTAAAAGTGCGCAAGCTAAAGTGCTTTATTTGCGGCGCAGCCTGGCGATTCACTGCGTCCGATGTTCATCGGCCGATGGCCTGGCTAGTCTGTTCTAGTGTGCTCCGGCGGCGGCCTCTGTTCCGCCGGTGAGCACTTTGCGCGGTCGTGCGATCCACACCAGGCTTAACAAGAGCAGAAAAATAATGGCCGAGGCCAGGAAGATATCCGTAACGGACAGCGTGCGGGCTTGCTGTTCGATGATTTGGTTCAGCACTCCAGCCGATTGCTGCGCATTCAGTCCGCTTTGGCGCAGGCCATGCATGATGGCATCGAAGGCAGGCTCTCCGGGGCGGGCCAGCTCGGTCAGGTGCGCATGGTGCATGCTGGCGCGATTCTCCCACAACGTGGTGGTGATAGAGGTGCCGAATGCGCCCGCCAGCAGGCGGGCAAAGTTCGAGAGGCCGGCGGCGGCCGGGACACGTTCTGGTGCCAGGCCCGAGAGGGTGATGGTGGTCAAGGGAATAAAGAAGGTGGCCATGGCGGCACCTTGCAAAAAGGTGGGCAGCATGACTGACAGAATGTCCACATCGGTATTGAAGCGCGACCGCATATAGCTGGTCAGGGCGAACACCAGGAAGGCGAAGGTAGCCAGCAGGCGCGGGTCGTAACGCCCCAGCAGTTTACCGACCACGGGCGAGAGCACGATGGCCAGAATGCCCACTGGCGCGAGCGCGATGCCGGCGGATGTGGCGGTGTAGCCCATTGTGCTTTGCAGCCACAAGGGCATCAGTACCACTGCACCGAAGAACACGCCGTAGGCGATGGATACGGAGATGACGCCGGCCGTGAAGTTGCGCTCCTTGAAAAGCGTCAGATCCACAATGGGGTGGCGGGCAGTCAGTTCCCAGATCAGGAAGTAGACAAAGGCGATGACGCTGACAATGGCCAGCACAATAATCGTGGGGCTGGCAAACCAGTCCAGCTCTTTGCCTTTGTCCAGCAGAATCTGCAGCGCACCGACCCAGATCACCAGCAGGATCAGGCCCAGGGTGTCGATAGGCAGGCTTATGCGGCGCGATTCGCGTTCGCGGTAGATTTGCCAGGATGCCCAGCCAGCCAGCAGGCCGATGGGGACATTGATATAGAAGATCCAGGGCCAACTGTAGTTATCCGAAATCCAGCCGCCCAGCAGCGGGCCGGCAATCGGGCCGACCAGAATGGTCATGGACCACATGGCCAGCGCAAAGCCTGTCTTGTTGCGTGGGTAGCTGCCCAGCATCAGTGCCTGGGACAGCGGGATCATGGGGCCGGCGACGGCTCCTTGCAGCACGCGAAACAGGACCAGTGATTCCAGCGACCAGGAAAAACCGCACAGCCAGGAGGTCAATACGAACAGCATGACCGATATGACGAACAGCCGCACTTGGCCAAAACGCTGTGTCAGCCATCCGGTGAGCGGCACGGTGATGGCGTTGGCCACGGCAAAGGAGGTAATGACCCAGGTGCCTTGGGTGCTACTGACGCCCAGATTGCCGGCAATGGTTGGAATGGAGACGTTGGCAATGGATGAGTCCAGCACATTCATGAAGACCGCTGCGGACAGGGCGACGGTCCCCATGACCCGGGCGCGGCCTTCCAGCGGCGGATAGGTCAGCGGCGGCGGGACGGTGTCCGCCGACGCTTCGGTAGGGGCGTGTGGTTGGCTCATGATGCGAGATTGGCCTGAATGATGCGATCTATCTGTGCCTGGGCGTCTTGTGCGCCGTGTTCATAAATGTCCGTTTTCAAGCCGTGGCGGGAATCGGGCAAGGCCTGCGCGGGCGTGCTGTCCAGATCCACGGTGACATGCATGGACAGGCCGATGCGCAAGGGGTGCTTGCGCAGCTCGTCCGGGTTCAGGCGTATGAGCACAGGCAGGCGTTGCACCACCTTGATCCAGTTGCCGCTGGCGTTTTGTGCGGGCAGCAGGGCGAAGGCTGCGCCGGTTCCGGCGGACAGGCCCACGACTTCGCCGTGGTACTGGACTGACTTGCCGTAATAGTCGGCCATCAGCGTGACCGGCTGGCCTGGCTGCATGTTCTGAAGCTGGTTTTCTTTGAAGTTGGCCTCGATCCACAGTTGATCCAGCGGGACGATGCTCATCAGCGGCGCGCCTGCGGCGATGTGCTGGCCGACCTGCACCGAGCGCTGAGCCACCATGCCGGATACGGGGGCGATCAGGTCGGCGCGTTGCCGGGCCAGCCAGGCTTGACGATAGTGCTCGGCAGCTTGCTGTACATCGGGGTGATGGCTGACATCGGTGCCGCTGGTCAGGGCCTTGTTGGTCTCCAGGCGCGCCCGGGCCGATTCGATGCCGGCCTGTGCCTGCGCCAATGCGCTTTGCGCAGCCTGCACGGCGCTTTGTGCATGGCGCAGTTCTTCGCCGCTGACTCCGCCTATTTTGCCCAGCGCCTGGCGGCGCTGCAGATCCGTGCGGGCCTTGTCCAGATTGATCTTGGCTTGCTGTGCATCCGCCTGGCGGGCGGCAATGTCGGCTTTTAGGGCATTGTTCTGGGCAAACAGGCTGCGCGTTTTGCGCACGGACTGCGCCAGCGAGGCTTGGGCCTGGGCCAGGGCAATGTCTACATCGGCGCGATCCAGACTTAACAGCGCCTGTCCGGTCTGGACCAGTTGGGTGTCGTCTACGGCAATATTGACCACGGTGCCGGGAATTTGTGCGGAGACTTGGACCATATTGCCGTGTACGTAGGCGTCATCGGTGGTTTCGGTCTGACCCGAGAACATGGCCCAGGCGCCGTAGATGACAGCGGCGATCACGATCAGCAGGGTAAAGCCCAGTAGCAGGCGTTTGCGGGAAGAGGAAGCGGGTGTTTGTGCAGACATGATGGTCAAGGCAGGTTGTGCTCGTTATGGTTTTGGGGCGATCTTGGGTTCTTGGTAACCACCACCTAGGGCGGTAGCCAGTTCTGCGTCCAGATTGAAGGCCTGTACGCGCAGTTCGGTATCCAGCAGAGCCTGGCGTAGTACATCGTTCTGGGCCAGCAAAACCTGCAGGTAATTGCCCAATCCGGATTGGTAGCGCTGCTGGGCGATCTGATAGGCGTGTTGTATGGCTGCGTAGGCCTTGGCCTGCTCCTGGCGGGTTGCGCGCAAGGAGTGGATGCGAGTCAGGGCGTTGGCGACGTCGCGCAGGCTATCTAGCAGGGTTTGGTTGTAGTGCGCGATGGCCATGTCCTGTTCGGCGCGCCGGGCCGCTAGTTGCGCATTAAGAGCGCCGCCGTGAAAAAGGGG
This sequence comes from Alcaligenes sp. SDU_A2, assembly GCF_038237375.1. NCBI lineage: Bacteria > Pseudomonadati > Pseudomonadota > Betaproteobacteria > Burkholderiales > Alcaligenaceae > Alcaligenes > Alcaligenes sp. SDU_A2. Next base: position 2,512,211 of record NZ_CP151273.1, on the reverse strand, counting down.
CAGGCTGATGGCCGGGCCGACGCCATAGATCTGGCTGGAGCCGCGCACCAATTGGTCCAAGCCCAAGGACATGAAGCCGGCGAAGGCGTTCAAGTTGATATTGGGGTAGAAGTCGGCGCGCGCGGCGGTGACTTGGTATCCGCTGGCTTGGACGGCCAGGCGGGCGGCGCGTATGTCGGGGCGGCGTCCCAGCAACTCCAGTGGTAGAGCTGTAGGCAGCAAAGTATCGGGTTGGGGCAGGGGGCGGATAGCGATGGGTGCCGCTTGTTCGGGAGATTGTCCGCTCAGACTGGCGAGCTGGTTGCCCAGCAAGGCGGCATTGCCTTGCGCTTGTCGCTGTTGCACGCGGGCGGACGCCAGGGCCGACTCTGCCTGACTGACTTCGATGTCTGTATCCAGGCCGGCGGCTTTGCGCTGACGGGTGATGTCCAGTACGGACTGGAACTGAGTGCCGAGTCTGTCCAGGGTCTGCGCTTGCGCCAGCGCGTTTTGCAAATGGAAGTAGGTTTGCACGATAGCGCTAACCAAGGCATTGCGCGCGGCTGCGTAGTCCGCTTGCGCGGCTTGTTCACGCGACAGGGCCGCATCGGCCAAAGATCGCTGCTTGCCCCACAAGTCCAAGTCAAAGCCCAGTGTCAGTTGCAGGTTGTTATCGGTCAGCATGGAGCCGGCATAGGGCGGCGGATAAATATAGTTTTCCGAAAAGCGCTGACGTGTCAGGCTGTAGCCGGCATCCAGCGTCGGCCATTGCACAGCCCGAGCTCCTTTAAGGGCCGCGTCTGCCTGGCGGATGCGTGCCTGGGCTAATTGCAGGCTGGGGTGGTGTGCCAGCGCCCGGTCCAGCAAGGCATCCAGTTGTGGGTCGTGATAGCGTGTCCACCATTGCTCCTGAGGCCACTGGATCGCCTGGTTGTGCAGTCCCAGAGCAGGTCCATCCAGCGTAGCGGCAGGTGGTGTCTGGCTGTTTAGGGCGGCGCATCCGCAGAGTAGGGCGATGAGCAGTAGAGGAGTGAGGTGCTTCATGCTTACAATCAGCTTAAAGATGCTGCCTAGTTTGTTTCTGCCTAGGCAGTGATTGGTTAAAAAATTTCAATCGGGCGTTGGCTTGCCTTCAGTCGCCTTTTGGCCGTTGTCGATGATTCGGTGCAGCAGGCAGAACAAGGTATCGATCTCGGCGGCAGAAAAGCCGTCCAGGTGGTCGTTCAGGGATTGGGCGATTTCGGGCAGGATTTTGCCAGAGACGGTATTGCCTTGCGCAGTCAGTTCCAGCAGGACCAGGCGACGATCTTCGTCGCAGCGCCGACGCAGCAAAAAACCTTTGGCTTCCAGGCGGTCCAGGGTACGCGTCATGGCCCCAGTGTCGATGTTCATCAGGCGCGCGATCTCGGCCGGGGTGCGGGCATTGTGATAGCGCAGCATGATGAGGGGGCGCCATTGCATGGCTGTCAGGCCCAGGGGGGCAACGCGTTGGTTGATGGCCAGATGCAGCGAAGCCGACACGTTCTTGATCAGCAGACCAAGATTGGTGGCGGCGTTCAGGACGTCGGTTCCTTGACGATAGTACGGTTGGACCGTCTCAGGCATGGGCAGCGCGGTAAGGCGAGAGTAGAATCATTTCCAGCCAATATCTTAAATCTTTTTTTATTGCCTAGGCAATAACTGATATGCATGCAATAGGCTGTCAGTTGGCCGGCAAAGCGGTGATCGTCCTATGCAAGCAAGCCAGCGCCCGAGTGCGCAGCGCAGTTCTTTTTTGATCGGCTTGGCGCTGGCCGGGTGTGGTTCCATTCTGTTCTCGGCCAAGGCGATCGTAGCTAAGCTGACCTATCAATACGATGTGACGGCGTTGACTGTCATCGGTTTTCGTATGTTGCTGTCTCTGCCGTTTTTTCTGGCCATCGCGTTCTGGCAGGTGCGCAAGGTGCGCCGCGGCGAACTCAAAGCCCTGACCGGCCGCCAGCGGCTGGAGTTGGTTGGCCTGGGGTTTATCGGCTACTATCTGGCCAGTCTGCTCGATTTTATCGGTCTGGAATATATTTCGGCCGGTCTGGAGCGGCTGATTCTGTTTCTGTCCCCCACTTTCGTGCTTTTGTTTTCGGCTGTTTTCCTGAAGCGCGCCATCTTGCCTAAACAATGGCTGGCGCTGGCCCTGTCTTATCTGGGCGTCAGCCTGGTGTTTGTGCAAGACTTGAGTCTGTCTGGCGATAATGTGCTGCTGGGAGCTCTGTGCGTGCTGGGCTCGGCCATCTCGTATGCCGCCTATCTGATCGGTTCCGGGGAACTGCTCAAATCCATTGGCTCTACGCGCCTGGTGGCCTACGCCATGTCGTATTCGGCGGTGTATACCTTACTGCATTTTTTTGGCGTGTTCGGTTGGGAGGGGCTGATTCAGCCGGCGCAGGTCTATGGCCTGTCCTTGATCCATGCCGTGTTCAATACGGTTTTACCTACTTTTATGACCATGTGGGCCGTGGAGCGTATCGGCGCGCCCATGAGCGCGCAGATGGGCTTGGTCGGGCCGGTGTCGGTCCTGTTTTTGGCTAACTGGTTTCTGGACGAGCCGATCACGGCCATGCAATTGTTGGGCACAGCCTTTGTCTTGAGCGGGGCGATGGTGTTGAGCCGCCGCAAGACCTGAATTCGCAAAAGGGCAGGGGCCGTCCAATGGAAAACGGCTCTGGGGCCTTACTGCGGGTTTGGCGGTGCCGGGCGAAGGGCGCCACCGGGCTGCGGGTGGCGTATTGACGCGCCGGCGGCTTCTACACGTTTATTTTCCGTTCGAGATGCGCCCTTCGATTTCATCACGATGCACGTCGTAGGTGGCGAAACCGGCCAGGTTGTCCGGCATGCTCAGTCTGTCTTTGTGCATCAGCGTGTGGCGTATATCTTCTAGACCGCTGCGCCAGTGTTCTTTCATGGTCTGACGGCCGAACTGGTAGTCCTTGTAGTGTTGTTCGTAGGGTTGGTTGCGGTAGATCAGGTGGATGACGTTGTAGCGTTTGTTGTTGGCCATTTCCTCGGCCAGCCTGCAGGGCAGGAAGTCTTTGCGTTGTTCTTCGGGGATGGCTTCCAGCAGGCGGCCCAGCACGTGACGCATGTACTGGGAGCGGCGCATGTCCTCGGTCACCATGCGGGTACGGCTGGAATAACGGATTTCGTTGATCCGGTCGCTGACTTCGCTCATGTTGGTGGGCACCGGGCCGCGCGCGCTCCACAGATCCACCTGGAACACCAAGGTGTCGCGGCGCGGCGACTGGTCCAGCACATAGGACAGGGGGGTATTGGAGACCAGGCCGCCGTCCCAATAGTATTGGCCATCGATCTCTACAGGGGCGAAGGCGGGCGGCAAGGCCCCCGAGGCCATGAAATGTTCGGCCCGCAACGTGCTGCTGTGGTTGTCGAAATACACGAAGTTGCCCGTGCCCACGTTAACTGCGCCCACGGAAATACGCTGGCGCTGATCGTTGATCAGGTCAAAATCGCACAAGCGCTCCAGCGTGTCTTTCAGGGCCGAGGTGTCGTAGTAGCTGGCCGCTTCGGCCAGGCCCGGCGTGTTTTGCGGCGGAGGCGGAAAGCGGGGCCGGAAAAAACCGTTCTGGCCCATGAAAAGCGCGCTGCTGGCGTTCCAGGCACCAATGGCTTCGCGCATGACATCGTTGATGCCGAACAGGGTTTTTTCCATGAAGCCGGGTGCCGGCATGCCGTAATAGGGTTGGCAGATGGTGTCCCAGAATTCACGCAGGCGCTCGACGCGTCGTTCGGGCGGATTGCCGGCGATGATGGCCGTGTTCAGCGCGCCGATCGAGATGCCGGACAGGCAGTCCGGTTCGATACCTGCTTCTTGCAGGCCTTGGTAGACGCCGGCCTGGTAGGCTCCCAAGGCACCGCCGCCTTGCAGCACCAGTGCGACGGTTTCGTAGGGTGGCAGGTCTTTGGGGCGGGCAAAAGAAGACATGGCGTGTTCCAGCAGATCGGGCTTGGTCTGGGCATTCATGGCGTGGCTCTAGCGGTAAAGAGGGCTCATGGGAGGCGGCGTCGGTACGCCGCGTGCTGCACTGCAACAAGAATAGCATCGTCCAGATGGATCTCTGATGACGAAAGTGCAAAGTTGCGTCAAGTGTCCTGGGGCGGGGCCTGCAAGTGTTGCGCAAAGGCGGCGAGTACGTCGCTGCGGTAGCGTTCTTTAGGCAGCACGACGGACAGCCGGCGTTTCAGGTCCAGAAAAGGGGTGTGCAGTATGCGTAGACGGCCATTGGCGACGGCATCCACCGTGGCGGCCTGTGGCAGGCAGGCCAGGCCCAAGCCGGCAATCACGGCTTGTTTTATGGCTTCGACCTGGCCCAGTTCCATCAAGATATGGCCCGCGGGTAGAACGCTGAGCGCCTGCTCGGTCTGAGCGCGCGAGGCCGAACCCCGTTCGCGCATGATCCAGCTTGCGCCGGCAAAGTCTCGTTGGCTCAGCCGGGGTTTGGCGGCCAGGGCGTGGTCGGGAGCGGCGCAAACCACGAGGGCATCGTCGCGCCAGTGCCAGGTTTCCAACTGTGGGTGGTTGACAGGGCCTTCTACGCAGGCAATGTCGCAGCGATGCTCCAGTAGGCGGTTAACAATTTCCGCAGTGTTTTCTACCGATACGTGCAGAGAAACACGCGGATGCAGGCGCACAAAGTTGCCCACCAGATCGCCGATCAGATAGTTACCCACCGTATTGCTGGCACCGATACGAATTTCGCCGCGTAGTTCGCTTTGATCGTGTTGGCTTTGCATTTCACGCAGGCGTTCCAGAATTTCCCGGGCCTGGGGCAAGAGCTGTTTTCCCCGGCTGGTCAATTGCATGCGGCCGGGTGTGCGCTCGAATAACGGGCAGTCCAGCTGTTTTTCCAATTCGGACAAGGCCATGCTGGCAGCCGGCTGGGAAAGGTGGATGCTCTGCGCGCAGGCGCGCACCGTGCCCAGGGTGGCGATGCCGACAAAAACTTCAAGTTGTCTGATGCTGATCGCGTTCATGATCAATAAAATTGATACTTACGATAAGTAATAATGAATTTTTTTATAGAAGGGGTCAATCTAAAATTACTTTCAATTATTAAAAAATGGGAATGCGATCATGAGCAGCACCACAAATGCCGTATTAAGCCGCTCCGGCGCGGCGGCCACTCACTCCGGCGAACCCGTGAAACCATCGCGTTGGTGGGGGTTCATGCTGTCCCTGGCCGTAGGCGTGGTGGCTTTGGGCCTGGGCCAGTATTGGCCGCTGATCGGCGGGCCGGTGTTTGCCATTGTGTTGGGCATGGTGGTGCGCAATATGATTGGTGTCGCGCCTGTTTTTCGTCCTGGTCTGCAATTCTCCTCCAAAATTTTATTGCAGTGGTCCATTATCGGCCTGGGTTTCGGCTTGAGTCTGCCGCAGGTAATGCGTACCGGCATGGACTCCCTGGCGGTGACGCTGGTGACTTTATCGGTCGCTTTTGTGGCGGCCTACGTGCTGGGGCGCTTGCTGGGCATTCCGTCCAAGCTGCGCACCTTGATCGGCGTGGGTACGGCGATCTGCGGCGGTTCGGCTATTGCGGCGGTCACGCCTATCATTCGGCCCCAGGAGCACGAAACGGCGCTGGCAATTTCCACGATCTTTATCTTCAATATTCTGGCCGTGCTGATCTTTCCGGTGGCCGGCCACATGATGAACATGTCCGATGCCGGTTTCGGCGTCTGGGCGGGCACGGCCATCAACGACACCTCGTCTGTGGTGGCGGCCGGTTACAGTTACAGCAATCAGGCCGGCGATCACGCGACGATCGTGAAGCTGACGCGCGCCACCTTGATCATTCCTATCTGCCTGATTCTGACGGGGCTGGAAATCTGGCGTTCGCGTCAGGATGGCCGCGACTTTGATCTGATGCGCGTGTTTCCCTGGTTCATTTTGTGGTTCATCGTCGCTTCGGCCTTGCGTTCCCTGGGGCTGGTTCCGGTGGAATGGCTTGAGCCGCTACGCTGGACGGCTCAGTTTCTGATGGTGTTGGCGCTGGCGGCCATCGGCCTGTCCTCGGACCTGAAAATCATGGCGCGAGCCGGTGTGCGGCCTGCTTTGCTGGGGCTGGGCGTGTGGGCGGCGGTCTCGGTCAGCAGCTTGATCGTGCAGCGCTGGATGGGGATCTGGTAAAAAAACCGGCGCATGCGCCGGTTCGGAAAGAGCGGGGGTTTAGAAAAACCAGGAGCCGGGGCTGCGTTGCAGCGCGACCCCGACGATATACACAAAAATTGCCACCGCCAACACAGCCGCCCAAGCGCGGCTCTGTGCCGTTTTGCCACGTTTGATGCCATAGCTGCCGACCACGATGTAGACCACCAGCAGCACGATTTTAGTGATTAGCCAGGGTTGGCCGGCGGCGGCACCCAGCATGGCGGCCAGGGCCAGACCACAGGCCAGTAGCACCGTATCGATGACATGGGGGGCGATGCGCACGAAGCGGTTCTGCAAAAGAGCGGAGCCGTTGACTGACCAGAAGGCCCGGATGATGAAGAACAGGATGCTCAGCGCGGCTGCGCTGACGTGCAAATGCTTGATGGTCATGTAAGTCATGCCTGCGTGTCCTTGTAGTGGTTGGGTAAGCAAAAGGGCTTGCAGCAGTATACGCAAGCCCTTTCTGGAGCTAGTCTGCCTGCATTCAGATTCTTGGCCGGGCTGCCGGTTCCCTTGTCTGGCTTAAAAACGATTGACTGGCAGTTTCAGGTAGATCTGGCCGTTGTCTTCGGCGCGCGGAAAGTGACCGGCACGGATATTGACCTGGATGGAGGGCAGAATCAGGCGTGGCATTCCCAGCGTTGTGTCGCGGGCCTGGCGCAAAGCACAAAATTCTGCCTGGCTGATGCCATCGTGTACATGGATATTGTCGGATTTTTGCTGGGCTACGGTGCAACTGTAACGGGGGGATCGTCCTACGGGCGGGTAGTCGTGACACATGAACAGCACGGTGTCGTCGGGCAAGGCAAGCAGGCGTTGGATGGATTGGTATAACTGCTCGGCGCTGCCGCCGGGAAAGTCGCAGCGCGCCGTGCCCACATCGGGCAGGAACAGCGTGTCGCCCACGAACACGCCCAGGCCCTGGACGTGGTAAGCCATGTCGGCGGGTGTGTGTCCGGGGACGTGCAGGGCCTGGACGTGCAGGGCTCCGATCTGAAACTGTTCCAGGTCCTTGAACAGCACGTCGAAAGGCGTGCCGTCCGCCTTGATCTCTGCTTCTATATTGAAGATATGGCTAAAGACCGCCTGGACCTGGCGGATGTGGTCGCCGATGGCGATCTGGCCGCCTAACTGTTCCTGCAGCCAGACAGCGGCCGAAAGGTGGTCGGCATGGGCATGGGTTTCCAGTATCCATTGCACGCGCAGATCGCGTTCGCGCACGAAATCGACGATGCGTTGGGCTGACGTCGTCCGGCTGCGGCCTGCAGCCGGGTCGTAGTCCAGCACGGAGTCGATGATGGCACATTCCTGCTGGCCATCGGCATAGACCACATACGAGAATGTGGACGTATCCGGGTCGAAGAAGCTGGCGACCTGTGCATGCGGCATGACGTACCTCTTATGTAAATTAAAAATATATTATATAATAATATATATTGTGTTTTGGTTAATTGATATGACTCAACCCGATCTGCAGGCTTTGCGCCTGGTCGCCGATCAGGCCAGCAACTTGCTGCGCAAGCTGGCCAACCCCGATCGTTTGCTTATTTTATGCACCTTGGTGCAGGGCGAGTGCAATGTGGGTGAACTGGCACAGCGCAGCGGCATAGGCCAGCCCACTTTGTCGCAGCAATTGACGGTATTGCGCCGCGAAGGGCTGATTGCCGGGCGCAAGGACGGCAAGTTCGTGTATTACCGCCTGGAGCACCCGGATGTTCTGGCGGTGATGCAAACCTTATATGGCATTTTCTGCGAGCAAGGAGGCACGCATGATTCAGATTGATTGGGCTTCGTTTACGCCCTGGAGCGCACTGTTGGGCGGTGCCCTGATCGGTGCGGCCGCAGCGGCACTGGTTTTGTTTAATGGCCGCGTGTTCGGCATATCCGGGCTGCTGTCCGGAGTCTGGAGCGGCGCGCGCGGCGACCGAGGCTGGCGCTGGATGGCCTTGCTAGGGCTGGCGGCATCTCCTTGGCTGTATCAGTGGGCAGGGCACAGCGTAGTGGTGCCAAGCGGGCCTGCCTGGTGGCTGGTGCTGGCAGCCGGCCTGCTGGTGGGGTTTGGGACGCGCTTGGGTTCGGGCTGCACCAGTGGCCACGGCGTATGCGGCCTGTCCCGCTTGTCGCCCCGTTCGCTGGTGGCCACTCTGGCCTTTATGGCCAGCGGATTTCTGACGGTGTATGTGGTCCGTCATTTGATCTAAGGAGTTATTCGTGAATTACCTTATTGCTTTGCTCAGCGGGCTGGTCTTTGGCCTGGGGCTATTGGTGTCGGGGCTGGCCAATCCTTCCAAAGTGCTGGGTTTTCTGGATCTGGCCGGTGCCTGGGACCCCTCGTTGGGTTTGGTCATGGCGGCGGCGATTGCCGTTGCGATCGTGCCGTTCACCCTGGCCAAGCGGCGCACATGCACCTACCTGACCGGGCAAACCATGCAGTTGCCGAGCAGTCGCCGGATCGATAAACCCTTGGTCGTGGGGGCGCTGATTTTTGGAGCGGGCTGGGGGCTGGCCGGTTTCTGCCCCGGTCCGGCAGTGGTGCTGGCTGCGTCCGGCGCACCGCTGGCGATTCTGTTTTTTGTGGCCATGCTGGCGGGCATGTGGCTGGCCGAGCGGGTGCGAACTTGATTGTTCGTGCGGCGGTGGCGGCATTTTTCGGATGTCGCCACTTTAGCCCAAATGCGTGCTGGGGGCCGGTACGTGTTCGGGTTCCATATCGACCAGGCCCTGCAAAATACCGCAGTGCTCCAGCCCGCCCGCCTGGCCGCAGCGGTGGCGCAGCTCTTTTAGTTGTTGTTGCAGGTGCTCCAGTTCGCGCAGGCGGATGGATACATGCTCGATGTGTTCGTCCAGCAGACAGTTCACCGGTTCGCAGTCCTGCGCGGGGCCGTCCATAAAGGCCAGTAGGGCGCGGATTTCTTCGTGTGTCATGTCCAGGCTGCGGCAGTTGCGGATAAAACGCAGTCGCTCCAGATGCACGCTGCGGTATTGCCGGTAGTTTCCTTCGCTGCGCTCGGGCGCGGGCAGCAGGCCGACTTTTTCGTAGTACCGTATGGTTTCAGTGTTGCAGTGGCTTTTTTGTGCCAGTTCGCCGATTTTCATGAATACGCTCCTTGGGGCTTGACCTTGTAGTTACTTTAGGCTTTCTACTGTGGGCATGCAAGAAAGCAAGGAGCTGCAATGACTTCTTTGGATAAGGCCACGGCAGTCTGCCCCGCAAATGGGGGGACCAAGGATGAGCACATACACGATCACGCCCATGATCACGCACACGAACATGCACACGATCATGGACACGTACCAGAACAGGCTGTAGCGAGCTGCTGCGCCGCGCCTTTGGCGGCACCCGCATTGGCTTTGGCAGCCAGCACGCCTACTCGTCTGGTGGTGCATATTGCTGACATGGATTGCCCGGCCGAAGAGAATATGATTCGCTCGGGCCTGAAGCGCGTGCCGCAGGTAAGCCGTTTAGGCTTTGATTTGATGCAGCGCGTGTTGACGGTCGATCATGCCGATGGGGCGCGTGAGACAGTTCTGCAGGCGCTGCGCGGATTGGGCTTTCAGCCTCGCATGGCCCAGGATGCGCCGGCACCGGCGATGCCGGCGCGTCAGGGGCTGGTGCGCATTGTCGCTGCCGTGGTGCTGGCCTTGGGGGCTGAGATCAGCCACTGGCTGGGGGTGCCCGAGTGGCTGGTGATCGTTTTGTCGCTGGCCGCCATTCTGGCGGGGGGTGTGCAGGTCTACAAAAAAGGCTGGATAGCCTTGCGCAACGGCCAGCTCAACATTAATGCTTTGATGAGCATTGCCGTGACGGGGGCGGTGGTCTTGGCCCAGTGGCCCGAGGCGGCGATGGTCATGTCCTTGTTCAGCCTGGCCGAATGGATAGAGGCGCGTTCGCTGGATCGCGCCCGGCATGCCGTGGATGGCTTGCTCAAACTGGTGCCCGACGATGTGCTGGCCAGCGCGGATGGTCAGGGCTGGAGCCGTATGCCAGCCAGTCAGGTTCAGGCCGGCTGGTCGGTGCGTGTGGCTCCGGGCGAACGTTTCGGGCTGGATGGGCAGGTTGTGGACGGCATCAGTGCCGTCAATCAGGCACCGATTACGGGCGAGAGCGCGCCGGTGGACAAAGGGCCGGGCGACGAGGTCTTTGCCGGCACGGTGAATGGCATGGGCGAACTGGTTTACCGGGTGTCTGCCGGACACGATGGCACTTTGCTGGCCCGTATCACCCGCTCGGTGCAAGAGGCGCAGGCCAATAAGGCTCCGATTCAGCGCTTTGTCGATCAGTTTTCGCGCATCTACACGCCCTTGGTGGTGGCGGCGGCTGTCCTGATGGCTATTGCCTTACCTTTAGTGTGGGGGCTGAGTTGGTCCGAGTCCGTCTATCGGGCCTTGGTGTTGCTGGTTATTGCCTGCCCGTGCGCATTGGTGATTTCCACGCCGGTCGCTGTGGTCAGCGCACTGGCCAGCACGGCGCGGGCCGGTATTCTGGTCAAGGGCGGCGTGTACCTGGAGCGTGCGCGTCAACTGCGCTATCTGGCGGTCGACAAGACCGGCACCCTGACGCTGGGCCAGCCCTCGTTGGATCAGTATGGCAGCTTGCGGGATGGTCTGGATAGTGAGCAGGCCCTGGCACTGGCGGTGGCCTTGGCCGAACGGTCCGACCACCCGGCCTCTCAGGCCATTGCGCGTGGCCGGCATGGGGCGGCGCAAAGTGGGCTGGAGCAGTTCGAGGCGATTGCCGGGCATGGCGTGCAGGCGATGGGGGCGCAAGGCCAACTGCGACTGGGTAAGCGCAGTTGGGTGCTGGATGATGCGCAGCCAGCTGCGCTGAGTCAGGCCGAGCAGCAGGCGCAGGAAAACGGTGCCAGCATGGTGTACTTGGGTGATGGCAAGGGCTTGCTGGCGTGGTTCGCGGTGCTGGATACGTTGCGCCCGACGACGCAACAGGCTATTGCCGATTTGCAACAGCAAGGCGTGCAAGTGGAAATCTTGTCGGGTGATCACGAACACGCGGTCCGACACATTGCCCGGCAAGCCGGGATTGCCGATTACCGGGCTGGATTGCTGCCGCAGGATAAGCTGGAGCGCATCGAGCAGCGTCAGGGGCAGGGTTTGGTGGCGATGGTGGGCGATGGCATCAACGATGCGCCCGCCTTGGCGCGGGCCGATGTGGGTATTGCCATGGGGGCGTTGGGATCGGATATTGCCATCGAGACGGCAGACGTTGCCTTGATGGACGATGATCTGGGCAAGATCGCCTTGCTGATGCGCCGCTCCCGGGCCTTGCACCGGGTTTTGTGGCAAAACATCAGTCTGGCGCTGGGGATTAAAGCTGTCTTTCTGGTGCTGGCGTTAAGTGGGCAGGCTACGATGTGGATGGCCGTGTTCGCGGATGTGGGGGCCAGCCTTTTGGTGGTGCTCAATAGTTTGCGCCTGCTGCGCGCCCGATCCTGAGCGCCGGTCCAGCCCTTTGCCGGCATGCCGCAAGGGGCTGGTCTTGTACAGACTGCGCCCCGGTGCAAGCAGATGTGAATAGTATTAACATGTCATGATCATATTTAAGTCCCGGCCCCCAAGGAGCCTGCGCAGACCGGCAGGCCGGTCGGGGCGCGCAAGGACAGATACATGATTGCACTTCTGGAAGCGGGGCGGGCCGGGCTCCTGGGGCGGAGTCACTGGGTAAGCAATATACTGGCCGGGCTGATCGTGGGCATTGTTGCCTTGCCGCTGGCGATGGCTTTTGCCATTGCCTCGGGAGTCAAGCCGGAGCAGGGGCTGTATACCGCGATTGTCGCCGGCTTGGCCGTCTCCATACTGGGTGGCAGCCGGGTGCAGATTGCCGGTCCCACCGGCGCGTTCATTGTCATTTTGTCGGGGGTTGTGGCTCAGCACGGTGTGGCCGGCTTGCAGATCGCGACCCTGATGGCCGGCGTGATTTTGCTGCTTCTGGGCTTGTTGCGGCTGGGCGCGGTCATCCGTTTTATTCCCGATCCTGTCATCGTGGGTTTCACCGCAGGTATAGGCGTGATTATCTGGGTGGGGCAATGGCGCGATTTTTTTGGCTTGCCGGCGGTTCAGGGACAACACTTTCACGAAAAACTCTGGTTTCTGCTGCAAAATCTGCCTGCTCTGGATCTGGCCACGACAGGCTTGGGTGCCTTGTCCCTGGCGATTTTGTTGATCGTGCCACGCTTTAGGGGAATGGCGCGTGTGCCGGCCCCCCTGGTGGCTCTGGTGTTGGTGACCGTAGTGCAGGCCATATTTCGCTTCGATTCGGTGGCTACCATTGGCTCCAGCTTTGGTGCCTTGCCCACCGGTTTGCCCTCGTTTCAGTGGCCGCAGATTACTTTGACCCGGGTAGTGGAGTTGATAGGGCCGGCTTTTGCCATCGCCATGCTGGGGGCGATCGAGTCTTTGTTGTCGGCGGTGGTGGCCGACTCCATGACCGGTAGCCGGCACGATTCCAATCAGGAACTGGTCGGTCAGGGTGTGGCCAATATGCTGGCACCCTTGTTCGGCGGTATTGCTGCGACCGGAGCCATCGCGCGCACGGCGACGAATATCCGCAATGGCGGCAACAGTCCGTTGGCTGGTATTGTTCATGCGGTCTTTCTCGTACTGGTGTTGTTGCTGCTGGCACCGCTGGCGTCCTATATCCCCTTGACGGTGTTGTCGGCCATTCTGTTTGTGGTGGCCTGGAATATGAGCCAGGCCACTCTGGTGCTTCGCCTGCAGCGTCGCTTGCCTGCAGCCGATCTGTTGATTCTGTGGGTGACGTTTGCCCTGACTGTCTTTGCCGATCTGGTGGTGGCGGTCAATATCGGGGTGGTGCTGGCCATGTTGTATGTGCTCAAGCGTACATCGGATGGCGTGCGGGTCCGGGCGCTGGAGGGGCGCGATCTGTTGCGTGTGCTGGATGTAACGCCGGACCAGGCGCTGCGCGAGGATGTGTGCGTGCTGGCCTTGGAGGGGCCGTACTTTTTTGCCAGCGTGGAGGCGGTCAACCATGCCTTGCAGACGTTGCCCCAGTCCTCGCGGGCCGTGATTCTGCGTCTGAACTACGTCCCCTTTGTGGATGCCACGGCTTTGCAGGCTTTGGAGGCCGCGTTGGCCGATTTGGCCCGGCGCGGTATTCCTATGGCCTTGTGCGAGGCTAACGAGCGGGTGCTGCGCAAGGTGCGCCGCATGGGCTTGCTGCAAGCGGTGCATGGCCGCCGAATTTACGATACCGTGACCGACGCCTGGCTAAGCGTGGCGGCCGATCTGGAGCAGCAGGAACAGCAAGCCGCGTAAAGTGTCCCGCACGGTAGCGGTGCGGGACATGCTTGAACTATGGCTTGCAGCCGTGCGGGATGCGGCTTTAGGAGTCGACGCGCGGATTATGGGCCGCGCCAGGGTATTGGGTCCCGTGCTGGGACAAGTAGTCGCGTATCAGTTGGCGCACGACCTGCGATGGGGTCAGGTCCTGTTGTCGGCACAAGGTCTCGAAGGCTTTTTTCTTGGCCGGATCGATCAGCACGGTCAGCCGGGCGGTCTTGCTTTCCATGACGCCTCAGCGAATTTGCTTGAATTCGTCGTTGCCCATGAAGGCATAGCGCAAGGCGTCGATCAGGGCGATGCAGTAGGCCAGCGGTGCCCAGATGACGAACAGCACCAGAAAGACCAAGCCCCAGCCTATCTGCCCCAGATAGAAGCGATGCGCGCCGACCCAACCCAGAAACACAGCCAGCACGATTGCGATCTTGCGATGGTTGGTGGGGCGCTCCAGCTCGTCTTTTTTGGCGCTGGCAATCCATAGCACCAGTGGGATGGTAATGATCAGCGCCAACAGGGCTTTGCCCCAGTGTTCGGTCAGGTACAGACGCAGTTCCAGCATCATGCTGGCGAAGTCATCGACGATAAAGCCCAGATAGGAAAACAGCTCGCGCAGCACGGCCTCGCCAAAGGTCAGGCCCAGCAATACAAGCAGGAAAATGGCAATGCCCAGGATGATTTTTTGCAACATGGTGATTCCATCAAAAAAGAGTGTCAGTGCGCGCGCGCTTGCCGGACAGCTTGTTCCCAGCCAAGCATCAAGGTCTGGGCCTGGTCGCGGGACATGGTCGGTTCAAAAATACGTTCGCATCGCCAGAGCGCGGCGATTTCGTTCAAGTCTTTATACAGTCCCACGCCCAGTCCCGCCAGGTAGGCGGCACCCAGAGCCGTGGTTTCGATATTGGCCGGACGCACCACAGGCAGGCCCAGCAGATCGGCCTGAAACTGCATAAGCAGGTTGTTGGCGCAGGCCCCGCCGTCTACGCGTAGTTCCTGCAGCGGCTGGCCTTCGTCGGCTTGCACATCACGGTTCATGGCTTGTAGAACGGCGGCGCTTTGGTAGGCAATGCTGTCCAGAGCGGCGCGTGCGATATGCGCCATTGTGGTGGAGCGGGTCAGCCCGGTGATCGCGCCGCGTGCTTGGGCATCCCAGTAGGGGGCTCCCAGACCGGTAAAGGCCGGCACCAGATGCACGCCTTGTGCGTCTGGCACGCTGCGGGCCAGGGCTTCGACTTGGGCGCTGTGCTCGAAGGCCCCCAGGCCGTCACGCATCCATTGCACCACGGCACCGCCGATAAAGACGCTGCCTTCCAGCGCGTAGGCGGGTGTGTCGTCATGGCGGGCGGCACAGGTGCCGATCAGGCCATTGTGGGAGACCGGGGGGCGGGAGCCACAATGCATCAGTAAAAAGCAGCCCGTGCCGTAAGTGTTTTTGGCCATGCCCGCCCGTGTGCAGGCCTGGCCGAACAGGGCGCTTTGCTGGTCGCCGGCCACGCCGCAGATGGGGATGGGGCCGCCCAGCAACGCCGGATCACAGTCGCCAAAATGGTGTGCCGACGGGCGTACCTGCGGCAAGATGGCGGCCGGAATGTCAAATAGCGCCAGTAGTTCGGCGTCCCATTGTTGGGCATGGATATTGAACAGCAGCGTGCGCGAGGCGTTGCTGATGTCAGTGGCATGGACAGCGCCGGCGGTCAGATGCCAGATCAGCCAGCTATCCACGGTGCCGAAGGCCAGCTCGCCGCGTTGGGCTCGTTCGCGGGCACCGGGGATGGAGTCGAGCAGCCAGCGAAGCTTGGAGGCCGAAAAGTAGGCGTCAATCGGCAGGCCGGTGCGGGCGGTCACGAATGCTTCCTGGCCTTGTGCGCGCAGGCGGGCGCAAAGGTCTTCGGCACGCCGGTCTTGCCAGACAATGGCCGGGTGCAAGGCCTGGCCGGTGCGGCGATCCCAGAGCAGGGTGGTTTCGCGCTGATTGGTGATGCCGATGGCGCTGATGTCCGCCGCCGTCAGGCCGGCCTGACGCAAAGCCTGGCGGGCGGTGTCCAGTTGGGTGTCCAGGATGTTCTGCGGATCGTGTTCGACCCAGTCGCTGTGTGGAAAATACTGGCGTGTTTCCTGCTGGGCCTGGGCCAGGATCTGGCCCTGGGCCGAGACAACGAGGCTTCGGGAGCTGGAGGTGCCCTGGTCGAGAGCAAGGATGAATGTCATGCTGGTTCGGCGTTCAAAGCAAAGCAGCCCACAGTGTACCGGCAGCCGGCCGGCTCTGCGCGCCTGGAATGGTGTGTCGCCTGATGCTCAAAGCGCCAAGTTTCGCTGCAAGGTGCAGGGCAAGCGGTTAAAATAAGGGTAAATCCTGACCTGAAGCGGCCAGATCCCGGCAATTGCCGGTTTGGGCCCTGCCAATTCATACATGAGCACACGAACTTCACCACTGTTGACCGACAGGACGCAAATGCTGGGCGCGCTGGCGCGCACGACTCAAGCCGATATCGTGGTGGTGGGCGGCGGGGCGACGGGCCTGGGGATTGCTTTGGATGCTGCCTTGCGCGGCCTTAAAGTCGTGGTGCTGGAAGCCTGGGACTTTGCCAAAGGTACCTCGTCGCGGGCGACCAAGCTGGTGCATGGCGGTGTGCGTTATCTGGCCCAGGGCAATATTTCCCTGGTGCGCGAAGCCCTGCACGAACGTACGCATTTGCTGCACAATGCGCCGCATTTGGCCCAGCCTTTGCCCTTTGTCATGCCCAGCTATAAATGTTGGGAAACGCCGTTCTATGGCTTGGGTCTGATGGCCTACGATGCGCTGGCCGGCCGCGAGGGCTTGGGCAGCACGCAGTTTCTCGGGGCCAGCCGGGTGCGCCAGTTGCTGCCCGGTGCCCGTTGGGATGGGCTTAAAGGGGGGGTGAAGTACTGGGACGGTCAGTTTGACGATGCCCGGCTTGCCTTGGCTTTGGCCCGCACCGCCGCTGTGCATGGCGCTTTATTAATCAATTACTGTCCGGTGACCGAAATTTTGCACCGCGACGGGCGCGTCAGCGGCGTGCTCTGCCAGGACAGGGAAACAGGGCAGGATTATGTGCTGCAAAGCCCCTGTGTCGTGAATGCAACAGGCGTCTGGGTGGATGGCCTGCGCGAACAGGATGGACGAGAAAGCGGACATCAGGCCCGCCCGATGGTGGCCCCCAGTCAAGGGGTGCATCTGGTCGTGGACCAGGATTTTCTGCCGGGTGAACACGCTTTGTTGGTGCCACGCACGCGCGATGGTCGTGTGTTGTTTGCGGTGCCCTGGTTGGGCAAGTTGATTCTGGGTACGACCGACACGCCTCGTCAGGACGTGCCGCTGGAACCAAAGCCTTTGCGCCAGGAAGTCGATTTTATTTTGTCCGAGGCTGCGCACTACTTGCAGAAAGCGCCCCAGGAACAGGATGTGCGCAGTGTCTGGGTAGGGTTGCGTCCTTTGGTGCGGCCGGTTCAGGGCGAGGGGGCAGCGGGCAGCACGCAGTCCATCAGCCGAGAACACACCGTATTGCTCAGTCAAAGTGGACTGGTTACGGTTACGGGCGGCAAATGGACGACTTACCGGGCCATGGCCCAGGACGTTCTCGAGCAGTGTGAAAAAGCGGGGCTGGTCGGCAAGCTGCCAGCATGCAGCACAGTCGAACAGCGTTTGGTCGGCGCTTCGCATTCGGCTGCGCGGCGTTCGTTGGGTCGTGTGCCTGGGGTGGAGGCGTATGGCAGCGAATCGGATTGGGTCAAGGCCTTGCCAGGTGCCGATGTCGAGCTGGCCCCGGGTTTAACCCAGGCCATGGTGGTGTTCGCCTGTCGTTACGAATATGCACGCACGGTCGAAGACATGCTGGCGCGGCGCTCCCGGCTACTGTTTTTGGATGCGGCATTGGCCCAGCGTGTGGCCCCGACTGTGGCGCAGTTGATGCAGACTGAAACCGGCCACGATCCCGAATTAGGCGCGTTTCTGGAGTTGGCCCGTCAATACGCCGTGCTGCCGAGCGCCTGAACAGTCTCTTTCTTATTCAAAAAAAGTCCGGGCGGCGTCAAAACGCTTGGCGAAATAGGGATTGTCCAGAGAGTCGATCCGTACCCGTCCGCCGCTGGATGGGGCGTTGATGAACTGGTTGTTGCCGATATAAATACCCACATGCGAATTGGGTTTTCCCAGCGTATTGAAAAACACCAGGTCGCCGGGGCGCAGATGCTTGCGGCTGACCGAACGGCTGGCTCCTGCCTGCGCCGAGGTGTTGCGTGGAATGGGTGAGCTGGAGGCTTCCTGACTAAATACGTAATGAACCAGACCGCTGCAGTCAAAGCCGGTGGCCGGTTCGCGCCCGCCATAGCGGTAAGGCGTGTCCAGTAGCGTCATGGCTGACAGCACCACGGCGGGACGGCGCTCTGCATGCACGCTGATGGGCTGGCGCGACAGGGACGAATCCGGTGGTGTGCTGGCGCACGCGGACAGCAGAATCAGCAGCGTAATCGCGATTAGCCGTTGCATAAAAGCAGCAGGGTTCATAAGTGGTTACAAACTTGCAAGGCAATATGGGAACCTTTCGGTGCTGTCTGCATTATGCCGATATTCCGTTGTTTTTGCGTGGGTGACGCAAAAAAGCCCATAGGCTGAAGGGCTTAGGATTTATATCTGGTGTACTAAAACATGTTTCTATGACAGCCGTATTGATCTCTATCACGTAACATCCAGTTTTATATCTACAACATTAAGTGAGCATCTGATAAGATTCAGTCTGCAAATGATACATTTAATGCATATTTTTCACCGTGTTCATGTCGATGTCGTATTGTTTCGCGGCTCGATAGGCAGGAAAAAAACGCGACTGCAGAGTATGTTTCGCTGTTTTTCAGGATGGCGTTACGTATTTTTGTAACATTTAGAGCGCTAAATGTTGTTTGTTACAAGAAATTGGTTGGTTAACCAGTATTACAAGGAAAGGCTGCCATGCCCGTATCGGAAAATTCGCTGCTGAATGATATTCAGGAAGTCAATTTGTCGTACTTGCTGCTCGCGCAGCGTCTGCTTCGCGAGAACTTTTCCGCAGGAATGTTCCGCTTGGGATTCGATGCCGATGTGGCCGAAACCCTTTTGCGTTTATCACCGGCCCAGTTGGTCAAACTGGCCAGCTCCAGTTCGTTGATCTGCGGCTTTCGCTTTAATGATTACGATTTGCTCTCCACGCTGACCCAAAATGTGCTGGGTGGGGTGTTGCAGCAAGCCCACTCCACCATCCTGCTGTCGCAGCGAGCCACTGCCAGCCAGGCAGGCTGAGGTCAGGAACTCGATACGCGTTATGGCTACAAAAAGCGTCGCCAAAGAAGCCCAGGAAATCGGCCTGGCCTCCGAAATGATCGAACTGGGGGCGCGTTTGCAAGTACTGCAGGCCGAGACGTCTCTGAGTTACGACCGTCTTGCCCGCCTTTATCGGGAAGTCAAAGGTTGCTCGCCGCCCAAGGGCATGTTGCCGTTTTCGGTCGATTGGTTCATGACCTGGCTGCCCAATATCCACTCCAGTCTGTTCTACAGCATTTACCAGTACATGGTGGCCCATACGCCTTGCGATAAAAGCCAGGCGCTGGTCGAGGCCTATCGCCTGTATCTGGAACAGTCGGCGGCGGGACGGGTGGAGACGGTGCCTGATGACGAGCCGGTGCTCAGCTTTACGCGCGCCTGGATGCTGTTGCGCTTTTTTGACAGTGGTCTGCTGCAGTTGTCCCAGTGCGAGCGTTGCAAAGGCGGTTTCGTCGCCCATGCGCATGATCCCGAGGCCGGGTTCATCTGTGCCATCTGCCGTCCGCCGCCGCGCGCCGGCAAGACGCGCGCCAGCAAGGCGCGCAGCGGCCGCAAGGCCGAGTCTTCCCCAAAGCAAGCCCAACCGGCATCCGAACCTGCCCGCGCTCCGCGCCGGGCCCAGACGGCGTCTAAGCGCCAGCTTGAACCCGATGAGCCTGTGCAGGTCGGCTAAGGTGTCGACCAGGCGCAAATTGGCCATTCTGGCTTCTCTTGGTGTTCTCTGATGTGCGGGCGCAGCCGGAAGCGTCGATCTATACGGGAAAAAGCCCGTTGAAGTGGCGTTTTGGCCGGGGCACTTGCCGCCATCATTAGTTGCGTGTACTTGAAGAAGGCGTATCCGTGCTTATTCTGATTGGATATATCGTTGTTTTTGTTTCCGTGTTCGGGAGCTTCGTGGCTCTGGGCGGGCATCTGGGCGCCTTGTATCAGCCGTTTGAGCTGCTGCTGATCGGTGGCGCGGCCCTGGGTGCCTACTTTGCTTCCAATAGCGGCAAGTCCATCAAGCTGTTGGCCGGTGCTTTGCCGATTGCCTTTCGCAGCAGCCCTTATAACAAGCAGTTGTACATGCAATTGATGGGCATGATGTATGTCTTGCTCAACAAGGCGCGGCGCGATGGCATGATGTCCATCGAGGCGGACATCGAAAGTCCGGAGCAGAGCGCGATTTTTGCCGATTACCCGAATGTGGTGAAAGATCCCGTTCTGATGAACTTCATTGCGGACTATCTGCGCCTGATGATCAGCGGCAATATGAGCTCTTTCGAGATCGAAACCTTGATGGATCAGGATATCGAGACCTACGAGCATGAGCGTAACGTGCCGGCCCGCGCTTTGCGCGAGGTGGCCGATGCCTTGCCGGCCTTCGGTATCGTGGCGGCGGTGCTCGGTGTGGTCAAGGCGCTGGGGTCGGTGGATCAACCCCCGGCTGTGCTGGCCGATTTGATCTCCAAGGCGATGGTAGGCACTTTTCTGGGTATTTTGCTGGCTTACGGTTTTGTGGCACCGCTGGCGGCAACCATCGAGCGTCGCACCTCTGATTCGATCAAGGTGTTGGAGTGCATCAAAGTCACCTTGCTGGCCAATATGAATGGCTACCCGCCGCAGCTGGCGGTCGAATTTGGCCGAAAAGTGTTGTTTTCCACCGAGCGTCCGTCTTTCCAGGAGCTGGAAGAGCACGTGCGCCAGGCCCGTTCTGCGGGCGGTGGCACCCGCAAGGCCTGACCGGAATCTGCCATGAGCAATCATAAGGATCGGGTCATCATCCGTCGCAAGAAAAAGGCGCATGCCGAGCATCATGGCGGCAGTTGGAAGATTGCCTATGCGGACTTCATGACGGCCATGATGGCCTTTTTTCTCGTGATGTGGATTCTGACGCTGGTTCCCAAACAGGATCTTAAAGAAATCGCCGATTACTTCCGTATGCCGCTGATGGATGCCGTGAGCGGCGGCATGCAGGCCGATTTTTCCCGCAGCGTTATTCCGGGCGGGCAGCCCAGCTTGATTCCCAACCCTCATCCGGGTACGAACAATAGCGATGTTCGTGGCGACCGGGAGGATACCGAGCGGCTCGAAGACCTTAAATCCGCCTTGGAAGAGCTGATCCGTGTCGACCCCGTGCTTAAAGAGTTTCGGCCGCAATTATTGTTGGACATGACCCAGGACGGGCTGCGCATCCAGATTATCGACCGCCAGAGCCGCCCTATGTTTGCTACCGGCAGTGCGCTGGTGGAGTCCTATATGCGGGCTATTTTGCGTTCGCTCAGCCAGCCCCTGAATGAAATGCCCAATCGCATCCAGATTGCGGGGCACACGGATTCTTTGCAGTACGCCAGCGGCGAGCGTCAATACAGTAACTGGGAACTGTCCGCCGAACGAGCCAATGCGGCGCGTCAGGAGCTGGTGGCAGGTGGTCTGGCTGAAGCCAAGGTCAAGCAGGTGTTGGGTCTGGCCGATACCGTCAACCTGGTTAAAGATAACCCGGCAGCCGCCGTAAATCGACGCATCAGCCTGCTTGTGCTCAACAGTCGTGCTGAACGGCGTATTGATGAGCAGAACTCCAGCGGTTCCGAGGAGTTCGATCTGCGCGAGGCCATGCAGGAGCCGGAAGGGCCGATCAGTGTACGCATTCCCGGCCTGCCCGAATTGCCCAGCGCTTTGCCCGTCACGCCTTGAGTCCCGCGTAGATGGGCTGGATCTTTTGTTTACGATGTTCTAAGCCATTACCAAGAAGGAAGTGTTCATGAGCTCCGGCGTAGATCTGAGTCAGTTTTACGAAACCTTTTTCGATGAAGCCGATGAGCTGCTGGCCGATATGGAGCGTTTGCTTCTGGAGCTGGATCTGGATCAGCCTGATCGCGATCAGCTCAATGCGATTTTCCGGGCCGCCCACTCCATCAAGGGCGGGGCCGGCACGTTTGGCTGTTTTACCCAGTTGGCTGAGACCACGCACCTGCTCGAGAACCTGCTGGATCTGGTTCGCAACGGAGAGATGCAGCTGCGCAAGGACATGATCGATCTTTTTCTGGAAACCAAGGACGTGCTGACCGGACAAGTGACCGCTTACCGCGATGAACAAGAGCCCGACGAGCAGGCGTACCGGCGCATCTGCGAACAATTGCGGCAATTGGCCCTGGAGCAAAAGGGTATTTTGACCACCCAGACGCCGGTGGCGCAACCTGAGCCCGAATCTGAGCCAGAACCAGAACCAGAACCAGAACCGCAGCCTACCGCCGTGGACCAGGCCGGCTTGCCATTGTGGGTCTCGATGGGGCCGGTATCGGACAAGGATGCCCAGGCGCTGCAGCAGGAAATGGAGCTGATGGGCACCATCGTGCACCAGACCCGCGAAGGCCAGCGCCTGGATATTTGGCTGGAAACCACGGCGTCGGCGGACGACATCCAGGCGGTATGCTGCTTTGTGGTCAATGCTGATCAGGTGAGCGTCCAAGCCAGCGCCGCACCCGGTCAGGCCGTTGCCACGGCTCCCGTTGCGGCTCCAGTCAGTCAGGTAGTCGAACCACAAAGCGTGGTGGTGCCGGAACCTGCCGCCGTGCAGGCCGAGCCGCCTGCCGCTCCTGCTGCCGCCAAGCCTGCCGAAAAAACGGCTGAAAAGGCACCTGCCAAGCCGGCTGCAGCCAAAGAATCGGGCACCATACGCGTGGGCGTGGAAAAGGTGGACCAGATCATCAATCTGGTGGGCGAACTGGTCATTACCCAGGCCATGCTGGTGCAGACCGCCTCCACGCTGGACCCGGTGGTGCACGACAGATTGCTCAATGGTATCGAGCAGCTAGAGCGCAATGCCCGCGATCTGCAGGAGTCGGTCATGTCCATACGCATGATGCCGATGGATTATGTATTCAGTCGCTTTCCGCGCGTAGTGCGTGAAAGCGCCGCCCGCATGAACAAGCAGATACGGCTGGTCACCAAGGGACAGGCCACCGAGCTGGACAAGAGCCTGATCGAGCGCATTATCGATCCGCTCACGCATTTGGTGCGCAACAGTATCGATCACGGCATTGAAATGCCCGAAGATCGCATTGCCGCCGGTAAAGATGTGGAGGGCGTCCTGACCTTGTCAGCCCAGCATCAAGGCGGCCATATCATTATCGAAGTGGTGGACGATGGCGCAGGCTTGAACCGCGAAAAAATCCTTAAAAAAGCCATTTCTTCGGGCTTGCCTGTGACCGAAACCATGCCGGATGACGAGGTCTGGCAACTGATTTTCGCACCTGGCTTTTCCACCGCAGACAAGGTTACGGAAATTTCCGGCCGTGGCGTGGGCATGGACGTGGTGCGACGCAATATTCAGAGCATGGGCGGCCATGTGCAACTGTATTCGCGTGCTGGCGCAGGTACCACGACCCGCATCGTGTTGCCCTTGACCTTGGCGATTCTGGATGGGATGTCGGTTCAAGTGGGCAAGGAAGTGTTTATCCTGCCACTGGCCCACGTTACCGAGTCCATGCAGCCTACCCACGAGCAACTGCGGCGCGTATCGGAAACCGATCATGTCATGTTTGTGCGTGGCGAATACCTGCCCCTGATTGCGTTGCGCGATATTTTCTCGGTGAACGACGCCGAAGTGGATGTGACCCGCGCCATTGCCGTCATCTTGCAGGCCGAAGATATGCGCTTTGCCTTGTTGGTGGATCATCTTATTGGCCAGCACCAGGTGGTGGTCAAGAACCTGGAAGCCAACTATCGCAAAATTCCGGGGATTTCTGCTGCAACCATTCTTGGCGATGGCAGCGTAGCCCTGATTGTTGATGTATTTGCCTTACAGCGCCTGGCCCGCGATCGCGCCGCGGCGCTGGTCTGATCTATCCGGAGACATGCATGTCCAACGATTTTAATTCCCATTCCGATGCCTCCGAAGTTGGCGGCAAGGAGTATCTGGTCTTTACTCTGGGCGACCAGGAATACGGCATTGATATCCTGAAAGTTCAGGAAATTCGCGGCTATGACACCCAAACCGTCACGCGGATCGCCAATGTACCCGGTTTTATCAAGGGTGTTACCAATCTGCGCGGCGTCATTGTGCCCATTGTGGATCTGCGCATCCGTTTCAATATGGAAAAAGTCGATTACGACCACCAGACTGTGGTCGTGATTCTGAACCTGAAAGAGCGTGTGGTGGGCGTGGTTGTGGACGGGGTGTCCGATGTGCTGGTTTTGCAGTCCTCGCAGATCAGCGCGGCACCCAGTTTCGGTACGGCGTTTTCCACCGAGTATCTGACGGGCATAGGCACGCTGGGCGAGCGTATGCTGATTTTGGTCGATATCGAAAAACTCATGACCAGCGAAGAAATGGCGTTGGTCGACAGCGCAGTGGCCTGATCGCTCCAGAAGGCGCAGGTTGGGGGAGGTGCCAAAAGCGCCTCCGGTGTTCGGGTTGACTCTAAGCAAGGTACTTGACATGCTGAATGGATTTCGTTTGGCCAATCTGAAGGTGCGAACCAGTCTGATATTGGTTTTGGTGTTTTTTCTGCTGATGCTGGTGGCCGGTGCTGCCTTGGGCATTTTGTCCTTGCGTGCCAATAACCAGGCTTTGCAAAGCATCGTGATCAATCAGCGAGTCGGGTCGGCCATGTACCAGGCACTGGAGCGCTACAAGGATACGCAGACTCTGCTGGGACGCGCCGCGATCAGTTATGTGGTCAATAGCGATGTCCAGAATCAGGAGTTGATGTCCGAATGGGGCGGGGGCGACAGCAGCCTGGCGGTCAGCTCGGCCACGCGCGAGATCATGGACGAGACCCGCAAGAAATTCGACCAGACCCAGCAGGCCTTCATACATTATCAAGAGGTAGCCGAGCAGGCCGATGACAGCGAAGGGTATTACTCGCGCGTGGATGCGGCCTTTGTGTCTTTGATGCAGGGCGGCGTGCTGCCGCTTATGGCCTACCTGGACAATGGTCAGATCAGCGATTTTCGTTCGTATGTCACCACTACGACCAAGTTGCTCGAAGAGGATCTCTATAGTGCCTTGGGTACTTTGCACAAACATCAGCAGGCCTCGATTGACGCTCAGTATCAGAAAGAGGCCGAACAGTACGCGCTGGTGATCCAGCTTGTGGGCCTGGCCATGGTTTTGTGCGTGCTTATCGCCTTGGCCGTTTATGTGTTTCTTAATCGCATGGTGTTGCGTCCCTTGCGCCAGGCGGGCGAACACTTCGACCGCATCGCCAGTGGCGATCTGACCCAGCGTGTGGAAATCAGCTCCACCAACGAAATCGGCGTGTTGTACGATGCGGTGCGCCGCATGCAGAGCAGTTTGCAGCGTATGGTCATGACTGTGCGCGAAGGGGTAGAAGAAATCACCTTCAGTTCGCGCGAAATTTATATGGGCAATACGGATCTGAGCAGTCGCACGGAAGATCAGGCCGCGTCGTTGCAGGAGACGGCCGCCAGCATGGAAGAGCTGGCCAGCACGGTGCGCCAGAACTCGGACAATGCCCGGCAGGCGGATCGGGTCGCCAATGGTGCTTCGGAAGTGGCACGTCGCGGCGGCGCGGCCGTGGCCACGGTGGTGCGCACCATGGAAGAACTGTCGGCCAGTTCGGGTCAGATCGCGCATATCGTCAACGTGATCGACGGCATTGCGTTCCAGACCAATATCCTGGCCTTGAACGCGGCTGTGGAAGCGGCACGCGCCGGTGAGCAGGGCAAGGGGTTTGCCGTTGTTGCGGGCGAAGTGCGCAGTCTGGCCCAGCGCAGCGCCCAAGCCGCCCGCGAGATCAAAGGCTTGATCGAAGAGTCGCTGGCTAAGGTCGAGGCCGGTACGCGTCAGGTCGACGAAGCCGGGGAAGTGGTCAAGCAGGTGGTGGCATCGGTGCAAAGTGTCACAACCATCATGGCGGAAATTTCGTCCGCCTCGAACGAGCAGTCCGAGGGGATCGATCAGGTCAACCGCGCCGTTACCCAGATGGATACGGTCGTGCAGCAAAATGCGGCACTGGTTGAACAAGCCACGGCGGCAGCGGGTTCCCTGCAAGATCAGGCCACGCGCCTGTCTGATGCCGTGGCAGCTTTCAAGGTCAGCGCGCAAGACGTCATCGACGTGCCGCTGGATACGCCGGAGCTGGAACGCTTCGCCTCGGACCCCGCCCTGACGGCGAGGCCTTTGGGCGGGGCGCTGGCCGGCCTGTAGTTTATGAGTACACCTGTGGAACCTTTTGTTTATACATTGCCGTCCATCCCTTTGGCCGCTCATGGGGACTGTGACAGGGCGGCGCGCCTGCTCAAGTCGTATGCGGGCATCATTCTGGGAACCCACAAGGAAGATATGGTGGCCCGGACGCTGGGGCTGCGCACCCAGAAAGCCGGCATGAGCGAGGTACGTCAGTACCTGGATGTGCTCGAGCGCGAGCCCGGCAGTCTGGAGTGGCAGGACTTTGTCAATGCCTTCACCATCAATCACACCGCTTTTTTCCGGGAACAGCATCACTTCGACATTCTGGGTAAATTCGTCAGCACGCGCCCCAAGCCGCTGAATATCTGGTGCAGTGCGGCATCCACCGGCGAGGAAGCCTATTCCATTGCTATGACGGTGCGCGAGCACTGCTCCTCGCCCGATGTGGGGGTCTCTATCCTGGCAACAGACATCGATTCCGATGCCTTGGACAAGGCCCGCCAAGGGGTGTACACCCTGGAGCGTATCGAGCCGGTGCCCGAAGCGTGGTTGCCGCGCTACTTTCAGCGTGGAGTAGGGGCCCGCAAAGGCATGGCCAGGGTCAAGCCGGTGTTGCGCCAGATGGTGGAGTTCGATGAGTTCAATCTGGTCGGTTCGTCCTGGCCGGCCAGCAACAGTTTTGATGCAATCTTCTGTCGCAACACCATGATTTATTTTGATCGTGAAGACCAGACGCGCATCCTTGAGCGGTTCGCCGCTGTCATCAAGCCGGGCGGACTGCTGTTCGTCGGGCACTCCGAAAACTTCTCTTACCTGACCAAGGCTTTCCGTCTGTTGGGTCAGACGGTCTATGTCAGGAATTGACCGCCTTCGGCGCTCAGAATCGGGATCTTAAGTAGTCATGAAGAAAATTCGAGTTTTATGTGTGGACGATTCCGCCCTGGTGCGCAGCCTGATGGTGGAAATCATCAACAGCCACGCGGATATGGAAGTCGTGGCCGTGGCACCTGACCCGCTGGTCGCGCGCGAGCTTATCAAAGAGCACAATCCGGATGTATTGACGCTGGATGTGGAGATGCCGCGCATGGACGGGCTGGACTTTTTGGAGCGCTTGATGCGCTTGCGTCCGATGCCAGTGGTTATGGTGTCTTCGCTGACCGAGCGCAATTCGGATGTCACCTTGCGCGCGCTGGAACTGGGGGCAGTGGATTTTGTCACCAAGCCAAAGCTGGGTTTGCGAGATGGTCTGTTGGACTACTCCGATCTGATTGCCGAAAAAATCCGCGCCGCCTCGATTGCCCGGCCCCGCCGGGCTGCGCCTCAGCCGCAGGGCGGCGCGCCTGCGCGCAAGCTGACCCATGCTTTTTCCACCACCGAGAAGTTGATCATGATCGGTGCGTCCACCGGGGGAACCGAAGCGATTCGGCAGGTGTTGGAGCCCTTGCCAGCCAATTGTCCGGCCATCATGATTACGCAGCATATGCCGGCTGGCTTTACCCGCTCTTTTGTGAACCGGCTCGATGGCCTGTGCGCCATGCAGGTCCACGAGGCCGAAGACGGACAGCGCGTGCTGCCGGGCCATGTGTATCTTGCACCGGGCGGGGTGGCGCATATGAAGCTGGCACGTTCAGGGGCTAACTATGTGGTCAAGCTGGTGGATAGCGAACC
This sequence comes from Alcaligenes sp. SDU_A2, assembly GCF_038237375.1. Lineage (NCBI taxonomy): Bacteria > Pseudomonadati > Pseudomonadota > Betaproteobacteria > Burkholderiales > Alcaligenaceae > Alcaligenes > Alcaligenes sp. SDU_A2. The sequence goes on along the minus strand of NZ_CP151273.1, from coordinate 2,484,605 downwards.
GGTCAACCGGCATCGTCCCTCTGTGGACGTTTTGTTCCATTCGGCAGCCGAGGTGGCCGGACGCAACGCGGTCGGCGTCATCTTGACCGGCATGGGCAAGGATGGAGCACAGGGCTTGTTGTCTATGAAACAGGCAGGCGCGCAGACCTTTGCCCAGGACGAGGCCACCTGCGTGGTATTTGGCATGCCGCGTGAAGCCTTGCAGATCGGCGCGGCCGAGACGGCCTTGCCCTTGGGATCGATCAGTGAACGAATTCTGGCTAGTGTGGGGGCGTTCGGACACCGCGTTTAAAGCGGGACGAAACGCACTGGCGGCTACTTAATTGGAGAATGTGAATGGTACAAAAAAATATAAAAATTCTCGTTGTCGATGATTTTCCGACTATGCGCCGGATCATCAAGAACCTGCTCAAGGATCTGGGCTACGAAAATGTGGACGAGGCCGAGGATGGCCAGATGGGACTGGAGAAGCTGCGCAACGGCAATTTCGAGTTCGTGGTGTCGGACTGGAATATGCCCAATCTGGACGGTCTGGAGATGCTCAAACAGATCCGCGCCGATGCGAGTCTGGCTGCCTTGCCGGTGCTGATGGTCACCGCCGAGGCCAAGAAGGAAAACATCATTGCGGCGGCCCAGGCCGGCGCCAACGGCTATGTAGTCAAACCTTTTACCGCCGCAACGCTCGAAGAAAAGCTGAACAAGATATTCGAGAAGATGGGCGGTTGATACGGAGGACGTCATGGACCCACAGCAAACACCTAACCAGCCGGATCTGCAGGGCGTGCCGGTCGATCTGGTCTATCGCATTGCCAACCTGACGCGCATGCTGCGCGAGAGCATGCGCGAACTGGGCCTGGATCAGGCGATCAAGGATGCGGCGCACGCCATTCCCGATGCGCGTGACCGGCTGCATTATGTGGCTCGCATGACCGAGCAGGCCGCGAATCGGGTCTTGAACGCGGCCGAGCAGGTCCGCCCTTTGCAGGAGTCCCTGCAGGCCGATGCTCAGACGCTGGACGCCCAGTGGGCGCAATGGTTCGACCAGCCGCTGGATCAGGACCAGGCGCGTGATCTGGTGCGGCGCACGCGCGATTTTCTGAGCGATGTGCCCGTCAAGGCGCAACAGACGCAGGATAATCTGCTGGAAATCATTATGGCGCAGGACTTTCAGGACCTGACTGGCCAGGTGATCACGCGCATGCTGGGGGTGGTTGGCACCATCGAAACTGAACTGGTGCAGGTGCTGGTGGATAATGTGCCCGGCGAGAAGCGCGAAGAAACCCAGAGCTTGATCAATGGCCCGGTGGTCTCGCCCACCGCCTCCGAAGTGGTGACCAGCCAGGATCAGGTCGATGACTTGTTGGCCAATCTGGGATTTTAGTCCTGGTCCGCTTTGGGGCACCTTGCCCGGTTTTTCAGGCGCTGCCATTGGCAGCGCCTTTTTCTTGCCTGGGAACAGTGCGGGTTTATCGCCTTAGCTTTCGGCTATCAGAACGAGCAGGCTCTTTTAGAATGATGTACGGTAGCCGCGAGTGTCCGGGTTTTACGCCGGCTGCAGGCTTTCCCCCTCACTTTTTTACCCCCTGCATCGCAGCAGTCCATGGCAGAAGACAGCGATCTCGAAAAAACCGAACCGGCCTCGCCCCGGCGCCTGGAAAAGGCGCGGGAAGAGGGGCAGATCGCGCGTTCACGGGAGCTGACGACCTTTCTGATGTTGTGCGCAGGCATCGGCGGCATCTGGGTGGGGGCCGGGCATTTTCACGAAACGCTCAATGGCATTGTGCGTCGCAGTGTCTGGTTTGATCCGCGTATCGGTCGCGACCCGGCTGTCATGGTTGCGCAGGCAGGCAATCTGGCCTTAGAGACCCTGCTGGGGCTGGCACCCTTGTTTTTGCTGCTGGTCGTGGTGGCCATCGGCGCATCGGTGGCGCTGGGCGGCATGGTGTTCAGCGGCAAGGCCCTGGCTCCCAAGTTCGAGCGCATGAATCCGCTCAAGGGCGTGCAGCGGATGTTCTCGGCCCAAACCGTGGTGGAGCTGATCAAGACCCTGGCCAAGGCGGCGTTGGTGGGCACGGTGGCGGTCTATGTCATCTGGACGCATCGTGACCAGATGACGGCGTTGATGTATGCCAGCCCGACTGCGGCGATTGCCTCGGGCATGACGCTGATCATCAAGTGCTGCGCCCTGATCGCGGCCAGCCTGCTTCTGATCGTGCTGATCGATGCTCCCTGGCAATTGTGGAGTTTTTATAAAAAGATGCGCATGTCGCGTCAGGATGTCAAAGAAGAACATAAGGAAAGCGAGGGCGATCCGCACGTCAAGGGGCGCATACGGCAGCAGCAGCGGGCCATGGCGCGTTCGCGCATGATGTCGCAAGTGCCCGGAGCCGACGTGGTGATTACCAACCCGACACATTATGCGGTGGCGCTGCGCTATCAGGATGGCGGCGGCGGAGCGCCACGCGTGGTGGCCAAGGGCACGGGACTGATTGCTGCGCGCATCCGCGCCACCGCTGCCCAGCACCATGTGGCGACGCTGGAAGCCGCGCCTTTGGCGCGTGCGCTGTACTTCAATGTAGAACTGGAGCAGGAGATTCCTGTGGACCTGTATGCCGCCGTGGCGCAGGTGCTGGCGTGGGTCTATCAGCTTCGTAACTGGAACAAGGGGCAGGGCGAACGGCCTGTCATGCCTAGCGGATTGGATGTGCCGGCTGCCATGGCTGCCGGCCGTTTGCGTTCGCGCTTATCGACAAACAATGAATAATTTTCTTGCCTTACTCAAGCAGAACGGCGGCCAGCATGCCCGCCTGATGGCCGGCCCGGTGCTGATTCTCATGGTCATGGCCATGATGATTCTGCCTTTGCCGCCTTTCGTGCTGGATTTGCTGTTTACCTTCAATATCGCGCTGGCAGTCATGATTTTGCTGGTGGCGATGTTTACCAAAAAGCCGCTGGATTTCGCCGCCTTCCCGGCCGTGTTGCTGTTTGCCACCTTGCTGCGGCTTGCCCTGAACGTGGCCTCCACGCGGGTCGTACTGATGCATGGCCATAAGGGGCCGGATGCGGCTGGGCAGGTAATCGAAGCCTTTGGTCATTTTCTGGTGGGCGGCAACTTTGCCGTGGGCCTGATCGTGTTCATTATTCTGGTCATCATCAACTTTGTGGTGATTACCAAGGGTGCGGGGCGTATTGCCGAAGTGGGCGCGCGCTTTACCCTGGATGCCTTGCCCGGCAAGCAGATGGCGATCGATGCCGATTTGAATGCAGGCTTGATCGGCGAGGACGAGGCGCGCCGCCGCCGCAGCGAAGTGTCTCAGGAGGCCGAGTTCTACGGTTCCATGGACGGTGCCAGCAAGTTCGTGCGCGGCGATGCGGTGGCGGGTCTGCTCATCATGGTCATCAACGTGTTCGGAGGGCTGATCATTGGTGTGCTGCAACATGATCTGTCATTTGCCGAGTCCGGTCGTGTCTATACCTTGCTGACGATTGGCGATGGTCTGGTTGCGCAGATTCCGGCCCTGATTATCTCTACCGCCGCCGGTGTGGTGGTGTCGCGCGTGGCCACCGATGAGGATGTGGGCCAACAGATGGTCGGCCAACTGTTCCGCAATCCTGTGGTGCTGTACATAACGGCGGGCATACTGGGTTTGATGGGCCTGATCCCCGGTATGCCCAATCTGGTGTTTTTGCTGCTGGCCGCTATTTTGGCCGGCGGTGCCTGGCTAATGCAAAAGCATCAGGCCGGTCAGCTTGAGCAGGTAGGCGAACCCACCGAGCAGGTGCAGGCGGCAGCCGATGCCGCCGCCGCGGAAGCCACCTGGGGCGACGTGTCTATGGTCGACCCTCTAGGTTTGGAAGTGGGCTACCGCCTGATCTCCCTGGTGGATCATGCCCAGAACGGCGAGCTTTTGCACCGTATCCGCAGTCTGCGCAAGAAGTTTGCCCAGGATGTGGGTTTTCTGCCGCCAGTGGTGCATATTCGCGACAATCTGGAACTCAAGCCGAACGACTATCGTATTTTGCTCTCGGGAGTGGAAATAGGGCGCGGCACGGCCACCCCCGGCCAGTGGCTGGCTATTGATCCGGGCGGCGTCTCCATGAAGCTGCCGGGCACGCCCACCACCGATCCTGCCTTTGGCCTGCCGGCTGTCTGGGTGGATGTTTCGCTGCGGGAGCAGGCGCAGATCGCCGGTTACACCGTTGTTGATGCCAGCACCGTCATCGCGACCCACATCAATCATTTGTTGCATCGTCATGGTGCGGATCTGCTGGGCCGCCAGGAAGTGCAGCAGTTGCTCGATCACGTGGGCCGCGAAGCGCCCAAGTTGGTCGAGGACTTCGTTCCCCAGACCATCACGCTCAGCCTGCTGCTTAAAGTCTTGCGCGGTTTGCTGGCCGAAGATGTGCCAATTCGCGATATGCGTACCATTGTGGAAACGCTGGCCGAGCATGCGCCACGCCTATTGGGACAGAATGCCGCCGGGACGACCGGCAATGAGGCCGGTGAATTGCTGGCGGTATTGCGGGTGGCGCTTGGTCGGGCGATTGTTCAGCAGTGGTTCCCGGGCGAAGGCGAGTTGCGTGTCATCGGGTTGGATGCACGCTTGGAGCGTGTGCTGACGCAGGCCCTGACCAGCAGCGGCGCTCTGGAGCCTGGCCTGGCCGAATCCGTGCTGGCCGAAGCCATGCGCGCGGCGCAGTTCCAGGAAGAGCATGGCGATCCGCCTGTGCTGGTGGTGCCCCCGGTCCTGCGCGCCACGCTGGCTCGTTTTCTGCGCCATCACATACCGCAGCTGGGCGTGTTGTCCAACGCTGAAATTCCCGAAGAGCGCATGCTTAGGGTCACAACAATAATTGGTCAGTCCGCATGAACATAAGTCGTTTTTTTGGCAGTACAAGTCGGGAAGCCATGCGCCAAGTGCGTATCGCGCTGGGTCCGGACGCTCTTATTGTTTCCAATCGCCGCGTTAACGGCGGGGTCGAGATATTGGCTACCGATGCGACCTCGGTTCCAGAGTCGGCGATTCGCGATGCTGCTGTGCCACCGGCCGCGCCCATGCCGAACCAGGCGGCGGGCATGCGTCAGGAAATGACGCCGCCACCCGGCCCGGACAATGTCATGGGCGCGATCGGCGCTTTGCGCGGTGCCTTGGAAGGGCGCATGGACGATCTGGTCTGGAGCCACCAGATGCGCCGCTCGCCCGTGGCGGTCAACCTGTTCCAGTCTTTGCTGGCTCAGGGGTTCAGCACGGCCTTGCTGCGAGCCATGCTCAAGCGCCTGCCGGACAGCCTGGGTGCTCGTGCGGCCTTGCAGTGGGTGCGTACCGAACTGGAAACGCATTTGCCGGTTTTGCGCAGCGAAGATGCGCTGTGGCAGCCGGGTCTAGCGTTGGCGCTGGTCGGGCCGACTGGCGTGGGTAAAACCACTACGCTGGCCAAGCTGGCGGCGCGCGCCGTGCGTCGCTTTGGCCCTGAGCGCGTGGTCTTGCTGACGACCGATACCTACCGTATCGGCGCGCACGAACAGTTAAAGATTTATGGCGATTTGATGCGCGTGCCGGTGCATATCGTGCAGGATGTACAGCAGTTGCGCAGTCTGGTCTTGGGCGTGCGTCCGGATCAGCTTATTTTGATTGATAACGTAGGCATCAGCCAACGCGACCGCTATGTACGGGAGCAGGCGGCCTTGCTGGCCGGCGCAGGCCGGCGCGTGCAGCGTCTGCTGGTTCTGAACGCGGCCAGTCAGGGCGATACGCTGGATGAAGTCGCGCGCAGCTACGCTCAGGACGGCGGCACGCCTTTGAGCGGCTGCATCATCTCCAAGGTTGACGAGGCGATCAAGCTAGGCGCTCCCCTGGATACGGCGATTCGTTTCAAGCTGCCTATTCATTATGTGTCCACAGGCCAGAAGGTGCCTGAAGACCTGCGTTTCATGTCGGCGGCCGAGTTGGTGGATGCAGCCTTGGACGTGCGTGAAAGCCAGCGACCCCTGTATTCGCCCACCCAGGGCGATTTGGCGGCTTTGCTGGAGTCTGGTGGGCAGAGCGTCCAGGAGCAAGAGCGAGAACAGGAGCGCCGTGCGCGCGTATTGCCGCGCTTGTTGGCGGCTGCTTCGGCGGGCGGGCCGGTTTCGGTCGAGCAGGCACGTCATGCAGCCGCTGTGCTGGACGAGCGCCTGGCCTGCGCCGAAGCCTATGACTTCTGGCGGGATCTGCATGCACCGGCCGATCAGCCCGATGTGGGACAGGCCGTGCAACGCGGCGAAGCCCTGATGCGGGCGGCCCGCCAGGAGATGACGGACCTGGATGTGCAGCGCCTGCTGGTCATTCATGCCGAGCATGTGCTGGCGGGCAGCCAGGATCAAGTATCGCTGGCTTATCTGTTCAGCCCCTACGGGCAGGCGTTGAGCGTGCCGTATTACCAACGTGTATCCGCAGCGGACTGGTCGGATTCGCGTGGTGTGCGCACCTTGCACAAGCCTAGCTCCGGTCAGGCGCTGAACCAGGCGATGGAAGTGCTCAACGCGCAGGCGGCTCCGGTCAGCCTGCTGCATATTTTCGAGGGTGGTTCGCCCACATTGTGGCGGCAATGGGCCGCCATGCCTGCCGACTGGCTGGCCTTGGTGCCGGGGGCCACCTCCTTGTGGCATAAGGATGGCAAAACCACGCCCAATGCCTTGTGCAAGCAATTGACCTTTCATGCGATTTCGGACCTGCCGGCGCGTTTGCGCCTGGAGTCCTTGGGGCGTGTACGTTTGAATGAAATCTCGCTGTGGCAGGCCCATGCCCGTGTGCAACTGCCGCAGCGTAATGCAGCGCCGCTGTCGTTTGATTTGATTTTGTTGCGCATCGTCAGGCGTCACGACGGCAAAGTGCTCAAGACCCGATTTGCGCTGGCCCATGTGCGCGAAGGCTTCGAGCCCATCGCGCCGGCCAGTCTGGCCTGCTACATGATGTTGCGGGCCGAGGCGCAGGAGATGGCGCGCTTGCTGCCATCGGTGCTGGATGTGTTGCCCGACGTCGAATCGGTGGATCAAGAGCAGTTGCGCTTGCTGGCAGCGGGGCAGATGAGTCTGGCCGCCTGGGATCTGCTGCAGGCACCGGAAAACCGTAGCGTACGTCAGCTGTCGGGGCGCTTGCTGGGTAAAAGTGGTTTGAAGCCTGGGCAGTCTGTGGATGCGTTGGTCAAGATGCTGGTGCTAAAAGAAGCCATGAGCTGAGCATGCTGACGGTGCGCCGTGACTTAATAAAAAAGCCCTGTTTTCAGGGCTTTTTTTCAGATGTTTTGTGTGTGGCGGCAGTGATGCGCGATCGACATTAAGCAAAAAAGCGACGCTTCAGGCGCATGGTGCCGCTGCGCCTGGCCTGCATCTACCTTAGAGCTGGCCGGTCGATTTTAGGCTTTGAAGCTGAGCGTCGAGCTGCTCGATTGTGATTTTCCGGACGCGTCGTAGACGTTGCTGCGCCCGCTAAAGGCGGCCAGGGCATCCAGCGCTTGCTGATTGTCCGCCAAGAAGGTGTTGACCAAAATACCGTTGTTTTCGTTCAACGCCCGCAGGTGTTCGCCTAGCTCCAGCACTTGATCCAGAATGTCCGAAATTTGATCCTGGGCGGCCGCCTGACGCAAGCCGGGCAATTGGGTATCCAGCTCTCTGTCTTGCAGCAAGGCGATGCGCTGCTGGTCCAATTGTTCGATTTTTTCCAGCACCTGGTATTTGCGCAGAGTCAGTTGCGCCAGTTCCTGGGGCTCGAACTGGCCCAGCAATAATTCCTTTTCTTCGAGCAGGATGGCTTCGAGCTGAGGCAGGGTCTGAAGATGGTCGGCTAGACAGGTTTGCAAAGACATGGCCGTACAGGAGCAGTGTTACTTGAGAAGATCGCGCGCGGTGGCGATCAGCGAATCCGCGATGCGGCTGGTGTCGACTTTCAGTTGACCCGATGCGATGGCATCGCGCAAGGCCTGGACTTTTTGCATGTCCACATCGTGGCTGTTGTCTTGCAAGGAGTTCAATTGGCGTGCGGCGGCGCTGAAACCCACTTCCTGGCTGGAGGCCGCAGTGCCGGAGCCATACGCGTTGCGTGTCTGACTTGATATGGCGCTGCTGCGCTCGGCTAGTGGTGTTTTGAGTGGGGAGGAGGTGATTTTCACGATTTTCTCCGTGGGGCCTGTTCTTTGCGTTGTTCTTGTAACGGCGATGGAAGCGGGAACTTTAGCATGGTGGGCTGTTTCTGCCTCTACATCATGACCTGAACGGTAGAGGCATCCAGGACGGTGGCCGAAATGATCTGTCCCGAACTGGCCTTGATCTGGATCTGGGTGCCCGGCGCGCCATTTTGCAGGGCCTGGCCTTCGCCAGTGGCCACGAAACCGGCACCACGCGCGATGGTGCGCACGGTTTGCCCGCGCATGACAGATTGCGGGTCGCGCAGCGCCGAACTGCGTATCGGCGCGCCCATGGTAATGCGTTGGCTGGCGACATAGCCGACCAGTTGGCTGGGGTCAAACACCACGCCGGGCGACAACTGAAGCAGATCGCCCTCGCGCGCGACCAGATCGTCCAGACTAATGGTTTCGCCAGGGTTGATGCGGCGGTTGGTGACGTAATAGTGCCCCTGTACTGCCAGGGTGGCGCTGACCGAACTGCTCCAGGGCTGTGGGGCCAGGCACCGTATTCCTACGCTCATGCGGGCGCGCAGACGCTGACCGCTGGGAAGAAACGCCTGTGCCTGCTGACAGGCCGGCATGGCCTGCAGGCGGGAGGCATCCAAGGTGATGTGTGCCTGGCCGGGCAGGATCTGCACCTGGGACAGAAGATAGTCGTGGGCCAGAGTCTGCATATCCTGAACCGACTGTATAGCGGGCTGCTGCTGCTGCTGCTGCTGCTGCGCGCTGGCTGGAGCAGCCAGAAAAAGCGCGGGCAAAAGCACGAGAGGAAACAGGCGGGTAGGCGTCATGATGAAAGTCATTTTACGGAGTCGGGTGTGCCGTCAATAAAGGAACTGGCCGACAAATAGCGTTTTGTTCATGGGTTTGTGGCGGCGCGCCTCTGGCTACCATGCTGTTATGCCGGTGAAAGGCGTACGCCTGTTCTCCTGACCTCTAACGCTATAGTGACTTCCGCTTGAATCCATGATCGATCGTATCGGTGCTGACCTGAAGTTTTACCAAACCGCCCTGGCTGTGCGCCAGGAGCGCCAGGAAGTGCTGGCTTCCAATATCGCCAATGCCGACACGCCTAATTATAAGGCGCGCGACATGGATTTTGCGGCGACCCTCAAAGCAGCGTTGGGCACGGGCGGCACCCCGCGCCTGCCCGACACCAGCCTGTCGTTGACGTCGGCGCGCCATATTCCCGCCAAGGCGATCACGCCGCCTTCGACCGATCAGTTGTTATATCGCTTGCCGGTGCAGCCCTCGATCGACGGCAATACGGTGGAAATGGATGTTGAACGTATTCAGTTTGCCGACAACACCATGCATTACCAAAGCACCATCAGCCTCGTGTCGCAGCGCCTGAAAGGCCTGATGACCGCCCTGCAGCAATAAGCGCGAGAAATCATGTCCAGTCTCAGCATTTTTCAGATCGCCGGTTCCGCCCTGGCCGCCCAGTCGCAGCGCATGAACGTGGCGGCCAGCAATATTGCTAACGCGGACAGCGTGGCCGGCCCGGATGGCCAGCCTTACAAGGCCCGCGAAGTGGTTTTTCAATTGGCTCCTCAGGGGCAGAGTCCTGTTGGTGGCGTGCAGGTGGCGGCGGTGCGCGAAAGCTCGGCACCCGGGCGCTTGCAGTATGACCCAGGCAATCCGCATGCGGACGAACAAGGTTACGTGATGATGCCCAATGTGGATGTGGTGGCCGAGACGGTCAATATGATCGCGGCTTCGCGTTCTTATCAGGCCAATGTCGAGGTCATCAATACATCCAAGAATCTGATGATGCGCACCTTGAGCATCGGCCAGTAATTTGACCAGGGAGTAGATTTTGACGACCGTCAATAACAACGTTGATCCCGCCACGGCGGCGGCGATGGGCATGGCAAATGCCCAGAACAAGAGCCTGATGGCCGATACGCAGGACCGTTTTCTGACTTTGCTGGTGACTCAGTTACGTAATCAGGACCCGCTCAATCCGATGGACAACGCGCAGGTCACGTCGCAGATTGCGCAGATGTCCACCGTGAATGGCATCACGCAATTGAACAATACCTTGATGGCCGTGGCTGGGCAGATCGATGTGACACAGTCCATGCAGGCCGCCGGCATGATAGGCAAGGAGGTTCTGGTGCCCGGTGCCAAGATCAGGCTGGGCAGCGATGCCGATGGCCAGAAAGTGGCGACGCCGTTCGGTGTGGATCTGACCAGCGCGACCAGCTCCACCTTGGTTCAGGTGCTGGACAGCAGCGGTAAGGTGGTGCGCGAGTACGACCTGGGTGCCAAACCGGCCGGTGTGTATGCGCTGGAGTGGGATGGCAAGGACACCGGTGGCCAGCCCTTGGCGGACGGCGCCTATACCACCAAGGTGCTGGCCAGCAATGATGGGCAGGCTGTGACGGCGGAAACCCTGACGTACGGCAAGGTAGGCAGTGTGGATTACACCTCGGGTGGTTTGAAGCTGGATCTGGGCCTGGCAGGTTCTTACTCCCTGCTGGATATACGCAAAATTATGTAAGACCCGTGTGCGCAGCGCACAGGGCATATTCAACGGTTAAGCAAAAGGAATATTCATGAGCTTCGGACAAGGCTTGAGCGGCTTGAATGCCGCCTCCCAGAACCTGGATGCCATCGGCAACAACATCGCCAACTCGGGCACCGTGGGCTACAAGTCCTCGACAGTGCAGTTTGCCGATGTTTATGCCAACTCGCGCATCGGCCTGGGTGTGCAGGTGTCGCGCGTCAATCAGCGGTTCACGGTCGGGAACGTCAGCGGCACAGGTAATCAGTTCGATATGGCCATCGACGGTGCCAATGGCCTGTTTCGACTGGAGCAGCCCAACGGCGCGATTGTGTATTCGCGCAACGGCCAATTCTTTCCGAATAAGGAAGGCATGCTGGTCAATGCGCAGGGCTATTACCTGACGGGTTACGGCGAAGGCTCCAATGCCTTGCAGCGTTTGCAGGTGCCCTCGGGCAATATCGCGCCCAAGGCGACGACCACCATGAATCTGAAGCTGAATCTGCCGGCCGATGCGCCTAGTATTGCGCCTACTACTACATTTGACCCCCAAGACGACACCACCTACAGCAAGACCTTCAACTACCTGGTCTATGACTCCTTGGGCAATTCGCACAACATTACGCAGTACTACGTGAAGCGACCTGCCAATGGTGCCGGCGAAAGCGTGTGGGATGTGCATTACGCCAAGGATGGGCAGGCGCTGCATCAGGCGCAACTGACCTTTGATACGGCAGGCCGTTTGAATACCACTGCCGGTGCGGACGTGGTGTCGATTACGCTGCCCAACCCCGGCGGTGCCAATTCGCCTGCCGATCCTTTGACATTCGATATCCGCTATACCGGCACGACCCAGTTCAATGGCGAGTTTGCGACCGGCCAGCCTTATCAGGATGGGTATACCACCGGTGAATATGCCAGCATGTCCATCGACAGCGACGGCACCATCGTGGCCGCCTATACCAATGGCGTCACCCAGCGCCTGGGTTCGCTGGTGCTGGCCGATTTCAGCAACCTGCAGGGCTTGAAACCCATAGGCGGTAATGCCTGGACCGAGACAGGGGCTTCGGGGCAGGCTATTTTGGGCCGTCCTGGTGACAATGGCATGGCGACCATTAAAGGACAATCGGTCGAAGAGTCCAACGTGGACATGGGCCAGGAACTGGTCAATATGATCATTGCCCAGCGCACCTACCAAGCCAATGCACAGACCATCAAGACGCAGGATCAGGTCCTGCAGACGCTGGTCAACATGCGTTAAGAGTCGTTATGGACCGCTTGATCTATACCGCCATGAACGGCGCGCAGCGCATCCTGGAACAACAGGATGTGATTACGAACAATCTGGCCAATCTGAGCACATCGGGCTTTCGCGAACAGATGGCGCATTACCGTTCCGTGCCCGTGGTCAGCGAGATTGGTTCGCAGACCCGGGTGGCGACGGCTACGGTCACGCCCGGCAGCCGCTTTCAGCCCGGTGCCATGACCGAGACCGGTCATGCCTTGGATGTCGCCATTTCCGGCGAAGGCTGGTTTGCCGTGCGCGCGCCCAATGGCCAGGAAGCCTATACCCGGGCAGGGGATCTTTCGGTCAATGTGCAGAATCAGTTGGTGACCCAGTCGGGCCTGCCGGTTCTGACCGTGGATGGTCAGCCTGTCGAGGTGCCGGATCGCGGTACGGTTACATTTTCCAGCGATGGTCGCCTGACGGCCCTGGGCGCAGGCGATAATCCGCGCGACATCCAGATGGTGGGGCAGCTCAAGCTGGTCAATCCGCCCGCTGCGGAGCTGGTACGTGGCCCGGATGGCTTGTTTCGTCAGGCCAACGGTACACCGGCACCGGCCAATCCGTCGGTGCGCATGGTGTCTGGCTTTATCGAAAAAAGCAATGTGAACCCGGCCGAGGCCATGGTGGCCATGATTGCCAATTCACGGCGATTCGAGTCGCAGATGAAGATCATTCAAGATGCCAGCGCCCGCGAAGAACGCGCCAACTCGATACTTTCATTTAATGGCTGATCCCCGTTGATGGGGTTTTAGCAGCAAGGATTATTCATGATTCGCTCTCTGTGGATTGCCAAGACCGGTCTGGAAGCACAGCAGACCAATATGGACGTTATTTCCAACAACCTGGCCAACGTCAATACGGTGGGGTTCAAGCGTACGCGTGCCGTGTTCGAGGACTTGATGTACCAGACCTTGCGCCAGCCCGGTGCCCAGGTCGGCGCAGCCAATCAGTTGCCTTCGGGGCTGCAGGTGGGAACGGGTGTGCGTACGGTGGCTACCGAGCGCATCCATTCGCAAGGCGATCTGAAGAACACAGGCCACGAGCTGGATCTGGCGATACAGGGGCGCGGTTTTTTGCAGGTCGAAATGCCCGACGGCACTTTTGCCTATACCCGTGACGGCAGCCTGCAGGTGGACCAAAACGGTCAGCTTGTTACTGCCGGTGGCTATCCTATTCAGCCACCGATCAATATCCCCGACAATGCCTTGCAGATCACGATTGCGCGCGATGGCACCGTGTCCGTCACCCAGCCGGGCGCGGCCGGAACCAGCGTGGAAGTCGGCCAGTTGCAATTGAGCACCTTCATTAACCCCACCGGCCTGCAAAGCATGGGCGAGAACCTGTACATCGAAACCGATGCCTCGGGTCCGGCCAACTTTCTGCAGCCAGGGCTTGATGGTGCCGGGCTGGTTATGCAGGAATACAACGAAACCTCGAACGTGAATGTGGCCGAAGAGCTGGTCAATATGATCAGTACGCAGCGTGCCTACGAGATCAACAGCAAGGCGGTGTCCACGGCCGACCAGATGCTGGCTCGTCTGACGCAGCTATAAAAGGTGATGGCGACGATGCGCATTGCCTTTCTGGGCCGTTTTACTGTTTGCCTGCTGCTGGGTCTGTCGGGCTGCGCGCTGGTGCCCCCCGAGCCCGTGGTGACCGGGCCGTTGACTGCCGCACCGCCGCCGGCACCCTTGCCCACGGCCATTGCAAACGGCTCGATTTATCAACCTTCGGCCTATGGCAACTATCCCTTGTTCGAGGACCGACGGCCACGCAATGTGGGCGATATCGTCACCATCATGATTCAGGAGCGCACCAACGCCGCCAAGAACGTGTCTACCAATACGGACCGCAACGGTGGTGCCGGCCTGGATTTTGAAGGCGTGCCGGCCTTTTTGCCCAAGGAGCTGGGGGCCAAGCAGAATTTCGAGGTCACGGGTAATAACAAGGCGCAGGGCAAGGGCTCTAGCCGTGCCGACAATACGTTCAGCGGTACCTTGACGACAACGGTGGTGGGTGTGTTGCCTAACGGCAACCTGCAAGTGGCCGGCGAAAAGCAGATCGCCATTAATCGTGGCAGCGAATATATCCGTTTTTCCGGCGTGGTCGATCCGCGTTCCATTACCGGCAGCAATACGGTTTCCTCCACTCAGGTGGCGGATGCTCGTATCGAGTTTCGCAGCAAGGGTGTCATGGACGAAGTCCAGACCATGGGTTGGCTGCAGCGCTTTTTCCTGAATATCTCCCCATTCTAAGCCGTACCGAGTCATGGCCCTTTCTTTTCGTCGTTTCCGCTTTTCCCCGTCTGTCCGCTGGCTGCGCGCCGCTGTGCTGGGGACGGGCCTGTTGTTTGTCCCGCTTAGCCAGGCCGAACGCATCAAGGATCTGGCCTCCATACAGGGCGTGCGCGACAACCCCTTGATTGGCTACGGTCTGGTTGTGGGGCTGGACGGCAGCGGCGACCAGGTGCGCCAAGCCCCGTTTACCCAGCAGAGCCTGACCAATATGCTGTCGCAGCTGGGCGTGACCATTCCCCAGGGCAGCAATATGCAGCTCAAGAATGTGGCCGCCGTGATCGTGACGGCGCGTTTGCCGGCGTTCGCGCGACCCGGGCAATCCCTGGATGTGGTGGTGTCATCAATGGGTAACGCCAAAAGCCTGCGTGGCGGAACCTTGCTGATGACCCCGCTGAAAGGCGCTAACGGTCAGGTTTACGCGATTGCCCAAGGCAATATGCTGGTCGGTGGTGCCGGCGCAGAAGCCGGCGGCTCCAGTGTGCAGGTCAATCAGCTCAATGGTGGAACGATTCCTGGTGGCGCGACAGTCGAACAGAGCGTGCCGACAACGTATTCCCGTGACGGCACGATCAACCTGGAAATGAATACCTCCGATTTCGGCACGGCCCAGAATGTGGTGGCGGCGCTGAACAAGCGTTTTGGCCCTTCGACGGCAACGGCACTGGATGGCCGCCTGATTCAGGTGCGCGGTCCGCTGGACCCGCAGGCCCAGACGGCCTTTCTGTCGCAAATCGAAAACCTACAGGTTTCGTTGCCGCCAGCCCGTGCGCGTGTGGTCATTAATGCACGTACCGGCTCGGTGGTCATGAACCGCAGCGTGACGATAGATGAAGCGGCCATTGCCTACGGCAATCTATCCGTCGTCATCAGCCGTCAGCCGCAGGTCAGCCAGCCCGATACGCCGTTCGGCGGCGGGCAAACCGTGGTTACCGACAGCACTCAGATCGAGATGCGCAGCGAAGGCGGGGCCTTGCAGCGTGTCCGCACCAGCGCCAATCTGGCCGATGTGGTGCGTGCGCTCAATGCTTTAGGGGCCACGCCCCAGGATTTGTTGTCCATATTGCAGAACCTCAAAAGTGCCGGTGCCTTGCGGGCCGATCTGGAGATCATCTGATGAGTGTGCAGTATTTTCCACGCCCCGGCTCGGGTGGGCAGGTGTCCATCTTCGATTCGCAGCAACTGTCAGAGTTGCGTCGCAACGCAGGCCAGGACGGCCATAACGAGGCCACGCAGCTGAAGGTGGCGCGCCAGTTCGAGGCCTTGTTCATCCAGAATATCCTCAAGCAGGCGCGGGCGGCCAATCCGCAAGGTGGCTTGTTCGATACGCAAGCCGTGCGCATGGCCCAGAGCATGGGCGATGAGCAACTGGCCATGCAATTGGCCGACCCTGGGATAGGGCTGGCCCAGGCCTTGCTGGCACAGATGCGCGGCCAGTCGACCGAGCTTTCTGGACCGGCGGCCTCGCAGCCTGAAGCGGCCCGTTCGCGTGTGGCCGGCTTGCGCTCGCGCATGCCCGATGAGCGTCCGGTGGATGCATCGTCCATTTCAGCCCTGATTCATAAGCTGACGCGCAATAGCACGGTCGAGCGCGTGTACTCGTCTATTTCAGGCGCGCCGGAACATATACGCCAATTTGTCGACCGCATGAATACGGCCGCCAAAGTGGCCGCTCAGGACAGCGGCGTGCCGGCCAAACTCATTCTTAGTCAGGCGGCGTTGGAATCGGGCTGGGGCAAGCGGGAGATTCTGCATGCCGATGGCCGCACCAGCCATAACCTCTTTGGTATCAAGGCTTCGCCGGGTTGGAAGGGCAAGGTCGTGGAGGTGATGACGACCGAATTTGAAAATGGCGTGGCCCGCAAGGTCAAGCAAGCTTTCCGGGCCTATGACTCGTATGCAGAATCGTTTTCGGACTATGCCCGCCTGATCGGCAACAGCAAGCGCTACGAATCCGTCAAGCAGGCACCGAGCGCGGAAGTGGCAGCGCAGCGCATTCAGGATGCCGGTTACGCAACCGATCCTTCGTATGCGCAAAAGCTGATCGCCATTATGTCGTATTTTGATGCAGGAACGCGCTAAGCCTTGTTTTCGGACTAAAGCTTGGGCGCAACCGGCCGTAAAAGGCAACAGAGTGTTCGTTTTTTGCCCAAGGCAATGTCGACCGGGCAGGACAAAAAGGATTTCGCATGAATCTCGCCAATCTGGGTCTGTCAGGCTTGTTTGCTGCGCAGCAGCGTTTGCAAGTCACGGGTCATAATCTGAACAATGCCGATACGGTCGGATATAACCGCCAGTCCGTGCTGTCGCAGACCGCCGGAGCGACCGGTACGGGTAGCGGTTACATAGGTCGGGGCGTGCAGGCAGTGACAGTGCAGCGTTCCTACGATAATTTCTTGTACCGCCAATTGGTGCGGTCGCAAACCGAAGGCGCGGCCCTGGTCAGCTACGGCAACGAAATCAAACAGCTGGATAATCTGTTTTCTGACCGTACGGTTGGCATCAGTCCCGCTATTCAGAAGTTCTTCGATGGCATGGAAGCACTGGCTTCCCAACCTGCCGATCCGTCCGCCCGTCAGGAGCTGCTGGGCCGTGCCGAGAGCCTGGCCACGCAGATTAACGATGCCACCGCCTACATGAAGCGGGTTGGCGACAACATCAATGCGCAGGTCGATACAACGGTTACCCAGATCAACAGCTATCTGGAGCGCATCAACGATTTGAACAATCAAATCGTGACGGCCAAAGGCAGCAACCCCTTTCACGAACCCAATGACCTTCTGGATCAACGCGAGCAATTGGTCTCCGAACTGAGCCAACTGGTCGATGTGCGCACGATCGAGCAGGATGGACGGATCAGTTTGACCTCGGCCGGCGGCCAGATGATGCTGGGCGGCGACAAGGTGTATCCGCTGCATGCGGTGCGTTCAGCACAAAATCCTGAACGCCTGGTGGTGGGATTTACAGCGGCTTTCGACCAAAACGGTCAGGCCGTGGTCAATGAGTTCCGCGAAGGCGCGCTGAAAGGTGGTTCCCTGGGCGGTCTGCTGGCATTTCGTTCAAAAAGCCTGGAGCCAGCCATCAACAGCCTGGGGCGTCTGGCTGTGGGTTTTGCGCATGCGGTCAATGATCTGCATCGTCAAGGTTACGATCTTAAAGGCGATGCGGGGCTGGATTTTTTCAGTGTCCAGGGCCCTCATGTAGTGGCGAATAGCCGCAACAGTACACCCGGCTCCATGCCGGCGGTGTCCTTCCCCAAAGAGCCGGTCGATCCTGCCGACCCCAGCAAGGGGTATACGCAGCCGGTCGACAAACTGACGGGGCAGGACTATCGCATCGAGAAGGTCAATGGCCAGTTCCAGTTGCGCAACCTGACCACCGATACCGTCAGCCCATTGAGCAGCACGGGCGTCAACAAGATAGACGGCATGGATATCGACGTATCGGCGCTGGGTGCAGTGTCCTCCGATGGCGACACTTGGCTGGTGCAGCCGACGGCCATGGCCGGCAGCAGCCTGTCGGTCAATATCAAGAATCCGCAGGACATCGCCGCCGCCGCTGGTGCCACCGGTACGGCCAATGGCGACATTGCTCAGAAGATGGCAGGTCTGCGCAATGAAAAAGTCCTGGGCGAGGGCTCTTTGAGCCTGAACGACGCCTTTGGTCAGATCGTCAACCGCGTGGCGGTTCAGACGCAGCAAAATGGCACGGCCGCTCAGGCCCAACTCAAGCTGATTCAGCAAAACTATGCCGCGCAGCAAGCGGTGTCCGGTGTCAATACCGACGAAGAGTACATCAAGCTGCAGCGTTTCCAAGAGCAGTATCGCGCCTCGTCCCGCCTGATCGACATCAGCTCCCAGATGTTCGATACCCTCTTGAGCTTGCGCGCCTGATGGCGGCACCTTTGTACTGAACGTGGAAAACTGCTATGCGTATTAGTTCCTCTCTCTTTTTTCAGACCGGCTTGAATTCCATTAACAAGCAGCAGTCTGATCTGGTGCGGATTTTCCAGCAGATCGGTTCCGGTCAGCGCATGGTCAATCCGTCCGACGACCCCTTGGCGGCAGCCCAGACCATCAATCTGGCGCAAGCGCAGGCCATGAACGCGCGCTACGGCGAAAACCGCGAGGTGGCGAAACGCTCGTTGGGCGAATCGGAGAACATTCTTAATTCTGTCACCCAGCAACTGGTAGATGTAAAAACCCGTCTGGTGGAAGCGTCCAACGGCACCTTGTCCGATGCAGATCGTAATACATTGGCCACGGTCATGGAAAGCGCTCTGGATACCTTGCTGGGTTTTGCCAATGCCAAGGACGGTTCGGGCCAATATCTGTTTTCTGGCTCCAAGGGAACGACTCAGCCTTTCGATGCTTCCTACAATTATCAGGGTGATTCGCACCCGCGCAATATCCAGGTTGAACAGACCCGACAGATTAACTCGTCGGACAGCGGACTCGATGTATTCGTGCGAGCCAATCCAGGGTCTACGTCCTACACTACACATGTAGGGGCCAATAACACGGGTACGGCGATTATTAGCGGACCGGATGGCAGCTCTACCGTCGACGGTGCCTTTACTAGCTACACGATTACCTTTGGCCCGGTAGACCCGGCAACATCACAAGTGACTTACTCCATTCAGGGCGTCGGTTATGTGGGTGATCCGGCCAACGCGCCTGCCATGCCGGTCACGGGCTCTTTGGCACCTTCCGACAAGACGCAACGCATTTCTCTGCCAGGCGGTGTCAGCGTGCAGATCGAAGGCACGCCTGCGGACGGTGATACGGTCGATGTTAATGCCGTCTCGGACAATCCGAACGACATGAATCTTTTCACTACGCTGGCTTCGGTCGTTACTGCGTTGCGCAGCCCCAGTGATCAGAATCCCGTGGAGAAGGCTGCGCTGCGCAACGTTATGAATACGGCCATTCAGCGTGTTTCAGAGAACTACGACAACGTGCTGACCGTGCGTTCGTCTGTCGGCACCCGCTTGAACGAGATCGATGCCTTGTCCGCCAACGGAGCCTTGCGCACCATCAATTACAAGCAGGAGTTGTCGCGGTTGGAAGACCTTGACTACTACCAGGCCTCGACGCAGTTGGAACTGCGCAAATCCGCTCTGGAAGCGGCCGCCCTGGCGTTCCAGAAAATTCAGAGCACCAATTTGTTTAGTCTCAACAGTAAGTGACGCCGCACCGTCGATCTGATCTTTTTCTCAACCAGCAGCCAGGAATCATCAGCGGGAATTTTCTATGCTATTTAAGAATATGAGCCTCAAGGTCGGCATGACCTTCTTCGTTGTTATTCTGATGGTTCTGACGCTGGCTTCGGCGGGTTCCACGCTGTATTACTTCCATACGTTGCTCGATCAGAGCTCGGGCGCGCAGGTGCTCAAGCTGTTGCAGGAACACCAGACATTGGTCAACAGCAGCTATGGTTTGTTGCTGGTGCTGGCGATTTTGGCTGGTCTGGGCGCGCTGCTGTATTTTGTGCGTCGGGTCGTTCACCCTATGGATGATTTCGCGACTCACTTTGACGCCATCGCCAAAGGCGATTTGACCCAGCGCATCCACGTGCTGACCGAAAACGAAGTGGGGCAGTTGTTTGGTTCCTTGCGCCGCATGCAGGAATCCTTGTCCAAGACCATGAGCGTGATCCGTCACGGCTTGGAAGAAATCCAGGCCGGAGCCCAAGAGATCGCGCAAGGCAATAACAATATCAGCAGCCGTACCGAAGAGCAGGCCGCTTCTTTGCAGGAAACCGCCGCCAGCATGGAGCAGTTGGCCGGCACCGT
Source organism: Alcaligenes sp. SDU_A2 (assembly GCF_038237375.1). Lineage (NCBI taxonomy): Bacteria > Pseudomonadati > Pseudomonadota > Betaproteobacteria > Burkholderiales > Alcaligenaceae > Alcaligenes > Alcaligenes sp. SDU_A2. The sequence continues at coordinate 2,464,557 of NZ_CP151273.1, read as the reverse complement.
GCGCCAGAATGCCGACAATGCACAGCAAGCCAACCAACTGGCGGCCACGGCCTCCGATGTGGCCCATCGCGGCGGCAGCGCGGTCAACGAAGTCGTGGCGACGATGCAAGGGATTTCGGCCAGCTCGAACAAGATTTCCGATATCGTCGGGGTGATCGACAGCATTGCGTTTCAGACTAATATTCTGGCCTTGAATGCGGCGGTGGAAGCGGCCCGTGCGGGTGAGCAGGGCAAGGGTTTTGCCGTCGTGGCGGCCGAAGTTCGTGCCCTGGCCCAACGCAGCGCCCAGGCAGCCCGCGAAATTACGGCCCTGATCGAAGATTCTGTGCGTAAGGTAACCGAAGGGTCGTCTCAGGTGGAACGCGCCGGTGCCACCATGCAGGAAATCGTGGACTCCGTGCGTCGGGTCACCGACATCATGGGGGAGATCACCGCCGCTACCATCGAACAGTCTTCGGGCATCGATCAGGTCAATCGGGCCGTGTCGCAAATGGATGACACCACCCAGTACAACGCGCGTCTGGTCGAACAGGCCGCGCTGGCATCGGCTGGGTTGAGCGAGCAGGTCAATCATGTGAATGAAGCGATTGCTTCGTTTCGGGTGCCTGGCGCGGAAGTCATCGATGTCAAGGCGCGTCGTGTCGCCACCCGCCGGGCCGTTGCCAATGGCACTGGCAGAGAGACTCGTCCCGGTTCGGCCTTGCCTGGCAAGGCCCGCGCCGCGGCCAAGCCAGCTCCTCAGGCCAAAGGCTTGGCTGCCCCGACTGCAACTGACAAAAGCACTGCCAAGGCACCGGCCCCCGAGCGCGAAGATCAGCGCTTGCGGCGTCCCGACTTGAGCGGCAAGTCCGCGCCTGCATCAGACGACGATTGGGAGGAGTTTTGATGGCGGCGATTGGCGTGCGCGTCTGGGCCGGGGGGCTGGCCCGCAAGGCGGTGGCCACTATCATGCTGGCCACTCTGGTGGCCTGCGCAACGCAGGGCAATTCCTTTCAGGCCTCGGGCCTGAATCAGATGGTGCCTGGTCAGACATCGCGCGCACAGGCCGAGGTGTTTTTGCAGGCACCGCCGCATCAGGTGTATCGACAACTGGACGGCAGTGAGCTGGCCGTCTGGCTTCACGGTGCCACACTGGCGACCGACGCGGTGTATTTCCGTCAGGAACTCTGGTTGCGTTTCGATGCCGCCGGGCGTTTCCAGCAGGTGGTCAAGCGCAGCAATATCCCGCCTACCTATCGCGAACAAGCTCCCACCAGGTCGACCGGCTCTATAACTATCGAATCCCCGGATTCGGACATGATCACAATTCTGCCGGTCAGCCAATAGTCTACTAATTGGGTCTATCCATGTTGGGTAATCAAAAAAAAAGCAAATCGGCGTCTCGGCAATCGAAACGCGCTACAAGGAAAGAACTGCGGTCCCGCAACGCTGGCCCCACCGGATTTAAGATCAGCACCATGCTGATGTTGGGGATGAGCATTTTTATGTTGCTCATCGTGCTGGTGGGGGGGCTGTCGGCCTATTATCTGCAGCAAAATGGAGAGTCGCTGCGGGTGTTGAGCAAACAGAATGAACGTGCGGTCACCGTGCTCAACCTGAGCAATGACATGATGGAGGCGCGCGTCACCTTGATGACTGCGGCTCGTTATTTCGAGGAAGCGGGCAACGATGACGGTATGTTGAGCAATGCCCAGGCGGCGGTGCGCAATGCTACCGACAAATTGGACAAGGTGCGCAAGAACTTTAGCGCCTTGCGTGCCGATATGCCGCCCGAGCCGGAGTTGCGCCGCCTGATCATGGGCCTGGTCGCCTCCTATCAGGCGTATCTGGACGATGGCATCGAGCCTATGGTGCAGGCGCTGGAAAGCCAGGATTACAACACGTTCTACTTTGTCAGTACCGGATTCGGTGTGATGCGCGCCCTGGCATTTCAGGGAAGCATCGAGGAGCTGGGGCGTTATTTCGATTTGCTGACCGAGCGTCATCTGGAGCAGGCCGAACAACAATCCATGCTGGCCCTGGTGGTGATCGGTACCGGTCTGATCCTGGGGTTGATCATCATGATCGTGCTGCGCATTTTCCTGGGCAGATTGGCGCTCAAGCCCTTGCGGGAAGCCGGTTTGCATTTTGACCATATCGCCAATGGCGACCTGACCCAGAAAATAAGCTATCAGTCCGGCAACGAGATCGGCGTGCTGTATGACGCCATGCGCCGCATGCAGCAAAGCCTGCAAGGCATTGTGGCTACAGTGCGTGAAGGCGTGGATGAAATATCGTCGGGTTCCGGACAAATTTTTGCGGGTAATACGGATCTCAGTTCCCGTACCGAGCAGCAGGCCGCTTCGCTGCAGGAAACCGCCGCCAGTCTGGAAGAATTGGCCAGCACGGTACGCCAGAACTCGGACAATGCCAACCAGGCCGACAAGCTGGCCCAGAATGCTGCCAGCGTTGCGCGTCGTGGCGGCGAATCGGTCGGGGCGGTGGTCAACACCATGAATCAGATTTCGACCCGTTCCGGTCAAGTGGCTGATATCGTCAATGTTATCGACGGAATCGCCTTCCAAACCAATATCCTGGCGTTGAATGCAGCGGTGGAGGCGGCCCGGGCCGGTGAGCAGGGTAAAGGCTTTGCCGTGGTGGCAGGTGAGGTACGCAGTCTGGCCCAGCGCAGCGCCCAGGCAGCCAAAGAGATCAAGGGCCTGATTGAAGCGTCGCTGGACGAAGTCAAGACCGGCACGCAGCAGGTTGCCAATGCGGGCGAGATCATTCAGGATGTGGTGCGCGCGGTCAACAGCGTCACGACTTTGATGAGCGAGATTTCCTCGGCATCCCAGGAGCAGACCTCGGGCATCGAGCAGATTAATGTGGCAGTTACCCAGATGGATGCTGTGGTGCAGCAAAATGCCTCGCTGGTCGAGGAGGCGGCAGCGGCTGCTGGTTCGTTGCAGTCGCAATCGGAGCGTCTGGCCCAGGCCGTCGCGCAGTTTAAAATCAACGAGGGCGACGTCATTGATATGCCCGAGCGCGATCCAGAGCAACTGGAAACCGGTTCTGCAGGGTTTTTGGGGCGTCCTGCCTATAGTTGAAATCCCTTAGTAAATAGACTCGGCATGGGTGATGCTGCATGGCACAATAAAATAGTTTCCACTGTCGGCAGAGCATCCCATGTCGTTCTCTATTCCCGGTGAATCCGTTGCCAAGACTGCCGTGCGCCAGAAGGCTCCCGGCATCCTGGCCTGGCTGATGGCGTATCCGCCATTTAACCAAATGCAGGCGCAGCACTGTGACTATCTGATCGAGCACAGTGAGCTGCGCTTTTTTGCGTCCGGACAGATCTTGCTGTCTGCTGGGCAACAGGTGGATACGCTATATATTTTGCGCCAGGGCCAGGTCGTCAATGTGGAGCAGGGCGAGGATGTGGACCATGTGGCCGGCGACGTGCTGGCAGTGCGTGAGCTGATCGGCGGGCAGACCTTGGGCAGTGATTACCGCGTTCTGGACGACTGTTTTGCGCTTGGCGTGGACGGTCAGGCGGTGGCGCATTTGCTAAGTGTCAGCGAACCCTTTCGGGAATATTGCTTGCGTGGTGCCAGCAGTCTGCTGGCCAGCGTGTGGCGATCCGCACAGGCCCATGCCAGTGCGGAACTAGGTGCCAGCTATACCTTGGATATGGGCTTGCAGGCCTTGGCGCAGCGGGGCGTACTCAGTTGCCTGCCCGACTGTCCGGTCGAACAGGCGGTTCGGCGCATGCACGAGCGCCAGTTCAGCAGCATTGTCGTGGTCAACGGCGACGACCACCCCCTGGGTATTTTTACCTTGCGCGATTTGCGGCGCTTGATTGCGGGGGGGCATTACGACCCAAGGCAGGCCATGTCTCAGGTCATGACGGCTAATCCGATCTGGTTGGCACCGGATGCCTCGGCGTTCGACGCTGCTTTGTTGATGGTAGAGCACCATATCGGCCATGTGTGTCTGGTACAGGACCATAAAGTGGTTGGCATGGTCTCCGAGCGGGATGTGTTTTCTTTGCAGCGTGTCGATCTGGTGCATTTGTCGCGGGCCTTGCGCTGCGCCCACGATATTGCCGCTTTGGTGGAACTGCAAGCCGATACGGGCCGCTTGGTCGACGCCATGCTGGCGCATGGCGCGCGGCCCGAGCAGTTGACGGCAGTGGTGACCCGTCTGAACGACCACACCGTGCGGCGGGTCATCGAGCTGTGTCTGCCGAGTCAGTCCTTGGCGGATATTGATTTTTGCTGGCTGGCGTTCGGTAGTCAGGCGCGGGGAGAGCAAACCCGTTTTACCGATCAGGACAATGGCATATTATTTGTTGCCGATTCCGCTGCGCAGGCTCAAGCCTGCCGTGAACGTCTGTTGCCGTTTGCGCGCCGGGTCAACGAGGCGCTGGACCGTTGCGGCATGCGCTGGTGCAGCGGCAATATTATGGCCAGCAATCCCGAGTTGTGCCTGTCCGAGCAAGAGTGGCTGCAACGTTTTCAGGTCATGATTGAGCGTCCTGCGCCCGAGCAGTTGCTGGAATCCACTATCTATTTCGATTGTCGCTCCATTTGGGGGTCGGACGCGGTGCTGCAGCGTCTGCAGCGGCGCGTGCTGGGCATGGTCAATGATAATCCGGCGTTTCAGCGCATGCTGGCCCACAGCGCCTGCCAGTCTCGTATTCCCAGCGGCAAGCCGCGCAGCAGGCTTGAGGCGCTGGTGGGGCAGGGCGAGGACATGCTGGATATTAAAAAGCATGCGCTGGCCCCGCTGGTGGATGTGCTGCGGGTATTGGCCTTGGCCTATGGCTGCGATCAAGCCGCGTCGCTGGATCGCCTGGCTTTTTTGACTCAACGCGGGGTGTTTTCACGCGAGGAGTCCGAGGGTCTGCACGAGGCTTACCGATATCTGCAACTGCTGCGCCTGCAGCATCATCAGCGGCAATTGCAACAACAGGGCGAGGCAGACAATCTGATCCGGTTGGATAGCCTGGGGGCATTGGACTCGCGGGTATTGCGCGAAGCCCTGGCGCAGGTGCGCCGCGCCCAGCGTATATTGGCTTTGCGGTACCGGCTGTGAGCGTTCGGGCTTGGTGGCCGTGGCGGCGGGACTCGGCGGTTCGAGGCACACAGCCCGATTGGACCCAGATCGATACCTGGATGTGGCAGCAGGCGGCATTTACTGTGCTTGATCTGGAAACCAGTGGGCTTGACGCCCGTTGCCACCATATTGTCCAGATCGGCGCTGTGCGTGTGGAGCGTGGTACCATTGCCTTGGGTAATCTATGGTCCGGCCTGGTGCGCCAGCAAGGCAAGGGCAGCAACGATAGTCTGTTGATTCACGAAATTAGTCCTAGTCGTCAGGCGGCAGGCCAGGAATTGCAACAGGTCGTGCAGGATTTTGCTGTTTATGCGCAGAATTCGCTGTGGATGGCCTGGGATGCGGATTTTGACCTGGCTTTTTTGACTCCTGCATGGCGGGCAGCCGGTTTGAGTCAGCCGCGGCCTGCGTGTCTGGATCTAGCCGATCTGGCCGAGTGTGTCTTGCCAAATTGGCAAGGTCGGCGGCGTGGTCTGGACGATTGCCTGGCGTATTGCGGTCTGCCGGCCATCGATCGTCACGATGCCTTGGGCGATGCCTTGGCCAGCGCCCAACTGCTGCAAGTGCTGATCAGCCGTGCGCAGCAGCAAGGCCTGCATGCTATCGGACAGGCGCGTCAGGCCATACGTCGGAACCGTCAACGGCAGGCCGCTGTGTTTTAGTCGCACCCGTGTCTTAAGGGCTTGCCAAGCCGTAGGCGACGCGCATCATGGCCTCGTAGCCGGCATTGAACAGTTGGGTCAGGAACGGGGTGGTCTGCGGGATCACCACGGTCAGCAGAATCAAGCCTATGGTCAGGGTAATCGGAAAGCCCACCGCGAAGATGGTCAATTGCTGGGCGGTGCGGTTCAGGATGCCGAAGGCCAGATTAATGGCCAGCAGCACGATAATCAGCGGCAGCGCCAGCAGCATGCCCGACATCAGCAGTTCGCCGCTCCAGTCGAGCAAGGCACCCCAACCATTATCAGCCAGTCCCTGGCCGATAGGCAGTACCTGAAAGGTGCGTGCCAGCACGCCCAGCACCAGCAGGTGTCCGTTCAGGGCCAGAAAGAGCAGTACTGCCACCACATTGAGCAGGCGCGAGAGCACAGCGGTGTTCGAGCCGGTGGCCGGGTCAAAGAAAGAAGCAAAAGACAGACCCATCTGCAGGCCTATAAATTCGCCGGCCGTTTGCACGGCCGCAAAAACAATGCGCATGGTCAACCCAAGGGCCAGACCGATCAGCACTTGCTGGGCAGCAATCAACAATGCGGTCCACGAAGCCGTCGGCAGGTTAGGCAGCGGGGGCAGAGTAGGCGTCACAATCAGGGTCAGCAAGACGGCCAGCCCCACTTTGGCGCGCTTGGGGATGGCTGACTCGCTGTAAAAGGGCAAGGCTGCCAGGGTGGCCAGGATGCGGATGAAGGGCCACAGAAAGGCATTCAGCCAGGCGTAAAGCTGTTCCGCAGTGACCTGAAGCACCTTGCTGTCGCCTTGTTCAGTTGACCAGGCCGGGAATGCCGCGCAACAGGTTCTGCATGTAGTCGACCATGGTGTTGATCAGCCAGGGGCCCAGCAGCACCACGGTAATGCCCATCGCCAGCAGTTTGGGGATGAAGGACAGGGTCATCTCGTTGATCTGGGTGGCAGCCTGGAAAATGCTGATGCCCAGACCCACGATCAGAACCACGATCAGCATGGGGCCGGCCATGGTCAGGGCCAGCTTGAGCGCGGTATACGTCATGGACATGACGGCTTCAGGGGTCATGGCTGTCCTTTACTGGTAAAAGCTGCGGGCCAGCGAACCCAGCAGCAGATGCCAGCCATCGGCCAGCACGAAGAGCATGAGCTTGAAGGGCAGAGATATGGTCACCGGCGGCACCATCATCATCCCCAGGGACATCAGCACGCTGGCAATGACCAGATCGATGATCAGAAAGGGAATGAAAATGGTGAAACCGATTTGAAAAGCGGTTTTCAGTTCACTGGTGACAAACGCAGGCACCAGGACACGCAAGGGAACATCTTGCGGGCTTTGCAGCTCGCCCACGTCGGCCATGTCGCCGAACAGCTTCAGGTCGGCTTCGCGGGTCTGATGCAGCATAAAGGTCTTGAGCGGCTGTGCGCCTTTTTCCAGAGCCTGTTCAAAGCTGATGCTGTTTTCGGATAGGGGTTTGTAGGCCTGTTCGTAGATCTCGTCAAAGACCGGCGACATAGTGAAGAAGGTCAGGAACAGAGCCAGGCCCACCAGGACCATATTCGGTGGCGCGGTGCCGGTGCCCATGGCATTGCGCAACAGACCCAGCACGATGATGATCCGGGTAAAACCGGTCATCATCAGCAGCACGGCCGGCAGGAACGACATCATGGTCAGCATGGCCAGAGTCTGGATGCTGAGCGACCAGGTCTGCGCGCCGTTCGGGCCGGGCGTGGAGGTCAGGGCGGGAACCGCTTGTGCCCAGCCGTCCACGGGGGCCAGCAGCAGAAGCAACACGGTTGCCAGAGCCGGCAGGCGGTGGTGCAGCGGGAAAAAGAAAGAGGCCATTTGATGTATCAGCTGGACGAGCGAGCCTGATCCAGATGGGTGTCGAAGTCCTTGCCAGCGGCTGGGGTTGCGTCGCTGTGCAACAGGCTGATGTGCTGGGGTGTGATACCGATGAGGATTTCGCGGTCGTCGACCCGGACCAGTGCCAGACTGGCCCGCGTCCCCAGCCGCTGGCTGTCCAGAATATGGATGCGGCGTTTGTTGCCCCCCTGGCGCAGCATGCCGCCGCGTCGCGCCACCCAGGCTGCCGCCAGAATCAGGCCCACCACCAGCAGCAGGCTGAGCATAATTCTGACGAGCTGGCCCTGGTCCATAGCGGCTTGTCCTAGCGGCGTCCGTTCAGGCGCTGGATGCGGTCTGAAGGCGTGATGATGTCGGTGACGCGGATGCCGTATTTTTCGTCCACTACAACGACTTCGCCCTGGGCGATCAGATAGCCATTGACGTAGATGTCCAGCGGTTCGCCCGCCAACCCGTCCAGCTCCACGACCGAGCCCTGGCCCAGTTGCAGAATATTCTTGATGGTCAGGCGAGTGCGGCCTAGCTCGACGGATAGCTGGACAGGGATGTCCATGATCATGTCGATGTCGCTGCCGCCGCCTTCGTGGCTTTGATGGATGGGCTGGAACAGCGCGCTGGCTGCTGCCGCGCTGGCGGTCGGGTCGGCGGTTGGAGTGCTTGCAGCAGTCTGCTCGGCCAGGGCGGAGGCCCAGTCGTCATCCAGAGGCTGGCCCAGGCCTTGAGCCTGATTGGCCTGGCCGGCCTGTTGTTCGGCCATGGCGGCGGCCCAGTCGTCCTCGGGCGCAGACCGGTCGTTGGGGTTGAGAGGGTCGGTCATAGGGACGTACCTTTAGTCAAGTCGGTGTCGTTGGTAGCCAGTATGTTTTGCACGCGCAGGGCGTAGCGGCCGTTGGATGTGCCGTAGCGGCATTCCAGTACGGGCACGCCGTCCACGTGGGCCTGAATGAGGTCGGGGATGTCGATGGGCAGCACATCGTTGACCTTGAGCTGGGTGAGCCCGGCGATGGTCATGTCTATGTTCACGAAATCGGCGATCAGTTCGACCTGGGCGCTGCGCACCTGGCGCGAGAGCTGTTGCGTCCAGCGCTGATCGATGGCGTTTGAACCGGTATCCTGCAGTGGCCGGGTCAGAATGTCGCGCACCGGCTCGATCATGGAGTAGGGCAAGCAGATGTTCAGGTTGCCGCCTTGTGCGCCGAACTCGATGTTGAACGAGGTGACCACCACAATGTCGTTGCCGCTGCTGATGCTGGCGAACTTGGTGTGCATCTCCGAGCGCATGTATTCCGCTTCCAGCGGGTAGATGGATTCCCAGGCGCCGCAATAGCTCTCCAGTGTCAGGGTCAGCAGGCGCTGAATGATGCGCTGTTCGGTGGTGGTGAAGTCGCGCCCTTCGACACGGGTGTTATAGCGGCCGTGGCCGCCGAACAGGCTGTCGATGATCAGAAAGACCAGATTCGGATCGAAAGTGAACAGGGACACGCCGCGCAAGGGCTTGAGCGAGATCATGTTCAGGTTGCTGGGCACCGGCAGGTTGCGCTCGAAATCCGAGTATTTCTGGATGCGGATGGAGCCTACGGTGATGTCGGCATTGCGACGCATGAAGCTGAGCATGGTCGAACGCAGGCGACGGGCGAAGCGCTCGTTGATCAGCTCCAGCGTCTGCATGCGATGGCGCACCACGCGGTCGGGCGAAGTCAGGTCGTAAGCGCGTACTCCCGAGGTGTTTTCGTCCTGGGGTTTGGCGTCAGCGCCTTCGCCGGTGACACCGGCCAGCAGTGCATCGACTTCGTCTTGGGATAGGAAGCTCTGATACGACATTATTGGATGACAAAGGCGGTGAACAGGACATCGTTGATGCGCGGGATGGCCGGATTAGGGGTGTAGGGCTCTTTAAGCCCGGCGGTAAGCTGCTGGACCAGGGCCTGGCGGCCTTCCGGTGTCTGGATGCGGGACGGCTGCTGCTCGGCCAGAATCTTCAGGACCCGGTCGCGCACCATGGGCATGTACTCCAGCAACATGGCCCGTGAGCCATCGTCCTGCACCCGCAAGGTGATGCCTACGTACAGAATGCGCGAACGCCCGTTTTCGTTCAGGGTAACGGTAAAGGGGTCCAGCGGGGCAAAAATGGGTTTTGTCTGGACGGTGACTGGCGGCGGCACCGTTTCCTGGGAGGAAGAGTCGGCCGCAGCGGCGGGTTTGCTGCTGTCGGTCCATTTTTTCAGCCAGTCGGGCGGGCTGTCTTGCTGCCAGGAGTAATACAAGGTAGCGCCCACGCTGGCGGCGACAATAAACAGAACCAGCAGACCGGTTTTGATCAGACGAGCAAATTTGGTGGGTGCTTTTCGGGCCATGAGAATGTGAGCAGTCGGTAACTAGCGTAATACAGGGGGGCAAGCGTACGTCGGGCCTGTCAGCTTCCCACGGGTATTGTGCCCGAGGCAGAGCAGGACAGGCCCACTGAATAGACGCTGCTTTTCAAGCTTGATCATGCTTTTTGACAACAGCAGGGCGATCAGGCGAAGGTGTCCACGAGCGCATCCGGATTCAGCACCCGCGATTGGGCCGCTTCGGGGGTCATGGCCGTCTGCGCACCGGTATCCAGGCTAAAGCCGGGTTGTCCGTTATTCTGACGCTGGGCAGCCAGTTGCTCCTGGAAGTGCTGATGCGAGGCATGCTGGTCGCCCACGTCGGCCTGTCCCAGGGACAGGCCGTTGTCGGCAAACTGCTGTTGCAACTGCTGCAAAGATTGCTCGATGGCGTGGCGCACCTGGGCGTGTGGCGAGGTGATCATGGCATGGGCCACGCCGTCCTGGATTTGCAGAGTAATGCGCAAAGGGCCCAGTTCGGGTGGGTCCAGGCGAATATCGGCGCTTTGGATTTGTCCCTGAGCCTGCTGAGCCAGAGAGATGAACTGTCGACCAAGCGCGGCGCTCCAGTCGGGGGAGTGTATGGGCGTGGCAATGCTGGCTTGTAGGACCGGCGCAACAGCGGCAGGCAGCGGGGCCATGGCCGGCTGGCTGGCTGGCATTACGGGCAGACGGACCGAGCTTGCCGTATCCAGTGTGGCTGTGGGCGTTTCCACGGTCAGACGAGGTTCTTGCGTCACGGCATGCGCGGTCTCGGCAAGGGCCTCGGGCCGCAAGGCAAAAGGCTGTCCATTATTTTGGGCTTGTACGCCCGCCCATTGTCCGATGCCGCTGGCCGGCCGTGCAGGACGGGGGGCCGGATCGGCGATGCCGGGCAAAATGGGAACATCGACCGGGGCCGCTTTGTTTGGCAAGGAAATATCCGTGCTGCCCGGCGAAGCGGTGTTTGCCTGAACAAGCGGTGCATCGGCCATTTTCTTTAGCGTCGCGACCAGATCGTGACTAGGTTGGCGCGGATCGGCTTTTGGGGTGCCGGACAACGTGTCTGTCGGTGCCGCATCGCTTTGTGCGCTGCCTTGGCGTAGCGCCCGAACTTCAGACAGGATAGAAAGAGCCAGGTTGGGCAAGTTCTGATCTGTTTCGTCTGTTTCCGGGGCGAGGGGTTCCTCGGTATCGAGCAAAGCGGCCAGATCGTGTTCTGTGTCTGCGGGGAGTATGTCGCCGGCAGGAGTCTGTATAGTGGTTTTGCCTGGTTCGGTATCGCGTTTGGCGCGGGCCGACGTCTGTATGTCTTGCTGACGTGCTTGTAGGTGCGTCGCAAACGTATTGTCGGCGGGCTGGGACGTCGAGCTGGCATGGGTGTCCTTGACGGCGGGACTATCCTTGACGCTAGGAACCGTTACAGGCAGAACCAGTTGGGTGGGCAAAGTCATGGGCGTACGCGTGCTCAATAGGCTGTCTGGCTGCGGGCGAACAGGCGGGCGGCGATTTCGTCGCTGGCGCGTTGATCCATCCGTTGTTGGTGGCGTTGCTGTTCCAGCAGGCGACGATCAATCAGGGTTTCATAGGCATTCAGGCGTTGCTGTTGCGCATGCCAGTGCTGGCGTCCTTCTTGAATCTTGCCTTCCAGCGACAGGATGATCTTATTTTGCTGTGAAATGGCGTCGTCCAATGTGGCGATAAAGCGCCGGAAATTGTGATAGTTCGCCATAGACAGCCCGGTTTGTCCGGCATCGAGCAGGCGCTGGGCATAGTCTTGCCGGTAATTTTGCAGTGTGTCCAGCTGTGTGGCGGCGTTCTCGCGCTGGCTGTTCAGCTCTTGAAGCTGGCGGCCGGCTTCGTCCACCTGGTTTTGGGTCAGCTCAACCAAGGTGTTCAAGGACGAATGGGATTTCATGGTCATGGTCCGTGATTCAGTACCGCATTCAGTTCGTCAAATGCGCGTTCGACATCCACGCGCTGCTGCATGCCTTGCTTCAGATACGCTTCCAACCAGGGGTATCGTTCGATGGCCTCGTCGATGCGCGGATCGTTGCCCCGGGTGTAGGCACCCACAGCGATCAGGTCGCGGTTGCGCTGATAGCTCGAGAGCAGGCCCTTGAAACGGTGCACCATGCTGTATTGTTCGGGCTGCACAATGGCCGACATGACCCGCGAGATGGACGCTTCGATATCGATGGCCGGGTAGTGGCCGGTTTCGGCCAGGCTGCGCGACAGGACGATGTGGCCGTCCAGAATGGCGCGGGCCGAGTCTGCAATCGGGTCTTGCTGATCGTCCCCCTCGGTCAGTACCGTATAGAACGCGGTAATGGAGCCGCTGCGCCCTTGGGCATCGGGCTCGCCGTTGCCGGCCCGCTCCACCAGGGCGGGTAGCTTGGCAAAGACCGACGGCGGATAGCCTTTGGTGGCCGGCGGTTCGCCGATGGCCAGGGCGATTTCCCGCTGCGCCATGGCATAGCGGGTCAGCGAGTCCATGATCAGCAGTACATTTTTGCCTTGGTCGCGGAAGAACTCCGCCAGGCGGGTGGCGTAGACAGCGCCTTGCAATCGCAGCAAGGGCGAGACATCGGCCGGCGCGGCCACGACGACCGAACGCTGCAAGCCGTCCTGGCCCAGATTGTGTTCGATGAACTCTTTGACTTCGCGGCCTCGTTCGCCGATCAGGCCCACGACGATGATATCGGCCTGGGTATAGCGGGCCATCATGCCCAGCAATACGCTCTTGCCCACCCCAGAGCCGGCAAACAGGCCCATGCGCTGTCCTCGTCCTACGGTCAGCAATCCGTTGATAGCGCGCACGCCGACATCCAGCACGGTGTCAATCGGGCTGCGATTGAGCGGATTGGGCGGGGTATGGTTCAGCGAGACGGACGCGTCGGCGTCAATCGGCCCCAGGCCGTCCAAAGGGCGTCCATTGCCATCGACCACCCGACCCAGCAAACCCATGCCGACTGGCACATGGCGCGAACGCGCCTGGGCAGGCAGAGTGTCGGGCTGCTCGGAGCAGGGCAGTGGCACGGGCGGCTGTACATCGGGCTCCACGGGAACAACGCGCGCGCCGGGCGGCAGGCCGGAGGTGTCGGCCAGCGGCATCAAGTACAGGGATTGGCCTTGAAACCCCACCACTTCGGCTTCGGCCCAGATGTCCTGAGCGGCAGACAGTTCGATTTTGCAGGCTGCCCCAACCGCCAGCTTCAAGCCGGTGGCTTCCAGCACCAGGCCGGTCGCGCGCACGACGCGGCCGCTGCGCAGGGTGGGCTCAATGGCTTGGACCCGCTGCTGAGCCGATAACAACTGGGCGCGCCAGCGATCGGGGGCATCGGCATAAGGACAATAGGCACGATGCGGCATGGCGCTTAGTCCTTCTGGTCCGGTTTCAGGCCCAAGGCAGACAGGGCGCGCTGCCAGCGGGTGGCCAGCGTCGCGTCGATGTCGCCGTAGGCCGAGCGGACTATGCAGTCGCCGCGCTGCAAGGTGGCATCGGGCTGCAAGCGCCAAGGACGCTGTTCGGCTTCTTCCGATAGGTACTCGCGCACCAGGGCGATATCGTCCGGATGCAAGGACAGCAGCAGTGCACTGGTATCGCCGGGATCGGCGCGCAATACATCGGCCACCAGATCCTTGATGCGTTCAGGCTGCTCATTCAGGGTGCTGCGCAGCACATGTTCGGCAATGCGGGTTGCCAGTCCGATCAGGGCCTGGCCGATTTCCTGGTCCAATGTTTCGATGGACTGGCTGCAGGCGTGGTTGATGGCGATGAACGCCTGCGCGTGTTCGGCAATCTGCTCCTGGGCTTGGGCCAGGCCCGCTGCCATGCCGGCCTCGTAGCCTTGGGCATGACCGCTTTCCTGTCCGGCGGCCAGACCGGCTGCATGCCCTTGTTCGTGCCCGGCCTGGTATCCCTCTTGATGTCCTTGCGCCTGTGCCTGGGCTCGCAGCTCATCTAGCTGTTGTTGCAGCTCTTGTTCGCTGGGCGGCTCGAACTCGGGTTCTACCGGCTCTGGCTGCGGCGCAGGTTCGTCCAGCCCCTGCATCTGCCAGCGGCTCCAGCTTTCCTGCAGATCGGCGTAGGCGGATGCGCCTTTGGGATGCCCCGACACTTACATGCCCCTGTGCCAGCGCTTGGCAGGCGCGTTATACATATTCGTCCCCGCCCATGCCGCCCAGCGTGATCTGGCCGTTTTCGGCCAATCTGCGGGCGACCTGCACGATGGCTTTTTGCTCTTGCTCGACCTTGGACATGCGAATCGGACCTTGCGCATCAATATCTTCGCGCAGCATTTCGGCCGCGCGGTTGGACATGTTGCGAAAGAACTTGTCGCGCAGTTCTTCGGGAGCGCCCTTCAAGGCAATGGTCAGCGCGGATGTTTCGATTTCTTTGAGCAGCAGCTGGATGGCCGTGTCTTCCATATCGGCCAGATTCTCGAAGACAAACATTTCGTCCACGATGCGCTGGGTCAGATCTGCGTCCATGGTGCGCAGGCTGTTCAGCACGGACTCTTCGGTGCTGGCATTCATGTAATTGAGCATTTCGGCGGCGGTGCGCGGGCCGCCCATTTTGCTGCGTTTGGCTCCCTGGCCCGAAAGCATGGAGTTCAGCACTTCGGTCAGCTCGTTCAGGGCTGCTGGCTGCACGCCGCCGAAGGTGGCAATGCGCAGCACCACGTCATCGCGCAGCCGCTCGGGGATATGCCCCAGGATGTCGGCGGCGCGGTCGCGCTCCAGGTGCACCAGAATGGTGGCGATGATCTGCGGGTGTTCGTCGGCGATCAGTTCGGCCACGCTGGAAGCATCCAGCCAGTTCAGCGCGTCTATGCCGCTGCTGGCACCTTCGCCCACTTCCAGGATGTCCTCGATCAGGCCGGCGGCGCGGTCCGAACCCAGGGCCTTGGTCAGAACCGAGCGGATGTAGGCGTTGGAGTCCAGGGTGACGGCCATGAACTGGTCGGCTTCCTGCCGAAAACTCTCCAGGGCCTCGTCCATGTCGGCACGGGTCAATTGCTTGAGCGACGCCATGGCCGTGCTCAGTTGCTGCACTTCGCGCGGCGAGAGGTAACGAAACACCTCGGCTGCCGCATCTTCACCGAGCGACATCATCAGGATGGCGCTGCGCTCGATGCTGTCGTCTGCTTTAGCCGTTTTCATTTTTGTCTTCTTTGCTCAGCCAGGAACGCAAGACCATGGCGACCGCGCGTGGATCGCTGTGGGCCATGGTGCGTGCCGTGTTCAGATTATCTTCGTAGCGGTTCATTTCGGCAGCGCGTTCTTGGGCTGCCTGTTCGCGGGCTTTGTCTTCTTTTTGGCGCTCGACGCGGGCATCCGAGTTGGCCTTGGCCTGGATCAGCCCCTGGATGATGGGGTTGACCACGATGCGCCAGGCCATGAACAGAATGAAGGCAAAAACCAGGTACTTAATCAGATCCATGGCGATCTCTAGATATTCCGGATTCTTCCAGAAAGGTGGAGCGGAATCGCCTTGTTCGTTGAACAGGCCGTTGACCACGCTGAGGGTATCGCCACGTTCGTCCGAATAGCCTACGGCCTGTTTGACTAGATCACGGATTTTATCCAGCTCTTCCTGTTCCAGCGGTGTGTTGGCGTCGTCTTTGTTGCGGTAATTGACAACGACGGCGACCGACAGGCGGCTCAATTGTCCCATCGGGCCTTTGACGTGACTGATGGTGCGATCGACTTCGTAGTTGGTGGTGGCGTCGTTGCGGGCGTTGCCGGCGCTTTGCAGCAAGCGTGCCTGTTCAGCCAGCGTGACCAGGGATGGGTCGTCGCTCGGGTTAGCAGGGGTGGTGGCTGCTGTATTACTGTTGGGGTTCTGGGCCTGGTTCTCTTGCCCCTGGTTGTCCTGACTTTGGGGCGGATTGACGATATTGGCGGTGGCATTGGCCGGAGGCTGGTTGCTGAGCGCGCCGGGCACACCTTGCGCTTGCGGCATGTTGCGCTGCAAGGTGGAGCTGGTCTGTTGGCTGCGCACCGCGGCCTGTCCGGGGGCCTGGTTGGGCTTGTAGACTTCGGATGTCTGTTCGCGACGCGAGAAATCGACTTCGGCGGTCACTTGGGCGCGTACATTGCCTGCGCCGACCAGTGGGTTGAGCAGTGTCAGAATGCGTTGTACTGCTCTGTACTCAATGTCGTTGACAAAGTTGCGCTGCAGACTGTCTGTACCTGATTCGCCGCTGGGGGCGGTCAGCAGGCGACCATTCTGGTCAATGATGGAGACTTTGTCGGCGGCCAGGTTGGGCACGCTGGAAGAAATAAGCCAACTGATGGCGGCGACCTGGCCTTCGGTCAGGCTGCGGCCGGGGTAGAGCGACACCACCACCGAGGCAGTCGGGGACTGTCGGTCGCGCACGAATAGTGTTTCGCGGGGCATGGCCAGATGTACGCGCGCTTCCTGGACAGCGTGTACGGCCTTGATGGAGTTGGCCAGCTCGCCTTCGAGCGCGCGTTGGTAGGTAACCTGTTCGTTGAACTGACTGGCTCCGAAACGGCTTTGGTCCAGCAGTTCGAAACCAGCATTGCCGCTGCGGGGCAGGCCTTGCGCGGCCAGTTGCATGCGGGCTTCATGCACGCGCTCCTTGGGCACCAGCAAAGCCGTGCCGGTGCTGTTGAACTGGTAGGGCACATTCATCTGACCCAGTGCCGAGACAATGGCACCGCCGTCCCGATCGTCCAGGTTGGAGAACAATACCTGATAGGAGGGGCTGCGGCTCCACATCAGTAGTGCGACGACCAGCGCGATCAAGGCGGCCCCCAGGCCGATCAGGGCGACCTTGGGTAAGGCGCGCAAGGTATCGTAGCCAGGAATTCGGCTCAGCATTTCTGCTGTCTGACTCATGGGTGAGCTCGGTGAGGCAGATGCGGGGTTCTGCATGGAATCAGTGGAGTTCAAATCAGGGCGGGCTCAGGCTGGCGGTGAGAAAAAGAGGCGATTGCCGCTGGACAAAAAAGAAGGCGCAGCCTTAGACCGGCATGCTGGCCACTTCCTGGTAGGCGGCGACCAGACGGTTGCGCATCTGCACAGTGGCTTGGAACGCGATGCTGGCTTTTTGCAGGTCTATCATCACATCGTTCAGTGCGATGCCCGGTTCGCCCAGCTGGAACGCTTGGGCCTGGGCATTGGCGGCGCTCTGGGCCTGCGACACTCGGCTTAGCGACCGAGCCAGCTCGGCGGCGAATCCGCCCTTGTCGGGCGATGAAGCGGCTTGAGCAGGCGCGGCCGGTACCCCGGCTGCTTGAGCGACGGCGCGCATCTGGGCCAGAACGTGTTCAATGCTGGAAAGATTGGAGATCGACATATTCGCTTGTCACATAATCACAATGGGCTGCGCATGCAGATTCGGGCAGCTTGCTTAATGTAACGGTTTGCGGCGAAGGCCAAGCAGGGTATCTATCGCCAAAAACAGGGGCTTTTCTTGCCTTATGGAACAGGGCGATCAGGCGTGGCGTCTTTTTCCAGAGCCTGCAGGGCGGATTTGGCCTTGGGGTGGCCTTGTTCAAGCGCATATAGCCACGCCAGCAGTTCGGCTACCGCCTGGTAAAGCTGGGGTGGGACATGTCGATCCAGGTCTACCTGCATCAGCAGGCCGACCAGTTCTGGTGATTCGTGGACATACAAGCCATGTTCGCGCGCGGTGCGCAAAATGTTTTCGGCCAACGTGCCGTAGCCTTTGGCAACGACGCGGGGGGCGCTGTCCTGTGGATCGTAACGCAGGGCGATGGCCTGCGGGCGATGAGTGGACTGGTCAGCCGGCATGGTGGGCGGTGTCCATTTCGTCTGGAGCGTCGGCCTGGATGTGCAGTTGGCTCAGATGCAGCCCCTGTTCCTGCAGGCGTTCGCGCAGCGGCATGCTGTGCTCGTCCAGGTAAGGAGCGGATTGCCCGGCCTGGATATTGACCAGCAACTGTTGGTCCAGCAGATTGAGTCGCAGTGTGACCGGGCCCAGCGTAGGTAAATTCAGGTGCAACGTGCTGGACCAGTGCTCGGGCTCGTCGGCCGAACTGCTTTCATGGCGCTGGACGGTCCAGTCCATGTCGGTTTGTGGCCAGGCCTGCCCTTGCCATTGGATGGTTTGATTGGCCAGCACATCCAGTTGCTGGCGCACCAGTAGAGCCTGGGGCTGTTCGCTTTGTGCGGCCTGGGCCGTGCTGGTCGTGCTGGAAGGAGCGGGGGCAGCCTGCTCGGAAGCGGCGGCCGGGCGGAGCAAGGCGTTCTGGGGTTCCTGTTGCAACTGGGCGGCGTTGCGTTGTCCGAAATGCAGGTCAGACAGGTGGGATTCGTAGAACAGGCCGCTGTGTTGCAGGGCGTGGGGCAGGGCCTGGGCGAAGTGGCGTGCCAGCGCGGCACCCGCTTCGGAGCCTTGCAGTGTCGGGGACTGTGCGCCTGGTGGGGCGATGCCGGAGGTAGGGCTGCCGCCCGCAGGCAGCGGCAGACGTTGCTGCGCCAGTGTCTGGGCCAATGATCCGCCAGTTTGCGCGGGTGTCTGGCCGGGGCGCGCGGTGCCGGAGGTGTCCGCAGCCGGGCGTTGTGAAGGCGCTGTTTCCGGCTCGCCGGGCAGTAAGGCCTGGCGGCCTTGTGCCGGAGGGGCGCGGTCGGGAAAGCGCTCCAGCAGAGCAAGAATAAACTGGGCTGTGCGCCCCAATGTGGTAGGGGCCGATGGCGTGCTGGCGGTATTGGGACCGCTGTTAAGTAGTGCGGGGTCGACCGGAACGCGGCCATGCTGGGTGCGCTGCGGCGTCGAGGTCTGGTGTTGGGACTGAGCGCGTACGTGATCGACGCTTTGGCGTGGGTCGCGGCCGGGGTTGTTCTCCGGGCGCTCTACGCGAGTGCTGCCCGGCGTCTGGCTGATGGCGTCCGGTCGGGCACCGTTGGCGATATTGCTTTGCTGGGAAGTGCCTATGCCCAGCACAGCGTCCAGCCGCTGGATCAGCAGCGTCCCCAAAGGGGATGGACCGCCAATGCTCATGAATGGACGCCGGGGGCGTAGTAGGCTTGCAGTACGGTTTGCTGGCGTTTCATATTACCCAGCAAGGCACCGAGCCGGCTCAATTCGGGCATGGCCAGATGACGGATCTGGGCATCGTTTTCCAGAATTTGCGTCAGCAATTGGCGGCGGGCCTGCTTGTCGGACACGGATAGCTCTTCCATGTTCTTGAGCCGCTCTACGGCTTGCTGATAGATTTCGGACTGCTCCAGGACATCTTCCCAGCGCGCAGTGCGGGCCAGTTCCAGCATGTGGCGTGTGATGCCGGCAATGGTTTCGTATTGATCCACGATCAGGCTAGGCGTTTCGCTCATATTCGTACCAGGCGCGTGAAGCGCAAAAGAGTGGGGGGTGCAGAGGTGCTGCCATTCTGCCTGCCCTGGGCTCAGGCCGGAGCCTGGGTCCGTTGAGCGTCGACGCTGGTTGTCCAGGCGTCGGCAATGTCAACCAGCATGCGTTCGGCCAACGCCAGTTTTTCCGGGTCGTTGCGCAGGTTGGCCTGCATGAGGTTGTAAAGAATAATGTCGTAAGTCGCCACTAGATTGCGGGCCAGATCGCCGCCTTTGTCTTGGTCTACCGCCATTTTCAGGCCGGAGTCCACAATGTCCAATGCTTTCGAGATAGCCTGCCCGCGTCCCGCTATATTGCCGTTTTCCATGTGCAGGCGTGCTTGCATGATGGCTGCGCGCGCACCGTTGAACAACAGGGTAATCAGGTGTTCGGGGCTGGCGCTCAGGACCTGGGTTTCCAGGCCCACCTGGGCATAGGCCCGGGCTGATTGCTGGCCGAAACGACGGGAAGGGGCAGGATAGCTCATGGGTGTTTATTTTTTGCCGGCATTGCCCAGCATAGACAGTTGTTGGGTCAAGTAGCTGCTGATGCCTTGCATCTGGTTGACCATTTTGTCCAGTTGGACGAATTGTTTGCGGTAGGCCTCGATCTTGTTGTCGATGCGCTCGGCAGTAGCCAAGGCTTGTTTTGCCAAGGTCTTGCCGATTTTGTCGGCACCCTCGGTGGCGTTATCGATGAAACCTTCTTTCTTGACGTACTCGTCCGCTGCTTTCACGACCCGGTTGCCAATGGCCTGGTCGCCCACGAACAAACGCCGGACATCGTCCATATTGTTTTGCAAAGAGGCCGCCAGCTTTTTGTCGTCCACGACCAGATCGCCGGTTTTCGGATCGGCGGTTACGCCGATCGACGACAGCGTGCGCAAGTCCCCTTCGCTGGTGGCAAAGCTCAAGGCAGAGCGCAGGTTGGACTGCGCGCGGCGCGAAATCGAGTCGCCGGTCAGGGGTGAGCCTTTGTTGTTTTCCACATCGTACGTCGTCAACGAGCGTACGGTGCTGTTGAGCGTATTGTAAGCAGTGACAAAATCCTTGATGGCTTTGGTCGGGATGCTGTCGTCGCGCGTGACGTCCAGCGAGATCGGATCAGGCCCCGCTTTGTTCAGCGTGATCGTCAGGCCTTCTACGGTATTTTTAAGGGTGTTGCTCTGGCTGGTGATTTCGATGCCGTTGACCTTGGCTTTGGCGTTGACGGCAGTGGTCAGCACATCCATTCCGCGTGCAGGCTGAGCCGGATCTGGCTGCGAGGCCGGAAAGCCCACCATGTCGCTCAAGGCATTATTGCCTTGCACGGAAATCGTCTTGACGGCAGCCTGGGTGCCCGTGTCCGCGGCGGTCAACACCAGTTGGTAAGGGTGCGTGGCATCGCCCGTATTGATGATAGTGGCCGACACACCCAGTTTGGAGTCTGCATTGATGGCCTTCATGATGCCTTGCAACGAGGTGTCCTTGCCCTGCAAATCCAGCGTGTGTTCCTGGCCGTTTTCCAGCGTGACAGTCAGTTTGCCGTCAAGGCCAATAGGGTTATCGCGCGAGTCCATGCGCTTGGTGGCCAGGGACTGCTTGGTAGCCAGATTTTCTACAATAATGTTGTATTGGCCTGGGGTCGCCTGATTGCTGCCCGTGGCCGTGATCGCCTCGCTGCTTGCGTTGACCTTGACGGCACCATACAAGGTAGTGTCGTTCAGGCTTTTGCCGGCTGTCTGCAGCGCGGTGATAGTGCTTTTCAGCTTGCCATAGGCAGAGATGCGGTTGGCGTTTTCAAGCTGGCGGTTCTGGATGATGGTCAACGCCGCACTTTCGGATGCGCGCAGCTTCGCGAGCAGCTCGTCCAGTTTCAGACCGGAGCCGATGCCAATCGAAGAAATAGCCATGTCCAATACTCCTGTAATGTCTTATTTTGTCGCGATTGTGTCGCGCGCAAAGCCCATGTCTATGGGATGTTTCGATGCTTGTTTGGTTTTATGCCTTGACGCTGACGGTATTGCCTTGCAGCTGCACAATCATTTTGGCGATCTGTATGACCGCATCCGAAGGAACGGTGCGCAGCACCTCGCCGGTGCTGTTGTCCACGATGGAGACCACCAGGCGCTGGGCTTCGTCGTCCATATCAAAGCGTATTCCGGTAGACCAGGCCTGCAGCGAATCATTGATCTGCTCCAGTGTGTCGTCTAGCGTATTGACCATGCCAGGCACGGGTTCGCGCTTGTCAGGCCAGCGTTGCTGCAGTTGTGTGTCCGTATTGCTTTCGGCGACCGGAGTTACCGTGGTTGCTGCCGAAGGCTGGGCAGTGCCAGGGTTCTGATCGGCTGGAGGGGCTAGGGGGGCCAAAGCCGTCGTTTGTGATGAAACCGGATTGATCATGACATCTCTCCTGAATGGGGCCTGGTGACAGGCCCCCGCAATCGAGTCGATATTGGCGCCTGTAGCTTTATCGTTACGATTACGGCACGGAATGACGCTTCTTTAGTGGGTTTTTCCGGCTTGCGTGCATAAAGGGCGAATAAGATGGCGAAAGTCCGCTTTATTTGCGGACTGTGCCGGCAAGGCGGCAGGCAGAATAAGGTGATCATTATTCTCCGGATTTTGCGCCCGCCTATGCCCCGTTCTGAAGACGCCCTGGTCGAGCAGTATGCCCCTTTGGTGCGCCGACAGGCCCTCCAATTGGTGTCGCGCCTGCCATCCAGTGTGGAATTGGATGATTTGATGCAGGCCGGCATGATGGGATTGCTGGATGCGGTGCGGCGTTATCAGGTGGTGGCCGAGGCGCAGTTCGACACTTATGCTGTCACGCGTATCCGGGGTGCCATGTTGGACGAGTTGCGCAGCCAGGACTGGCTACCGCGTAGCGTGCGCTCCAAGGCCAAGCAGATCGAGACCGTCGTCAATACTTTACGCCAGTCACTGCTGCGTGAGCCGGCCGAATCGGAAATTGCGCAGGCCTTGGGATTGGAGCTGGAGCAGTATCATGCTTTGCTGGACGAAGCGGCGGGTGTGCAAGTCATTCACTACGAAGATCTGACCCGGCATTCGGATGGCGGAACCGATGCCCTGGAGTTTCTGGAAGACGAGACCCGCGAGCAGGCCTACTTCGATAATCCGCTGAACCTTCTGACCTCGCAGGGCCTGCGTGGGGCTTTGATCCGCGCCATAGACCAGCTTCCAGAGCGCGAAAAGCTGCTTTTGTCGCTGCAGTTCGAGCAGGATCTGAATCAGAAAGAAATCGCCTTGGTGCTGGGCGTGACCGAAGGCCGTGTTTCTCAACTGCGCAGTCAGGCCGTGGCGCGCATCCGTGCTGCTTTGGCCAAGGACCAATGGGATGCCATGTCCGACAGCGCGGAGTTTCAGTTTCTGCTGTGAAAGCACGGGCAGTGTGCCCGGCTGACATATGTCCGAATTTGCTGGTTTGCTGTTGCTCTTGTTGAAAAGCCGGGCTTTTTAGGTGTTTGATCATGGGTTTGCAAGCGGTATGCACAGACTATCCTGATTGTTTTGCATATTGCCGGAGCCCAATGTGGAAGCCCTTGTCGATTTTGATCAACAGATTGCAGACGCTTACGACAAACGCCCTTATACGTCCAATCCGTTTTCATACACGGCTCCGGCACATCTGCGGGCGGCGGCTTTTTTGTATGGCATTCAGACCGTTCCCTTGCGCCATGCACGGGTGCTGGAATTGGGTTGCGCAGCCGGCGGCAACCTGATCCCTTTCGCCGCGTTGTACCCGCAGGCTCAGGCTGTCGGGGTGGATCTGTCATCGGTGCAGATCGAGCAGGGACAGGCTTTGCTCAGGCACATGGGGCTGGAAAATGTTCAACTGCATGCCATGAGCATCAGCGACATCACGCCTGAATTCGGGCAGTTCGATTACATCATTGTGCATGGCGTGTTCAGCTGGGTGCCGCCCGAAGTGCGTCAGGATATTTTGCGTGTGTGTCGCGAAAATCTGTCGCCTGAAGGTTTGGCCTATATCAGCTACAACACCTATCCTGGCTGGAAGGCTGGTGAAATCGTGCGCGACGCCATGCTGCTGCACAGCCATTTTGCCGACGAAGATCAAAAGGTCGAAAGTGCCAAGGCGATGCTGACCTTGCTGTCTGATGGTCTGGCCGCTGGCAATTCCTTGCGTCCGTCTTTGCTCAGTGCCGTGCAGCAGCTAAAGGCGCATACCGACTATTACATCGCCCACGAATATCTGGAAACTTTTAACAATCCCTGCTATTTCGTCGAGTTCGCCGACGCAGCTCAACAGGCTGGCCTTATACATGTAGGAGATTCTGAGCCTAGATTGGAAAGTAGTCACTTGTACGGGAGAAATGTTCAGCTTAATCATAGCCTGATAGCCTTTGGTCGTAATCGCTTGATGCGTCAGCAGTATCTGGACTTCGCCGTAGGGCGTAATTTTCGCAAAAGTATGTTGGTGCATGCTGGTAGAGAAGGCGAAGTATTGAATAGTCCAGATATGAGTCGCTTAGGCGAACTTCGTTTTGCAGGATACTTCGAGCCAGTTAAGAAAAATGATGGCTCTAATGACCAAGTACGTGTCTATCGAACGGCTCGGGGTGAGTCGCTCCATATTGATGAGGTCGGGCTGCAAGCTGCTATGGAGACTTTGCATCAAGCATGGCCACATGCGATCAGTGGTGTGGAGCTTGCTCAGCGTTTGATGCTCGTTCCCGGCGTTCAGACTCCCGAAAAGGCACAGGCAGCACTGGAGGCGATGTTTAATTTTGGTCGTTTTAATATGGAGTTAGATGATGAAACGTCTTGGGCGTGGACATCGCAAGGCTTGCTTGCTGGCTTTACATCTTTGCTGGAGTGGCGCAGCAAAATTCACGAGGGTATAGGCCAATATAATCGCTGGCACGATAGTGCCAATACTCAATTGACGGCAGCGGAGCATTTCGTATTGCAGTATATGGTTAAGGGGGGCGGTAGCGATGTTGATATCCGTCGCGTCTTGTGCGATGCCTGGACTGCGGGCCGAGTTCCCGATAACGATGGGGCCAGCTTGAAAGGTCAGCGCAACTTGGATGCCAAAGCCGTCAAGCTAGTGGCTGACCTCAAGCAACTGCTGGTGCGCCAGGGGCTGATGCGGGCCTGAGCCTCATGGTCCCGTCGTTGCCACGACCATGCGGCTCAGGCTGCTCAGGTCAAACACTGGCAGGCCCGTGCGGGCCTGCAGAGCGAGGGCGAAGTGTGACAGGTCTGTGCATTCCAGGACCAGTGCTCCCACGTTGGCGTGTTCAGCTAGCAGGGCATCGACCACTTGGTCAAGCTCAAGGGCAAATCGTTCCATATCCAGATCATTGCGTTGGGCTTGCAGGATCACGTCGCGAAACTGCGGTTGATCTTGCATGCCGGCAATGGCGATAGGCTCGTCGCTAATGCCCACACCGTGCAGGTGCTCCCTGGTCAGTGAGTGCTGATCGGCCACCACGACTCCTACGGCGCGATCTGCGCCCAGCATGCGGGACACCAAAGGCACCTGAATCAGGCTGGACATAAAAACCGGGATCGATACGGCTGCTGCGATTTCTTTTTGATATAGCGCCAGAAACCCACAGCTGCCGGTAATAGCCTTGACGCCTTCTTGTTCAAGTTCGCGGGCGGCGTCCAGAAATGGTGCCAGTAGGGCTGGATCGCGTTCTTTGATCAACCGGGCGACAGTGGCCCCTTTGACGGTCTTGTACAAGATGGGAAAGTCAAAGCTGGCGGCGTGTTTGATGTGATTGGGTGGTTTAGGAAAACGCGAGTCCAGCGAGATCACGCCCAGCGGGATGCCGTAGTAGTTGTATCCGCCATTGAGAATCATGGTGTGCGGGTCCTTGTTCCAGTACTGCTGGTGAATCGGGAGGGGGAATAGGGGGCGATTTCGGGCAGTTCGCGGCCGGCCAGCAGGCTTTCGCTGATCAGGCGGCCTGTGACTGAGGATAGCGTCAAACCCAGATGGCCGTGGCCAAATGCGACCCATACACGCTGCTGCCCCGGCAAACGTCCGATGACCGGCAGTGAATCGGGGGTGGACGGGCGACTGCCGACCCAGCTCGAGAGCACATTGGGCATGTGTCCGAGCATGGTTTGGGCGGTCTGTCTCATCAAGGCGCTGCGTGCCGGATTGGGCGGGGCAGTATCGTGCGCAAATTCGGCCGTGCCGGCCACGCGTATGCCATCTTGCATCGGTGTTAGAAACGTGGCCTTGTCCAGCCAGACGATGGGGCGTTGCAAAGTAATATCGGAGTCATCCAGCATCAGGTGATAGCCGCGTTCGCTGGCCAGTGGAATGTGGGCTCCCAGAGCAGCCGTCATGTTTGCGCTGGCCACGCCGCTGCAAATGACGATGTGATCAAAGCGCAGGTCTTGATCACCTGCGTTTACGAGGCAGGATTGTGGCTCGGGCGACAGTCGGTTTGCCTTGGTCCGGATGAGGCGGCCGCCGTTCAAGATAAAGTGTGCCGCGTAGCGTCGGCTCAGGGCCAGGGGGCTGACGGTGAAACGTGTGTTGGGGTAGTAGACGCCACCCGCATGGAAATCGCCCAAGGCGGGCTCCAAGTCGGCCGCTTCCCGGCGGCTTAGCATCACAATTTCAGTGCCCAGCTCGGCGCGTAGTTTCAGGTGGCCTTGCCTGGCTTGCTGCAAGCCTTGCTCGGTCGAGCACAAGGCCAGCGCACCCTTATGCCGGATCAGATCATGTGCATGGGTGGCATCCAGCAGGATATGATCGTCGTGCAGCGTGGTGCGCTGCAACTGTGCCATTGCCCGGCATCCGGCCAGAAACTGTTCCGGCCCGCAGGACTTTATGAAACGCAGGCCGAAAGGCAGCAGCCGGGGAAGGTAGCTGGCCTGTATCGACAGCGGGCTTTGACGATCCAGCAATTGGCTGGGCAGTTGTTTCAGTTGTGCCATGCTGGCGAAGGGAACCCGTGCATAGTCAGCGAATACGCCAGCGTTGCCCGATGAGGTGCCTTCACCGGGCTCCTGCTGATCGAGCAGCGTCACCCGACACCCCGCGCGCTGTAACCAGAGTGCGGTGGCCAGACCAATTATGCCCGCGCCGATGACGCCTACATGCAGGCTGTCGCTCATGGTCAGGCTCCGGCTGTGGCCATGTGGGAAGATGTTTGGCCTGGAATATGGCGCAGGGCCGTCACCTGCATTTCTACCTTTAGCTCCGATCTGGCCAGAGGGGACTGAACACAAGCGCGTGCAGGCGGGTTAGCCGTATCTACCCAGGCATCCCAGATTTTGTTCATGTGCTGGAAATCCTGAATGTCTGCCAGCCAGATGGTCACGGTCAGCAACTGTGACCTATGGCTGCCTGCCTGCGTCAGCAAAGTTTCGATCTGGGCCAGAACCTGGCGGGTCTGTCCTTCGATATCCTGAGAGGGATCTTGCGCCACTTGGCCGGCCAGGTAAACGGTGGGGCCACAGGCAACGATCTGGCTCATGCGTTGGTTGGAGTGATAGCGTTCAATATTCATGATTTAAGGCGCAAAAGGGTCCTTGCGGCTTGCGAACAGGCCGGTTTTTGTGACTATGAGTAGGGGTGAGTTTATTGCTTCATTTTTGTGGCGGCGTTTTTCATCAGGTCATAGGTTTCGCGTGTTTCCTGTATCCAGGCAGGGCCACTGCGAAAATCCACATTTGCCCCCATATTGGCGTAGGCAGCCTGAACGTCCGGTTTAGCCATGACCTTGGCGGTGGCCGCGATCAGTGTGTCGACGGCTTCTTTAGGCGTGCCCTTGGGCGCATAGATACCTGACCAGCCCTCGAATGAGCCTTTGATCCCGAAGTCTGCGAAAGTCGGTACACCCGGGTATTCGTCCATGGCCTGATTCAAGACTAGCAGGCGGGCACGCCCGGATTTGACGTGGGGGCCGAAGGCGGGTGGAAAGGACACGGCTGAATCGATGTGACCGCCTATCAAGTCCACCATGGATTCGGCTGTGGTGTTGCCGTGTACATATCTGACGGTATAGCCTGCCTGATCGGCCACAATGCTGGCCAGCACGGTGCCTGAGGAGGCGGCTCCCCAGGAGCCCTGAGTCAGGGAGCCGGTCTTGGCGGCGGCAATAAAGTCCTGAAAGGTTTTATAAGGACTGTCGGCCGGCACCAGAATGCCGAACGGCACCGAGGACAGCTTGACCACAGGTTCGAAGCTGTCGATGTCGTATGGGGTTTTGCTGAAGTTCGGGGTGACTTGTATATTGCTCAGGCCTGCGTTGATCAAGGTGTAGCCATCCTTCTTGCTGTTGGCGACAAAGGTGGTGCCGATGACACCGCCGCCACCGGCTTTATTGATGACTACGACAGGTTTGCCCAGTTCCTGCTCCATTGCATCGGCCCATAGCCGTGTTGTCAGGTCCGAATCGCCGCCTGCGCCCCAGGGCACAATGACGTTGATGGGCTTGCTGGGGTAGTCGGCAGCAGCGGCGCTTGTGGCAATTACGGTGGCTGCAGCAGTGCTAAGGGCCAGGATGGAAATGCGTAGGTGTCTCATGGTTTTGTCTCCGTAATGGGCGGGTCATGGCCCTCCCGTTTTAGTAAATGGGCTCAGGCTCGGGCCTGTGTTTCTTCGTGAGGATGGATGGCCGTGCGTCGGTTGCGGCTCTTCCGTTGCAAGCGCAGCGCGGAGTACACCGAGAACAGGCTCAGTGCCACAAATACCCAGACCATGGGCGACCGGGCCAGCATGCCGTAGTCCGTGCCTACAATAGTGATAGCCTGGTCCAGGTTCTGCTCCAGCAGCGGCGTCAGGATAAAACCGATGATGAAGGCCGCTGCGCTCAGGCCTAGGCGACGCATGCTGCAGCCCAGGATGGTGAAGGCAATCAGCAGGAAAATGTCGTACATTTCCTGGTTCACGGTATAGGCTCCGAAGAAGGCAAAGACCGTCACGCAGGGGAAAATGTAGTAGCTGGGCACCGAGGCCAAGCGTGTCCAGAAACGGAAGCCGGCCCGCGCAATAATCAGCAAAAATAGGTCGGTGATCAGAAAGCCGGCGAAGATCCCGTATATAACGTCAGTATGTTCGTAAAAGATCGTGGGGCCGGGTGTAATGCCGTGAATCAGAAAGGCACCCATTAGCAAGGCGGTCACATCGTCGCCGGGAATGCTCAGTGTCAACATCGGGATCATGCTGGATGCGCACACGGCATTGTTGGCCGACTCGGCAGCGGCCACGCCGTGTAAGGAACCCTTGCCGAATTCGTCAGGGTTTTTGGAAGAGCGTTTGGCCTCTCCGTACGCCATAAAAGCGGCGGCGCTGGAACCTAGCCCCGGCAGTGCTCCAATAAAGGTGCCTATGCCAGTGGATTTCAGAATCGTGCCCAGCACCGAGCGGAACTCTGGCCAAGTCACTCGTTTGTCATCCGGATTGCTGGAAGTGGAGCTGCTTAGGGGCAATGGCGAGGCCCGGCGACGCTTGACGGCTTCGATGACTTCCGGCATGACCAGCACGCCCATCAATACGGGCAGGAAGGTAAACCCGCTCATCAGGGCAGGAATGTCGAAGGTAAAGCGGCTTGCTCCGGTAATGGGTGACATGCCGACCATGGCGAACAGCATGCCCAGGCAGCACGAGAGCATGCCGCGGGTAATAGATTCGCCCGTCATTGAACCGACGACGGTAAAGGCAAAGATCAGCAGAAAGACTTTTTCGATCGGACCGGCCTGCAGCGAGAGTACCGAAATCGGGGCGGCAACAAAGATCAGGACCAGGGTTGCCAGTGCTTCGCCCGTAACCGAGGCGTACAGCGCCATAGTCAAGGCCTTGCCGGCCTTGCCGGCTCTGGCCAGGGCATGGCCATCCTGGGCTGTCAGGAACGAGGCGGCAGCGCCCGGCGTATTGATCAGGATGGCCGAAATGGAGCCACCATAGATACCGGCTTTGTAGATAGCCAGCAGCATGACGATGCCGATGACCGGATCGACGTAAAAGGTCAGCGGCAGGACGATGGCGATGGCCATAATGCCGGAAATTCCCGGTATGGCACCGAAGAATATCCCTATGCATACGCCG